>CACGAG010000001.1 GCA_902571005.1 uncultured Pelagibacteraceae bacterium
TTGCGGCTCCTGTAAATGCTATAGCTGAAGATATAAGTACAGTTTACGACTATACAAGTAAGGGTAATATAGTTGCAGTTATATCAAATGGAACTGCAATATTAGGCCTTGGAAATTTAGGAGCTCATGCATCAAAACCAGTTATGGAAGGAAAATCTGTTTTATTTAAAAGATTTTCAGATATCGACTCAATTGATTTAGAAATTGATACCGAGGATGCTGAAAAATTTATTAACTCTGTAAAGTATTTAGGACCATCTTTTGGAGGAATAAATCTTGAAGACATTAAGGCTCCTGAGTGTTTTATAATCGAAGATTCACTAAGAGAACAAATGGACATACCTATTTTTCATGATGATCAACATGGAACAGCAATTATATCTGCTGCAGCACTTATAAATGCAATGGACCTTACAGGAAAAAAAATTAATGAAGCCAAAATTGTTGTTAATGGAGCAGGTGCTGCAGGTATTGCATGTCTAGAGCTCTTAAAGGCAATGGGTATGCCAAATGAAAATGCAATATTGTGTGACACCAAAGGAGTTATTCATACTGAAAGAAAAGAAAATATGAACCAATGGAAATCTGCACATGCAGTAAAAACAAAGTGTAGAACTCTTGAAGATGCATTAAACGGAGCTGATATTTTTTTTGGTCTCTCAATTGGTAATATCATTAGTCAAAAAATGGTTTTATCTATGGCAGAAAAACCAATTATTTTTGCAATGGCTAATCCTGAACCTGAAATATTGCCTGAAAAGATTAAAGAATGTAGAAAGGATGCGATTATTGCTACTGGGAGATCAGATTATCCTAATCAGGTTAATAATGTCTTGGGATTCCCCTATATATTTAGAGGTGCATTAGATGTAAGGGCAAAAACAATTAACCTTGAAATGAAGATTGCTGCGGCTAAAGCAATAGCTGATCTAGCCAAGGAAGATGTACCAGATGAGGTAGCCAATGCTTATCCTGGGAAAAGACCTCAATACGGCCCAGATTATATTATCCCTTCTCCCTTCGATCCAAGACTTATTAGTAAGGTTCCTCCAGCAGTTGCTAAAGCCGCTATGGATACTGGTGTTGCAAGGAAAGCAATTGTTGATATTGAAAATTACTCGAATGAGTTATCTGCGAGGCTCAATCCTTCTGCTGGTCTTCTACAAAAAGTTTTTCAAGAAGTAAAAGAAAATCCAAAAAGAGTAATTTTTACTGAAGGTGAAGAGGAAGATATGATCAGAGCTGCAGTAATTTTTCTAAACAATAGAATGGGTACTCCAATATTAATTGGAAGAGATGACGTCATAAAAGATAAAATGCAGGAAATGGGATTAGATTTTTTTGACCAAATGGAAATTCACAGTACTAGGAATAAATCCGAACATGATAGGTATGCCGAACATATCTATCATCGTTTACAAAGAAAAGGTTTTTTAAAAAAGGATTGTTTAGATCTTCTCAATCGGGAAAGAAATGTTTTTGCAGCATGTATGGTATCTTTAAAAGAAGCTGATGCAATGGTTTGCGGTTTAACAAGAAGCTATGCTGCTTCCTTGGAAAGTATCGAGTATGTGCTTGACCCAATACCTAATAAAACAATTCTTGGCATGACAGTAATGTTATGTAATGGGAGAACTATTTTCGTTGCCGACTCAAATGTACATGATATGCCAAATGCTTCACAATTAGCAAACATCACACAAGAAAGTGCTGAGGTAGTAAGAGAAATATTTGGAATTGAACCAAGAGCCGCTCTGGTTTCATACTCAAATTTTGGCAAGCCTTATACTGAGAGATCAGTATACATGAGAGATGCAAAAAAAATTCTTGATGAGAGAAATGTAAACTTCGAATATGACGGTGAAATGGGCGCTAATACTGCTTTAAATGAAAATTTAATGAATCTTTATCCTTTTTGTAAATTAACTGGGCCTGCAAATTTGTTAATTATGCCAGCTATTCACAGTGCAAGCATATCAACTAAGATGCTTCAGGAATTAGGAGGAGGTACACTAGTTGGACCATACTTGGTTGGCTTTAAAGAAAGTATACAAATTGCACCTTTAGGAGCAAATGTTGCTGACATTGTTAACTTAGCTGCGTTATCAGCCTTTAAAAGTTAGTTTTTCAAAAAATATGCGATCTCTTTGAGTGCTTGTTTTGCCTCAGGTAAAAAACCGAATATTTGCCAAACATGAGGTAGATTGTTGTATACGCTTAAAGTTACTTCATTGTTTCCGTCTTTTATTTTAGATTCAAGATCCAGGGAGTCGCTATACAATATTTCAATATCACTAACCTGTATCAAGGTTTTTGGATAGTTAGAGTATTTTGCAAATACAGGGGATATAAGAGGATTTTTATAATCTTGATTTGGGGCGTACCATTCTTTGACGGTTTTCTGCATAGAGAGCGATGTGTTTAGCCAATTATCGTAAGATAAATAAGGATCTGACTTTGAATTTTCCTCAATGCTTCTTCCCTCGCCAGTAAGGTCTGTCCATGGAGATAATAAAAAAAGTTTTGAAGGTAATTTTTGATTTAGCTCTTGTAATTTCAATGTGCTGACTAAAGTTAAATTACCTCCAGCTGAGTCCCCTCCAAAATAAATATTTTCATTTTTAAATCCTCTTTCTAATAAGGCATTATAACTGCTTATAGTTTCGTCGATTGCTTTGGGAAAATTACTTTCAGGTGATAATGGGTAATCAATAGCAAATATTTGAATTGAGGATAACTTAGCTAATGTTATAAGCATATTTTGATGTGTCTCTGGTGATCCAGCTACATAACCCCCTCCATGAAGATAAAGTATACATTTTTCTTTATCGAAGTTTTTATTTGTAAAATGTAAAGTTCTCGTTTCACTTAAATAAATTTCTTTAATGTCGATAGATGATTTGCGTTTATTGAAAATTAATTTTTGCAAAAGTTTAGAGCCTAATGAGTTACCTTGATCAACGTAACCTTCCTGATTCATCATCTTTCTTGCTTCAATGTAGGATCTTTCTTCAACAGGAGGTTGAACATTTTTTATATATTTTTTAAGCATGAAGTTGAGTATTTTTGATTGTATGCTCATATCGAATTAATTAGTTTTTAAAAGCTGATCCCAAATTATTTTTGAAATATCAATCTTATGAAGTTTTTTGATTTCTTGTATGCAGGTTGGTGACGTAACATTTATTTCTGTTAAATATTTACCAATTACGTCAATGCCTACAAAAAAAAGTCCTTCATCTTTTAAAAATCCTCTGATTTCCTTACAAATATTTAAATCTTGTCTTGATATTTTGACTGCTTCGCAATTTCCTCCCACATGAATATTTGAGCGTATTTCGTTGTTCTTAGGTATCCTTCTCAAAGCTGCAATTGGTTCTCCATTAACAAGAATTATTCGTTTGTCTCCATGTTTGATTTCCGGAAGAAATTTTTGAATTATAAATGGCTCGGTATGCTGATCTATGAAACGTTCGATGATTTGATTATAGTTTTCATCTTGTTTATCAAGTAAAAATATACTTTCGCCTCCATTGCCGTAGAGAGGTTTAATTACGCACTTTCCATTTTGTTTTATAAAATCATTTATTTCCTTTTTTTCTCTAGTAATAACCGTTGGAGGTATTATTTCTTTATAAGATAGCATTGAAATTTTTTCTGGTGCGTTTCTTATCCCATTTGGACGATTTATAAATTTAGTAGGCCCTTTTACTTGTTCTAAGAGATGCATAGAAGAAATATATTCCATGTTATAAGGCGGATCCTGTCGAATGAAAACATAATTGAAATTATCAACACTTACTTGTTTAGGATTACCAATTACATAATTTTTTAAATTATTATCTTTAAAAGAAATTTCTCTAGCCTGAGCATATACCAAATTATTTTTAAATGTCAGACTACCTGGTAAAAAATAAAAATTCTTATTTTTTCTTTTTTGGGACTCTAGAATTAATGGTAAGGAACTATCAGTCTTAATATTGAGCTTATCAATTTCATCAATTTGAAAACCTACGTTCATTTAAATTAAAATTCATCAGTTTTGATTGAGATGTAATCTATTACTTCTTCAACACCATATATATCTCTAGCGATATTTATTACTAAATCTCTTTCATCCTCGCTTCCAGCAATACCTATGATGTAGACTAGCTTATTGACTGTCTCAATACTATAATTTAATGAATTAACACTTTCATTCAATATAAGTTTTCCCTTTACCTTTGTGCTTATAACAAGATCATCAGCGAAGTTAATTATACTATCTGAGTTTGATATTTGGATTTCATTAATAACAGTTTGTACTCCTTTTACTCCCCAAGCAATCCGTGTTGCTTCAATTTTAAGATCTATATTCTCAACTGTCCCAGTCAATAACACTCTTCCTTGTGACACCTCAACATCAATATTAAAAAATAATTTTTCGTTTTGATCAAAATATGTATTTTTTATTAAAGTTTTAATAATTGTATCATCAACAAACTCTCCAATTGATCTATCTTCTTGATTGACTGTAACTACCTTAACAGCTGTGCCGGTTGCTACTTGTGCACAGTGAGCTATCAGGATAGAGGGTAGTATTATATAAACTAAGGTATAAACAAACTTAATGTGCATTATAAATTATTATTATATATCAAAATTAATATCATTGCTTATTTTTTATTAGTAACTGATATACCTCTCTTTTTGAAAGATTAAAGAATGTTGAAATAATTTTTGAAATTTTAGATGTATTAAGCCCTGCAGCTAAAAGTTGATCAGATAATATTGAAATTTCTTCATTTGAAATTTTATTTTCTTTACTGTGGCAAAGAGGCTTAACCACAAATGTTATTTCACCTAAAATTTTTTTTCTGTTTCTCAGTTTTTCAATTACTTCTGTAATATTCGAGTTAATGACTTCTTCATTCTTTTTAGTTAATTCTCTTACAAATGTTACCTCACAACTACCATGATGATCATTGATAAAATTAAGTGTTTTTAGAATTCGCAGAGGTGATTCAAAATATATTACTGCGCATTCAAGTTTTTTTATCAAATCCAATTCTTTTAGAGCTTCATTTTTATTTCTTGGAAAAAAACTTCTAAACATAAAAGATTTTTGAGCAAAACTAGACAAAACATAGCTTGATATGGTTGCTGATGGACCAGGTAACGAAAATACATTAATTTTTTTTTCGTCACAAATTTTTATAAGATCTGAGCCAGGATCCGAAATTATTGGTGTGCCGGCATCAGATATTATTGCAATTGATAATCCCGCTTGTAATTTTTTTATTATTAATGGAATAGAGTTTTTTGAGTTGAATTTATGAAATGGTTTTAGTTGGGTTTTAATTCCATATTTATTTGTTAATTTTTTACTTATGCGAGTATCTTCACATAAGATTAAATCTACACAAGACAGAATTTTAAGAGATCGTAGGGTAATATCACCTAAATTGCCAATTGGAGTTGCCACAATGTATAATCCATTTTGAACCTTTTCGTATTCTAATAATTCATTAATATAACTATTGTTTAGTTTTATGTTCATATGTATCTAAAAAAAAAATTTATTCTACTAATAACTATCTTTACATTCATTGGCTTTCTAAGTTGTGAAACTCCAACTAATTACCAAACTGAAACTACCACATATAATAAATCTATAAAATTAGATAATAAGAATATAAATAATAATTCATTATCATCGCAGATTTTGAATGAAGAAAAAGATACTGCTCAAAGAGAATTTCTTAATATTGTTTTGATGCTCCCTTTAAGCGGTAAACATTATCAAATAGGTAAATCGTTATTAAACTCTGCTCAATTGGCAGTTGAAAAAAAAAATAATAAGAAAATAATATTTACAATAATTGATACAGGTGATGAAGAGCAGTTATTATCTCGATTATATAGCGTACTTGAAGATGATATAGATATAATTATCGGGCCAGTTTTCTCCGATAAAGTAAATCAGGTCAGGGAAGTTACAAAAAATAAAGACATACCCATTGTTGCATTTTCTAATAATTCTAAAATACAAGATAACAGGTTATATGTATTTGGGCTTAAATTAGAAGATGAATTAAATGAATTATTAACCTATTCCATTAAGCGTAATTTAAAAAAATATGCTGTATTAGTTCCAAGAAATGAATTTGGAAGTCGTGTTGAAAAAGAAATTAAACAATTTCAGTCTAAAAATAATTTATCGACCTTTAACTTTACTTTCTATAATCCAAATTCTCCAGATTTTTATGATGTTTCAAAGAATGTTTCTAATTTTGAAGAAAGAAAAGCTAATTTAGAAAAGAAAATTAAACAATTGGAAAAAGAAAATTCTGAAAAAGCAAAAGAGGAATTGAAGAAGTTAAAAAAATTAGATACTTACGGTGAATTAAATTTTGAAGCCCTGATAATTTTCGCGCAAAATTTTCAAGAAGTGTCAAACTTCAGTTCTATACTTCCATATTACGACGTAGACCCTAAAAAAATACAATATATTGGAAGTTCATTGTGGGCTAAAAATTTATCACTAAAAGAACCAGGTTTAGATAATGGATACTTCGCTTCACTTGATATAGATAATCGGAGAAAATTTGAGGATATGTATTTAGAAGTTTTCAATTCTAAGCCACACTCTTTAGCGGCATTAAGTTATGATATTGTTGGACTCATCAGTAATCTTCATCAAGACAAAAACAATTTCACAATAGAAAAGCTGCATAACTCCAATGGCTTTATTGGTATAAATGGATGGTTTAAAATGACTTCAAATGGCAATGTCTCACGTCAACCAAAAATATATAAAATAAAGAATCAAAAATTTAGTCTTTTAAATTAATCTATAAATCTTTCTAAATATGTTTTCATTTTTTTAAATGCTATTGATCGATGACTTATTCTTTCTTTATAATCGAAATTCATTTCACCAAATGTTTTTTTATAACCAATTGGTACAAAAATAGGATCATATCCAAAACCATTTTTGCCTAGAGGGGGAAATTGAACATGGCCATATTTTTTTCCTTCGAATACTCTGTAATTATTATCTGGAAAATAAATAGATAAAGCACAACAAAAAAAAGCTTTTCGAGAACTCTTGTTTACATAATTATTTTTAAGAATTTTTTGGTGTATTTTTTTGATTGCAGTGTTGAAATTTTTATCCTTTCCTGCCCATCGGGCTGAATATATTCCAGGCTGATTACCAAGCGATAGAATACAAAGGCCACTATCGTCAGCTATGGCAGGAATGCCTGATTTTTTGGCAGCATTTTTCGATTTTATTAGAGAATTTTCTTTAAAAGTTTTTCCATTTTCGATTGGTTCATTGATACAAAATTTTTTTGCAGAGTAAATTTTGAGACCCATTGGCTTTAATAGAGATCTGATTTCTCTTACCTTTCCTTCGTTGTGACTGGCAATAACTATTTCTTTTATGTTTTTAATCACTTAAAATTTTTTTTTGTATTTGGATGATCTCAGAGATCCCTGATTTTGCAAGTTCCAACATTGCATTAAATGACCTCTCCTCACAAAGCTTCTTTTCCGAAGTCATCTGTACTTCAACCAATTTACCGCTTTCTGTTATTACAAAATTTGCATCTACTTCAGCATTTTGATCTTCCTCAAAATCTAAGTCTAAATAAGGTTCACCATTTATAATTCCACAGCTGATTGCGGCAACATATTCACTAATTGGATTTTTTTTTATAATTTTTTTATTAAGCATATGATTTATGCATAATTGAAGTGCAATAAATGATCCTGAAATTGAAGCGGTTCTTGTTCCACCATCTGCTTGAATAACATCACAATCTATTATTATTTGTAATTCTCTTAAATCTTCTAAATTAACTATAGATCTTAATGATCTTCCAATTAGTCTTTGTATTTCCTGTGTTCTACCAGATTGTTTACCTTTGGCGGCCTCTCTAGACATTCTCTCATAAGTTGACCTTGGTAACATTCCATATTCTGCTGTTACCCACCCAGTCTCCGAATTTTTTAACCATCTTGGTAAATTTCTATCAAGCGATGCACTGCAGATCACATGCGTATCGCCACATTTAATTAAGCATGAGCCTTCCGGATTGCATGAAAAATTAGGAATTATTTCTATATCTCTTAATTGGTTAATATTTCTATTATTTCTCATTGAGTGATAAATTATACTATGTATTGACGAAAATAATATAGATCATTACATAATTAAATATGGCCAAAAATAAAAATAAAAAGAATTTAGACCCCAAGCCAACTAAAGTAGATGAAAATTCTGAAGTAAAAACAGAAGATGTGGGTGCTGATGATAATGATAAGCTTAAAGAACTTGAAAGTAGGCTTCTAACCAGCCTGGCTGAAAATGAAAATCTAAGAAAAAGATTTGATAGAGAAAAAGAGGACTTAAGCAATTATGTGATTTCAAATTTTGCAAAAGAGATATTGTTGGTTCTCGATAATCTCCAAAGAGCCATAGCTTCAGTTAAAGTTAAAGAAGTAAAAGAAAAATCAGACAGTCTTTCACAATTATTCGAGGGCATTGAGCTTACCGAAAAACAAATTATTTCTACTTTTGAAAAATTTAAGATTGAACAAATTAAATCATTAGGTGGGCAATTTGATCCGAATATTCACCAAGCGATGTTTGAAGTTGAAAAGGATGATCAAGAAGCAGGAACTGTTGCTGAGGTTGTTCAAGAGGGATACAAAATTGGAGATAGACTTCTAAGACCAGCACTTGTAGGCGTAGTAAAGAAAAAAGTTAAATGATATCAATAGGATAGTATAATAATAATTAAAAATCTCATTTTACTCTTTTTTTAAGCAAGGGGTTGTACTGCAAAATCAATTACCCATATATAAAACAAATATCAATTCAGGGTGAGAATATGGCAAAAGTAATAGGAATAGATTTAGGGACTACAAATAGTTGTATCTCGATAATGGATGGGAAGGACCCTAAGGTTATTGAAAATGCTGAGGGATCTAGAACTACGCCTTCAATTATAAGTTTTGGAAGTGATGAAGAAAAGTTAGTTGGACAACCTGCAAAAAGGCAAGGTGTAACAAACCCTGAAAATACATTTTTTGCGATCAAGAGACTTATAGGTAGGTCTTTCGAAGACCCAATGGTCAAAAAAGATGCCGACATGGTGCCTTTTAAAATCATTAAATCTGAAAATGGTGATGCATGGGTAGAGTCAGGATCTGAAAAATATTCACCATCTCAAATTTCTGCTTTTGTACTTCAAAAATTAAAAGAAGATGCAGAAAGGTATTTAGGGGAAAAAGTTGAAAAAGCAGTCATCACTGTTCCTGCTTACTTTAATGATGCTCAGAGACAAGCTACTAAAGATGCTGGTAAAATAGCTGGACTTGAGGTTGAAAGAATAGTCAATGAGCCAACTGCTGCTGCACTAGCATATGGTTTAGATAAGAAGGATGGCAAAACTATTGCTGTGTATGATTTAGGTGGTGGCACTTTTGATATTTCAATTTTAGAAATTGGTGATGGAGTTTTTGAAGTAAAGTCAACTAATGGTGATACATTTTTAGGTGGTGAGGACTTTGACACTCGTCTTTTAAATTATCTTGCTGAAGAATTTAAGAAAGAAAATAATATTGACCTTACTCAGGATAAATTAGCACTCCAAAGATTGAAAGAATCTGCTGAGAAGGCTAAGATCGAATTATCTTCAACATCTCAAACAGAAATTAATTTACCATTTATTACAGCTGATCAGTCAGGCCCTAAGCATTTAAATATCAAGGTGACAAGAGCAAAGCTTGAAACACTTGTTGATGATTTAATTGAAAAAACAATTAAACCATGTGATGCCGCTCTCAAGGATGCCGGTTTGAGTGCCGGTGAAATTGACGAGGTAGTCTTGGTTGGTGGAATGACAAGAATGCCAAAAGTTATAGAAACTGTTAAAAACTTTTTTGGTAAAGAACCAAATAAAGGAGTGAACCCAGATGAAGTTGTTGCACAAGGTGCAGCTATTCAAGCTGGTATTCTTCAAGGGGATGTTAAGGATGTATTACTGCTTGATGTTACACCTCTATCCCTTGGTATTGAAACTCTTGGTGGCGTCTTTACAAAATTAATTGATAAAAATACAACAATTCCAACAAAAAAAAGTCAGGTATTTTCAACTGCTGATGACAATCAAACTGCTGTAACAATACGAGTGTGTCAGGGTGAGAGAGAAATGGCTGCTGATAATAAATTACTTGGTAACTTTGACTTAGTAGGCATACCACCTGCGCCTAGGGGTGTTCCTCAAATTGAAGTAACATTTGATATTGACGCTAATGGTATTGTAAATGTGTCTGCAAAAGACAAAGGTACAGGAAAAGAACAACAAATTAAAATACAAGCATCGGGTGGTTTGAGTGAAGAAGAGATCGACAAAATGGTCAAGGAAGCTGAAGCTAACGCGGAAGCAGATAAGAAAAAGCGAGAAGGCGTTGATGTTAAAAACCAAGCAGACACAATGATACACTCTGCTGAGAAAAATCTAAAAGAGTTTGGTGATAAGGTTTCTGAGCAAGAAAAGAATACAATTGAAAATGATATTAAGGCTTTAAAAGAAGCTGTCGCTTCAGACGACACCGATAAGATTAAAAGTGGACTTGAAGCATTAACTCAATCGTCTATGAAATTAGGTGAAGCAATGTATAAGGCTCAACAACAAGATGCTCCTAATCCAAACGAGCCATCTGACAATACAGCTACTGGATCTGACCAGAATAATGAAAAGGTTGTTGATGCTGAATTCGAGGAAGTCAAAGAAGATAATAAGCAATCGTAAGCAGGTAAGCTTATGTCAAAAAGAGACTATTATGAAGTTCTTGGCGTTTCCAAGTCAGCTGATGACTCAGAAATAAAAAAAGCCTACAGAAAACTAGCAATGAAATATCATCCTGATCGTAATCAGGGCGATGAAGAAGCGGAAGTTAAATTCAAAGAGGCGAGTGAGGCATACGCTGTACTTCATGATAAAGAAAAACGTTCAGCTTACGACCAGTTTGGTCATGCGGCAGTGGATGGTAATACAGGCCAGGGCGGTTTTGGTTTTGATTTTAATTCATCAGCTTTTCAAGATATTTTTGAAGACTTTTTTGGAGACTCATCCTTTTTCGGTGGTGGAGGAAATCGTAGAAGAAAAACAAATAATCGTGGCTCAGACTTAAGATATGATATTACTGTTAGTCTTGAAGAAGCGTTTAATGGTAAAAAATTTAAAGTAAAAATTCCAACTCAAGTTCAATGCGGTTCTTGTTCAGGTTCTGGCGCATCTCAAGGAAGTCAGCCAGTAACTTGTCAGTCATGCGGAGGAAGGGGACAGATTCGCTCGCAGCAGGGTTTTTTTTCAATTCAACAAACTTGTCCAACTTGTCAGGGAAGTGGTTCAACTATTTCAGATCCATGCAGACCATGCAGCGGAACTGGGAGAACGCAGAAAACAAAGAGTTTGATGGTGAAAATACCAAAAGGCGTTGATGACGGTTCTAGAATAAGACTATCTGGAGAAGGTGAAGCGGGTCTGAACGGCGGACAGCAGGGGGACTTGTATATATTTGTAAATGTAAATGAGCACGAAATATTTGCTCGTGAGAATGAAAATTTATTTGCTGAGGTCCCAATATCTATGGTTGACGCTGCTGTTGGCGGCGCTATTGACATACCGACAATAGATGGGGGTAAAGCAAGGCTAAAAATACCTCAAGGTACTCAATCTGGTGACCAATTCAGATTAAAATCAAAAGGCATGCCTAATGTTCGCAACGGTTATTTAGGTGATTTGTATATTCAGGCAAAAGTTGAAACACCAGTAAATTTAAGTAAGAAGCAAATTGAAATATTGAAATCCTTTCAAGAAACCAGTGATCAAAATGAGAGTCCTTTAGCATCGGCATTTTTTAAAAAAGCTAAGGATTTTTGGAAAACAAAAGCTTAAAAAACTTACTTTTTCAATTATTTCGATTATCCTAAATTAATGAAAAAAATAAAAATTGTCATAACTGGCGTAACCGGACGCATGGGAATGCAAATCGCTAAAAGAGTTTTGAAAGATAAATCGCTTGTTTTGTATGGTGTAACCGAGAGAAGTGGGCATAAAGCTATTGGCAAGGATTTAGGGCAATTACTCAAAACAAAAAAATTAAAAATTAAAGTCACAGATAATATTATTCCATTATTTGCTAAAACTGACGCTGTTATTGACTTCACAACTCCTGAAGCAACTTTAATACATACAAAATATGCAGCCCAAGCAAGAATAGTACACATAATTGGAACTACAGGTTTTAATAGCTCTCAATTAAAAAAAATTAAACTCGCTGCGCAGCATGCAACAATCATAAAATCAGGTAATATGAGTTTAGGTATAAACCTAATAAATAAATTAATTAAAATAAGTTCCTCAAGTTTAAAAAATGATTTTGATACAATTATAAACGAAACGCATCATCGACATAAAATTGATGCACCTTCAGGCACTGCAATAATGATGGGGCAAGCTGCAGCAGAAGGTAAAAATAAAAAATTTGAAAATATAAAAAAAATCTCTCGCCTAAACATAAAGGCTAAAAATACTAAAGATAAAATTGTAGTCTCATCCTTCCGCAAAGGTGAAGTAATTGGTGATCACGAAATTATTTTTTCAAGCAGGGATGAGGATATTACTATCAAGCATACAGCAAAAGATAGAGGTATTTTTGCTAACGGAGCAATACAAGCTGTGAAATGGGGCATGAACAAAAAACCTGGCCTATTTGACATGTCGGATGTGCTAAATATAAATTAGGCTGAAAAAGAACCATAATGTTAAGGGCTGATAAGGCAAAAAAAATTATTAGTATTTTAAATAAAATTTATCCCGAAACCCCAATTCCACTAAATCATAAAAATAATTTTGAATTATTAATTTCTGTTCTTCTAAGTGCGCAGTGTACGGATAAAAGAGTCAATGAAGTAACTCCTTTGCTTTTTAAGAAAGCAAATAATCCTGCGAAAATGGAGAAGCTGCCGGTCAAAACCATTTATAATATTGTTAGACCCTGTGGTCTTGCTCCACAAAAATCAAAAGCTATCTCAAAGCTATCAAAAATATTAATGAAAAATTATAGTGGTGAGGTTCCAGAAACCTTTGAAGATCTAGAGGCGCTTCCTGGAGTAGGGCATAAAACAGCTAGTGTTGTAATGTCACAGGGTTTTGGTCACCCAGCATTTCCTGTTGATACTCATATTCATCGACTTGCCCAAAGATGGGGGTTAACAAATGGTAAGAGTGTAAAGCAAACTGAACATGATTTAAAAAAAATATTTCCTGAAAAACTATGGAACAAGTTACATTTACAAATAATATTTTATGGAAGGGAATATTGTGAAGCTCGAAGTTGTTTTGGAATAGAGTGTAAAATATGTAAAACTTGTTATCCAACTAGAAAAAAGCCAATTAAAACAAAAAAAGCATAAATAGTTATGAAAATAAAACACCTTTAACTGTCTATTGTTTGCTGATAACTTTATTCATTATGATTAATAAAGAAGTAGCACTCATTATCGGCGCGGGTGATAGCCTTGGTTCTGCGGTAGCGAGAGTATTTGCAAAAAATAACTTCATTACTGTAGTTGCTAGAAGGAACGGGGATCAATTATCGCCACTTAAAGAAGAAATAGAAAAAAACGGCGGAAAGTGTTTTGCATATAGTTTAGACGCAAGAAAAGAAGAAGATGTAATTAACTTTATTAATAAGATTGAAGCAGAAATTGGTGAAATTAATGTGGCCGTTTACAACATTGGAGCCAACATTCGTTTCAACATTTTAGAAACAACCTCAAAAAAATATTATAAAGTATGGGAAATGGCGACTTTTGGAGCTTTTTTAATGGGAAGAGAAGTAACTAGAAAAATGATACCAAGGAAAAAAGGGACAATCATATTTACCGGCGCAACAGCCAGTATAAGAGGTAAAGAAGGATTTGCAGCATTCTCCGGTGCTAAACAAGCGAAAAGAGCTTTGGCGCAAAGTATGGCGAAAGAATTAGCGCCAAAAGGTATTCATGTCGCTCATGTTATTGTAGATGGAGCAATTGATACGCCGTGGGTGAATAAGCTTTTTCCTGAGTATGTCAAAGAAAAGAAAAAAATTGATGGTTTGATGAAGCCAGATGATATTGCGCAAAACTACTTGATGATACATAATCAACCAAAAAATGCGTGGACGTTTGAGCTAGATTTACGTCCTTGGGTGGAGACATGGTAAGTCAAGAATTTGACATTGTTGGTATAGGAAATGCAATCGTAGATGTAATCACCGATGTCAATGATGAATTTATAAATCAACAAGAGCTAAGAAAAGGGCTTATGTCACTTGTAGATTTAGATACTATCAAATCCCTATCAAACAAAATTGAGATAAAAGCTAATGTCTCTGGAGGATCAGTCGCAAACTCTATCGTTGCATTAGCTCAAAATAATATCAAATCTGCTTTCATCGGCAAAGTAGGTAAAGACGAAGTTGGAAATTCGTTCATTCGAGGTCTTGAAAAAGAAAAAGTTATTTTTGCAAATCAGGCCCAATCAGATGAAAGTGAAACCGGAAGATGTCTAGTAATGGTAACGCCAGATGCACAACGAACAATGAGTACATATTTAGGAATTTCTCAAAAACTAAAATCAAATGATATCAATGAGGATGTTATAGCACAGTCAAAAATTACTTATCTTGAAGGATACCTTTGGGATCTTGATGATGCGCAAGAAGCAATTAAAAAAGCAATAAAAATTTCTAAAGAGGCAAACAGGTTAGTTGCATTTAGTGTGTCTGATGTTTTTTGCATTGAACGATTTAGAGAAAGTTTTCTAAATCTAGTTAATAATGAAGCTGATATAATTTTTGCAAATGAAGAGGAAATTAAATCGCTTTATCAAAAGGATAGTCTTGATGATTGTCTCGAAATTATAAGTCAGCATGATAAAATATTTGCTGTCACACTTGGTGAAAAAGGTGCAATGATTGTTCATAAAGATCAATGTGTTAATATAAAAGCTCAGCAAATTGAGAATTTAGTCGATACTACTGGAGCAGGTGATTTATTTGCTGCAGGCTTCTTACTTGGATACATTAATGGTGAAAATTTAGAGCAATGTGGGAATGAGGGTGTAATATTCGCCTCGAAAATAATTCAAATTTATGGAGCAAGACTATGAGTAAAAAATCTATTATGATCACAGGTGTTTCTACTGGTATTGGACTAGGAACACTCAGTTATTTTGTAAAGAAAGGTTTTCATGTTTATGGAAGCGTTCGTAATTCAAAAGATGCAAGCAGATTAAAAAAAATTTATAAGGATAATTTTACACCTTTAATCTTTGATGTAACAAAAGAAGCTCAGCTAAAAAAGGCAGTCGCATTTTTGAAAAAGGATCTTAAAAATTCGAACCTTCTTGCTTTGGTCAATAACGCAGGTGTAGCAATATCTGGCCCTCTATTGCACCAAAAAGTGAAAGATTTTGAAAAACAAATTGATATTAATTTAAATGGCGCATTTAGAGTCATAAAATATTTTGCGCCATTATGTGGAGCAGAAAAAAATAATAGTTTGAAGAAGGGTGTAATTTTCAATATAAGTTCGATTTCCGGAAAAATTGGTATGCCTGGTGTTGGAGCATATACTGCATCTAAATTTGGACTGGAAGGCTTAAGTCATAGTTTAAGAAGAGAGTTGATGAGGTACGGAGTGGATGTAGTGGTTATTGGACCAGGTCCAATAAAAACCGAAATTTTTGATAAAATTGACAAAAAATTCATACAAAGTCTCAAAAAAACTGATTATGCAAACGATGCGAAAGGAATACCGAAAAGAATGAAAAACGCTAAGAAGATTGCCTTTCCGGCTGAAGAAGTGGGAAAATTAGTTTTTAATGCGCTACATAATCCAAACAGAAAAACAAGGTATGCCATTACACCTAGTAGAATGATGTACTGGACTCTTCCGATGTTATTGCCTGACAGAATTTTAGATCGGTTAATCAAAAGTCGATCAGGATGATTGTAAAATTTTATTTACTTTATTAATAACATCGTTCGGCGATATCAAATTAACATTGCTGCCTCCAAAATCTACTGATGATATAAAATGAATATTTTCAAATTGATCGTTTAAAAACTTAACAGCACTTGTCGGACCACAAATTTTTAACAGTGGACATAAATTTGTTGATAGCATTTGACCTGTTCCACTATCATTAGCAATTGCTATATCAAGAAATTTTGTAGTGCCCATAACTACTTCTAATCCAAGATAATTTTTCAAAGTTTCTTCTGGAAATATTGGGTTTTTTATTTGTTTAATTATTTCCTTTTTCATATGCGTTTCCTGTGGGCCTAAAAAATAAACAATATTAAACCCTTTATCTTCAAAATATTTTGCTACATTCATATAGTTTTCAAATGACCAAATTCTTTTTGGGGTATTAGAACCGGGTGATATTCCTAAATATTTTTTGTTTGCAGAAAATATTTTTTTTAATTCATTAACAATTTCTTTTGGGATTGTGATGTGGCTTTTTTTACTGTCTTTAAACGTAGAAACTAAATCAAGCATTTCAATTATGCTTTGAATATAAAATTTTCTTTTTTTAGAAATATTATTGGGTCTGATATCAGAAAAAAACCAGTTAGCTGAGGATGATATAAATTTTTTATTTTTAATTCTACGAAGTGCTATTGTTCTAATCACGGTCTTCTGAGTATCAATAATTATATCAAAATGCTCAGACTCTAAGTCATACATTGGCGAAATTTTTTTCCAGAAGAAAGGGTTAAGATTTGCTTTTTCCCAAACTTTATCAATATAATCAGACGTATATTTTTTTAACCTTACATTGTATTCAGTATATATCTTATCTGTCATCCAATGTATTTCAAAATCAGGAAATCTGTTTTTTAATTGATTTACAATTTGAAGCTTTAATATTCCATCACCTATTTGCTCTCCATTACTAAAGATCAATACTTTTTTCATGATGAAATTATTAATTTGGTTCAGATATTTTAATTATTAATTTGCCCTCATTTTCACCAGAAAATAATTTTTTTATTGCACTACCTGCATTTTCGATACCTGGAATGACATGATTTTTGTATTTGATTTTATCGTCTTTAAGCCATTGAGTTATATCTTGATATGCCTCCACATATCTTTTGAAATAGTCAAAAACAATAAAGCCTTTTAGTTTTATTCTTTTTATAAGCAAATTTCCCCATGCTGGACCTGGTACAACTGATTCGGCATTGTATCCTGAAATCAGACCACAAAGGCTTATGCGACCGTTAATATTCATACGAGTTAAGACTGCCTCAGTAATACTACCACCTACATTTTCAAAATATATGTCAATACCATCAGGACAAGTTTCTTTTAATTTTTGTCTAAGATTTTCAGACTTATAATTAATAGCAGAATCAATCCCCAATTCATCTACAAGCCATTTACATTTTGTATCTGAGCCTGCAATCCCAATTACTCTACAGCCTTTAATTTTTCCTATTTGACATACAATTGATCCAACGGCGCCAGCTGCTGCAGAAACAACTAAGGTTTCGCCAGGTTGTGGATCAGTAATATCAAGCAAACCAAAGTAAGCTGTAAGGCCAGTCATTCCTAAAATACTCATGTAACAATCAAGAGGAAAACCAGTTCCTTGAGGAATTTGCCTTACTCCTTTCCCATCACTTACACAGTATTGCTGCCATCCACCCATACAGTTCACAATTTCACCTTTTTTAAATTTTTCATTTTTACTCTCTTCAATTATGCCTATTGTACCACCTCTCATGGTGTCTCCAGTTTGCATCGCATCAACATAAGATTTTTGTCCACTCATCCATCCGCGGTTTGCAGGATCTAAAGAGAGATATATGTTTCTTATTAAAATTTGACTATCTAAAAGACTGGGAACTTCATTTTCCTCCAAAACTAAGTCCCCTTCACTAATTTCACCAACTGGAAATTTTTTTAAAATCCATTGTTTATTTTTCATTATTATCTCCGATCATTTTTTTAAAATTTACCTGAGGCATATCAACACTTACACAAGTTGATGTTGAGGTAACAACAGTCCTATTGTTTTGCTCCAATCTACCCTCCAAGAATACAATATTTTTTCCTGATTTCACCACTCGCCCATATCCAATAACTTTCCCTGGTTTAGTTGGATACAGAAAATTTGTTTTCAATTCTATTGTTGGTGGTCTTTTTTTGAAATGATTTTGAAATATAAAAGCTAATGCAGTTGCATCATCTACCATTCCACTAACAATACCTCCTTGGACATCACCTGCAGGATTGCAATATTTTTTATCAATATCAAACTCAACTTTGATATTGCCAGCTGTGGTATCAACTTCAAGAACAGTCATATTAAAAAGATCGAATAATTTATTCTTATTAAACAGCTTGATGAGTTCAGCATCTGAGATTTTTTTAGTCATATTGATTATTCGTATTCAGGTTTTTCAGGAAATACCATTGGTCCCAATGGTCTTCCCGCGAGTAAATGAAAGTGTAAGTGAGGTACTTCTTGATGCGCATCCTTACCGGCATTTGCGATGAGCCTGTATCCTCCTCCTCCAGCTTTTTCACTTATACCCAACATATCTGCTACGTTTGAAATAGCACGGTTGAAACCAATTATTTCTTCGTCCGAAGCATTTGCACTAAAATCATTTATGTCTATGTATTCCCCTTTTGGAATTACTAAGGCATGTGAAGGTGCTTGCGGACGAATATCTTTGAATGACAGGACATATTCATCCTCATAAATTTTATCACAAGGGATTTCACCTCTTAAAATCTTAGCAAAAATATTTTCCTTATCATATGACATTAATCTCTAAGTCCTGTTTTACCCTCTCTTTTTTCTAACTCTTCATAGACTTGATCAGGAGTAATATCAAATTTTTTCAACATGACTAACAAATGATAAATAAGATCTGCCGATTCATAAATTATTTGCTCTACATTATCTTCTTCAGCGGCCTCCACAGTTTCAAGTGACTCCTCTTTTAACTTTTCTATACATTTACTTTTACCTTCTGATATAAGTTTTGCCGTATAAGATTTTGAAGGGTCTTCATTAGCGTGTGAAATAATTGTATCAAAGAGCCGAGCTAATACATCAACTTTTTTACTGCTCATTCCACTCCCTCAACAATTGCAAAAATTCTATCCTTTTCATCTCCCAAGATTTTTTTTGCATTTAGATATTCTTCTGAGTTATAAGCCTGTTTAGCTATTTCAATTGTCTCATACTCAACTATGACGTTTCTTTTAAACTCTTTGCCTTCCATAGTTGTTTGTTCACCACCCCGTACTAAAAATTTACCATTGTATTTTTTGACCGCCTCAGTTGCATACTCTGCATATAATTTTTGCTTGTCCGGATGTAATACATTGACTTTTACTACCCAATAACCTTTCATAATTAAATCCTAACTGCTATATTTTGTTCAGCAAGATATGTTTTTACATCTTTAATACTATATTCTCCGAAATGAAAAATAGAGGCAGCTAATAGAGCGCTAGCTCCCCCCTTTAATACCCCTTCAACAAAGTGCTCAAGGTTTCCAACGCCACCTGAAGCAATAACAGGAATATCAATAGAGGATGAGACAGTACTCAATAATTCATTGTCAAATCCTATTTTTGTTCCATCTCTATCCATTGAAGTTAATAATATCTCACCAGCTCCTAAATTAGCTACTTCAATGCAATATTCTAATGCATCAATATCTGTGGGCTTTCTTCCACCATGGGTAAATATATTCCAACTTTTATCTCCATTTTTTTTTGCATCTACTGCTATAACTATTGTTGAGGAACCATATTTCTTTGCCGCTTTTGCAACCAGGTCAATGTTTTCAACAGCTGCTGTATTTATAGACACTTTATCTGCTCCATGGTGAAGCAAACGAGATATATCATCAATGGTCCTGACACCTCCACCTACAGTGAGTGGTATGAAACAATTTTCAGCAGTTTTTTTTACAACTTCAAAGAGGGTTTCTCTATCGTCACTTGATGCAGTTATATCTAGAAAGCATAGTTCATCAGCTCCCTCAGAATTATAGATTTTTGCTTGTTCAACAGGATCGCCAGCATCAATTAAGTCAACAAAATTGACACCTTTGACAACTCTCCCTCGATCAACATCTAAACAGGGTATGATTCTTTTTTTTAGCATTCTATCTAACTATCTTTAATGCCTCAGCAATATCAATATTTTTGTCATAAATTGCTTTACCTACAATTACACCTTTTATTTGTGAGTAATTTTTTTTCTTTAGGATAATAAGGTCCGAGATATTTGATACCCCGCCTGATGCAACACAGTCAATTTTTGTTTGAACCATTACATTTTCTAGCATTTCAAAGTTAATTCCTTGCTTCATACCATCCCTCATAACGTCAGTAATTATTATTGAGTTGATTTTAAGATCTTCTATGCTTTTCAAGAAATCAAAAATTTGTAAATCTTTTACCTCTTTCCAACCTTTTGTAGCAATTTGGTTTTGCTTAATGTCGAGAGCAATTGAAATTCTATTAGGATAATTGCAAACTGATTTCTCAAAAAAAGTTTTATTTTCGAAAGCTGATGTTCCAATAATAACATTATTAACACCAATATTAATGAGTCTTTCAACTCTTTCTATATTCCTTACTCCGCCACCGAACTGAATCTTAAGATTTGTATTTTTTTTTATTTGCTCAATAGATTTAATATTTTCAAAATTGCCCTTGAGCGCACCATCTAGGTCGACGCAATGCAAATATTCCACTCCAGAATCTTCAAAAATTTTAGCCTGTTCTAACGGTGACTCATTGTATGTTGTAGATTGTTTAAAATCACCTTGTATTAATCTTACACATTTACCGTCTTTTAAATCAATTGCTGGAAATAAAATCATGAAGGTTCCCACTCAAGAAAGTTTGTAATTATTTGTTTTCCGTTATTATGACTTTTTTCTGGATGAAATTGTGTACCAAAAATATTTTCCTTGAGTACTGCTGCAGTAATTGGATTTGGATATTTTGTAGTTGCAATACAATTTTCATTTTTTTGAGTTCTAAAGTAGTAACTGTGCACAAAATAAAAATCAGTATTTTGTGAAATATTATTCAATAATTCATGATTGCGAAAAGTGACTTCATTCCATCCCATGTGTGGAATTTTATAATCAGCTGGAGCCTCGATCTTGATTACTTCTCCGGGTATCCATCCAAAGCCCTCACATTCACCAAATTCTAAAGATTTTTCTGCTAGTAATTGCATTCCAACACAAATGCCCATAAAAGTCTTTTTTTCGCCAATTACCACTTGTTCAAGACTTTCAAATAGACCGTCTATTTTGTGAATTGCGTTCTTACAGTCTTGAAAAGCTCCAACTCCAGGAAGAACTATTTTATCGGCTTTTAATATTTCAGATGGTGTGTTTGTAACAATAATTTCATATGGATTTTCTAAGTTATTGTTTACGGCTTCAAATGCCTTGTGTACTGAATGTAAATTTCCTGAGCCGTAGTTGATAATTACTAACTTCATTTATTCATTTGTTTAATAGTATCAACAACTTCCTCTACATGATTATTTACTTTCACTTTTCTCCAAACCTTTACGACCTTGCCTTTCATAATGAGAAATGTAGATCTATCTATGCCCTTGTACGTTCTGCCATACATACTTTTTTTAATCCATACACCAAATTTTTCACAGATTTTATCACTCTCATCAGAAAGAAGATCAAATTTTAATTTATATTTTTCAGCAAATTTATTTTGTTTTTGAATGGTATCTTTGGATATACCATAAACTCTTACCTTTAGATTATTTAACTTCCGAAGGTTGCTTTGGAAATCACAAGACTCTTTTGTACAACCTGGAGTATCCGCTTTAGGATAAAAATAAATTACCGTGTCCTCTTTTGTAGGAAATTTAACTTCTTCATCTTTCTGATTTTTAAGTTTAAATGAAGGTAACTTTTGGCCTTCTTTAATCATTATTAAAGTTGTCCTTTGGTAGAAGGAATGTTCATTCCCTCTCGCTCGTTAATCGCAACAGCATTTCTTAAACTTCTTGCCAAAGCCTTAAAGCAAGATTCAATTATATGATGGTTATTTTCTCCATAAATATTTTCCACATGTAATGTTGTTCCACTTGCTTGTGCAAAAGCTTGGAACCATTCTTTAAATAATTCAGTATCAAAGTCACCTTGAGAAGATGTTATCTTTGGAGCACTAAATTTTACTTTCCAAATTAAATAAGGTCTATTTGATAGATCAAGCGTAACTCTTGATAATGTTTCATCCATAGGAATATATGAGTGCGCATAACGTGTAATACCTTGTCGATTACCTAATGCTTTTGATAAACATTCGCCAATTGCAATGCCTGTATCCTCGGTTGTATGGTGATAATCAATGTGAGTATCTCCTGTTGCTTTTATCGTCATATCTATAAGTGAGTGCTTTGACAGTTGTTCAAGCATGTGGTCAAGAAATCCTATGCCAGTCTTGATATCGTACTTACCTGTTCCGTCGATATTAATATCGACAGAGATAGAGGTTTCTTTAGTGTCTCTTTTATACTCTGCTGTTCTCATAACAAAATCCAGTCGGTTTCTATCAATAAATCACTGGATTATCTATAAAAAATGTAATTTTTAATGAAAAGTCAGGGCTTGAAGTTAATAAATAAATAGCCACATAACACTCAGTATGGAAAATCAACAAAGTCAATCATGGCACGGCACAACTATTATTAGTATAAGAAAAGGCAATCAGGTTGTTGTCGCGGGAGACGGACAGGTTAGTCTTGGAAATACAGTTATAAAAGGCACTGCCCAAAAGGTTAGAAAAATAGGTGATGGTAGTGTTATCGCTGGTTTTGCCGGAGCAACTGCAGATGCATTTACTTTATTTGAAAGACTGGAAGCGAAACTAGAAAAGCATCCTAAACAGCTTACCAGAGCATGTGTTGAACTGGCGAAAGATTGGCGCACCGACAAATATTTAAGGCGTCTAGAAGCACTTCTGACAGTTGCAGACTCTTCTACATCACTTCTAATTACTGGAATGGGTGATGTGTTAGACCCTGAAGGGTCAATTATTGGAATTGGTAGCGGTGGTAATTATGCACTATCCGCTGCTAAAGCACTGATTGATACTGATCTTACCGCTGAAGAAATTGCTTTAAAATCACTAAAAATTGCTGGCGACATTTGTGTTTTCACAAACAGCAATGTTACACTTGAAAAAATTGAGTATTAGATAATGCAAGCATTTTCACCAAGGGAAATTGTTTCCGAACTTGATAGATATATTATTGGCCAAGATGATGCAAAAAAATCTGTAGCCATAGCATTAAGGAATCGTTGGCGACGCCAACAATTACCAGAGGATATGAGAGAAGAGGTTCTTCCAAAAAATATTTTAATGATTGGTCCTACTGGGATTGGTAAAACTGAAATTTCTAGAAGGCTCTCAAAATTAGCACAAGCGCCGTTTATAAAAGTTGAAGCAACAAAATTTACAGAAGTTGGGTATGTAGGTAGAGATGTGGAATCCATTGTTCGTGATTTGATTGAAATAGCAATTACAATGGTTCGTGAGATAAAGAGAAAAGAAGTAAAGGCAAAAGCACAATTAGCTGCTGAAGAACGTGTGTTAGACGCTTTAGTTGGACCAGGTTCTGGGCCTGCTACAAGAGAAAGTTTCAGAAAAAAACTTAGAAATAACGAACTCAATGAAAAAGAAATTGAAATAGCTGTTCAAGACACAGGATCATTTCCAACAATCGACCTTCAAGGTGGACAAGGTGCTGGTATAGGAATGATAAATCTAAACGACATGCTTGGTAAAGCTATGGGACCAAAAACTAAAAAGAAGAAAACAACAGTTGCCGACTCTTATGAGATTTTGGTTAATGAGGAGTCAGATAAATTAATTGATACTGATCACATTGTGAATGAGGCAAAAAAAGCAGTCGAAGACAATGGCATTGTATTTATTGATGAAATAGACAAAGTTTGCGCAAGAAGTGAAAGGGTTGGTGGTGATGTTTCAAGGGAAGGTGTTCAAAGAGATTTATTACCTTTAATTGAGGGAACAACAGTTAACACTAAACACGGAACAATCAAAACTGATCACATACTTTTTATAGCTTCTGGAGCCTTTCAACTGTCAAAACCATCTGATCTATTGCCAGAATTACAGGGCAGATTGCCAATAAGGGTCAATCTAAAAGCACTTTCACAAGAGGACTTTAAACGTATCCTAACAGAACCCAAATATAGCTTGATAAAACAGTATGAGGCACTGATGGGTACTGAAGATGTAAAAATCAGTTTCAGCGAGGACGGAATAGATGCCATAGCAACCTTAGCTGTGGATATAAACTCAACCATTGAAAATATTGGTGCTCGCCGTTTGCATACCATTCTTGAGAGGGTATTAGAAGATATTAGTTTCTCAGCGGCAGATAAAGGTGGAGAAAAAATTACAATTGATGCAAACTACGTTAAAGATAATGTGAATGAGTTATCTAAAGATACTGATCTTTCTAAATTCATTCTCTAATTTTTATGTCACTAAAAACAAAAAAGACTCATTTAAATAAGATAAAGGTTCGTTACTCAGAAGTTGACTGTCAGAGAATAGTTTATAATTCACATTATTTGACATATTTTGATATTTCTCTCAGTGAGATGCTCGAAGACTGTTTTGATCAGGACGAATATGTAAAACAGACTAATAACGATTTTCACACAGTTGGTGTGCAAATGAATTTTAAAAGTCCTGCAAGATTAAATGATCAACTCGAAGTTTACACAGGGATAAAAAAACTTGGAAACTCGAGTATGACTTTTACACAAGAAATTTATAGATCTGGATCCGATGAAATTATAAATGAAGCAGTTATTACTTGGGTTAATGCAGACCAAAAAAGTATGAAGTCTTCTATAATTCCAGATAATATAAAAGAAAAGTTAAATAAGTATTTGATAGATTAATCAGAGGTCGCCGTTAATAACCAATTAGAAGTTTTTTTATCTTTTATTTTTTCAAAAGTCCAAACATCTGTAATTTTTTGCACCTGATTAAGACTGCCTGAAATTACTTCATCTTTACTATTTTTAATACATGTAATCATTTCAGAAATAAATCTCACTGTTACTTCCATAGGATTTTTTTTCAGGTCTTTGTGAACAATTTCAGATTTTTCTATACCTATAAAATTAAATTCTACAGTTTCATTTTTACTATTTCGTTCATCTATTACTGACGTAAAGCTATTTAATACATCATTAGATAGCAAAGGCTTAAGGGCATCTTTATTGCCATTTTCAAAATTTGTGACGATCGTTTCATACGCATTTGATGCACCGCGTAAAAAATCATCTTTATCAAACCAACCGTCTTCTCTTGAACCTGAAGAAACTTTTGGTTCGATAGTTACAATTTTTTCTTCTGAAGATTGTTGAGGAGTTTCATAGTTATATGAAGTTTTATCTGTTTTCTCATGGCCGGTTCGTCTTCCAAGCACACTTCTAAGTCGCAAAAGAACTATTCCTGCTATTATTGCTAGAATTAGAATGTCAATATATTGAAATGCTTCACTCATATAGTTAAATATTATAGAATCCTTATTTAGGTATTTAAACTAAACTTTCAACAATTACTTACATATTTTGTTTTTATTTATCGCACTTTTTATACTTATCCCAATCATTGAAATTAGTTTATTTATTGAAATTGGGAGCATTATTGGATCGTTCTACACCATAATGCTTATATTCGTCACTGCAATTGTAGGTGTATATTTTGTCCGTCAACAGGGAACAAGTACATTTCAAAAGTTAACATCTCAATTGCAAAATTTAGAAACGCCTGTTCAGACGATGTTTGAAGGGCTGGTCATTCTTATCTCTGGTATTTTTTTAATTACTCCTGGATTTTTTACTGATGCTTTAGGTTTTCTAGGATTGATACCATTCTCTAGAATAATTTTCATAAAGTTAGTAGCAAGTTACATTCTTTCTAGATATGGTAAGCGAGGTAATCAAAATGAAAATACCATTGAAGGTGAATTCATTGATATAGATGAAGAGGAAAAATAACAGTGGATGTAAAAACGAAAATTATCACACAATTTGTTAGAGACTTATCATTTGAAAATCCTAATGGGCCAGGATCATTTCAAACAGGTAGCAATAGGCCCACTATTAATGCAAATGTTGATGTCAAAGCACAAAATAGAAAAGATACCAATATTTATGAGGTTGAACTGAACGTAAGTGTAAATGCTTCACGCGCAGATCAGAGTTTGTATATCGTGGATCTAAAGTACGTTGGAATATTTGAAATTGAAAATCTCAATGACGATGTTAAAGAAGCTTACTTACTAGTAGAATGTCCAAGACAACTTTTTCCATTTGCAAGAAGAATTATTTACGACTTGCATGCTGACGGTGCATTGCCACCACTTATGTTAGACCCTGTGAACTTTGCTGAACTTTATAAAAAGAAAACAAGTAACAATTAATAGCGAATCAATTTAGGTTCACCGTCTACAATTTCAAAAACTGGCTCTACATTAGGTATATCACTTTTATTTTTGTTGTTCATAGTAGACAGAAGCTCAGCAGTATCAGTGAAACCACAAATCATCTCAAGATTTTTTATTGTTGGCATAATCATAGGAAAATTTCCAGATTTGCTCTCTTGAAGGGCTTCTTCAGGATTAATCCATTTGCTTTCAACTCCCTCCACTCCATCGTGTACAGCTACCTGGTCGGTCGTACGGGCTATAAAAAATCTAGTGCTATATCTTCTTTTCTCTATTTTCGGAGTAACCCAGTGTGAAATATATGCAAGTTCATTTGTTGCTAATTCTAGATTTAAAGTATCTATCATTTGATAAAAAATATTTTCACCTTGTAAAATTTTACTTTTGTATTGATCTATTATTGTAAGCTCATCCTTATTGAGAATGGTATTTTTTAAATTTACTCCCTTTTTATTCGCAAGAAGAATTCCACTTTCCTCAAAGCACTCCCTGATACATGCAGCCCAATATGAAAGGCCATTTTTTTTTAATCCAAGCCTTTCGGATGCCAAGGCATCATCAAGATGAGGGCTGTATTTTAAATAATTATTTGAGATATCTTCATTATCAATTTTACCCCCTGGAAATACCCATACACCGCCAAAATTTGTTTTCATCGATCTTTTAATCATAAACACTTCTATCCGCTGGCTGGTGTCTCGTATAAGCAATACTGATGCGGCTGGAGTAGGTACTTTTTGATAATCGCCGTTATCACTAGGAATATGATTAATTTTGTTATTCACTCGTTTGATTGTTTTTAGATTGATTAATTTTTTTCCAAATAGAGTGCTCGCCTAATGTTTGAATAAATTCTTCATGCAATTTTTTTTCTTGATCAGAAATCCGTGGTGCCAAATTTCTATTCTTGATCTTTTCAATATCAAAAGATGAGGTAGAATTCGCTTTTACCGACTTAGTGCTTAGATCCAGGCTTAGTTCGCGAGCATCCATTAGTTCTATGTAAACACGGGCTAAGAGTTCGGTATCAATAGTAGCTGAATGTTTTTCTCTCTGCTTGTTATCAATTGCAAATCTTTTACAGAGGGCATCAAGTGAAACACTCTGGCCAGGAAATTTTTCTCTAGCAATCGAGACAGTGTCAATTTTATCATTTTGAAGAGATTCTTTGCCACAAGTATTAAGCTCGTAATTTAAGAAACCAACATCAAAGTCCACATTGTGAGCAATGATTGGATCCGTACCTAAAAACTCTAAGAACTCTGATACAATATGCTCGAACAAAGGTTTGTCTTTTAAAAATTCGTAGCTCAATCCATGCACCTTAAATGATGAGTCAGGCACATCTCGCTGGGGGTTAATATATTGCTGGTATGTTTTACCAGTGGGAAGATAATCAATTATCTCTATTGCAGCAATTTCTATGACTCTGTGACCCTCTGAAGGCCTTAATCCGGTGGTTTCTGTATCAAGTACGACTTGTCTCATTGATTAAAGAAGGTATTCCACGCCTTTGGATTAATCAATTTAATTTTTGCAGCAACTTCTTTTACCTCTGCTTTGGTATCTTCAATATTGTTATCGGTGGAAATGATGTAATCTGCTTTTTTTAATTTGTCCCTGTCTGGCATTTGCTGATCTTTAATAGCATTAAAAATCTCTAATGGTACTTTTCTCTCCAAAACCACTCTGGATTGTTGTGTTGCTTCAGAAGCTGTCACAACAACAGAAACGTCCACATATTTTTCTCCTCCAGTTTCAAAGAGTAGTGGGATGTCTAAAACACAACCCATCCTTCCTTCTTCAATTAATTTTTTTATATAAATTATTTGGTATTTCCTTGTAACGGGATGAACAATTTGTTCTAGATCTCTAAATTTATTAGGGTCCTTATTTAAAATATCTCTTAATGCTAATCGGTTGACTGCACCATTTTTCGTTGAGCCTGGAAATTGTCTCTCTACTTTTTCTATGACCTCTTCATCGTTTTCGTAGATATAATGAACTGTATCGTCAGCATTATATACGCCGTAACCGTGCTCTTTAAACATTTGAGCAACTGTGGATTTTCCCATCCCAATAGATCCCGTTACACCAACCAACAACACTAGTTAACCCCCAATACACTCATTAAATCTTCATCGATATCAGGCATTGTGTCGTGCCACAATTTGAAAGACTGTGCAGCTTGATGGATTAACATCTCCAGTCCATTTTGAACTGTGCAGCCATTTTTCTCAGCGTGTCTAAGAAAAGTTGTCTTGCTTGGATTGTATATCAGATCATAAACATGTGCAGATGAATTGAGGCTTTCAAAGTCTATTAAGTTGTTTTCTTCACCTTCTTGTTGTCCTAAGCTCGTGGTGTTGACAACTAATTGTGAGGATCCGACAAACTCTCTGAGTGTTGTTTCTGTTAAGATTTTTGCTTCTACTCCAAGGTCACTGCAAAGTGACTCTGCGTTTTCTCTTGTTCTATTATAAATACCAATCTCACACTGCATGTGTGTTAGCGCATATACAACCGCCCTTGCTGATCCGCCAGCTCCAAGCACTAAACATAAATTGTTATTTAGGCCTCTGTTTGCAATCGATTTTTCAAAACCAATCGGGTCGGTGTTATCCCCATAAACACCATCTTTATTTACTATAAGCGTATTGACTGCTTTGAGAGCTCTTGCAACATCGGATGTGTTGTCGCAATATTTGTACGCGTCCTCTTTAAGGGGGACCGTAACGTTTAAACCGTAGTAGCCCTCTTCTATTAAACGGTCAACATCCCTAATAAAGTTTTCTTTTTTTACATTTATTTTTTGGTAGGTGCCCACATCAATTTTCTCACTTTCAATCCAGTGATTATGAATTTTAGGTGAAAGACTGTGATCTATTGGATCTCCAATAACTGCTGTTTTTTTATTTACCATTGTTTTCAAATAGAAGATTGTTGTCCCAAAGGAACTGGGTTAATTGAATTAATGATATGCCTTGTATTGAAAAAAGATCACTCCCAATATTTTCAAAAAGCTTAATTCCTTCTTCCTCAATTGCATAGACGCCTACAAGACCAAGAATATTATCATCGACTTTATTTAAATACTCTTTTATCAGGTCCTCACTTAGCTTTCGCATATGCATTTTAGATCTGTCTACATACTTCCAAATAATGTTATTGTCTTGAGCGACTGTTGTCGCGGTTATGAGTGTGTGGGTAGATCCGCTCATTTTCATCAACTGTTCTTTTGCTTCACTTCTATCCCGAGCCTTGTTAATCAATGCGCCTTCCAGATCCAAACCTTGGTCTGATCCAATAACAAATGCACTTTTATTAGACATGGAGGGCTTCAAGGCCTTCATCTCAGCAAGTTTAACCACGATCTCTTCAGGTGTATTTTTACTCATCGACATCTTGACTTCTTCCTCATCCACGCCGTGAGCAACGGCTTCAAAGCTTATGCCGGCGTTGCGTAACAATTTAACCCTTGTTTCGCTTTTAGATGCCAAAATTATATCCCTGTTCATAAACCTGTATAAACCCCTTATGACCTGTGAGTGCTTTTAGTATCTTTGCCCATCTGTAATTTTTAACTTATTTTTCTATCTTTATTGAGAATTTTTGCAAACTTTGTTCACTTGTTAGAGATATTACTGTTTTCTTCCACGTCGGTGTATAAGGTTAAAAAGCATATAATTCAAAGCGATTGTTCTGTGTATCGAATTGTGGGCAAAAAGCGACTTTTTATATATACACAATTCCACAGGAACATAAACAACTACAATTATATATATAATATAATGAGTATATTTATAGACACACTTAAGGGTCAAAAAACAAGCCCAACACCAGTTTGGTTAATGAGACAGGCGGGAAGGCATTTACCTGAATATTTAAATATCAGAAAACAATTTGCAAACCTTATGGATATGTTTCTAGATCCTATGACGATACTTGAAGTTTCCCTGCAGCCTGTAAATAGATACGGTATGGATGCCTGTATTGTGTTTTCAGATATTTTAATACCGCCTTTTGCTGCGGGCTCAAGCGTCAGTTTTGTTGATGGGCAGGGTCCCGTAATAAAATTCAATGAGAACATGAGTTATAATCTTGAAAAAACCTTACCCCTTGCAACAGGAATAAAAAAGATTAAAGAAAATACAGATGTCCCATTAATAGGATTTGCTGGCGGAGCATGGACGACGCTGTTTTATTGTTTATATGAAAAGAATGAACGTCAAAATCTAAAATTCGAAGATGTTGTAAAAAAGACTTCACAAATAGACAATTTAATTGAGCAAATGACATGTGTGATTATTCAGCACGCAGAAATGCAAATTGATTGCGGGATAGATGCTTTTCAAATATTTGAATCAGCAGCAGAACACTTGAATGACAAACAGTTCAACAAATGGTGTGTTCAACCTACAAAAAAAATTATTGAGAGTATAAAAAAAATAAAAGACATTCCTATTATTGGCTTTCCTAGAAACACTAATCTTGCATGTTATCAAAAATATTCAAATATAGATAAGCTTGACTGTATTACCCTAGACTATAATTTTCCTTTAGATAAAATTAATGAGCTAAACGATAAAATTGTTTTTCAAGGAAATCTGGACCCTAAACACCTATTAAAAGATTCCCAAAATCTTAGTCAGAAGATTGAAGAAATATTGTTTGCTTTTAGAGAAAGACCACATATTTTCAATTTAGGACACGGGGTTTTACCCGAGACATCAATTGAGAAAGTTGAGAAAATGCTCTTACAGATAAGGTCAACATGAAAACAGCTGTCGTTTTATTTAACTTGGGCGGACCAGACAAACAAGAAAGCGTAAAACCTTTTTTATTTAATCTATTTAATGATCCCAACATATTTAGACTTCCAAACCCCTTCAGGTATTTATTGGCAAGACTTATATCTTATCGTCGCACCAAAGAGGCTACTGAAATTTATGCCGAAATAGGCGGTAAATCCCCTATTCTTGAAATTACCAACTCCCAAGCAGAGGCCCTTCAGAAAGATTTACAAAACAAAGGCATCGAGAACAAGGTATTTGTTTGTATGAGATATTGGCATCCAATGACAGCCGAGGTCGTTTCAAAAGTCAAAGACTATAACCCAGACAAAATATTTTTACTGCCCCTGTATCCACAGTACTCCACAACAACAACAAAATCTTCTCTGGACGCATGGTTCAAAGAAGCCCAACACCAGAAATTAAATGCAAGAACAAAATACACTTGTTGTTATCCTTATGACGCGAAATTAATAAAAGCCCATCAAAAACTAATCCAAGACAAAATAAACCACGTCAAAGATAAGAAGGTAAGAGTTCTGTTTTCCGCTCACAGTTTACCCGTATCAATCATTAAAAAAGGTGATCCATATCAGTGGCAAGTGGAGCAAACAGTTAAGGCAGTCATGCAGGGCATCCATGGTTATGAAGACCATGTTTTGGCTTACCAAAGTAAAGTTACCCCAGTTAAATGGCTTGAACCAACAACACCAAGTGAAATTGAAAATGCAATTAGCGAAGATAGGGCGCTGGTTATTGTTCCAATTGCGTTTGTCTCGGATCACTCTGAAACACTCGTTGAATTAGATATCGAGTACCAAGAACTTGCAAGCGAACTAGGCTGTAAGCATTATTATAGGTCCGAGTCTTTAAATATTGATCAAACATTTATAGAAAGCTTATCTGAAATAGTTGGTGAGTCAGAGAAAATTGAGAGCGGCAATATAAGGGAAAAAATATGTCCAGCAACGTTTAAACAATGTGATCAAGAATTAAGATGAATTCAATTTTCTTATATAATTTATTTCTTAGTTTGCATATCATCAGCGTTATAGCTTGGATGGCGGGCTTATTATATTTGCCAAGATTATTTGTCTATCATCGGAGTAAAGAGGTGGGGTCTGACTCGTCAGAGACTTTTAAATTAATGGAATTACGTTTACTTAAAATTATTATGAATCCAGCAATGATATTTTCATGGTTGTTTGGTTTAGCGTTGATATCAAATTTGGGTATTGATGCGCTGTTTCAATTATGGCTTCAATTAAAAATCATATTTGTGATTTTCATGTCCGGAGTTCATGGGTATTTCTCAAAATTAACAAGAGAGTTTCAAGAGGATAAAAGGCCAAAATCAGAGCGTTTTTTTAGAATAATCAATGAATTTCCAACGGTTTTGATGATAATTGTAGTATTTCTTGTTATTTTTAAACCAATATAAAACTTGCTATATTTAACGATTACGGTTAGAAAGCAGCTTCCAAACTATTTTCCACATTATCATCATCATTAAAACGAATGGCTAAAAACTTAAAACTAAGAGACCTTAAGAAGAAAACTCCACAAGAACTTCTTGTTTATGCAGAGGAACTTGGCGTTGAAAATGCCAGTTCAATGCGTACACAAGATATGCTGTTTGAAATATTGAAAACTCTTGCAAGTGACAACAAAGATATTGACGGGGAAGGAGTTTTAGAAGTTTTACAGGATGGGTTTGGTTTTTTAAGATCAATGGAGGCCAATTACCTTCCGGGTCCTGATGATATTTATGTAAGCCCAAGTCAAATTAAAAGATTTGGACTAAGATCAGGAGACACAGTTGAAGGGCCAATTAGAGCACCAAAAGACGGTGAACGTTATTTTGCATTATTAAAAATTGATACAATCAACTACGAAGCAACTGAAAAAAGTAGAAACAAAATCAATTTTGATAACTTGACACCTCTTTATCCTGATGAGCAAATCAGATTAGAAACCGAAAAACCAGCAAGCGATCAAAGCTCAAGAGTAATTGATTTGGTTGCACCAATTGGTAAAGGTCAGAGAGCACTTATCGTTTCACCACCAAGAACAGGTAAAACAGTCTTGCTACAAAATATTGCACATTCAATTACTGATAATCATCCAGAATGTTATTTGATGGTTCTACTAATTGATGAGAGACCAGAAGAAGTTACCGATATGCAACGCTCTGTAAAAGGTGAGGTTGTAAGCTCAACATTTGATGAGCCCGCATCGCGTCACGTACAGGTTGCCGAGATGGTTATTAACAAAGCAAAAAGATTAGTAGAGCATAAAAAAGATGTTGTTATTCTTCTGGACTCTATTACTCGATTGGGCCGTGCTTACAATACGGTTGTTCCAAGTTCAGGAAAAGTCTTAACGGGTGGTGTTGATGCAAACGCTCTACAAAGACCAAAGAGATTTTTTGGTGCAGCAAGAAACATTGAAGATGGCGGATCACTGACCATTATTTCAACTGCTCTGATTGATACAGGTAGTAGAATGGATGAAGTAATTTTTGAGGAATTTAAAGGTACTGGTAACTCAGAAATTATATTGGATAGAAAAGTTGCTGATAAAAGAATATATCCTGCAATTGACATTACTAAGTCCGGTACTCGAAAAGAAGAGATACTGCTTGACAAAGACGAGCTTCAAAAAATGTATGTTCTCAGACGTATTTTGAATCCAATGGGAACAATGGACTCAATCGAGTTCTTACTAGGTAAACTAAAAGAAACTAAGGATAATGCAGATTTCTTTCAGTCTATGAATAAGTAAACTACCCTTCCGCCTCCATCAACGACCTTATCTGATAACTTTTGGAAATCTTTTTTGAGCCTTTAAGGTTCCATAAATCAATTATCATAAAAAATTCAATTTTCTTAACTCCAAGTTTTGAAATTAGCTTTGCGGCCGCGTTAGCTGTTCCGCCGGTTGCAATTAAGTCATCGACGATCAAAACCTTATCTCTGGAAGTCATAGAGTGTTTGTGTACCTGGATTTCATCCATTCCATACTCTAACTTGTATTTTTGTTTGACTATTTTTCCGGGAAGTTTCCCTTTTTTTCTTATTGGAATAAAAGGTAAGCCAAGCTTGTAGGCAACAGCTGATCCAAAGATGAAGCCTCTTGCTTCTATACCAGCTACTTTAGTAAATTTATTTTTTTTACAATATTTAGAAATTTCATTAACAACTTCGGTAAAAAGCTGCTTACTGTCTGTGATTGAAGTTATATCTTGAAACTGAATACCTTTTTTTGGAAAATTAGGAATTACCCTAATTTTCTTTTCAAGATTATTTTTTAGTTTTTTGTTCAATGTTCAGTAAATTTCTTTTGGTACTTAATCCACCCACTGATGTAAATCCTGTGAGTTTGCCGTCAGTTCCAACTACTCTGTGACACGGAACTGTCATCATAAGATTATTTTTTCCTAAGGCGCCCCCGACAGCTCGGGGCGAAGTTCTTAACTTCCTTGCAATGTCTCCATAAGTAGTTGTTCTACCATAAGGTATCCTTCGTAAATAATTCCAAACACGGTTTTGAAATTTTGTGCCCATTTGCCTTGTTGGAAAATTAAGTGATCGTCTTTTGCGTGCAAGATACATTTTAATTTGAAGCGCAGATCTTTTCAGAAGCTTATCCTCTGTTTTGTTAGGCTTTTTCCTTGTTCTATGAACTGCAATTATTCTATTTTTACTTGAGACAAGCTCAATATTGCCAATGATTGATTTGAAAACGTAGCTGCTCATATATATAAGATATTATAATTTTTTGACCTTATGACTAACAAATTTTTTGAAAGACACGTATTTTTTTGCACAAACCAAAGACCTGAAGGTCACCCAAAAGGTTGTTGTGCTTCTAAAAATTCAACAGTGCTACGAGCCTATATGAAGAAAAAAACAAAAGAATTAGTATCCGATAAGAAAATAAGAATAAACGCATCAGGTTGTTTAGATCATTGTGAATTTGGTCCTACACTTGTTGTTTATCCAGATAATGTTTGGTACTCGTGTAAAACAGAAGAAGAGGTGGACCAAGTAATTAATGAACATCTGATCAACGACCGTATTGCCGAAAATCTCCAAATAAAAAAATGACAATTTTTGCACTATCAACTGCCAGCGGTGTTGCGGGGTTAGCGGTTGTAAGAGTCTCAGGACATCTAGCGCTCACCGCTCTTAAAACAATTTCTAGAAAGAGTCACTTCGATCCAAACGTCTTAACAAAATCAGAATTTTATGATCCAGAAAGTGGAAACTTAATTGACAAAGGTCTCGCTGTATTTTTCTCAAAACCAAAAAGTTTCACAGGTGAAGATGTTGTTGAGTTTCATGTTCATGGCGGTCATACAACTGTTCAGCTTTTACTCAAATCACTTTCTAACATTGACCAGTTAAGACTTGCTCAACCTGGTGAATTTTCAAAAAGAGCGTTTGTGAATAACAAAATGGATCTTACAGCAATTGAAGCCATGGGTGATCTAATTAATGCGCAAACTGAAATTCAACATAATCAAGCATTGTCCCAAATGAATGGCTCACTGAATAAATTATATTTATCATGGAGAAAGTCTCTAATAGAGTTAGTTGCTTACCTCGAAGCAGATATAGATTTCGCGGAAGAAGATATTCCTGAAAATGTTCTTAACAATATCAATTCAAAAATTGAAAAACTTTTAGGTGAAATGAATGAGCATTTAAAACAACGTAATCAAGGGGAGATATTAAGAGACGGTTATAAAGTTGCTATCATTGGATCTCCAAATGTTGGTAAATCAAGTTTGATAAATTCACTTGCAAATCGTGATGTTGCAATTGTATCTGATAGGGAGGGCACGACCAGAGATGCGATTGAAGTAAGGCTAAATATTGCTGGATTTCCAGTCATTTTAACAGACACTGCGGGCCTAAGAGATACTGAAGACGAGATTGAAAAAAAAGGAATTGAGATAACTCAAAGTAAAATTAAAGAAGCAAATTTAGTTTTGGAATTATTTGATGATCCAAACAATGTCGAGTTACATGAGGATCGTCTTATTGTTTTAAATAAATGTGACTTACACAATCATTACAAACAAGAAGGCTGTATCAATATTTCAGTTTCAAATGGAAGTGGTATTGATAATTTAATCAATAAAATTGCTGAGCACGTATCAAGCAAATTCATAAGTTACACCGATACAATACCAACAAAGACTCGATACATTCTAGGTGTTCAAAATTCAATACAAAGTTTACTCAGTGCAAAAAGTATAGATTTAAAAGTTAATTCTGAACTTATGGTTGAAGAGTTAAGATTAGCCATTCAAGAAATCGGAAAAATAACTGGTCATGTTGATGTTGAAGAATATTTAGAAGTTATTTTTAAAGATTTTTGCATCGGTAAATAAAAAAATAATTGATTGCAATTAGTCTAAGTTAATTTAATTAACTTAATCATGACTAGTTATGATGTTGTTGTAGTTGGAGGAGGGCATGCTGGCTGCGAAGCCGTAACTACTTCTGCGCGCATTGGTGCAAAAACCCTCTTAATCAGCCATAAATTCGATACCATTGGTGAGATGTCCTGTAACCCAGCAATCGGTGGTCTTGGTAAGGGTCATTTAGTAAGGGAAATCGATGCTCTGGATGGAATAATGGGGCGTATCGCCGATTTATCAAGCATTCAATATAGATTACTCAATAGAACAAAAGGCCCTGCAGTAAGAGGACCAAGAGCTCAATCGGATAGAAAGCTCTATAAAAAACATATGCAGGAGGAGATTGAAAATACACAAAATTTAGAACTTTTGTTTGACCCTGTAGAAGATTTAATTTTTGATAATAATAAACAAATTGCTGGTGTGATCTGCGCAAGTGGTAAAAAAATATCTACCAAAAAAGTTATCATCACAACTGGTACATTTTTGAATGGCCTTATCCACTTAGGTGACAAAACTATTCCAGCTGGAAGACACGGCGATTCTCCCTCAATAGGACTTGCAGATTCACTCTATAAAACTGGCTTTAATATTGGACGTTTAAAAACTGGGACACCTGCGAGACTGGATAAAAATACAATAGACTTTTCTAAACTTGAAAGACAGGAAGCTGACGATGAGCACTCGTACTTTTCATTTTTAACCACAAAAACTCACAATGAACAATTACCGTGCCACATGACTTATACAAATGAGGCCGTTCACAACATAATTCAAAAAAATATAACAAAATCAGCTATTTACTCAGGTCAAATCAGTGGTACAGGTCCTAGATATTGCCCCTCTGTAGAAGATAAAGTTGTTAAATTTGCAGATAAATTGAGGCATCAAATTTTTTTAGAACCAGAAGGACTTGATAGTAATTTAATCTATCCAAACGGCATCTCAACTTCACTCCCTCCGGTTGTTCAGGATGAATTCATAAGTAAAATCAATGGTTTAGAGAAAGCTAAAATAGTAAGGCATGGCTACGCTATTGAATATGATTTTATTGATCCACAAGAACTATACCAAACATTGGAAACTAAAAAAATAAAAGGACTTTACCTTGCTGGACAAATAAACGGCACAACAGGTTACGAGGAAGCTGCTGCACAAGGGCTTGTAGCGGGTTTGAATGCTGCAATCTCTCTAGGTAGTAAAGAACATGTTTTTTCAAGAAACGATTCATACATTGGAGTAATGATAGACGATTTAACCCTAAAAGGGGTTACGGAGCCATATAGAATGTTCACTTCTAGGGCAGAATACAGACTGTTATTAAGAGCAGATAATGCAGACCTAAGATTAACTGAGATTGGCCACAATTTAGGGCTAGTTGACTCTGATAGATATCAAAAATATTCAGCTAAAAAAATTGAACTAGAAAAAGTTAATAAAATTGTTAAAAATCAATATGTTACGCCAAATGCGCTTTCAAAAATTGGAGTTCAAATTAACCAAGATGGCAAAAAAAGATCAGCTTTTGACTTGTTAGCTTACCCTAACATCGATATTGATAATATTGATGAAATTTTTAATTTAAATCTTAAGCAATATAGTAGCGAAATTCTTGACCAAATAACAACAGAGGCTCATTACAAGGGCTATCTTAAGAAACAAGAAAGTGAGATCATTTCACTTACAAAAGAAGAAAAAGTTGAAATTCCAACTAATCTTAAATACGAATTAATTCCTAGTTTATCAACAGAAATCATTGAAAAGCTTACAAAAATTAAGCCTAAAAACTTATCTCAAGCATCAAGAATTGATGGTGTTACACCCGCAGCCCTTAGTGTCATTTTATCATATATAAAAACCAAAGCTAAATCGCAAAAATTAGCTTAATATCAATATAATGACTGATTCCCCTGACGCTCTAAAAGAGCTCTTGCCAAATGTTTCACGTGAAACAATTGAAAAATTGGCTGAATTTAGAGAAATAATCTTGGCAGAAGACCAAAATTTAATATCAAAAAATGATAAAAACTTTATCTGGACAAGACATTTCTATGATTCTCTCAGATTAGCTCAGTTCATAACAAGCAATGGTAACGATATCATTGATATTGGAAGCGGCGCTGGCCTTCCAGGTATACCAGTTTCATTATTATTTGGCTCAAAAAACAAGGTTTTTTTATGTGAGAATAGATCCAAAAGAGTATCATTTCTTAATAAATGCATTGATAAATTAGATCTCAAAAACACTGAAGTGATTCCCATTAAAGCAGAAAAAATTAAAAATAAAAAATTCGATATCGTTTTAGCAAGAGCAGTCAGCCAATTAAAACATTTATTATCAATTAGTTATAATATATGTAAAAAAAACACTACATTGCTTCTACATAAAGGTGTACATATAGATGAGGAGATCGTGCAAGCTACTAAATATTGGGATTTTACTCATGTATTGCATGAAAATGAAAGAGAAAAAGGTTCTTTTATTTTGGAATTAAAAAATATAATAAAATCAACAACTTAATGAAAAACAAAATAATAGCTATCTCAAATCAGAAAGGTGGAGTGGGAAAAACTACAACAGCAATAAACTTATCCACAGCCTTAGCAGCTATTGGGGAAAAAGTTTTAATTATTGATCTCGACCCTCAAGGAAACGCTAGTACGGGTTTAGGTATAGATTATCAAAACAGAAATAATTCAATTTATGAAGTTCTTGCATCTCAATGTAATTTATTTGATGCAATCCAAAATACTGAAATTGAAAATTTAAAAATCATTCCATCTACTGTGGATCTATCAGGCATTGAACCTGAACTTGCTGAAGTAAACGATAGAGCTTTTACTCTTAAAAAAATTTTAACGGATCAAAATTCTTTAAATGATTTTAGTTTTGTTTTTATTGATTGCCCACCAGCTTTAAGTCTTCTTACTGTCATGGCAATGACCGCAGCAGATTCAATAATCGTTCCACTTCAATGTGAATTTTTTGCATTAGAAGGTCTTAGTCAGTTAATTAAAACAATTGATAGGGTTAAGCAAAATCTAAATCAAAATCTAACAATCGATGGAATAGTACTAACAATGTTTGATGGAAGAAATAAACTTTCTTCACAAGTTGCTGACGATGTTAAAAAACACTTAAGTCAACAAGTATACGAAACTATCATACCACGTAACGTAAGAGTTTCAGAAGCTCCTTCATTTGGTATGCCTGCTTTAATTTATGACCAAAAAGCTGCAGGCAGTCAGGCATACTTAAGATTAGCGGATGAGATCATAAGACAAAACAAAGAACAGGAGGCAGCTTAATGAGTTCATCAATTTCAAAAAAAGGTTTAGGTCGCGGACTTTCATCACTTATGGGTGATACTAAAAATATCTCAATTCAAAATGAAACTTTAAATCAAGAAACGAAAATTTCAATTTCAAATTTAAAACCAAGCCCGTCACAGCCTCGAAGATTATTTGATAAAAATAGTATTAATGAATTAGCTGAGTCCATAAAATCTAAAGGGCTTGTTCAACCAATATTAGTTAGACCCTCACCAACAGAGTCTGGAACATATGAAATTATTGCAGGTGAGAGAAGATGGCGAGCTGCCCAAATTGCACAACTTCACGAAGTTCCTGCAGTTGTAAGAAAACTAGATGATCAAGAAGCGTTGGAAATAGCAATTATAGAAAATGTACAACGTTCTGATCTATCACCAATTGAAGAAGCCGCTGGATATAAAAGATTAATTGAAAACTACGGACATACCCAAGAAGCACTTGCAGAAATTGTTGGTAAAAGCAGAAGTCATATTGCAAATATAATTAGATTACTCGGCTTACCTCAGTCCATTCAAGATATGATTTCAGAGGGAAAAATTTCATCAGGACATGCTCGAGCTATTATGAATAGTGCTTTTCCAGAACAACTAGCAGAAAAAATTGTTAGTGAAAATTTAAGCGTAAGAGCCGCAGAAGACCTTGCTAAACAGAGAAAGCCTGGAGTTAAAAAAGTTAAATTAAAAGACCCAGATACTGTTGATTTAGAAAATAATTTGACAGCAAAGCTCGGATTAAGTGTATCGATTGATCATAAAGGAAAAAAAGGCGGCTCAATTAAAATAGAATATAAGACACTTGATCAATTAGAATTAGTAACCGCTAAATTAAAAAACTAATTTTTAAAATATTGCCTTCCATCATTTGCAATTAATAAAATTGATTTTTCACAATTTACATTTGCTAATTTACTATTCAGTTTACATGCGACTTCAGTCTCTAATAGCTTGTTAAGGCTTGACTCCACACTAAGTAAGGGCCATTTCAGACAATGTTTTTGAAAACTGTCTTTATCTTTCCAGAAAACGGGTGGTTTCAGTGTCTTAATTGAACTATCAAAGTTATTGCCTTTCTTCATTTCAATCTTGGTTTGTTGAATTCTTAATAAGTAATTTATTAGACTTCTGACGAGGCTAATTGGACTTGTTCCCTCTGATAAAAGTTTATTTATTATTTTGGAACTCATAGATGGATTTCCAAACATAACATATTCATTCATTTTATTTAAATTTTGAGAACTTGAGTCATTGAGTAAAATTTTTACCTCCTCTAACTCAATATTTGAGTCAGAGTTTTTATAAAATAATTCAATTTTTTCGAGTTCACGTTTGCTTATCATCCGGTCATTACTTAGTGATTGAAGCAGATAATTTTTGATATCACGGTTTAGTTCAAGGCCATTCATTCTTGTAAACTCATCAATATTTTTCATTATTGAACGACCATCATCTTCATAACATGCTAGTGAAAAACAGTTTTTGTGCTCCTCAAAAAATTTTCTAATTTTTGAAGATTTACCTAAACTGCCTTCCCTTATAATGAGAACTGCTTGTTGAGGCGTCTTTAAAACAATCTCTTCAATTATGCTTAAGTGCTTGTCTTTTATTGCATCAGCTATCACGATTTTTTTTTTGAAGAACATTGATACTGACCTTATTATCGTCTCAAGGGAGCCAGGGTCATCATCTAAATTTTTGCCATTAAAACGAATTTCTTCGAAATCACCTTTAGATAAATAATTTTTTGCCAATTTTTCAATCTGATCTCTAACAAGCCCCTCATTTGGACCATATATCAAAAAATTTAAGAATTGAGTGTCATCCCTAACAATGTTTTGTAGCTGATGCTCCTTGATGATCATCTATCTTGCAATGCTACTTTGGATTCTAGATGTCATTATTTTGATAGCATTTTTAGTTGCAATTTTGGTCATACTTTTTCTGGTGTCTTCATTAATGATTTCTGATGCAGTGACATCATATTGAGCAAAACCCCTAGTAGTCCCAGTAGAAATGGTTTGATTAATATCTATTTTTATCAGTTTGTAATCTATTTCTATTTCAATTCTATATTTTGCCACTGTTCCGTTTGTGTTTACAATTAGTGGAGTTAAATCTTCGTATATTTGCAGTAAAACTTTATATTTTAGGTTCTTACCTTCTAGAATATTGCTATTAACTTCTTCAATTATCTCTCTTGAAACTTTATTAGTAATTTCTACAGAGTAGCCATCTACGTTAACATCATCACTTGTAACTTTATAAATTGGTTCAAAACCACAACCTAAGAATAATAAAAAAATTGTTAAAGTCGCTAACAGTTTACTCATGGTTTTAACTCCAATAACATTTCAGATAAATATTCCTCGTATTTTTTCCATGCTCCAATAGATTTATTGTTTATTGGTTTTCTGACTTGTTCGATGCTCGCTGTTCTGACTTGTCTTTTATTTTTATGAAACTCTAAACATTGATCTTCCCATTCTAGCTCACAATAATCAATTAATTTTTTTGACACAGTTTCTTGATTGTTAACTAATTCTTCGTTGTCTAAAACAAAAATATCATTTGCATTTTTTTTAAACCAAAATTTCATTAGGTCTTGATGCAGTTTATAATATGCAGCTAACATTTTCTGATTGTAGGAATATTGATGAGAGACTTCCACAAATTTATGTGAGTATAATGAAAAACAGTTATCGACAGGATCCCTTTTACAGTAGATTACCTTTGCTTCAGGTACAATCAGTTTGATCAATCCAATAAATATAAAATTATGTGGCATTTTATCACAAATATAGATGGAGTCGTTGCTATCTCGTTTGGATAGCTTATCGAGATATTGCTCCCTGGCGGTAATTAAATTTTCAGGGTTTTTAATAAAAGAATCAAGATTATTTATTTGATCTTCGGTTGGTTGAATTAAACGAATGTTAAGAACTTCGGCTAGATAATCCAACTCTCCCGCACCAGTAATTTTTGAATGAGAAGAAAGTATTTGTTCACATAGAGTCGTTCCTGACCTTGGCATTCCACATACAAAGATCGGTATTTGTTTATTAATTTTGTCTTTAATTTCAAGATCAACTTTTTTTGAAAAAATACTTTGTAATTTTTTAAAAAAGTTTTTTTCGATTTCTAAATTGAATTTTTTGAGGGAATATTGAGCGTTATTTCCATTTATGAGATAAGATCCTGCTTTTTTATACTCACGTTGATTTTTAAAATATTCAAAAAAAGAATGGCATATCAGTGTTTTATCTTCAAAATTAAGTCTTTCTTCCGTCAAAAGCTGATCATAATATTTTATATGCTCTTCTTTCAGCTTGTTATTTTTATCCTTAGTGTAGCCTAACAAATAAGCAATATTTTTATAATCATTTTTGAAACCCTCAGAAGATATTTTGTTTGCTTTTTTAAACTCTCCTATCTCTCTGTACGCTGTTGACAAGTTGTGTTTAAAATTGTCATTGTCAGGAAAATTTTTATTTAATTCTTCTAGTATATCAATTGCTTCTTCAACCCGGTTATTAATAATTAGGGCTTTAGCACATTGATCTAAAGCTATCGGGTTACCTGGTTGTATCTTTATTGATAGCTGTGAATAATAAAGAGCATTTTTTGGGTCATTAATTTTATGGTAATAACCTGCTAAATTATTAATTGTTGGTACATAGCTTGAATTAATTTTAAATGACTGACTTAAGCATTTATGTGCTAGTTCGTAATTTTTATTCTCCATGTGTATTGTTGCTAAATTACTAAGGGCCTGAAATCCCTTTGGATTGACTTTCAATGCCTGGAGAAAATAATTATAAGCCTTTTCGTATTGTTCTAAATCTTGATAGAGAATACCTAAGTGTCTTATAGCCTCATAATTTGCGGGTTCGCTTGATAAAACTTTATTATATAAAGTTTCAGCTTTACTGTAATTTTTGTTCGTGTGGAGTCTTATACCCTCGAGCAAATCTTGGTTGACTGTCTGATTGAGTTTATTATTTTTTTTCTGTCTTCTTCGTTCGTGTCTATTCATTTTTCAACAACAATGTTAAGTATTTTATTTGGAACATAGATTGATTTTAATATATTTTTTCCCGATAAGGCGTCTGTTATGTTTTTGATATTTTTAATTTCTTTTTCAACCTCTTTTTCTGATGTATCTTTTGAAACAATAACTTCTCCACGCCGTTTACCATTTATCTGAATGACAACAGTTACCTCTTTATTTTCTAAATACTTTGTGTTTGTTGTTGGCCAAGGCTCGTCCATAATTGATTTATTTTTTCCAACTACTGACCAACATTCTTCAGCCAGGTGAGGAACCATTGGCTCGATTACTCTAATTAGGATGTGCAATGCCTCATTCATTGCCTCCTTGCCTTCCTCATCTTCTATCTGAAATTTAGAAATTGCGTTAACTATCTCAAAAACTTTTGCAATTGAGACATTCATTTGAAATTTCTCAATGCTCTGAGTTATGGCATGAAGGTTTTGATGAATAATTCTTATAAAATCTAGCGATTTTCCCTGATATGTTTTGTCATTACTGTTTGTTGTTTGTTTAAGGTTTTTCCTATTATTTTGAACAATCGTCCAAATTTTCTGACAAATCTTCCAAGCCCCATTAATACCCGAGTCCGTCCAATTAATGTCTTTTTCAGGGGGACTGTCAGATAACATAAACCATCTTGCTGAATCGGCTCCATATGTACTTATTATTGATTCAGGATCAATTACGTTTTTCTTTGATTTCGACATCGATTCAATTTCTCCCATAGTAACCTGTTTACCAGTGGATATTTGAAAATACTTAGAGTTTTTCTTCTCTACATCATCAGGATAAACCCAGGCATCAGACTCATTTTGAAACGTGTGATGACAAACCATGCCTTGTGTAAATAGGCTATCAAAAGGCTCATCCATTCCTTTGATGCTGAGTGCTTTAGTAAAAAATCTAGAGTACAATAAATGTAGAATAGCATGCTCAACACCGCCAACGTATTGATCGACTGGCATCCAATAATTAATTTCATCTAAGTTAAAGGGCTCTTTTGTCTCAAGCGGTGAACAAAATCTCAAAAAATACCATGCTGAGTCGACAAAAGTATCAAGCGTGTCTGTTTCTCTGATAGCATTCATTCCTGTTTCAGGACACTTTGTGAATTTCCACTCTGGATGATTGTTAAGAGGATTACCGGGTATGCTTAAATCAATATCATCTGGCAATTCTAATGGCAGTTGGTCCTCAGGGACTTCAATTACCTTACCGTCTTCTCTATACATAATTGGAATTGGGCATCCCCAATATCTTTGCCGAGAGACACCCCAATCGCGTAACCTAAAGTTCGTAGTTTTCTTTCCAATATGAAGTTCTTCCACTCTTTTGATGATTTCTTTCTTAGCTTCTTCAATAGATAGACCATTTAAAAATTGAGAATTAATAAGTTTACCACTTCCAGTGTAAGCAGTTTTTTTATCAAGTTCGATATTGTCAGATGGATTTATCACTGGGATAATTTCTAAATTATATTTATTAGCAAAATCTAAGTCTCTTTGGTCATGCGCAGGACAACCATAAATAGCTCCAGATCCATAATCCATTAAGATGAAGTTTGCTATAAAGACTGGAAGTAATTTATTCTCAATAAAAGGATGTTTAATAAATAGCTCTGTCGGAACGCCAACTTTCTCGTTTTTGGCTATCGATTCTTCGCTTATTTTATGTGATCTTAATTCATTGACTTGATTATTAAGGGTTTCACTTTGTTTTATTAACCTGTCCACAAAGGGATGAAAGGGAGACAAAGCACAAAAAGTAGCTCCAAAAATGGTGTCAGGACGAGTCGTAAATATTCTTAACTTTTCATTATTGAATTCATCTAATTTTGAAGAAATAACAAAATCAATTTCACATCCAAAAGATTTTCCAATCCAATTTTTTTGCATTATTCTGACTTTTTCTGGCCATCCAGACATATCATCCAAAGCTTTAAGAAGGCTTTCCGCATAGTCAGTAATTTTAAAAAACCATTGAGAAAGTTTCTTTTGTTCTACCTCAGCTCCTGATCGCCAACCTTTACCATCAATAACTTGTTCGTTTGCAAGCACCGTATTTTCAACTGGATCCCAGTTCACTAGCGACTCTTTTTTGTAAATTAAATTTTTTCGGTAAAATTTTAAAAAAAGTTTTTGTTGGTTTTGATAATAAAGTTTGTCACATGTTGCAATTTCTCTAGACCAATCAATTGAAAGACCCATTTGCTTTAATTGATTTTTCATCGTCTCAATATTTTCATAAGTCCAAGTTTTTGGAGAAGTTTTATTTTCTATTGCCGCATTTTCAGCTGGCAAGCCAAATGCGTCCCACCCCATTGGATGCATCACGTTAAATCCTTGAGCTCTTTTGTACCTTGCAATTACATCCCCCAATGTATAATTGCGGACGTGCCCCATGTGAATTTTTCCGGAAGGGTACGGAAACATTTCAAGTATGTAATATTTTTTTTTATTTTTATCTATCTTGCATTCAAATAACTTATTTTCAGACCAATAAGATTGCCACTTCTTTTCAATAATTTTTGAATTATATTTTTCTGACATGAATCACTATTTATGAACTTAAAGCTCTGAAGCAATTGCTAATGATCTTGCTGAATTTAAAATACTTTGTTTTATTTTTAAGCTTTGTTCTGAATTAATACCTTGATCAATCCACTTTTCACCATCTGAAGATTGCGTAAATAGCGATACCGTTACACTCTCATCTGTCATTTCTTGATCAACGACTCGTATGTTTATTTTGATTCTACTTTGGCCATCATCTAGACTGTACCAGTCCGTAACAATAATCCCTGCTGTTGAGTCAACAGAGATCAAAGGCATAAATCCAACTTTATCTAATGCCACACTAAATGTTATTGAGTTAACTTCGAAGTTCGTGCCTGAACCAAGTCCCAGTGACCCAAGAATGCCCTGGCCGGAGTTCTCTATTATTGAACTTCCGCTTGGCAAACGAAGATCTCTATCTTCAGCTTTTTCCGTTAATACCTTTTCTTCCTGAGATTTATAAGACTCAGGTTCATCCTGTAACCCTTGAATCTGGGCACAAGAATTAATAAAAATAAATAAAATTGCTAAAATTATAGGTTTTTTCATTATTTTTTATTGAAATTGAATGTTTTGATCAATTATCATATTTTTAAACTAAAAGATTCAATTAATCCATTTTTCTTATTTTTTAAACAAAAATTGATTGTGACATAAATATCACATATACACATAAAAATGTGATATTTATGAAATTATCTTTAAAAAAAACCACTATTTTTGATAAAAGAGTTACCAGTTAAATTTAACTATGATCAATTATCATATGAAAGGAAATTTTATGAATAGATCAAAAATAATCGGAGCAACCGCTTTAGCTTCAGTAATGGCTGCTGGTGCAGCTCATGCTGAAATGTCTATTAACGGTTATTTCGCTGGTACGTTGTCAGATAACGACGGTGGTGGATTAGCATCAACGTTTTCTACAAACTCTATATACGTATCTTACAGCGACTCTATGGATAACGGTATGGGCGTTGGCTTAACAATGTCTGTTACTGCTGCTGGCATCAAAACTGATGTCAACTTCGACACAGGTATGGGTACTGTCGGTTTAGGTATCGGTCAAGACTCTGCTGTGGACGGCATGGACTCAAACCCAGCATGTTTCTCACTAGTAAATTGCTGGAACGTTGCATTTAGTGGTAAAGGCGGCGGAACTGGAGTTTATGACGATGGTGACGCAGTATCCGGTAACTCAATTGCATACTCAAACTCAGTAGGTGGAGTATCTTTTAAAGTTACTAGAGGTATGGAAACTGATAGCGTTGCAGCTGTAGCTGGTGATGTAGATGGCCACACTCCTGGTGATGGAACATACACACTTGGTAACGCTGCTTCTACAGGCTATGACGCTACAATGTCATATGCTGCTAAAACATCAATCATGGGTGCATCAATCGCTGCTGGTGTGTCACAAATTGATTACAAAGGCTCTGCTACTGATAAGGATCCAAACTTCTTAACTGTTGGTTATTCAATAGCTGGCCTTAACTTAGGTTATGCAATGTATGACTCTGATGACGGTTCAGAAGAAACTCACATGGGTGTAGGTACATCTGTAGCTGGTATGGACGTAGGTGTTCAGTTCGCTGACAGAGATTACACTACTGACACTGATTACATGAGAGTATCTGTTAATAAAGGAATGGGTGCCGCTTCTTTCGGTATCGATTATCTTGAAACAGATGAAGCTGGTGGAACAGCAAATGACACTGATCAGTGGACATTTAACTATGTAGTTGGATTCTAATCATCTAATTATTAGTTTAAGATTTAAAATGCCCTACATCTATTTGTAGGGCATTTTTTTTATGAGTAGATATAAAAATTTTTTGAGCAGTTTAGAAGTATCTTTAAAAAGTACTAATAGAAATTCTCAAGACATTAAGCTGATAGCTGTTAGTAAAAAAAAGTCAGCCATAGAGATACAAAAAGTAATCGATGAGGGTCATCAATCATTTGGAGAAAATCAAATACAGGAAATTGAGGATAAGTGGCCTGGTTTAAAAAAAATTAATTCAAATATCAGTTTGCATTTTATTGGCAGTATACAAAGTAGAAAAGTTGAGCAAATTTACAAACATTGTGATGTTATTCATTCTATTGATCGAAAAAAAATAGTGAAAAAATTTGATGAGCTAGAAGCATTAGGAGATATCAAACGTAAATATTTCATACAAATTAATACAGGGAATGAATCACAAAAATCAGGAGTTTTATTGAATGAAGCAGATGAATTTATTTCAGATTGTAAATCCAACTACAATTTAAATATCGTTGGATTAATGTGTCTACCTCCTATTGATGAAGACCCTAGAAATCATTTTTCAAAGTTGGCAGATCTAGCAAAAAAATTTAATTTAAATTGTTTAAGCATGGGTATGTCAGGAGATTATCAAGTTGCCTTAGAGTGCGGTGCCACTCACATAAGAATTGGCACCCATATTTTTGGTGAGCGAAGTTAATCTTTTATAATCAGCGTTGTTGTTAAATCTATTTTCTTTGCTAATTCAATAATAACACCTCTTTCTATTGCAATGCATCCCTCGGTTCCCTCAAAATTTGGTTTGCTTATATGTAAAAATATAGCACTTCCTTTACCCGGTATAACAGGATCAGTGTTATAGTTAATTACAAACAGCAGATCATAAAGACCGTCATCTCTAAATAATTTCTCAGCACTTGCATCAAAAGGAAATTGAATATGTTGATTGTATAATCTGCTTTTTGGATCATCGCACCAACCATCATTTCTTTCAATGGTTGCATAAGGTATTTTGAAAAACATTTCACCCAACCTGTCTTTTCTATAATAAATTTTTTGAAATTTAAATTCACCGACTGGTGTTTTATGATCACCTTCAGTTTTATTTGTCGTTAGGCCAGCGCGTCCTATAGCACAAGTCACCTGGCCTAGTTCAGAATGGAGATAATTATTTTGTACCAATAACTTCATAATCTATATTATAATCATATAAGAAATGGAAAAAAGAATAATCCCAATCATATTTGGAAATGATAAATTAAGACTTATTATTTCCGAAATAGTTGAGTCTAGAAAAAATTTTGGAAATTTAGATCTTCGACTCGCTAACAAAAATGATTTACATAAAAATAAGAAAAGTATTTTAATTACTGATAGCGAGTTTGTAGCGAAAGAATCATCTCATGTAATTAAATTTGACTCAATCTTTATTATTAATTGTAATGGTGAAACAATTGAAATGGATAAATTTAATAGTAGAATTATTGTTATAAGTATACCGATGCAAATAAGAGATTTATTTCAACAAGTCTCCATTAGCTTAGATCAAATTGACTCACAAATTGCTCGAAAACTAAATTTTAAAAATTTCACCTATGATCCAAGCATGAGGACACTCTCTAATGATAATCTTTATTTAAAATTTACAGAGAAAGAGTCTCAAATTTTCAACAGCCTTATAGATGATGCTAATACACACATTTCAAAAAAAAACTTATTAAAGAAAGTTTGGAGTTATAACGACGATATCGATACGCATACACTTGAAACCCACATATATTCTCTAAGAAAAAAAATTGAGAAAAATCTTTTGCTTAAGGATCTAATTATTTTCGTAGATAACAAAGGCTACTTTTTAAATAAAGAAATATTATAGATTAAACATTAAGCAATAAATGTTCTCGCTCCCATGCACTGATAACATTTTGATATGCATCGTGCTCTGTTTGTTTGATTTCAGTAAAAAGTGTAACAAATTCCTTTCCCAAAGTTTCGGATAATTCATTACTCACTTTTAATCTTTTTAATGCATCTGGAAGGTATTTAGGAATATTATGCCTTCTTTCAAATGCATCACCTGCAGTGGGTTTTTCTGGTTCTGATTTTTCTTTTAATCCTAGATATCCACACGCAAGTGATGCCGCAAGAGCAAGATATGGATTTGTATCGGCACCAGGTATTCTATTTTCTATTCTTCTTGAATCAGGTGATGACGTGGGAACCCTAAAAGCAACAGTTCTATTTTCGATACCCCAGTGGGTATTAATTGGAGCAGAGGCATCAATGACAAATCGTCTGTATGAATTAACATAGGGAGCAAATAAGAGCATTGCATCTGGTAAATATGTCTGAAGACCTCCTATGTAATGTAAAAATTCTTTTGAATTATTTCCATCTTGATCACTAAAAAGATTTTTATTTGTCTTAGTTGAAACCAGATTTTGGTGAATATGCATTGAACTTCCAGGCTGACCCTGATACGGCTTTGCCATAAACGTTGCGTGTATACCGTGTTTTAATGCAACTTGTCTGACTGCTCTTTTAAACATGAACGCTTGGTCTGCAAGCGCTAGAGGATCACCATGATTTAGATTTATTTCTATTTGAGAAGGACCGGACTCATGCACAAGTGTATCCACCCCTATCTCCATTAGCTCGCAATAATCGTAAATATCGTCTGTTAAAGCATCAAACTCATTGACGGCATCTATTCCAAAGACACGGCTGCCTGTTTCTCTTCGACCAGACTTTCCAACTGGTGTTTTTAAAGGTAAATCAGGATCAAGATTTTGCTCACATAAATAAAACTCTAATTCAGGTGCAACAATTGCTTTTAAATTTTCCTCTTTTAATAATTCAATAATTTTAATTAAAACCTGGCGCGGCGCAATTTCTGATGCTTCACCGGTGCCATATTTAAGATCGCAAATAATTTGCGCTGTTGGTTCCTTGTTCCAAGGAATTTTTCTCAAAGTTGAAAGGTCAGGAGACATAAATAAATCTTCTTCGACATAATCAATCACTTCGCTCTCATAGACCCATTTACCAGAAACTGTTTGACCAAAAACTGAGTCAGCGAGTTTGAGACTATGGTCTTCTATAGATTTCAAAAATCGTTGAACAGGAAGAATTTTTCCTTTTGATGATCCAGCCATATCAGGAAAAATACATTCTACTTCAGATATTTTGTTTGACCCAAGCCATTGCTTGAGTTCACTGTTTGAACTAACCGTCATTGCTATTGAAATATTTTATAAAACCTGCCTGTGGTTTAATTATATTTAACCACGAATAAATTCTGGCTTATAAATATATTTTTTTTTATTTTTGTAAACTTAAAAACAGTTTTATTGTCAAATTCATCATAAATTTCCCATTTTTTGAGATTTAAAGACTGTCGATCAAATACAAATTTGATTTGATTATCAGACTTGTCATCTTTAATTTTAAGCATCAGATGATAAAAATTATTTTCATCTGTCAGCGATATAATATCAAATTCATTCTTTATTAGGATATCTTCCGATAAAAGTTTCTTCAAAATACTGTCACCGATAGGAAAACTATCAATTTGATGACCTTCCTTATCCACCACTACCATCAAACTTTTATTAGTTATAATATCTTCTTCTCTACCATTATATATAAACTTTGATTTGAAAGGCTTTAGAAAAAAAAATTGTCCATTAAAAATATTTCCCTCTTGATCAATTTGTTCAAATTGACCTGACATTGATTTTATTTCATTCCAATTATTTTCTATATCTTTAACAATTGGATTAGATAAAGAATTATTAACAACAAAAAAAAATAGGAGGATGGTTAAAATCGATGACTTCATCAGGAATTAAATTTATCAAAATTAATTTCCCTCTTACCTACATGATTTGCAGCACTTATATATCCACTTTCTTCAAGTTGATCCATTATTCTTGCTGCACGATTATATCCAATTTGTAGTTTTCTTTGTAAAAGGCTCGTAGATGCTTTACCTTCTTTTTTTATAATATCTAGAGAGTCCTGAAGTAGAGTATCGTGATCACCTTCAGTGACTATTCCAAGATCATTATCAATTTCTTCTTCTTTTAATATTTCTTCGTCATACTCAGGATTACCTTGTTTTTGAAGTGCGCGAACAATATTCTCGATCTCTTGATCAGATATAAACGGACCATGTATTCTTGAAGTAATTCCGCCAGCAGTCATCATTAACATATCGCCTTTGCCTAACAGTCTCTCAGCTCCCTCATCACCTAGAATGGTACGACTGTCAAACTTCGAACTTACTTGAAAACTAATTCTGCTTGGAAAATTAGCTTTAATAGTTCCTGTAATCACATCAACACTTGGTCTTTGAGTTGCCATAATTAAATGAATACCCGCGGCTCTTGCCATTTGTGATAGTCTTTGAATTGCGTGTTCAATTTCCTTTCCTGCAACCATCATCAAGTCGGCCATCTCGTCAACAACAACTACAATAAAAGGCATCTTTTTATTTTCTATTTCAATTTGTGTAGTTGTTGGCTGTCCAGTTTCAGGGTTTATTCCAGATGGGATTGATCTCACTATCTTCTCTGACTTCTTGATAGCTTCAGCTATTCTCTGATTATAGTTTTCAATATTTCTTACACCTAACAATGACATTTTTTTGTATCGAGACTCCATTTCTCTAACAACCCATTTAAGTGCAACAATTGCTTTTTTTGGATCAGTTACAACAGGAGTGATTAAATGAGGAACACCTTCATATACTGACAATTCAAGCATTTTTGGATCAATCAATATGAACTTGCAGTCTTCGGGCGAATGTTTGTATAGAATTGAAGTGATCATTACATTTATTCCTACAGATTTACCTGAACCTGTTGTCCCGGCGATAAGAAGGTGAGGCATATTTTCTAAATTAGCAAATTTAGCATTGCCACTAATGTCTTTGCCAAGAGCCAAAATTAAATTTTTATCATTGTTTACAAATTGTTCATTTTTAAAAAGTTCACTTAAATAAACAGGATTCTTAATGGTATTTGGTATTTCAATCCCAATGACATTTTTGCCTGGAATGATTGCAACACGTGCTGACATCGCACTCATGTTCCTTGCTATATCATCCGATAATGAAATTATTTTTGAGGCTTTAATGCCTGGTGCAGGTTGTAACTCATACATGGTGACTATTGGACCAGGTGAAACTGCAATAATTTCTCCCTCAATCTTAAAATCAGTCAAAACATTTTTTAGCTTCTCAGCGTTTATTTTTAACTCTTCATGATTAACTGCATTATCTTTACTTAATTCAGGTTTAGATAAAAAATTTATATCTGGCGCTTTATACGACTCCACATCAAAGACTATTTCGTCTTGTTGACTTACTGTTTCTTTATTAGCTATCTCATTGCCATAAGTTGAAACGGGCTCATTTTTTAATGACTCGAAATCAATTTTAGGTTCAAGGCTTTTACTGCTAAAAGTGCTTTCAGAAGAGATTTTTTCAAACGGCTTTTTAAAGACTTTAGCATTAACCAGGCTCACGATTTGCTTAACATAAGAAACCAAGACATATATAAATTGCGATACTACTTTTAATAACTTACTCCATTCATGTAAATTTAAGCCCATTGTGAAGTAAAATGAAATTAGAAAAAGAATAAAAATGATTGTGACTAATAAATAATTTAGATAAACGTTTGTTACCAAGTTAGTTTCATAAATAAAAAAAAGTGATTGGGTCGCGATAAATCCATTTGATATCGGTAAGTCTACCGCTTCAAAAAAAAGAGCAAGCAAATAGACTGTGATTGGTAACAATAAAAAATTAAGTGCGAACAGTTCTAAGTTTTTAGAAAAAAAAAGTTTGTACGCCCAGCTGGTCAGTATAATGCAAATGAGAAAGCTGCTATATCCAAAAAATTGTATTAGTACTTCAGATATGTTTGCTCCAATATATCCCCCAATATTTTTTATTTCATAGTTGTTTAGATTTAGAATACTTGGGTCAAAACCTGAATAACTTATTATTGATATGAGTATAAATGCACTTAATAATATTGACGCAACACCACTTATCTCAAGCAATCGATTGACTAAAAAAAGTTTAATAGAATCAGGTAAAAGCTTCATTATTCAACAAATAAAATAAAAATATTGAGATTCTATTAGTATTTGATTCATCTTGTTATTATATAGTCTCTTAAACAATTAACTGACTAAATTTTTCAAATAATAAATGAAACATGAATTTGCTATATTTGGGTTCGGTATTTCAGCTAAAATTACATCATGCCTCTTAGCTAGAAATGGATTTTCAGTCTGTCTAATTTCAGATAAAGATCAAAAGCAAGAAATATCTAATACTAACCTTGTCACATTCCTATCTAGAGGTTCGCTTAATTATCTTTCTTCCATGTTCCCAAACATAAAGCTATTTGTGGAACACCCTGAAATTGAATCTATACACTGTGAATTAAACAGCCTGAGAGGAAACAAACCTCAGTCCATAAAGTTTAATGATGGAGAAAAGCAAAATCTTGGAAAAATTGTAAAAAACATAGACTTAGACAAATACTTAGATCAAGAGATAGGCCAGTTAAGCAATATAAATATTATGCATGGAAGCTATCCCTCCATGGTTGAAAATAAAAAAGATGGAATTAAACTTAAACTTAATAACGGAGAAGAAATAGACACTGATTTATTTATATTATCTTCAACAAAAAATAATATTACTGATCATATAAATGTTGATTTTATTAAAAAAGACTTAGAAAAAGATGCCTTGTCCATAAGTGTTGAAGGTGATATTAAAAATGCAAATTGTGCATTTCAAAAATTTACCTCCGATGGTCCTTTAGCTCTATTACCTTATTCAAAGAATGAAGCTTCCATTGTTTGGTCATTAAAAAGAGATTCAAAATTATTACACAAAAATGATGAAGAGCTTTTGCAAATTATCACTAAACACCTGAGTGAACAGGTTTCTTCAATTAAAATGACAAGCAATGAAAAACATAAGCTTCAATTTGTCTATGCCAAAAATCTTGTATGCAAAAATACAGTATTGCTAGGAAATATTGCTCACAATATACATCCTATTGCTGGCCAAGGACTTAATTTAAGCATTAAAGATATAGTTGTGTTTGTAAACCAGATTAAAAAATATAAATCTTTAGGCTATAAGCTGAATGATCAAATGGTTTTGGATGAGTTTGAAACGAAAAGAAAAGTGGATAACACAGCCTATTCATTTGGTACATACTTACTTGATGATATATTTTCCAGTAATAACAACTTTATAAATTTTACAGCCCGAAAAGGTTTGGGTTTAGTTGAAAAGACTAAAAATCTCAAACAGCTTTTTATTAGAAGTGCTACAGGTGAGGATTTTTATAAAGCTCTTTAATGGAGCTGATCGCTTTTTTCTCCAGAAAGATCGAAGATATAAGATTGATAGAGTGCCTCTAGTGCGTGGCCTCTCGTGATCAATGTTTTTGCTTCAAGTAGAAGTTGTTTTTCTTCAGGAGTGAAAGGAACTAATATTCCAGAATAATTTATTAATTGCTCAGTTGGAGTTTGTTTAATTATCTCCCAGTCAGCTAATATTTTTCTGTGTTCTAGATACCTTTTAACCAAAGCAAGAAGTTTTGACCGGTCAATGCTATCACTATTTTGACTCTCAGTATCAGTCTTAAAGCTATCGTAGTTAGCAAGAACCTGTCTGTAAGGAGTAGTTACATCCAATTCCTCATCAACTTCGAATCTTACAACACCAGATAATGTAATTAAATACCGACTGTCCTCTGCCTCATTAAATGAGGAAATGCGACCAACACATCCAACTTTTTTTAGAGATTTGTTTCCAGCCTCTTGATTTTGAGACGCAGGCTGTATCATGCCTAAGAGTCTCCCGGGGCTAGCAAGAGCATCATCTATCATTTGAACATAGCGTGGCTCAAAGATGTTTAAGGGTAACTGTGTCCCTGGAAAAAGTACTGCTCCAGTCAGAGGAAATATGGGGATTTTTCTTGATAGATCCTGAATGTTGATGTTTTTCATGTTATTACAAATAATACAATAGTTGTTATAAAAATGAAATAATCCGCTTATCTTGAAAAACAAGGCTTTTTCTATTAGAACAAACAATATTGCGAGTGTAGCTCAGTGGTAGAGCGAAACGTTGCCAACGTTTAGGTCGAGGGTTCGACTCCCTTCACTCGCTCCAAAATAAAAGATCACAACATAAGATAGTTTGTATAAACTCATCTTATGAGAGCTTCAAAACTAGGTAGATATTCATGGACAATGTTTGATTGGGCAAATCAGCCTTTCTATACGTTAATCATGACATTTGTTTTCTCTGTCTACTTTACAGATGTTTTTATCGCTGGTGATGATGGTGCTCAAAAATTAACCCTCACGCAGACGATTTCAGGTCTAGCCATTGCTCTTTTAAGTCCTGTTCTTGGATCCATTACGGACATAAAAGGTAATAGAAAACTATTAATGGGAATAACATCTGCATTGTTTGTACTTGGTATGGCATTGCTTTGGTATTCACCTCCTGGCGCACCTGATGGTATTTGGCTCGTGATGTTTGGATTGATACTTGCTTCAGCAATGGTTGGGTTTTCTGAAGTCTTTAATAACTCAGTTCTAGCAACTATTGAAACTCCTGAGAACTCTGGTTGGTTAAGTGGTATGGGTTATGGGGTTGGTTATATCGCTGGTCTTATCGCATTAATTTTATTTTTAATAATATTAGTTTGGCCTGGAGGTGAAACTGAAAATCTGTACGGTTTGAATACAAATGAATATGAACATATAAGAATTGTAGGACCGCTATGCGCAATATGGTATGCGGTATTTATTGTTCCTTTATTTTTATTTACTCCAGATCTTAAAAAAAGAGATGTTACTGTTATCAATTCAGTAAAGATTGGACTAACTAATTTCGTTAATACTTTTAAAGAAGCTAGAAAATATAAAAACATATTTACGTTCTTAATAACAAGAATGTTTTATCAAGATGCTCTTAACGCTTTATTTGTAGTTGGTGGTGTTTACGCAAGTCTTGTCGTTGGGATGTCACTCACTCAAGTCTTAATACTTGGAATTATTTTAAATATCTTGTCAGGACCAAGTTCAATTTATGGAGGCTATTTAAATGATCTAATTGGTTCTAAAAATGTAATAAATCTATCACTTTGGGGTTTATTAGTTTCAGGACTTTTAGGATTATCAATTGATAAGGATACAATATTTTATTTTTTTACGGTTAATGAATATTCGGCTAACGTAGAAGAATTTACCTTGGGAATATTTAATTCTGTAAGTCAAGTTACATATATTTGTGTTGTCATTGGCATTTCAATTTTTTATGGCCCTGCTCAAACTGCATCACGAGCATTAATGGTTAAGCTTTCCCCAAAAGAAAAGATGACTGAATTTTTTGGCCTTTACGCCTTTGCTGGAAAGTCAACTGCTTGGCTTGTCCCAGGACTCATGTCACTAATACTTGCTTTCACTGATAGTCTTCAATATGCAATGATTTCTATAGTTCTATTTAATTTAATTGGTATCTTAGGGATGCATTTTGTCTCGGAAAAATGATTGTTGATTATTTAAATTTCATTTCGAAAAAAAAATCCCAAATCATAATATTCATTTTACTGAATATATGTGGTCTCATATTTTTTTTATTACCCCATGATATTTTTGCAAACATGTTGGATTTAAGGTTTTCTTATAATGAAGAAATTGTAAAACGAAGCTTTGTCTTGATTGGTGAAGATGGCAGACAATTATATTTTTTTTCTGCATTGATTATTGATACTATATATCCCTTATTATATGTGTCTTTATTTATTGGCGCTTACTTCAAATTATTTAAAAAAAATGCTTTTCTGTTTATCTTCCCTTTGATGGCTGGGCTTTTTGATATATCAGAAAATATTCATGTAAGTTTACTTCTTTCAAATTTTCCAACATTTTCAAGTCAAAATATATTTTATTCCAGTACATCTACATCTATCAAATGGATAGCGATCGGAATTTCACTTACTGTGCTAATTTATGGTATTATAAAAAAACTAAGATCAAGATAATTAAATTTGAATAACACTTTATCACGAATCATTTTTTTGGCACCTGTACTTACTGTAGTTATTTCTTATTTTTTTTCTTCACTTGGAGGTTATGTTGAGTGGTGCTTTCCTCTTTTGGATGGATGCACTTCAATTAGCAAAGTAGGTAGATATGGCGTTTCTTTTTACCTATATAAAATATTCATTATCCCATCTGTCATACTAATGATAATTTTCTGGCACCAAATAAATAAGTATTTTCACAAAAGTAATCTACTTTTGTTTCTTAGTGTTACTTCTTGTATTTTTTTAATTATTTATCTATTTGCTCTTGGCTTTGAAGGAAAATTTTATAGATTTATGAGAGAGATAGGAATATTCGTATTTTTTATATTCTCGCCTGTAAGCCAAACATTGTTAGTGTTTTCAATTTCTAATAACAAAATAAAATCAAAGTTATCTCTAAAAACACTTTTGTCTCTGTATTTCCTCTTTGTAGTGGGCTACTTACTTATTTTACCTCTTGATAACTCCAATTATGAAAATATGATTGAATGGAACTTCGCGCTTTTAATATTTTTATTTTTCCCTTTGTTTACAAGTTCGCTGAGGGAAACTAATGTCTGAAATGACGAGTTCCAGTAAATACCATTGAAATTCCAGCATCATTGGCCGCTTTTATAACTTCATCATCTTTCATCGAGCCGCCTGGTTGTATAACCGCTTTAGCTCCAGACGAAATTGTTACTAGCAAGCCATCTGCAAATGGAAAGAATGCATCCGATGCAACTACTGAATTTTGGAGAGAGTTTTCATCAGATTTTTCCATTTCACTATTTTTTTGAGAGGCAATTTTAGCACTATCAACCCTGCTCATTTGTCCTGCGCCAATACCAATTGTTTTTTTATTTTTGACATAAATTATTGCATTTGATTTTACATGTTTACAAACTTTAAATGCGAATAACATATCCTCGATTTCTGCGTCACTCGGTTTTTTTTCTGTAACTACTTTGAGATCAGATTTAGTTGTAATTGCCTCATCATTTGATTGAACTAGAATTCCTCCCTCAATACTTTTATAGTTTTGCGAATTATTATTTTTGCGAACTGACGATAAAGTAAGAACTCGTATATTGTTTTTTGACTTAAAAATTTCTTTAGCTTCATTACTTACATCTGGTGCGATAATAACTTCCGTAAATATTTTTATAATTTCAGATGCTGTCTCTTTATCTATTGTTTGGTTAAGTGCAATGATACCTCCAAATGCACTGGTCGTATCACATGAAAATGCTTTCATATACGCTTCACAAAGTGAACTCCCACTAGCAACACCACAAGGGTTCGCATGTTTAATAATTGCAACACTGGGGGTGTCCTCGTCAAATTCTTTAATTAATTGTAAAGCTGCGTCAGCATCATTAATATTATTATAACTCAGTTCTTTTCCTTGAAGTAACTTTGCATGTGGTATCCCTGATTGCTGCATGGATGACTTATAGAGACTTGCTGACTGATGAGGGTTTTCACCGTAGCGAAGTGTAGAAGATAATTTTGCAGCCGTTGAAAACTTATTAATAGGTTCGTCTGTATTTCTATGAAACCAATTACTGATTAAAGAATCGTAGTAAGCGGTAGTCGAATATGTTTTTGCAGCAAGTGCCTTTCTAAACTTCAAAGTTGTTGAACCATTGTTTTCATTGAGCTCATTAATGAAATCATCGTAATCGCCAACATCAGTTACTACTGTTACAAATTGATGATTTTTAGCGGCTGACCGCAACATTGCTGGCCCTCCAATATCAATATTTTCTATGCAAATTTCTTCACTTTTTTCAGATTTTATAGTTTCTTCAAAGGGGTAAAGATTTACAATTATTAGGTCAATATCTTCTATGTCATGTTCCTTTTGAGACTGAACATGGTCTTCGTCATCTCTTTTTGAGAGCAAACCACCGTGCACTTTTGGGTGTAAAGTTTTAACTCGTCCGTCCATCATCTCCGGGAAATTGGTTAAAGAAGATACATCCGTCACATCAACATCCATGTCTGCAATTGCTTTTGCAGTACCACCCGTTGAAACTATTCTAATATTATGTTCTTTGAGTGATTGAACAACTTTTTCTAAACCTGATTTATCTGAAACAGAAATTAATGCGGTCTTAATTTTTATATCCAATTTAATGGCCTCTTAGTTTTTCAATATTATTTGCATATTCACTTGGGCCGCCTTTAAAAGTTGTGGTACCTGCAACAATCATATCAGCCCCAGCATCAATTACTGATTGAACATTTTCAAAATTAATTCCCCCATCAACTTCTAAATGAATTTCTCTACCAGATTTATTAATTTCTTCTCTAAGGTTTGATAATTTATCAAGAGCTGTTGGAATAAATTTCTGACCACCAAAACCTGGATGGACACTCATGACTAAAATGAGATCAAGTTTATCCATAAAAGGTTTTACCACTTCCCATTCAGTATCTGGGTTGATTGCAAGCCCAGCTTTTACATTTAGTGATTTAATTTTATTCAAACATGCGTCCGTGTCATCTTTTGCCTCTGGGTGAACTGAAACAATATCTGCTCCAGCTTCAACAAACTTCTCAATATAAGGCTGTACAGGATCGATCATCAAATGAACATCAAACGGTAATGAAGATTTATCTCTTATAGATTTTACAACATCTGGACCTATTGTGAGATTGGGAACAAAGTGTCCATCCATCACATCTACATGTATGTAGTCAGCCCCGGCTTGAGTGATATTTACAACTTCATCTCCTAATGATGAAAAGTCTGATGCTAGTATAGAAGGTGATATTTTAACCGACATTATTGTGAAGCATTATTTCTCTGTATAACAGAAAGGTTTGTTGTTTCCCACTGTTTTCATACTTTGATTAGCGATAAATAGAGATTACATTGTATATATGAACGATAAAAAAACAGAGGCTGTCGAGAACAAGGAAGACAAGAAAACTGACACCAAACTACCTAAAAAGAAAAAAGAAATAGGTGGCGCAGATGGTCCAGAACCAACCCGTTTTGGAGACTGGGAAAAAAAGGGAATTACCTCAGACTTTTAGAATATCTTAGAGCACTTGATCAAATTTTGATGGCTTCCAATCCTTTGGGGCCAGTTCTAAATCTTCAAATTCAAAAGCGGGTGCGACTGTGCATCCAATTAAGCTATATGCTCCAGTAGATTTCAAAGCAAACCAAGTTTCTTTTTCTACAGTGTACATAAAATTATTATTAGATCCTATCTCATTAACTTGGTATTCCTCACCGTCTTTTGATGTGTATATGTTTAGAGGACTGCCTGAATAAAAATGTAAAGTTTCGGTTTTTGTTATTCTGTGCCAGTGGGAATTTTCGTGTTCTTCAAGTAAAAAATATATATGAGTGACGTCGTCATTTCTAAAAATCTCTACGTAATGACCCCCCTCAGGATGTGGAGTCATTTTGTGTTCTTCAATTAAGGCTTTGACAATATTTTTATCAATCACAAGAAACTACTTGTTCATTCGATTTTCAACAAGATCATTAACCACAGCTGGTTCTGCTAATGTAGATGTATCACCTAAATTACTGTAATCATTTTCAGCAATCTTTCTTAAAATTCTTCTCATAATTTTTCCTGATCTGGTTTTTGGAAGTCCGGGTGCCCATTGAATTAAATCTGGTGATGCGATTGGACCAATTTCTTTACGAACCCATGCAACAAGTTCTTTATATAATTCGTCTGATGTTTCTTCACCTGCATTGAGCGTAACGTACGCATAGATACCTTGCCCTTTAATATCATGAGGGTAACCAACAACCGCTGCTTCACTAACTTTAGGATGTGCAACGAGAGCAGACTCAACTTCTGCTGTTCCCATTCTGTGACCAGATACATTTATAACATCATCCACTCTTCCAGTGATCCAGTAATAACCATCTTCATCTCTTCTGCAGCCATCACCAGTAAAATATTTTCCATCAAATTGTGAAAAATACGTTTCAATGAACCTTTTATGATCTCCGTAAACTGTTCTCATTTGTCCAGGCCATGAGTCCGCTAAACAAAGCGAACCCTCGCATGCACCTTCAAGAATTTTTCCTTCTGCATCTAAAATTTCTGGCTTTACTCCAAAGAAAGGTTTTGTTGCTGACCCTGGTTTTTGCGCAATGGCTCCTGGAAGAGGTGTTATTAAAATACCTCCAGTTTCAGTTTGCCACCATGTGTCAACAATCGGACATTTTTTGTCACCAACGACATTATAATACCACATCCACGCTTCTGGATTGATTGGCTCGCCGACTGTCCCAAGTAGTTTTAGAGAGGACCTGCTGGTTTTTTTAACAGGATCTTCGCCTTCTCGCATTAATGCCCTAATTGCAGTTGGTGCAGTATAAAAAATATTAATTTTGTGTTTATCGACTACTTCCCAAAATCTTGAGGCACTTGGATAGTTTGGGACACCTTCAAACATCACAGTGACAGCCCCATTTGCTAATGGACCATATACAATGTAACTATGTCCTGTAACCCAACCTACATCTGCGGTGCACCAATAAACGTCACCCTCTTTATAATCAAAGACATATTGATGTGTCATGGAAGCATAAACCATATAACCACCAGTGGTGTGCATAACTCCTTTTGGTTTGCCAGTTGATCCAGATGTATACAATATAAAGAGAGGATCTTCTGCTGACATTTCCTCAGGGGGACAATTATCAGATTCTTTTTCAGTTAGCTCATGATACCAAACATCTCTTTCATCAACCCAGGCAATATCCCCGCCAGTTCTTTTAACAACAATACAATGACGTACACCACCTGAAATCGAAATGGCTTCATCCGTATTTTTCTTTAATGGAATTGCTTTACCGCCTCTTACTCCTTCATCTGCTGTGATCACAATATCAGATTTACAGTCACTTATTCTTCCAGCTAACGAGTCTGGAGAAAAGCCTCCAAATACAACAGAATGAATTGCCCCAATTCTTGTACATGCTAGCATTGCGTAAGCCGCTTCAGGAATCATTGGCATATAAATAGTTACACGATCACCTTTTTTAACTCCAAGAGACTTCATGCCGTTAGCAAGTTTTGATACCTCACTGTGTAATTCTTTATAAGATATGTGTTTTGAATCTGCTGGATCATCGCCCTCCCAAATGATTGCGGTTTGATCTCCTTTATCTTTTAAATGTCTATCAATACAGTTGCTTGATGCGTTGAGTGTACCGTCGTAGTACCACTTGATTGAGAAATTATCTTTATTGTAAGAAACATCTTTTACTTTTGTATACGGTTTAATCCAATCAATTCTTTTACCGTGCTCACTCCAGAATTCTTCATTGTTATTGAGAGAATTTTCATACCATTCATTATATTTATCTGCATTAATCTGTGCCTCTGCAGACCATTCACTGCTCACTTCAAACTTTTCATTTTCACTCATAAGGAAATTATTTTATTTGATACCGCCGAGATTGCAAATAATTGTCCACGACTTTTTATCAATTGGCATAACCGAGAGGCGCGACTGTTTAACCAAGGCTAAGTGATTGAGTTTTGGATGCTCTTTTATTTGAGATAAGTTTACTTTGTTTTTAAGGGCCTTTACAGCTGCGACGGATACCATGCCAAAACGCTTTGATTTGTCTGTAGGATCAGGATGATATTTCTTAACGACTTTTACTATACCAACAATATCCCTTTCTTTGACCGAGTGATAAAAAAAACAAAGATCTCCTTTCTCCATTTTTTTCATATTATTGGATGCTTGGTAGTTTCTGACGCCATCCCAGCCCTCACCTTTACTGCCGGCTTTCACCTGTTGTTCCCACGACCATGTTTCAGGTTCAGATTTCATTAACCAGTAGTTCATCTAATTGTTTCTCCAATGTTTACGCCATTTTTGAATCATTGGACTTTCATTTTCCTTGGTTTTTTTAAAACACGTACAACACAAAGTACTACACATTTATTAATTATAAAAATCTTTAAAATTTATTTCCTCATCAATATATTTAATTATTTTTTCAGTTAAAGTTTTCTTTTTGGATAATAAATCAAAACTCTGTTTAACTTTTTTAGAAATAAAATCATGAAACTTTTTATCAGACAGAGGAATCTCAAACTGTTTAATTCTATTCGCAAGGGTTGGAATAGTCGATTGAATTACAGTATTTTTTTTAAATTGTACTTCGCCTATAAATTCAGAAAGTAAACAACCAAAAATATAAAATTGTGAAATATCTGATTTATTTTTAATTTTTAAAGAACGTATGTGACTTTGAAAAACATAATCAGTATTCGTGAGAATAGATGGAATTCCAACTTTTCCATCATTATTGATAATAAGATCATATTTATCGAATTTATTATTCTGTAATTTTTTAAAATTTTTATCACAGAAAAAATCAGGAATTAAATCAACTTGATTATTATATATGTCAGATGTTCTGATAAATGGTAAACTATCATCAGATTTTTCTGTATAAATTTCATAATTAATACTTCCAATCTCATCACCTTTTATTGGATCGATGTAATTATCTAATTTTACAATCTTATATTTTTTTTTAATATGAGCCTTAATTTTATCCCAAGTGGGATCAAAAAAAGTAGCATTCCATATATTTGAATCTTTCATATTATTAATTTCGGCAGAAAAAATATTAATTTTCTCGAATAGTTTGTCATCTAATTTAAAATAATCTCTAAAATTTTTCTTAGTTGCATCAATTGAATTTAAAAATTTTTTTTCAATTTTTATTATTTCTAAAAGAATATCAGCAAGAATTTTTTGTTTGTTCATCTTCAATAATGGTATTTTAAATTTTTTTAATTTATTCAATGAAACCAAACCTTGATTATTTCCTCCACTACTAGAGTATGTTTGGATTTTTGAAAAAAAGGACATAAAGAAGCAAGTTAAATACTCTGGCAAGATTTTTGATGAATTCGTTTTTATATATGCAATATTTCTTGGAAGAGAGGTTGTATATTTGACATAATCTTTAAAAATTGCTGTTAAACCAACGGTTCCAACTACAGATAAAAGTACAGTATCATTATCAAGAATTTTATTTTTAAATTTGTCGCTGTCCAATTTAGATAAAAATATATTATCTCTTACATCTATAATTCCATTTTTTAAATTATGTACATATAGGTACTTTATTTCACCATCTGTTATGGGTTTAACACCAGTATGAATTCCATCACTAACCAGTGGAAAATATTCAGTATTTCCAAGGTTTATAAATTTTATATTTGATTTATTTAAAAATTTATCTCTTGCTTTAAGAAAATGAAAATATCTAGGATTAAATCTTTTTTCCTGAATTATCGAATTCAAATCAATCTCGAAGTGATTCATTGCTTACTCCATTGTAAAAACTTCTTTGTAATTATTGGTAAATCATCTTCATCAATTAGATCACCCCTTCTATTGTGACCACAAAATTTTGCAATAGACATGAAAACTTTATAATTTTTTTTTGGATTACTTGTTTTTTTAAAAATAAGAACACTTGTTTTGGTTGTTGTATGTGGAGCAAATGCTTCTATAGGAATATCAATTATTGCTAGAAGTTGGCCATGCCTAATTAAATAATCTCTTATATAAGACATTTTATCGTTACCAAAAATTCCGTCTGGCAAGACTATACCAAGTCTTCCACCTTCCTTAAGCAATTCAAAACATCTTTCAATAAACAATATTTGTGGAACCTCATCTTTTTTTAATGAACCTCTAACAAATTTTCCAGCTTTATCTTTTTTTCTCATATATCCAAATTCATACTGTGATAGTATTTCTTTATTGGAGATTTTCATTTTAGAACCAAAGGGTGGATTAGTAATAATTATATCAAATTTTTCAGGCTGAACTTCGATTTTTGTTTTTGATTGCCATTCGCTAAATTTAACTAAAGAGTTTTCACAAAACACTCCAGATCTCCCATCTCCCAAGAGTGCCATATATGCTTTTGCAACCTTACTTAAAAAATTATCTTTATCTATTCCTCTGATATTTTTAATAGCAATTTTTTGTTTCTCAGCCTCAATTTGTGACTCTGGCCATTTTAACATTGATCCATTTTTTTCTATTTTATTCCATTGGTATTTTAGGGTTTCTACAAGAAAACCACCACTACCACATGCTGGGTCTAAAACTAATTCATCTTCATTTGGATTTATCATTTCTACAATCATTCTAATCACATTTCTTGGTGTAAAAAATTGCCCTTGCCCCCCTTTTAATGAAGGTCCAATAAATACTTCAAAAGCATCAGCAATTGCATCTCTAGAAGAATCTGAAAGACTAAATCTTTGTATTTCTCCTACCACAAACGCTAAAGAAATTTTATCCAGAGTTATTTTGTCGTTTTTATCTATTACATCATCAAATTTTTTTACAACCTCTTCAAAAATCTTCAAAATTCTATCTTTCACTACTTTTGGATCTTCATCAGTTCCCAATCTAAACTTTGGTGCATCCTCAGGTTTAGTAAATCTTTCATCATATATTTTACAAAAAATTAAATTAATCATTTGTTGAGCAAGAACTTCATCTCTTGTTGCTCCAACTACATTAGGTGCTAAAAAATTTCTAATTGTTTTAAATAGTGTTTTTAGATTTCTTGCTGGCTTTAGATCTTTTCTTTTAAAATTACCTATATCTTCTAGTCGTTCACCATACTTAGGAAAAGCAGGTAATTCATTGTAGAAAACCTTACCTTTTGAATAAGTTTTGTGTAATATAAATTTTTCTTCACCATTAAACCAAATTCCAATACTCGCATCTGAAAATTTTAAATAATCTTTAAGTTGTTTTATGCCAGATTTTTTATCAGGTTGTTTGCATTCAACTACTATTTCTAAATCTTCGTCCTTTTTTTTTGAATTTTTAAATATAGCAATATCAACAGGGTAACTTGATTTTTCTGCTGATGGTCTTTCCCTTACCCTATATTGCGGTCTAGTTTGTATATTTGCTATAGGATAATCGTAATCTTCCACTAAAATTTTTGAAAATGGTTGGGTCGCCTCTCTTTCCTCTGGAGTATTTTTTACTTCAACACCACTGATAAAATCGATAATTATTTTATCATTTTTTGCCATATATTTAATTCTAACAAATCAAATTAAATTTATCTAAGAAAAAGTCGTACTACACAACGTACTACACATTCGCTGATTTTAAATAGCTTTAATCGACATTTTTAATTGTAAAGATAAGGTAAAGGTTAGTGGGAGTCGGTAGAGTCTTAACGATGTATCACAAGTGTTGGTTTCATTAACCAGTAGTTCATGTTATTCCTTTGTGATTGGTCTATTTAAAAGTTCTTGAATTGTAACATCAATATTTTTCTTACGGTACAAAACTTTGTAAATAGCGTCATTGATTGGCAAATCCAATTTTTTTTCAATAGATAGTTTTTTTAATGCCCTAACAGTGAATACTCCCTCAGCGACTGAAAATTTTTTTTCAATTATTTGATTAAGCGTTTTACCTTTCGCAAGATCAATTCCTAAAGAAAAATTTCTAGACTCTTTTGATGAGCATGTGAGAAATAAATCTCCCATACCAGATAGTCCAGCGAGCGTACTTTTTTTTGCGTTCATGGATTGCGCTACAATTTTTATTTCTGCAAAACTTCTCGATATAATTGAAGCAACTGCGTTTTCTCCATATTTTTTTCCAAATACAATCCCGCTGGCAATTGCATAAATATTTTTTAGAGCGCCCGCTATTTGTGAACCAATAATGTCATCAGATAAATAAGGTCTCAATGTTGGAGACTTAATCAGTTGAGCAATTTTATTAGCAACTCTTCCACTTTTTGAAGCAACGACAGTAGCAGCTGGTAAACCTTTTGCAATCTCAGCTGCGAAATTTGGTCCTGATATGATAGCAATTTTATTTTTTGGAAACATAGAAGTAACTATCTCACTTGGTAATTTCAGACTATTCATTTCTATTCCCTTAGAGCAGCAAACAAATATTGTACTAGTTTTAATATCTTTTTTTAATTTTAATAAATTGGTTGATAAGTATTGAACAGGTGAAACTAAAAATAATATTTCACATTTGACTACATCGAGAATTGATGTTGTACATTTTATTTTCTTACTTAATTTAATCTTTGGCAAATATCTTTTGTTTTCAGATATTTTATTAATATTATCACAAACACTTTTTTCCTTTGCCCATAAAATAACTTTTTCTTTTTTTGATATAATATTTGCTAATGCAGTTCCCCATGCACCTGCACCGATCACACCGACTTTATATTTAATATTATCCTTCAACGGCTCTCTTACCCTTCATAAAAATAGCATTCTTATCCAGAGGCCATCTTGGCCGGGGCCTAAAATTTAATTTATTAAATTTGTTTCTTTCAAATCTTTCAATTCCAGCTAATGCAATCATTGCACCGTTATCAGTACAATACTTGATCGACGGAAATAAAAATTCGCAATTTTCACTAGTTTCAAGTTGTTTCAGTGAATTACGAATACTTTTATTTGCAGCAACGCCTCCGGCGACAACAACTTTTAAATTTTTTTTAGATTTTACGATCCGTTTATATTCATTTATTGCATTTTGAGTTTTGGTGAGAATAATTTTATTTATAGTTGCTTGAAATGATGCTGACATGTCTTTTTTAAACTTTTCTGTACACCTATTTTTAGCAACAATATTTGCCACTGCAGACTTCAAGCCTGCAAATGAAAAATGTGCATTTTTTTCATGAATTAATGGCATAGGAAGTTCAAATTTATTTTCATTACCTAAAGCAGCATATTTTTCAATTTCGGGGCCACCTGGATAACCCAATTTAAGAAGACGGGCAGTTTTATCAAATGCTTCACCCAATGCGTCATCAATTGTTGTGCCAATTCGTTTGTAGCTATTAAAGTTTTTTATGATCGTGTATTCCGTATGACCCCCTGAAACTAACAACAACAGATAGGGGTATTCTATTTCTCTTTCTAGTTTAATTGAAAGAGCATGCCCCTCTAAATGATTTACGGCGATGAAAGGCTTATTTAAGTAATGAGCAAGTGTTTTTCCAGCTACAACTCCAACGAGAAGTCCACCTAGCAAACCAGGTCCGGCGGTTGCAGATATTGCATCAATTTTCTTAAACGTCATTTTTGCATCAGATAAAGCTTTGAGTACCAATTTATCAATTATATCGGAATGCGCACGCGCCGCTAACTCTGGTACAACACCACCATAAAATTTATGAATATCAATTTGAGACTTCACTACATTCGACAGAACTCTGAATTTATTATCTATTTTCTCAACGATCGAGACTGAAGTCTCATCACAACTCGATTCAATTCCTAATACTCGTATTATTTTTTTTGTCATACTATTTAATAATGTATCATATATACATTTAAGAATAATAATTTATGTCAAATTTAAACAGAATTTTAGTTGGAATTAGAGATAGCAAATTATCAAGAACACAAACCAACATATTGCTGAATCAACTAGTAAGTGTTTCAAGAGAAATTACTAATGAGTCATTTGTTATAAAAACTATCAAAACAAAAGGAGACGTTCATAATGAAAAACGACTTGATCAGATTGGTGGTAAAGGTTTGTTTATCAAGGAAATTGAGGATCAAATATTAAAAAGTAAAGTAGATATTGGTGTTCACTCTATGAAGGATGTCCCAGCGGAGGATAGCTCAGATAAGCTTGATATTATATGTTGGTTCAAAAGAGAAAATCATCGCGAAGCGCTACTATCAAACTCCGGTCAGAAATTTTTTGACTTACCTCCTGGATCAGTTATTGGAACGAGCTCTATTAGAAGAAGGGCCCAAATTCTAAATTTAAGACAAGATCTTAATATTAAATTGCTTAGAGGTAATGTAGATACGCGTATTAAAAAGCTTAGAGAAAATAATTATGATGCAATCATTTTAAGTTTTGCGGGACTAAAACGACTAGGTTTACTTGATCAAGTAACAGAGGAGCTGGATGAAGAAAATTTTCTTCCCGCGGCATGTCAAGGAACGATTGGAATACAGGCAAAGCGTGGCAACAATTTAAAAGATGTGTTTGCAATCATTAATCATCATGAGACAGAAATCGCATCCCTCACTGAAAGAAAGGTCTTAAAAACTATAAAAGCTAATTGCAACAGTCCAATTTCAGTTTATTCGAAAATTAAAGATGACGTTATAGTTTTAAAATGTGAAATTTTTGATCACAATGGTTTAAAAATTTTTTCAAAAGATATATCTGATGTAAAAAATAAACACCTCAGTCTTGCTGATGAACTTTCACAGACCATACTTAAAGATGTGGGTCAAGAAAAAATAAATGAATTAAATAATATAAATGATTTTAATTATTCGTCCTAAAATTGATTTTGATATCATTGTTTCAGATCTTCAGAAATCAAAATATAAATTTCACAATGAGCCTTTTATGTATTTTAAAAAGCTTAGCCCTAAAATAAGATTCGATCCAAATTGTTTTTATTTAATTTCAAGTTTACAGGCCATAAAATTCTTAAAACTTAAAAAGAAATTTATTCAAAATGGAAATTTTTTGGTTATTGGACAAAAAGTAAAAAAAGGCATGCAATCAATAGGGGTTAAAAAAATTCATCATGTTTTTAAAGACAGTTATGATTTATTAAATTTTGTGAAGAAAGAAAAGTACGTAAATCATATTCATCACTTAACAGGAACTGTTGCAAACGAAGTTTTAAATGAAATCAATAAAAAGAAATTAAAAAACTATAAATCAACAAAAGTTTATAAAGTTCTTTTTAAGAAAAAATTATCCAAACGCTTGAGAAAATTAATTGCTTCGGAAGAAATAGTATTTATGCTTCACTACTCCCTAAAAGTCTCAGAGGTGTTTTTTAAAAAAAATAGTCAAAATGAAAAGATTTGGTTTAAAAAGAAAATTTATCATTTGTGTATGAGCCCGCGGATTGCAAAAGGGCTTCAAAATTTGGGAGTTTCAAAAACATTGCTAAAAACATCAAAAAAACCCAACAATAAGTCTCTGTTGTTGCTTTTAAAACACATATAATAATGTACTAGAGAAACAGCGAAAACATTATTAATATTATAAAGTTGTTAAGTATCTGATTTTTAATAATAAAATTATTTTTAAAAGATTTTTAACAACTGATACAGTTTTAGAGAAAATACATATAATAGCTTGACTAAATTTAATAAATTTAATCAAATACCTCTAATTAGGCTTACTTCAAAGCTATTAGTTACATTGAACAAAGTCTTTATGATTAGGATATTTATTACGGGGGAAAGAAGTATGATATCAACGATTAAAAAATTAAAATCAGCTCTACTTGGGTTGGTTGTTGTCATGTTTGTGCCATCAATTAGTGCTCATGCATACGACTTAAACATGCCAGGATTTTCTGGTACTGTGAACACAACCGTCACATCCGGTTTCACAATGAGAACTGGTGAAAGAAATTGTTTGTTGCAAGACGGTATAAAATATAATGTCAATACTTCAGATTTGGGTGCTCCTCTTTTGGGCTTACTATCGGTCGAAACTGATTTAACGGCTGCTCAAGTTTTAACTGGTGGAAGCACTAACTATTTATTCAGTGATACTTGCTCAGGATTTCAGACTGATGCTTATGGCAACACATCTACAAACCGACTTCCATTCGGTTCTGTAAATGCTGATGATGGTAACCTGAACTTTGATGATGGTGATATTGTTGATGCTACTCAAAAAGTATTTACAGAAATTACAGGCACAACTGATTCTGGTATCGGTGTAAACTTATCTTTTATAGGTTCATACAACCCCGTTTTGGACCTAACAACAGAGAGTTTTAAAAAGTTAACATCTGCCGCTGCTGATGAACTAGAAAGCGATATTTCTGTACTTGATGCATACATCACTACCTCATTCGATGCTGGTGGTGACTTTGGATTTGTTGATGTTACTGCAGGTAACTTTGTAACAAGCTGGGGTGAAGCAACTTTCATTCCTGTGGGTCTAAACGGTTTTGTAACCAATGCATTGGATCTTACAAAACTAAGAGCACCCGGTGCATCCATTAGGGACTCATTGATGCCGACTGAACAGATTTCAATTGCCTTTAGTGCTGGTGACTTTGGAGTAGAAGTTTACTCACAGTTTGACTCCGAGAAAGTTGCACTGGATCCAAAAGGTTCTTTCTTTGGAAGTGATGTCGCAGGAACTGGTGGAGATCGTATAATGGCAAGCGGACCGTATGAAAGTGAATTTGGTCATGAAGCGTCATGTCCAGGCTACGCAGTAATTCTTGCTGGACAAACTTGTAATAAAGCTCTTCACGACTCTACTTTAGCTACTGCAACAAGATCAGCTTACAATGATGCTTATAATTTAAGAAATGGTTTATCTACAGCTACTGCTACACAATGGACATATTGGACAGGTGTTGGTGCAGGCGTGGACCATGGTGGAGCATTCCAATCTTTAGTAGGAGCTCCTCCCGCACCACAATTTACAGTTGTTGAAGATACACTTGCTGCATTCACAACTAGCGGTGCAGCTAATGTTGCTGCTTTGAGCACTGTATACGGTGGGATAGATGAAACAGATTATACGAAAGCCGCAGCTGTTGAATTAAGAATGCATGAACAAAAATATGCTGCTGCAAGAGACGATGGACAGTGGGGTATTCGTGCATCTACATATGTAGATAACATTGGTTCAGGTATTGACCTTGGTTTCTACTATGCAAATTACCATTCTAAAACGCCTTATATTCAGATGATGGGTAAAACAGGTGTTCTTGCTGGTGATATTATTGGAGCATTCACTGCAGTCAGCACTGACTTCCTAGGTCAAGACTCAACTAATGCAAATGAAATAGATAATGCTTTTCACATAGCAGGAACTGAAGGCGTAGGAGCTGTAGGAGCTCTTGCTGTTGGTTCATTGATGGTTCCTTATGTTAATGGAGCTTATGGTTCAGCTGTATGTGGTGGTCTTGGAGCTGCCCTTGCGAACTCAACTGTAAGTGTTGGAAATACTATTGATGATGAAGTATCAAAGCAAGTCTATCAAAACCTTACTTATAAAAAGGTAATTGACGGCGTTGGTAAAGTTCACAATCCAGCAACTTGTAATGCAGCCAATACATTAGGTGGAACTGAATATATGCCAATATTCTTGAGCTTGACACCTACTTTAGCTGCAGCTGTGACTCCTTTGAACTACGCGGAGTACCAGTTCATTTATCCTGAGGATAACCAAATTTTTGGATTAAGTTTCAGTACAACTGTAGGTGGAACTGTTGTTCAAGGTGAAGTGTCTTACCGACCTGACTTCCCACTTGCAACATCTGCAGGAGATCAGATCAATCAGATCGCTGACGCATCTGGAACTACTTTAGCGTTGACAGCATTTGGTCATGATACTTATGCATTATCGCCTGCTAATATTACGCCAGGTGTTGCTCTACCTGCAACGGTGAATGCATTAGCTACCGCTTCTGCAATATCAAAAGACTTTGGCACTCTATTAAAGGCTGCAAAAAGATCATCTTTACCAGTGATCGATCCAACATTAGTTAAGGTATATGATGCTACTAGTTATTACCGTTCAAATGCGTTCATTAACTATGACGTGTATTCAGTTGATTTAGGTACGACCACATCATTCAGTGCGTCACACCCTTTAACAAAAAATCTTGGAGCAGACTCAGCTTACTTCTTAACTGAACTTGCAATGGTCCAAATTGATTCAATGGATAATATCAATAACGGCTTTGTTGCTCGAAACGGCTTTAACGAAGGTTCTGGAGAACATTTATGTCTTGGAATTTTTAACGGCCTGACATCTGCTGAAATTGCAGCGGTCAATGCTCAATCTGGACAACAGGCAATTGATTATGATTTATCAAGTCAAGGCGGTGTAACTAACCTAGGTGCCTCTATCGTTGATGCAGTATTTGGTAACGGTAGTTATTGTGAAGGCCAAATGGGTGCTGATAAAACATCTTACAGTTATAGATTAGTTGGTGGTGCAACCTACAATAACTTTAACAATAGTACATGGTCAATCACACCAAACTTTGTTTGGTCTCATGATCCAAAAGGTTATGGGCCAAGTTCATTAGGTGGATTTGTCGACGGTAGACAAAGCCTATCTCTAGGACTTACTGCGAGCAAAGGTGATGCTATCTCAGCTGCTATCAACTACGTTGAGCAAATGGGTGATGAAAAAGCTAACTTAAGAAATGATATGGATTATATGTCTGCGTCACTTTCTTACTCATTTTAATTTAGGGAGAGGAACCAAAAATGAATAAAATGAATATAAAAAAATTAATTATCACACTGGTTGCTGCTTTGGGTATATCTGCAACATCAGTTATTGCAGATGGACACAAGTACACAGTAGATAGTTCTAATTACACATCATACACAGATAAGTTGTCACCGGGACAGCTGACTATGTTCTCTGCGTATCCAGACACTTACAAAATTCACGTGCATGAAACTGGCGCAGATTGTCAGATACCAACTGAAATTAAAGCCATATCACAGACGAATGGAACTATGGTGAACGATAATGAAGGTCTTGAACTTCCTAATATGGGTCAGCTTCCTTTCCCAAACCCTACAGAAGCTCAGCACTACATCTGGAATATGCGACTAAATTCGAGTAATGTTTCCTCTGTTTTCCGTGTAGCAACATCTACAAATGTTCAAGCAGACGGATCTATCATCATTGGTCAACAGGAAACAAACATTGTATTCCCAAGGAATCCAAACACTGTTTCTCAATATGCCGACAAAAATATTTACGCAATGTTCATGCAGAAAAACTTAGGACCACCAAGATCAGCTGGAACTACAACTCTTGTGCATGACTTTATTGACAGTTACGTGCAGCCTCGTAAAGCGTGGCAGTACAACCCTGCAACAAGACGTGTGAGAAGAGCACCTGACATTACTTATGACACAGTGCTTCTTGCTGGTGGCGGTATTGTTGTTGTGGATCAGTACGGTGGTTTTAATGGTGCGCAAGATAAATATGATTGGACTTACGAAGGTAAGAAAACAATGATTGTTCCTGCATCCAATGATGCGCTTGCAGATAATGCAATTGAAACCACTCATGGTCAAAATCATTTAAATCCTGATTACGTGCGTTACGAAGAAAGAGATGTCCATGTTGTACATGCACAATTAAAGCCAGGTCAAAGACACCTTTATGCTTCAAGAACATTCTATATTATGGATGATGATTTTTATAATCTTTCAATCATGGATGCCTATGACGACAATGGTGAACTTATGAGACACCAAATAGGTACAATGGTTACTGGTATCGAAGGAACAGAAGCTAATGAGTGTAATATTCAAGGTGAGTTTACATTTGACTTTGCAACCAGAACATACACAGGTAACAACCAACTAGGGTCTGGATTTAGTACAGTTCCTACTGTTTACAATGGTGAAGAAAAGCCTGCTAGTTTCTTTACCCCAGACGGTCTAAGACGTTACGCTAGATAGAGGTACTTTACCTTTATATATCTTTAATTTAAAACCCGACTTGAAAATTTTAGGTCGGGTTTTAATTTTTAATTTGGGCTATGAAAACTAAATTCATCATTATAATCATTAATTTGTTATTCTTAACAAATCTTTCTTTTTCTTCGCAATTCAATTTTGGAACTGAATTTGCCGCAAAATCTCCCAATGCACATAAAGCACTAATCAATGCGTTAGAGAAATCTGGAGATAGAATATTTGGCGTTGGAGTTCACGGAATCATTATTTATTCAGACGATGAAGGAGAGACATGGACTCAAGCCGATCAAGTCCCATTTACAAAAACATTAACTGACATAAGTTGTCCAACGCAAAATAAATGCTGGGCCACAGGTCATGATGCCACTATCCTTCACTCATATGATGCAGGCAAAACGTGGCAAATACAGTATCAGGATGTGGAATTTGATGCTCCATTTCTTTCAATTCATATGTACGATGATTACGAAGGTGTAGCGATAGGTGCGTTTGCATTATCGCTTAGAACGGCAAACGGTGGAATTAGTTGGGATTATTTATTTATTGATGATGATGAATTCCAACCTCACCTCAATTACACATACGGAGATAACCAAGCATGGAGAAAGTCAGCTCAAAATGAAGGCTACGCTGTTGGAGAGCTTGGCAAATATTATGTAACAGACGATCGCGGATTGAATTGGCTTGCAATTGAAACTGGTTATTTTGGTTCGTATTGGTCGGGCATAAAAGTAGATGAGGGACAATCATTACTGTTAGGTATGTCAGGTAAAATTACACTCGCTACCTTATATGAATTAAATGATCCGGTTCCACCAGATAAAGAAACAGCGATTGCATGTTATGAGTCAGGGTATTATCGTGGCGATTGTAAAGTTTATGCTTTTGACGATTTATTCATTGGTACAAAAAATAGTTTAACTAATGCCAATTTATTAGATGACGGAAGAATTGTTCTAAGTGGCAACGGCGGTGTTATAAGTGTTATTGATATAGTAAGGGAAAAAAATATAAAGACGTGTGTTCGTTCAGACCGTTTAAGTAATACTTCTGTTATTCCATTAAGCATTGATACTTTTCTAATTGCGGGAGAAAATGGTATGCGTAAACATAGTATGCAAGAATGCTATCAAAATTTTGTATCAGAAGACTCAACTTCTCAGGATACATTTTACGAAATAAGCATTAATTAATGTCGCGTGTAGAAGGTAAGGTTGCAATTATTACGGGAGCCGCCTCTGGATTAGGTTATGCTGCGGCAGTGAAATTAATGAGTGAAGGCGCTAAAGTCATGCTCTCAGACATCAATGAGGAAATGCTAAGCACAATGCCTGAGAGACTCAAGGATTTTAGCGAGACCCAATTTGGCACATTTGTTCATGATGTTACAAATGAGCAGGCTTGGATGGATTTGATAGAAAAAACGGAAAATGAATTTGGTAAAATCAATATTCTTATTAATAGTGCTGGGATTTCACTCGGCGCTGATATTGTTTCAACTGAATTTGATGTATGGAAAAAAGTTCATCAGGTAAACTTAGATAGTGTCTTTTTGGGATGTAAATATGCTATTCCAGTAATGAGTAAATCTGGACAGGGTTCAATTATAAACATTTCATCTATTTCTGGAATTGTTGCTGGTTGGAATACAGCTGCTTATAATTCCTCAAAAGCAGGTGTTCGCTTATTAAGTAAATCAGTAGCATTGTATTGCGCTAAAAAAGGATTCGATGTTCGCTGCAATTCAGTTCATCCGGCATTTGTAAATACACCAATTCTTGATCCAATAAAGCAAGCATTTGGTGCTGAAGAAGCAGTAGCGAAGCTGTCTCGTCAAATACCAATGAACAAAATTGGTGACACTGATGATGTTTCTTACGCAATTTTATACTTAGCCTCAGATGAATCGAAATTTATGACAGGGACAGAAATTGTTCTTGATGGCGGTCTCAGCGCAATGTAACTTCGTTCTTGTAACGATGAAGTCAAAAAAAGCATTAATGATTGTCCACCAGCCTCGATCGAGCACAGGTGATGTAGGATTAAAATTACGTGACAGAGGTTATGAATTGGATGTTCGCCGTCCAGTCATTGGTGAAAAACTACCCGACTCAATGAACGACCATGATGTTGCAGTCATTTATGGCGGGCCACCAAGCGCCAATGATAATTTAGATTATATCAAACTTGAAATTGATTGGATCACAGTTGCTTTAGAGTCAAAAAAACCTCTGCTTGGTATATGTCTTGGAGCTCAAATGCTAGCAAAAAATTTGGGTGGAACCGTTCAACGTGCCAAGGATCAGCAATTTGAAATTGGATTTTATGATTTACAGCCAACAGGAGACGGTCATAAAATATTTCAAAATCAAAAAACATTTTTTCAATGGCATAAAGAGGGCTTTAAAGTTCCAAAAGAATGTGATGTTCTCGCTTACGGTGAAACTTTTCCGCAGCAAGCATTTAGGTATAAAAATGCAATGGGTATTCAATTTCACCCTGAAGTAAATCTTAAAATGCATTTGCGATGGCTGTATTATGCGGGTTATATGCTAAGAGAAAAAGGAGCTCAAAAACGTCAATATCAAATGGATCAAAGACTTAGTCATGGTAAAAAAATCAATATGTGGTTAGACTCTTTTTTAGATAATTATTTTCTTATAGATAAATCATGAACTCACTCATAATTCTCTTTGACCAAATTATAAATCTTTACACCTGGGTCTTGATCATTAATGTGATATTCAGTTGGTTAATTGCAATGAGTATTTTTAATACTCAGAATAGAATTATTATTGCAATTTATTTTGGAACAAAACGACTAACTGATCCTCTTCTTAATCCAATAAGAAATTTTCTTCCAAATCTAGGAGGGATTGATATATCGCCGGTAGTCCTAATTCTGATACTTTACTTTATAAGAAACTTACTTTACGAGTATTTCTACTTAGGAATTCCTATTTAAATATGTCAGATGCAAAAATTATCGATGGAAAAGTAATTGCGGCTGATCTTAGAGCTGAAACAGCCATCAAAGTCAAAGATTTTAAAAATAAATTTAACAAAACACCAACTCTTGCTGTTGTACTTGTAGGTGAAGATCCAGCAAGCCAAGTTTATGTTAATACAAAGTCTAAAATGGCCAAAGAGATAGGAATGGATGTCGAAGATCACTTTCTCGATGTCACAGTGTCTGAAGAAAAGCTTTTGGAATTAGTTGATAAGCTTAATAATGATCAAAAAGTAAATGGAATTCTTGTCCAATTGCCACTTCCATCACACATTGACTCAAGGGCTATTATTGACGCAATTGATCCAGTAAAAGACGCTGATGGTTTTCATGCTATAAATGTTGGCAGAAATTCAATTGGGGGCGACTTACTGAGCAAAACCTTTACCCCTTGCACACCTCTTGGATGTTATTTAATGCTTAAGAAAAGTATTCCTGATTTAAAAGGGATGCATGCTGTAATAATTGGACGATCTAATATTGTTGGTAAACCAATGGCACAACTACTCCTTGAGGAATCATGCACTGTTACAATTGTTCATTCTAAAACCAAAAATATTGAAGAGATTACAAAACAAGCTGACATTGTTGTTGCTGCAGTTGGAAGGCCTTTAATGGTTAAAAAAGATTGGATCAAAGAAGGAGCTGTCGTGATTGATGTTGGCATTAATCGAGTAGACCATCCAGATAAACCAGGCAAAACAAAGCTTGTTGGAGATGTTGATTACGATGATGTATTCAGTCTTGTGTCAGCAATTACACCCGTCCCTGGTGGTGTAGGTCCGATGACAATTGCATGTTTGTTAAAAAATACCGTTGATGCTGCATTTAGACAGCAGTAGCTTATTTTTTTTCTCTTAATCTAAGAGCATTTAATTTTATAAATCCTTCAGCATCTTTTTGAGAATATACTTGATCCGATTCAAATGTTGCAAGATTTGGATTGTATAGGCTTAAAGACGATTCCCTTCCTGTAATCATTGTATTACCTTTAAAGAGTTTTAGTCTTACTTTACCCTCCACTTTTTCTTGTGATTTATCAATCATTGATTGCATCATCTCTCTTTCAGGTGAGAACCAATAACCGTTATAGACAAGCTCGGCATATTTAGGTGCTAATTCATCTTTCATATGTGCAGCCTCTTTATCAAGCGTAATACTTTCTATTGCTCTATGTGCGTGATAGAGAATGGTTCCCCCAGGAGTTTCATAAATTCCTCTAGATTTCATGCCAATGTATCTATTTTCAACAAGATCAACTCGTCCAATTCCATGTTTTCCACCAAGCTCATTAAGAGATTTTAATATTTCAAATGGTGTTAAAGCCTTTCCGTTGAGTGCGCAGGCGTCACCTTTTTTAAATTCAATCGTTATTTCTTCTGCTTTATCAGGCGCCTCTTCAGGTGAAACACTTCTGGTGTAAACATAATCAGGCGCTTCGATCCATGGATCTTCAAGAACTTTTCCTTCTGCTGAAGAGTGCAAAATATTTTCATCAATACTGAATGGTTGTTCCCCTCTTTTATCTTTCGCTATTTCAATCCCGTGCTTATCAGCATATTCGACAAGTGATGTTCTTGATGATAAATCCCACTCTCTCCAAGGACTGATTATTTTTATATCAGGCTTATGATAATAGTATCCAAGCTCAAATCTTATTTGATCGTTTCCTTTTCCTGTTGCACCATGGGATACCGCATCGGCTTTAATCTGATTTGCAATTTCTATTTGTTTTTTTGCAATTAGAGGTCTTGCGATAGAAGTACCGAGTAAGTAGTAGCCCTCATAAAGTGGATTAGCTCTAAACATTGGGAAGACATAATCACTTACAAATTCTTCTTTTAGGTCTTCGATAAATATTTCTTTTGTTCCTTGCTTTTCAGCCTTTGCTTTTACTAAATCATAGTCTTCATCTTGACCTAGATTTGCTGTAAAAGTTGCCACTTCACATTGATACGTTTCTTTCAGCCACCTTAAAATTACTGATGTGTCTAAACCGCCTGAGTATGCAAGAACAACCTTATTTATTTTATCCATTCGCTCTGAGTTCACTTTTTCTAATTTTTATACTAGAGGATTTTAACTGACCACACGCAGCCATAATATCTTGTCCCCTTGTTTTTCTAACTGGGCTTGCATAGCCTGCATTTTTAATTATGTCACTAAATTTTTTGATTTCTTCCTTACTAGAACATTCGTAAGGCGAATTAGGCCAAGGATTAAAAGGTATAAGATTTATTTTTGCAGGAATTCCAGAAATTAGCTTAACAAGTTTATGGGCGTCATGCGCAGTATCATTTACTCCCTTTAACATGACATATTCAAAAGTTATTCGTTTAGAATTTTTTGATCGAGGATATTCTCTACACGCTTTTATAAGATCCTTAAGAGGAAATTTCTTATTTATAGGAACAATATCATTTCTCAACTCATCGTTTGTTGCGTGCAAAGAAATTGCCAATCTTGAGTCAACTTCGTTACCCCATTTAATAATTTCAGGAACAATGCCTGAAGTACTTAGGGTAATTCTCTTAGTAGATAACTGAATGCCTTCTCTGTCTCCCATAATTTCAGCAGCATTTTTAACATTTTCATAATTATAGAGAGGCTCTCCCATTCCCATAAATACAATATTTGAAATTTTACGATCTTTTCCATTCGGCCAATCTGAAAGATTATCCTTTGCCAAAAGAAGCTGTGAAATAATTTCACTTGAAGTTAAATTTCGAACCAGTTTTTGAGTTCCAGTAAAACAAAACTTACAGTTAAGTGTGCAACCAACTTGTGATGAAACACATAACGTTCCCCGATTTTCTTCAGGGATAAAAACCATTTCAATAAGGTTGCCATCATTTAATTCCAAGAGCCATTTTTGTGTTCCATCTTTTGATATTTGATGTGTTTTAACTTTTGGTCTTTGAATAATAAAATGATCTTTTAGTTTTTTTCTAAGATCTTTTGAAACTGTTGTCATTTTGTCAAAATCAGTTTCACCTCTAAAATAAAGCCAATGCCAAAGTTGTTTGGATCTGAATTTTTCTTTAGCCTGTATTAAATCTTTATTAATTAAAGTTTCAGATATTTCTTTAAGACTTAAACCAATTAAGTCGATTTTATCTTCTGTCATTGTATTTTAAGAGCAGGCTTTATCGATTGCTGCTAATGCTTTTGTGAATCCGATTAAAGAATATGTATCTGTAATTTTTGTTCCACGGCTTGAGGTGCTTTTAACTTTCACGCGCGCTCCATTTTTCATATCCTTAATGAGTTGTTTGCCGTTCTCTCCATCTGCTAACCAAGCTCTTGATTCAACTGTAAAAAATTTATACTTACTACTACCAATACTTACTTCGACCATACTCTTAGGTTTGAAAGTAAAACCTGTATCCACACTTGGTTCATGAAAAGTCTTATCATCTTTGAAATTCGTGATCATCAGAGCGTGCTCGCCACGATTAAGATCGGACGGGTTCGTCGCTATCGGCTCTGATATGATATAGCAAATCTTTGCTGTACCATCTTTAAACTCTTTAGCTTGCCATGCGCCACTTTTGCCAAATGAGCCCAGATGTACGACATCAATTACTGCAAAAGCACTTATTGAACTCAACAGTAAAATTGATAGAATAAGTTTGAAATTTATTAATTTCATAATCGCTAATTTATATCGAGATTCACAATTATGAAAGCAATTGTTTGTAAAGAATTTGGCCCACCAAGCTCGCTAGTTTACGAAGATGTTGAGTTACCTGAACTTAAAAAAAGTCAAATACAGATAGATGTACACTCTGCTGGAGTCAATTTTCCAGACACTTTAATTATTCAAGATAAATATCAAGTTAAACCTCCTCTACCTTTTTCGCCAGGTGGTGAAATCTCAGGAGTCATTAGTGCAACAGGTGAAAGCGTTTCTGATTGGAAAGTTGGTGATGAGGTAGTTGCGATGATAGGCTTTGGTGGTTTTAGGGAACAAGTAATAACAAGTCCATCCAATATATTCCGGAAACCAAGCAGCATGGACTTTACCACCGCTTCATGTTTTACATTAACTTACGGAACATCACACTATGCTCTAAAAAATCGTGGTCAACTTAAGGAGGGTGAAAATTTACTTGTCCTAGGAGCTGCGGGTGGTGTTGGTATATCAGCTGTTGAAATTGGAAAAGCAATGGGCGCAAGAGTAATTGCTGGTGCATCTTCTGATGAAAAATTAGAAGTATGCAAAGAGTATGGAGCTGATGAGGTTATTAATTATGGCAACTATGATTTAACTAATCGAGATCATGTGAAAGAATTTAGAGCAGAAATTTCAAAAGCAACTGATGGTAAAGGACCAGATGTGATTTACGACCCGGTTGGGGCAGATTTCACTGAGCCCGCTTTACGAAGTATTGCATGGAATGGAAGATTTTTGGTAATAGGTTGGGCTGCGGGCTATATTCCAAAAATACCAATGAATCTATACCTAATTAAGGGCTGTTCTGCTGTTGGTGTATTTTGGGGTCAATTTACAGCTTTAGAGCCACAGGAGCATTTAGCCAATATGAACCAACTTACTGGTTGGTATGAAGAGGGAAAATTAAAAGCCCCAGTAACTGAAGTGTTGCCGCTTGAAAAGGGTCAACAGGCTTTGGAGACCATCCTAGCTCGTAAGGCTACTGGAAAAATTGCACTAACAACATCTTTTTATAAATCGTAGGTATCTAACGTAGACACACTGGTTTACTAAATGACACATCAAAATAATTATAGAATAAGCAAAGTTATATTTTTCTCATTTTTATTTATTTTTTTATTTCTTATTTCTAGTGCAAATGCAGCTGACAGGTTTTGGGTTGCTAGTGGGAGTGGAGATAAGATTTGGTGGGATAATAATAACTGGTCCAATCAATCGGGGGGTACCCCAGGAGCAAACCCACCGTCAGGTTCCGATAGAGCTTATTTTGATGCCAATAGTACACTGGATGTTAACGTAACCACTAATGTCACAGTTAACAAATTAATTATGCGACGTGGATACACTGGTACAATAAATATCAATATACCGAGTGGACAATTCAATGCTAAACAAGGGGTTGTTCACAGTGGGGGGACTATAATAGTTTCAGATGGAGAGCTTAGATCTGGAAAAGCATATACGTTAGGCGCTGGCGGTTATGGTCCTACACTCACTTTTACAGGCAATACTAGTAAATTCAGATTAAATCACAATTTTGTAATGTATAACGGATCTACATTTACTGCTCCTGGAGCTGGTGCCTCTCGTTTTATTTTAAAAGGTGGCTTTCGGCTTAATGGGGGAACATTTTATCATAATGACGGCACACTAAGGATGAACCCTAGATACGACGGTCCGGGTGAAAGTGCTTTAGGTGCAGGAATTACAATCTCTGGTGGTCCTGGTCCTAACAAAAATTTTTATAATTTAACTAAAGGCGTTAATAAAAACGTAACTCTTTACAGCGATATTGAAGTGGAAAATAAATTACAGGTTGTTGGAACAGGAAGGCTCAGGGCTAATGGACACGATATAACCGTTGGTGGTGATTGGGATATGCAAAATAGCACAAATTTTGTACCAAGCACTGGACAAGTTATTTTTAATGGATCCTCAGCGCAAACTATTGATATGCCCGATAATTTTAGCAATTTAACTATAGCCAATACTGCCGGGGTTGTATCGTTAATAGGAAATAGTCAATTAAGAGTTAGTGGAACACTTACCATAAACAATGAAGCTAATTTTGACATTAATGGTAAAAATTTAAGAAAAAATGCATCAAATACTAACCCAGTTACGCTTGTCAATAACGGTAACTTGCAACTTCAAGGAAATGAAACCGTTTATATTACACCAGACACTGATAGTGGAACTGTAACCTATGATGGTTCCGGGGCTACTGGCTTAGCAGCGGGTAACAGTTATTTTAATTTAGTTTTTAATCAATCAGGTACATCGACACTTGATGCTAATTTAGATGTTAATGGCGACCTCACCATAACAAGTGGAACATTAGATGCGAGCACTAGTAACCATGATATTGCTGTGGGAGGCGACTGGACAAATAATGGTAGTTTTATATCTCGCTCAGGAACAGTAACTTTTGATAATAATTCAAATGTATTTTCTGGAGGCACTGGCGCAAGTAATGATTTTAATGATGTTGTTTTAAGTGGTTCAGCAGGCAGCCAATCAGATAATATGAAAGTTAATGGAGATTTTACTATATCTTCTTCTGGTACTTGGTCAACGAACTGTAACACACTCACAGTTGATGGAAATCAGGATGCAGGAATTGGTACAATAGCAAACTCGCTCACTCCAGATGTTGACTCATTTATCCCAGCGAATGGAAACTCAACACATGCTGCAGGAGATAATATAACAATTAATTTTAATACAGGATTAAGAAAAGCTAGTGACGACAGTGATTTAACTAATTCTAATATCGATGCCCATATTACACTAAAAGATACAAACTCAAGTGGAGCAGATATTTCTTTTGATGCAACAATTGATGCTTCTGATCAAGTCGTTACTATTAATCCTGACGCTAATTTTAACAGCTCTCAAGTTGTGTATGTTGCTGTTACTGATAACACTCTTGAAAACGCTTGCAATACAGCTTTGCCTGCCCACTCTGCAACATTTACAGTAGCTGATACTGAAGGTCCTACATTAAGCTCATCGAACCCTGCTGATGGGGCTACTACTATGGGAGTCAATTCAAATATAGTACTCACATTTAATGAGTCTGTAACTGCTATCGCAACTAAAAATATTACAATTTATTCAGGAGACACTCTAATTGAAACTATTGATGCAACAGACCCAAAAGTAACAGGTTCTGGATCAACAGAAATTACAATTAATCCTGCTACTACTTTAGATGAAAAAACTGATTATTATATTAAAATTGATTCAGGGTCATTTGAAGATAGCTCGGGCAATCCTTATGCTGGAATATTAAATAATACTGACTTAAATTTTACAACTGCTGATACGACAGCCCCTGTTGTAACAATCACTCCATCAAACGGCCAAACAGGAATCGGAATGAACACCAACATTACGATCGAATTTGATGAAGCAATTAGAAAATCTGATGATAGTGAAATAACTGATACAAGCGTGGATGATCACATCATTCTCAAAGAAACAGATTCTAGTGGAGCAAATATTTCTTTTGATGCAACAATTAATACCGCTAAAACAATCATAACGATTGATCCAACAAGTGATTTTTCAAGTTCACAAACAATATATGCAGCCATTAAAGCCGAAGTTGAAGATTCTTCAGATAACGCAATAAGTCTATCTGAAACATCATTTACAACTGCTACGCCCACTAATCCTCCAACAGTTTCTATAAGCGCTGAAGCAGGCGTTCCTGTGAATACTAATATAACAATTGAATTCGACAAATCAGTCAGGTTGCTAAGTGATGAGGAATTATTAGATACCAATGTTGGCAGCTTAATATCTCTTAAAGATACGGATGTTAATGGTAATAATATTAGCTTTGTTGCAACAGTTAACTCCGCTAAAACAAAAATCACCATCAATCCAGTAGGTAATTTTACAAGTGGGCAAACAATTTATGCTGCAATTGGAGCAACCGTTGAAGATTTTTTCGACAACGCTATTAGTGCTGCATCAGCAACATTTACGGTTGCAGACAATCTACCACCTACATATGTATTTAACCCTCCAGATACTGAAATAAATGTTGCAGTAAGTTCAAATCTGACAATTACTTTTAATGAAGCTGTAAGAAATATTAATGATACAGCTTTAACCGATAGCAATGTGGACAGTTTAATAACATTAAAAGATACCGACGCAAATGGATCGAATATTGCATTTAACGCAACAATTGATGCAGATAAGAAAATTATAACAATAAACCCAACTAGTAATTTTTCTAGTGAGCAAGAAGTCTATTTAGCAATCGGTGCAACAGTTGAAGATTCTTCAGATAATGCAATAACTTCAGGAAGTTCATCATTCACGGCAGTTGATTCAAATCCTCCTGATGTGGAATTCTTTCCAACCAACTCATCAACTGGTGTAGCAGTTAACTCTGATGTGACCATTTCTTTTTCTGAACCTATTAGAAACACAGACGATACACCCGTTACCGACTCAAATGTTGATGCTTTAATCACATTGAAACAAACTAATTCTTCTGGGTCAGATATATCGTTCTCAGCTGTTATTGACGATGCAAAACAAATGATAACAATTACCCCATCAAGTGAGTTTTCAAGTGAGCAAGTTGTCTATGTGGCAATCGGTACAACTGTTGAGGATGAATGGGATAATGCAATAAGTGCGTCTTCGTCGACATTTACTACGGCAGATGCAACTGCACCAAGTGTAAACTTTGATCCTGAGGATACCGCAACTGGAATTCCCATTGAATCTAATGTCACACTTACATTTTCTGAAGCTATTAGAAACGTCGATGATACGGCTATTACAAATTCTAATGTTGGTGACTTAATCACTCTTGAATATGCATATGATGGTATACCTATTGCTTTTTCAGCCACTATTGATGCGACAAAAAAAGTAATCACTATTAATCCTGATAGTGATTTTATAAGTGGTGAAGTTGTATTTGTGTCAATTGAGTCTGTAGAAGATAATTCAGGAAATGCAATGAGTTCCACATCTGGTACCTTCAGTGTTACGGATGTCACTCCTCCAGTTGTTGCCTTCAGCCCTGCAAACTTAGCGACCAATGTATCTGTTGATACAGACATCTACATATCATTTGATGAAGAAATAAGGCTTATTGATAACTCCGATATAAATAATATCAATGTCGATAATCTTATAACGCTAAAAGATACTAATTCTAGCGGAACCGACATATCTTTTGATGCAACGATTAATGCCAATAATAAACTAATAACAATCGATCTAACGAACGATTTATCGAGTGAGCAGATTGTATATGTTGGTATTGGTTCAACAGTTGAGGACTCTTATGATAATGCCATCTCAAATTCATTTGCAATATTTACTGTAGGAGATTCTCTTCCACCGACGGTAAGTATTGATGCTGTTATTACAGCATCTATTGCTACTAATTCTGATATTACATTTACTTTTAGTGAGCCTGTTCGAAATCTTGACGACACTGAAATAACTAATTTAAACGTTGGAAGCTTAATTACTCTTAAAGATACCGATGCCAATGGTACAGATCTTTCATTTACCGCTTCAATAAATTCAGCTAAGACTGTGATAACAATTGATCCAACAAATAATTTTACAAGCGGTCAAATAATTTATGCCGCTATTGGTGCAACAGTAGAAGATTTTAATAATAACGTCATACCCGCCACCAGCAAAACTTTTACAGCAGAGTACTTAGTCGAAGATTTAACAAACCCTATGAGTGATAAGGATTTTGTTGGACTTCTGAAAGCTCAAGCTGAAACAGCAAAAAGATTTATTCAACAAACTACTTCTTCAATCTTTAAACGTATAGAGTGGTTAAGAAGAAACAAAGATAAAAGTGAGTTATCCCATCAGGGAGTAAGTATTAATTTTAGTAACTCAGATCTGAATGGAATTTCAAACGCACTGCAATTTTCAAAACTCATTAATCAATCTGGAGATTTATTTTCAAACAATTGGTCCGTATGGAGTGAGGGAAATATTTCCGTCGGTGAGATTGACTCTGATGGTATTTCTTCACTTAGAGATATTACAACAAACGGCATAACTCTAGGAATAGACAATAAAATTGATGATAATCATATTTTGGGAGCTGCATTTAGAGTCGGCAAAGATGATGTTAATGTTGGATCCTCAGGCCATTCTTTGGATACTGATGCGTATAGTTTATCCTTTTACGCAACTGCTCCACACAATGATCAAACATACATTGATATAAATGTTGGACTTGGATTATTAGAAATGGATCTTTCTCGATCTCACGCGTCTGGAACTATATTAGGCAATAGAGATGGAAAGCAATTGTATGGCTCTATAGTTTATAGTGCAGAGCTTGAGAAAAATGATATTAATTTATCGCCTTATGGCAGAATTGATGGAGGTTATACTAAGTTATCCAGCTTTAGCGAAAAAGGAACAATTGCTGCCTTAAGATATGACGAACAAACAATTAAAACAGCCATTATCTCTCTTGGAATATTAGCTGACGACGAAATAAAATTTAATGACTTAAATCTTAACACATACGGTCGACTTGAATACGGAAGAGATGTCAGCTCTTCTTCAAATGCCAGTGTTTCTTACATAGCCTTGCCTAATACAATTTATTCTCTCAAGGTTGAAGATGAGAAATCTAGTAATATTAGAGCTGCACTTGGAACAGATATAGAAACCCCGAGCGAATGGTTTTATCAATTAGATTATGAGCTTAACTACAGACCAGGTTCTTCACAAATGAATAGCTTTAGCGTTTCGGCTTCTTACGAGCTAGATTTAGAAAGTATGATAAACTTATCTTTAAATAGTGAGCCATCGTCATATTCAACAGCAAGAATTGAGCTTGATTCAAGATTGATGAATGGATGGTTTTTAAATGGATCTTACGAATTCATAGATCGATATGATCTAAGTAATGAAAATTCAATAAGTCTAAAAGCTGTAAGATATTTTTAATTAATTATCTATGGTGTCCACTTACTGTTTTTGATTCATTTCTCTGGCCATATCCAAGTCCAGATTTGTCACTCCACCAGCGTCGTGAGTTGATAAAGTAACTTCGACAGTACTGTAGACATTAAACCATTCTGGATGATGATCTTTTTTTTCTGCATAGATTGCCATTGATGTCATCCAACCAAAAGCTTCTTGAAAGTCACTAAACTTAAATGTTTTAGTAATAGCACTTCGACCTTTGACTAATTTCCAACCAGGGAGTCTTTTTAATTTTTTTGTAAGTTCAGTTTTGGAGATTTTTTTCATTACGGCGCTGGATTTGGAATTTCTTTATGAATACCTCTTATTTCATTTAAAATTTCTTTTGTTATATCAAGATCAACACTGTCTATACAAGTTTTTAATTGTTCCATTGTAGTCGCTCCAATAATTGTAGATGTAACAAAGGGTTGAATGTTACAAAATTGAATAGCAAGTTGAGCAGGATCAATTTCGTATTTTTTTGCAAGATTAAAATACATTTCAATTGCGCGCTGTGTTTTATCTCCTTTATATCTCATCATTAAAGGACCGTCGCCAAAGAGTGCCAGTCTTGAACCTTGAGGCATCTGTCCACCTAAATATTTTCCAGTTAATGTTCCTTGCGCTAAAGGCGAGTAAGCAAGCAAGCCTACTTGTTCATGGATTGCTACTTCAGATAAGCCAATTTCAAAACCTCTATTAACAAGGTTATACGCATTCTGAATTGATGCCACACGTGGTAGAGATTTGGTTTCTGCAAGCTCTAAATATTTCATCGTTCCCCATGGCGTTTCGTTAGATAAGCCAATCTGCCTGACTTTGCCTTGCTTAACTAATTCGCCAAGAGCCTCAAGGGTTTCCTCCAAAGGAATGGAGTCTGATGTATCCATATGTTTGTACTCAAGCCTGCCTGAAAATGCTGCAAAAGGTCTATCAGGCCAATGAACTTGATACAGATCGATATAATCTGTTTGAAGTCTTTTGAGACTTTGCTCAACTGCGTAGAAAATATGTTCTTTGGACAACCGAGGTATTTCCTCATTTTCTCTTAGCCATGACATCCCGGAGCGACCAGCCACTTTAGTTGCAAGAACAACCTTATCTCTGTTGCCTCTCGCTTTGAACCAAGTACCAATATATTTTTCTGTTAAGCCCTGTGTCTCAGCCTTTGTTGGGACTGCATAAATTTCAGCAGTATCAATAAAATTAACTTCATGATCTAGCGCGTAATCTAATTGATCATGAGCATCCGCTTCAGTATTTTGCTCTCCCCAAGTCATTGTTCCTAAACAAATTAAACTTACATCTATATCAGATCTTCCGAGCTTTCTGTATTCCATTATTTTTTAATCAATCCTAGTCTTTCTAATTGTTGAGCTGTTTGAATTATTCCTTCATCAGCACTTTCGAAATTAAATTTTAGAATATTTTTAGCATTTTCTGAATTAGTAAATTTTGTTTTACCAACAAATCCAGAAATTGCCCCAACTTCTTTACTGAACATGCCTAGCAGTTTCATCAGGAAGTTTGGCGCTTTTAGTGATGGCGCTTTTGTATATCCATTTTCTCTTAGAAGCTTATTCATATCTGACATCCACATGCATTTTTCAGCCAGAATAAATCTTTTACCATTTGCGTTTGGATTAGTCATTGCTTCAACATGAGCCCGAGCAGTATCTTTTACAGTTACCCAACCAAAATGCATTTGAGGAATTATTGGATAAGATCCATCAAGCATTCTTTGGATAAAGATATTTGAGGTACCAATATCATCTGATAATGATGGCCCAACAACCAAAGTAGGGTTTATTGAAACTGCTTCTATTTTTTTACTCTCGCCTAGGCTTTCAAGATGTGACCACATTGCTTTTTCTGCTATGGCCTTACTTTTGTTATAGGCACCAATATTCTTCGTATGATCAGTCCAATGTGTCTCGTCAAAAACTTCTTTATCATGACCGTAACCAATAGCTGAAAATGAAGAAGTCATTATAAACCGCTTGACATCATTTTTAATCGAGCTTTTTAAAGCCCTAAGCAGACCTTGTTTTGCGGGTCTGATTATTTCATTTTCGTCATCAGGCGCTGTGTCAGTCAATGGAGAGGCAACGTGTATAACGTAAGTGCATCCAGATACAGCTGAGTCCCACCCCTCATCTTCCATGAGATCAAGTTTACAGAATTCTAAATTATTTTTTGCATCAACTTCATTAGCTATTGCTTGTCTTACTTCAGCTTCACGATTTTCAGAACGTAATGATGTTTTAACTGAATAACCTTTTTTGAGTAATTCAGCTATGCAATGCTGGGCAATGTAACCTGATCCTCCCGTAACTAAAACTTTTTCCATTAATTATCCTTATAAAAATTTTTAGATTTACCTATTATCCATCACATCCTGTATTGATTTTCCCATATCAATTATGGTTTTTTCAAATGGAATAGGTGTCCATGAAAATACATCTACTGTTTGCGAGTTATTCATAGTTATTTTCTGATTTAAAAATGTCTTCATGGTCTTCATTTCAGCACTAAATAATGCAAGAAACTTTACTACAAAGTCTGGAAGAGTTTTGGTTGTAACCTTTGGAAAACCATTAGCGCTTAATGTTTTAGCAATATCAAGTAAGGGAACTGACTCATTTGATGTGCAAGCAAAACGCTTCCCATTAGACTTGGTATTTCTAATTGCTTCAACTTGAAGTTTGGCTATATCCCTAACATCGACATAATTCATATATACGTTTGGAACCGCTGGAATCTCTCTTGTAAGAAAACGCTTAATGGTATCAGTAGATGTCCCGCCAATGTCATCACTCAATGAGGGACCTAAAACAAAGGATGGATTAATAACAGTCATATCAAATATTTTTTCAGTTTGCGACTCTATAAAATCCCATGCAGCTTTTTCAGCTATTGTTTTACTTTTCACATAAGGTGTTACATTTTTTCCTTCAATATTAGTCCAATCATTGTGATCAAACACCTTATCTGGATTATCGTGACCATATTGTATTGCTGCAACTGACGAAGTGAGTATCAATTTTTTAATATTTGTTTTTTTTGCTGCTTCAAGTGCTCTAATAGTGCCTTCTTTCGCAGGGATAATAACATCATTTTCATTTTTTGGTTCTTTAAAGGGAAATGGAGAGGCAACGTGTAGAACATAGCTACATCCAATCATTGCATCATTCCAGCCTTCATCTTTATTTAGATCAAGCTGACAAAATTCGAGATTATTTTTAGCATCAACCTCCTTAGCGATTGCTTTTCTTACTTCTGCTTCTCTATTAACCTTTCTAAGTGAACCTCTTACAGCGTAACCGTTTTTAAGTAGTTCTGAAATGCAATGCAGTGCGATATATCCTGAGGCACCTGTGACTAGAACCTTTTCCATTTACTTTCCTATCTTATTGAATTTATTTAACAATTTCTTCATAAATTTATACTTGTATTGATTTAACAAGTAATTATGTATTAAAATACAGTTAACAAATAATACAAGAGGTTTTTCTATATGGAATATCAAACTAGAGCTCAATCATCACCTGCAATAGATGCTGGCTTAAGACAATACATGCTAAGTGTTTACAATTACATGGCATCAGGTTTAGCTTTAACAGGATTAGTTGCATACATGCTATTTCAGGCAACAGCTGTAATGGGTCCATCGGGAGAAATTATAGGTCTCACAAACTTAGGTGTTACTCTCTATACAGGTCCAATGATGTGGGTAGTTGCGTTAGCACCTCTTGGAATTGTTATGTATATGAGTTTTGGAATAAGAGGAATGTCTGCTTCACGAGCACAGACAATGTTTTGGGTATTTGCATTTTTAATGGGTTTATCACTCTCAACAATCTTTTTAACTTATACAGGTGCAAGTATAGCGCGTGTATTTTTTATAACTGCAAGTACATTTGGCGCAATGAGTATATATGGTTATACAACAAAAAGGGATCTAACTAATTTTGGATCGTTTTTATTTATGGGACTGATTGGAATCATAATTGCATCAATTGTAAATATATTCATGCAGTCACCTGCATTATATTATGGTATATCTATTTTAGGTGTTTTGATTTTTGTTGGCTTAACAGCTTACGATACTCAAAAAATTAAGAATATGTATATGGCATATGACAGTGGCGAGGTTGCGGCTAAAAAAGCCATCATGGGCGCATTAACACTTTATCTTGATTTTATAAATCTATTTATAATGTTACTGAGACTTTTTGGTCAAAGAAGATAAAATCAGGCTATACGTTTTACAGAAACTTTAAGATATTTTGTAATATCTGATAGATATTCACTTTCCTTGATTTTTTTATTATTAAAATCGATTAATGTGAATGTTACATGCTTTCCTTTATTTTTATTTTTAATTATTCTTAAAAAAGCATTTTCGAAAGTACTGCGATAAATTGAAAAAACTGCATTGTATTTTCCATGATCAATTGCATAGTCTTTCCAATGTCCTTGACTGACTTTTTGAGCGTAAACAGAAAGTATGAGATTAAGTTCAGTCTTATGAAAGCTAGTAAACTTATTTTTTGATCGATTAGAGCTCTTAAAGGATAAATCAGGACTAATGTAATGTATTGTCATTGTTATCTCATGTTACCTTGGAAAATGTAAAAAAAACATTGAAAATAGGGAAAAATTTCACGATAACACCATCTAAATTGCCTTGATTTTCGATGAATAATTCCAATATAGTTTCTGAGAATAAAAATTATGCCTAAATCAGAAAAATTAGAGTTTCAAACAGAGGTCAGTCAATTACTTAAATTGATGATAAATTCTGTTTATTCAGAAAAAGAAGTGTTTGTAAGGGAGCTTGTATCTAATGCTTCTGATGCATGTGATAAGTTAAGATACTTATCAAACACTAAAGAAAAACTTATAAAGGATGATCCTAATTTCAAAATTCAAATCACTATTGATAAAAAAAATAATCTAATCACAATTTCCGATAACGGAATTGGAATGAATAAAAAGGATCTTGTTTCTAACCTCGGGACAATCGCACGCTCTGGTACTGCACAATTTTTAAAAGAACTGTCTGCATCTAAAACAAAAGACCTTTCACTCATTGGTCAATTTGGTGTAGGTTTTTACTCTGCTTTTATGGTTGCTTCACAAACTAAAGTTACTACACGCAAAGCTGGAGAAAATAAACTTTGGATCTGGACGTCTGATGGAGAAAGCAGCTTTACCATTGAGGAGAGTGAAGACTCAAATCTTCTAGAATCAAATAGAGGAACTTCAATTGAACTTACTTTAACGAAGGAATCTAAAGAGTATTTAGACAAGGACAGAATTGAGAATATAATTAAAAGATATTCAGATCATATAAGTATTCCAATTTATGTGTGTGATGGCTCTGAAAAAAAAGATGAAAAAATTGAGTCTGTTAATTCTGCGTCAGCTATTTGGACGCGACCTAAAAATAAAATTACTGAGGAACAATATAAAGAGTTCTATAATCACGCAGGACAGATGTTCGATGATCCTTGGATGACATCTCATTATAAGGCTGAAGGAAAAATTGAATATACTGTATTAAATTTTATTCCATCAACTAAACCTTTTGATCTTTATGATCCAGCAAGAGAAAACAGGCTTAAACTTTATGTTAAAAGAGTATTTATCACAGACAATTGTCCAGAACTTATTCCTCCTTATCTTCGTTTTCTAAGAGGTATCATTGACTCGGAAGACCTTCCATTAAACATAAGTCGCGAAATGCTTCAAAACAACCCAGTCGTTACGAAAATAAGATCATCGTTAGTTAAAAGAACAATTTCTGATCTCAAAAAAAAGATTGATAAAGACAGGGAGTCATATGAAAAATTCTGGGAAAATTTTGGTCCAGTACTAAAAGAGGGAATTTATGAGGACTTTGAGAGAAAAGACTCAATTCTAGAAATATCATTATTTAAGAATTCAAAATCAAAGGAACTCATCACACTAAATGAATACATAGAGTCAATGGGTAAAAAACAAAAGGATATTTACTTTATGACCGGTGATAGTTATGAAAATATAATCAATAATCCGAGTTTAGAGGGCTATAAGTCAAGAGACATTAATGTACTTATATTGGATGACCCTGTAGACAGCTTTTGGACTTCATCAACTCCATTATATCAAGAGAAGAGTTTTAAATCTGTTACAAGGGGAATGGATGACCTGAATAAAATTGATGGAGAAAAAAAAGATGATAAAAATGAAAAATCTGTTGAGCCACTGATTAATCTACTAAAAGAAAAATTAAAGGAAAAAGTTAAAGACGTTAGAGTGTCCTCAAGACTTACAGATAGCCCTGTATGTCTTGTAAGTGATGAAGGCGCAATGGATCCTCAGCTTGAAAAAATACTTCAGCAGCATAATCAGCTCAATCAGGGACTTTCCCTTAAAGTTTTGGAAATCAATCCTCAACATAAACTCATAAAAAAACTTGCTAAAATGAGTAAAGATAAAGCATCAATTAGTGAAGTAGAGAATATTTCAATTTTACTTTACGAACAATCTAAGATTCTTGATGGTGAAAAGCCATCAGATCCTGTTGAATTTTCAAAAAAACTTATTGAAACCATCACTACATCGATAAATTAATTCTAAAATTAAGACTCCAATCCATAAAATAAAATCGCTATAATATCTCAAAAATAAAAAAAGGAATATTCATGAAGTCACTAATAAAATTCTTATCAATAAAATTGATCGCAATATTTTTTGTATTTAACGTTAATGCTCAGGAGTTTAACGACCTTGAGACTTATTCTGGCAGTATAGCAGGAGCCTACAATATTGCCAATCTTCCATTGCTTCCAGGAAATTGGAAGGTGGATGACTTAGAAAAATCTGGCAGTGTACAATCAGGTAATTTTTATGTGTATGCTACTCTAGTGCCCTCAGATGTTGATGAGGACGTGAGAAGATATAATGATATCATTACATATGCATTATTAGGTTCAAAGTCGGAGGAAACATCTTACAGAAAAACTTTTTTTGGATGTGAAGGCGGATTTAATGCTCAAGAAGGTTCAATAGTAAATATCAACACTCGCGGTTCTGGAAATTTTGAAGAAACCTGTGCGGTTGATCAACCTGATTTTGGAAATATGAATTTTTTCTTTACAGATTGCAGCAATGTTTGTGTTGAAGTGGGTATTAATCTTGAGCGTGAAAAATACAAAAATGACCGTAAAAGTTTTGAAGCGATGACAACACAAATATTTGAAACTATAAGAAAAACAGTTGGTGGTCAGCCAGTTTCGATGGACTTTATGTCAAGTTATATAAATTGAACCTATTGATTGGAAATATTTTTGTAAACATACTGAAGTATTCCTCCTGTTTTTAAATAGTCTATTTCTGTTGAGGTGTTTACTAAAAGCCTTAAGCGATGTGTCTTATTTTTTCCATTTGAATAAATAATAAGCATTTTAACATCCATCCCAGGTGATATATTATTTGATAAACCGGTAATGGTTATTCTTTCGTCACCTTTAAGACCTAGAGATAGTCTGTTTTCTTTTTCCATGAACTGAAATGGAAGTACCCCCATGCCAATAAGATTTGATCTGTGAATCCGTTCAAATGACTCTGCTATTACTGCTTTAACTCCTAGTAGCTTCGTTCCTTTTGCTGCCCAATCTCTTGAGGAACCCATTCCATAGTCTTTTCCAGCAAATATAACAAGAGGCGTATTAGATTTTTGGTATTTTACTGAGGCATCGTAAATCGTCATTTGCTTATTAGAAGGGTGGTGAATTGTAATTCCCCCTTCAATATTTTCTACCATTTCATTTTTTATCCTAATATTTGAAAATGTACCCCGCATCATGACTTCATGATTTCCACGTCGAGCACCAAAGGAATTAAAATCTGCTTTATTAATTCTATTTTTAGTTAAATACATTCCAGCTGGTCCATCTTCTTTTATGGATCCCGCAGGACTTATATGGTCCGTAGTTACAGAGTCTCCAAAGAGTGCTAAAATTTGAGCATTCTTTACATTATTTATATTATTCTTCTCAAAATCTAAATTTTCAAAATATGGCGGGTGTTGAACGTAGGTTGATTTCTTATTCCATTTATAAGTTAACCCACTTGGCGATTTAACTGAGTTCCATTTTTTATCACCCTTAAATACATTTTTGTATCTTTTCTTATACAAATTTGAATTAATAATCTTATTAATTATTGATTTTATCTCTTTTGATTTTGGCCATATATCCTTTAGGTAAATTTCTTTGTTGTTTTTCCCAATACCAATTGGTTCCTTTGTCAGGTTTATTTTTGTTGATCCTGCCAATGCATACGCAACTACAAGTGGTGGCGATGCCAAATAGTTTGCCTTTACAAATGGATTAATTCTTCCCTCAAAGTTTCTGTTACCTGATAAAACGCCGCTTACAATTAAATCATTATTTGTAATTGCCTCCGCAATATTTTCATCTAAAGGACCAGAATTACCAATACACGTCGTACATCCAAATCCAACTAAGTTAAACCCTAGCTTATCAAGATGTTTCTGAAGTCCAGACTTTTCGAGGTAATCAGTTACAACCTTAGAGCCTGGTGCAAGTGAAGTTTTTACCCAAGGTTTAGTTTTAAGACCTAATTCATATGCTTTCTTTGCTAAAATTCCAGCACCTATCATGACACTTGGATTAGATGTGTTAGTACAGCTCGTAATTGCAGCAATTGCAACATGACCATGATCAATTTCGAATTTCTCATTTTTTACAGAAGACGAATTTTCAACTTTGTCATTACCAAATTCCTTCTCGAATGAACTAACAAATTGATCTGCAACATTTGATAATAAGATTTTATCTTGTGGTCTTTTTGGCCCAGCTAAACTTGGTTCTATACTTGATAAGTCTAATTCCATTGTCTCTGAATAAACTCTTTTATTTTTTTTATAATCCTCCCAAAGTCCCTGAGCTTTAGAGTATTTTTCGACAAGTTTAATCTCATCCAAAGGTCGTCCGCTAACTTTTAAAAAATTTATTGTTTCTTGGTCAATTGGAAAGAAACCGCATGTTGCACCATATTCTGGTGCCATATTTGATATGGTAGCTCTATCAGGAACAGACATCTCTCTAAGTCCTTTACCATAGAACTCCACAAATTTTCCAACTACGCCTTTTTTTCTTAACTGTTCAGTGATCGTTAACACCATATCAGTAGCTGTAATACCCTCTTTAATTTTACCTTTTATTTCAAATCCTATAACTTCAGGAACAACCATAGAGATTGGTTGCCCTAACATTGCTGCCTCTGCCTCGATTCCACCAACTCCCCATCCAAGAACAGATAAGCCGTTAATCATAGTGGTATGACTATCGGTTCCAACAACAGTATCAGGATAAGCTAAGGTTATATTTTTATTTTTTATTTTTCTTTTTTCAAACCAAACAGTTTTAGCCAGGTATTCTAGGTTTACTTGATGACAGATGCCTGTACCAGGTGGAACTACTCTAAAATTATTGAAAGATTTTTGTCCCCATCTCAAAAATTCATATCTTTCAATATTTCTTTTATACTCAAGATCAACATTTGCTTTGTGGGCAGTTGCTGAGCCATACTTATCAACCATTACAGAGTGATCTATTACTAGATCAACCGGTGATAAAGGATTAACTTTTTTAGGATCTCCATTTTCATTTTTTATCGCTGCCCTCATTGATGCAAGATCAACCACTGCTGGAACACCTGTAAAATCTTGCATAAGAACACGTGCAGGCCTAAAATTGATTTCTTTATTTACTTTTTTATTAGACTTCCACTTTTCAAATTCTTTTATATCGCCTAATTCTACTGTTGATCCATCCTCATTTCTGATCAAGTTTTCTAACAGAATTTTTATTGAGAACGGAAGTGAGGATATGTTTTTAAGACCATTTTTTTCGGCTGCTTTAAAACTGAAATAGGTATAGGATTTTTTTCCTATTTTTAGTGTTTTTTTTGTCTTAAAGCTGTCGTACATAGAGGTTTACTGCTGCTATATTTAGACTAATTTAACAAGCTATCAACATAAAGTTTATAATGAACGAACTAAAAACTGAAAATTTGAGCTGTAAAAGAGGAGAAAACGCTGTTCTCAATAATGTTAATTTTTCTATTAAATCCGGTGAAACATTAGTTGTGAAAGGGCGAAATGGATCTGGCAAAACGACCCTTTTAAGAATTCTATCCAATTTTATTACATCTTACGAGGGCAAGGTAATGTTCAATGGTATAAGTATAAGTGAAGATAGTTTATACAATAGTAAATTTAACCTGATTGGTCAAAAGAACTCTTTAAAAGAAAATCTTTCTATAAAAAAAAATTTTGATTTATGGGATATTCTTTTTAATGAAGCTCTTGATCATGTAAAGCTACTCAAACATAACAATTTGTACCATTTAATTAATAGAGATGTTGGCTCCTTAAGTGATGGTCAAAAAAAGTGCATTTCCCTCCACAGACTTAATTATAAAAAATATGAATTATGGTTTTTAGATGAACCATTTGTTTATCTTGATGAGGTCAACACACACTTACTTATAGAAAAAATTAATCAATTTAATGAAAATATGGGAATAGTTATACTTACTTCTAATATAAATTTACCAAAAAATTTTCATAAGGAAATTAATATTTAATATGCCTAACCTAATTAAAAGAGATCTATTATTATCTTTTTATTCAAGTGCTAATTTCTTTTTTACAGTATCTTTTTTTATCCTTGTTCTAATATTGATACCATTTGCATTTGGCACTCAGACAGATCAACTCAAGAATTTATTTAAAGGTGTAGTTTGGATCGCACTAGCTTTATCAATCATTATTACAGTTGATAGAATTTATAATACTGATTATGAGGATGGTAATTTAGATATTATTATGCAGAAAAATAAGACGATTGAGTATTTAATAATCAGTAAATATATAACACATTGGTTTATTTATTGCCTTCCGCTTTTAGTAATTCTGCCTGTATTGAGTTTTCTATTTTATTTGGATTATCTAGAGACCGTGCAAATATTTATAAACTTATTCATAGGCTCATTTGGTATGGTTTTCATTGCAAATTTCGTGAGCGCGCTAACGCTTGGCGCCAGAAGAACAATCTTCTTGAAAGCAATTATAATGATACCACTATTTGTACCTTTTATTATTTTTGGTTCTGATGCTGGTTCTTGGCCAATTTTGTTAGCATTATCAATGCTCTCTTTTGTTATCTCTATATATGTAACTGCATATGGTCTGCGTCTTTATGGAGAGTAGGCAATACTTCAAGTCAATATATATATATTAGAAAATGTATATTAAAATTAAAAATAAGCATATTGAACTTATCAAGTCTGCTAATCCATACCTGATTTTTGCAACAATTTTTGCATTTGTTATAGGCTTATATTATTCACTTTTTCAATCTCCTCCAGATTATATTCAAGGAGATTCGATGAGGATTATGTATATACATGTTCCCTCAGCATGGTTTGCACTCATGACTTATTCAATTTTAGCTGGTTCATGTGTTCTTTGGTTCATAACCCGAAACCCCCTTTTTAATGTTGTTGCGAGATCAATTGCTCAAGTAGGAATGGTGTTTACTTTAATGTCATTGATAACTGGAAGTATATGGGGCAAGCCTACATGGGGTGTATGGTGGGTATGGGATGCGAGATTAACTTCTATGTTAATATTATTTTTTCTTTACATCGCTTATATTTTTCTTTGGCAGGCAATATCAAACAAGGAACTTGCATCAAAAATATCAGCAGCACTAGCAATAATTGGTTTTATCAATATACCAATAATTAAATTTTCAGTTGATTGGTGGAATACTTTGCATCAACCTGCTTCAATTTCAAAACTTTCTGCACCAAGTATTGATGTAAGTATGCTAATTCCATTATTTATAATGACAGGTGCCTGTTTTTTATTTTTAGTAACAGTATCACTAATTAGATTCAGACTTGTTCTGATTGAAAATAAAATGTTAAGGACCAGCAGCTTATGAATGAATTATTAGATATGGGCGGATACGCAATCTTTGTTTGGTCCTCATATGGTATTTTTTTCTTTTCCTTAATTATATTTTTTTTAATCAATATATTAAATTTAAGAAAATACGAAAAAATTTTTAATAAAATAAAAAACAAAATTGAGTAGTTTAGTAAAAAGCAGATTAATTAAATTTCTCTTAAGTTTAATTATTGTTTCAATCGCAGTATTGATAATTATTTTTAACTTAAGAGATAATATTATTTATTTTTATGGCCCGACTGAACTTTTAAAAAATTCAGATAAACAAGGTCAAATAATGAGGTTGGGAGGACTTGTATCAGTAGACTCTTTTCAAAACGAAGCTGATAGTATTTTTTATTTCAGTATTACTGATGGCGATAACGAGATTGATGTGAAATATGAGGGTATTCTGCCAAATTTATTTGCTGAGGACAAGGGAGTTGTAGTTGAGGGGGTTTATATGAATGATGGTAGATTTATTGCAAACAAAGTCTTAGCTAAGCATGATGAAAACTATATGCCTCCTGAAGTCATAGAAACACTTAAAAAATCTGGCAAATGGCAGGGTGAATGAGTTTATATATTTTTTATATTTCAAATTTTTTACTACTTCTTTGTCTAACTGCATCACTAATGCAGTCTAGTAAAATTATAAATAATAAAATATTCACTAGACCTGGTGTTATTGTGCTGGCGTATGTACAGTTAATTTCAATACTATTGTCATTTTTAATTCTAATTTATCTTTTTCTCACTTCAGATTTTAATTTTGATTTAGTTTATTTCAATTCTCATTCAGAAAAACCACTTATATATAAATTCTCTGGCGTTTGGGGAAATCATGAAGGAAGTATGCTTTTATGGATACTAATTTTGGTCTTGTTTAATTTTTTATTTGCCCTTTCGAGAAGAATTTCAGAACGGTTTAAAGAGATAACAGTTGCGATACAGAGTATTATGATCTTTGGATTTGTCGCATTTTTATTTCTTTTATCAAATCCATTTGCATTAAATCAAAATAATTTTTTTGACGGGATTGGTTTAAATCCTATTTTACAGGATCCACTCCTAGCAATTCATCCACCGGTGTTGTATGTAGGCTATGTTGGTTTTTCTCTGGTATTTAGCTTAGCAATCGCAGGGTTGATTACTAAAGAAGTCGATCAGAAATGGGCTACAATTGTTAAACCTTGGGTTTTTTCTGCATGGGCGTTTCTTACAGCTGGGATAGCTCTAGGTTCATTTTGGGCTTATTACGAACTCGGTTGGGGAGGTTATTGGTTTTGGGATCCAGTTGAGAATGCATCGCTAATGCCTTGGATTGCCGCAACTGCATTAATTCACTGTGTATTGATACTTCAGAAAAGAAATGTAATGCAATCTTGGACTATTATTTTAGCCATACTTACATTTTCATTGAGTTTAGTTGGAACATTTCTTGTCCGATCTGGAATTCTAAATTCAGTTCATACCTTCGCTAGTGATCCAGAAAGAGGTCTATTTATTTTATTATTTATTTTTCTTATACTTGTCTTTTCTTTTAGTTTATTTGCATACAACTCTGAAAAAATTAATAAGACAAGTAGTATGGGTTTGATCAGCAGGGGTACAGGAATACAGGTAAATAACTGGCTTTTGATAACTATTTTAACGATTGTTTTCTTAGGAACTATGTACCCTCTTGCAACTGATTTATTACTCAATAAGAGCTTAACTGTTGGGCCAAAATATTACTCAACGACTATAGCCCCCATTATAATTCTTTTTCTTTTTTTTATGTTTATATCTCCACGTTTGGGATGGACTGACACAAAACTCTATAAAATAATAATTCAATTGCGATATCTCATTATTACATCATTAACTATAACATTGATAATCAGCCTATATTTTGAACTATTTAATTTGACTGAAATCTTAATTATCTTCTTTAGTTTACTTTTAATAATTTCTTCTGTGACAGCTAGTATAAACTTTAATAAGCAAAATATTTTAGTAAGGACCAACTTAGGCCAAAATCTTGCACATGCTGGATTTGGTATATTGATGATGGCAGTTGTAAGTAATGCTGTGTATTCTGAGGAGAGAATTTATAACGCTAAAGTTGGAGATAATTTACAATTGCAAAAATATATTTTTAGTTTTGATAAAATAGAGCAAGTTGAGGAAAGCAATTATAATTCACTTAAAGCATATTTTCTGATGAAAAAAGATGGTAAGTTAATAGATACGTTTACTCCTGAAATCAGATTTTATTCAAACCCACCTACAATTACTTCAGAAGCAAGTATTTTGCACAAGTTTTTTTCAGATATTTACCTTGTCATGAATGTTCCTCAAGATCAGCAGTCAATAAGTGTCAGAATGCATATAAAACCTTTCATGACAATACTTTGGTTAGGTACATTGATGATAATCATTGGGGGGATTATATCTGCTTTTATAAGGATCGGACGTTTCAATGAAAAGTAATCATTTAAAATTTTTACCTTTAGTCTCAATAATACTATTGAGTATATTCTTATTTTTTTCTTTAAATAATGACACATCAAAACTTTCAAGTCCGCTTATTGGAAAAAAAGTACCAGAATTTTCATTGCCTAGCCTTTTTGGGCAGGAAGAGCTAACAAATTTAGATTTAAATAGTGAAAATCCAATTTTATTAAATGTGTGGTCTTCTTGGTGCATTCCATGTCGAGCAGAACACGACATATTAATGGTTTTGTCAGAACTTTATGAAGTGGAAATATTTGGTTTAAATTATAAAGATAATAATGAAGAAGCAAAAAATTTCATAAATGATCTTGGAAATCCATTTGTCAAAATTGGTTCTGACAATTCAGGAAGAACAGCTATCGATCTTGGAGTTTACGGAGTTCCAGAGACATATATTATTGCTAACGGCAAAATTATTTATAAACATATTGGTCCAATTCATATGAATGAGATGGAAGAGAAAATTCTCCCAATAATTAGGGATAATTGAGGTATGACTAAGATAATTAAGATATTTTTATTCCTTTTTTTGCTGCAGAATAACGCTATAGCTGAAGATCCTAGGGCAATTGAGCTTTTTAAAGAGGTAAGGTGTCTTGTATGTCAGGGCCAAACAATTCATGAGTCTAATGCAGAATTAGCAGAGGATATAAAAAAACTTATTCGTGAAAAAATTAGCCAAGGTGAGACCGATAGCCAAATTAAAGAATACCTAGTAGAAAAGTACGGTGATTGGATTTTAATGACACCTCCATTTAATAGTCTTACTTATGTATTATGGTCTTTTCCATTCCTCATAATGATAATTGGAGCTTTTGCAATTTATAGACAAAAAAGAGGCCAAGTCTAATTTTTGACAATTTGTAGATATCTTTTAAACAATTTGTAATTTTATATTATAGTGCAATTAAAAGAGGTGTTTATGAAATCAAAAATTTATGCATTTTTACTATTTTTCTTCCTAGGCCTGAATTTCACTTTAGCAGGTGGAATTGAAGATGAAACAAAAGATTATGAGGATGTCGAGCTTACAACAAGAGAAGATATTTCTGAATTTCAAGAGTTACAAGAACCATTATATGAAAAACTAGACGAAATTGTGGCAGATGGATGCACCGCAGGACAGAGGATAGTTAAATATTCTAAGGGATGTGTAACGTGGTCTGGTGGCTATATTTCTGAGGGTGAAGAACCAGATTATTTTGTTAGATATTAATTTTGTACAATGAAAATAATTGGATCAATTCTATCATTACTAATTTTAGTGCTTTATGGGTTTAGTGCTCAATCTAATGAAGAAAATATGTGGTCTTTTTCATTAGGTCAATTTGATATAAACGACACTGTTGATTCATCTGAAATAAGATTTGAATATTTGTACGCGAATAACTTTTTAAAAAATAATTACGATCTTAAACCTTTCTTAGGTGCTATGAGAAACGGAGATAACGGTAAATATATTTATTCGGGTTTAAGAAAAGATATTGGAATTTCAGAAAAATGGTTTTTTACTCCAAGCTTTGCGTTGGGATATTATGATCGAGGAGATAGTAAAGATTTAGGATATAATCTTGAATTTAGAAGTCAGATTGAGTTTTCATATAAACTTAAATCAAGTCGAATAGGATTCAATTTAAATCACATATCCAATGCAAGCATTGGTGATACGAATCCTGGGACTGAAAGTGCAACGATCTCACTCATAAGACCTTTTTAATTTTTAATAAAATTATCGGTAAATTGATCAGGATCAAAATCAATAAGATCGCTGATTTGTTCACCACTACCAATTGCTAAAATTGGTATTTTTGTTTTGTTGGAAATTGATACCAGTGTTCCTCCTGCTGCATTGGAGTCAAATTTTGTCATAATAATGCCAGTAATTTTCGTAAATTTATTAAATTCTTCCACTTGTTTTAAGGCATTTTGCCCTGTTGTGGCATCAATCGATATTATTGAATCATGAGGAAGTGTTTCATCGTGTTTTTTAAGCACTCGGTCAATTTTACCTAATTGATCCATTAAATCAGTTTTGTTCTGAAGCCTTCCAGCTGTATCAATTATAACTACGTCAATTTTATTTTTAATTGCATATTCAATTGACTTAAATACTACAGTTGCTGGGTCAGACTTGTCAGCATCTCTTATAAAGTCTGTTCCTATTTTATCTGCCCATTCATTCAATTGTTCCACAGCCGCTGCTCTAAAAGTATCAGCAGCAACCAACAGAATATTTTTTCCCTCTTTTTGAAATTGTTTTGCCAGTTTTGCAATTGTTGTAGTTTTACCTGAACCATTTACTCCAACCATTAATATAACGTACGGTTTTGTGTTATTTTTATAGTCAATTTTTTTTATATTTGTTGATACAATTTCATTTATAATTTTACTAAGAGACGATTGAATTTCTTCCAGCGAAGGTACATTAGAAAATTTTTCATTTCCTAATTTTGCTGTAATAAGTTCTGATGTTTCAACATCAACGTCAGAAGTAATGAGAAGATCTTCAAAATTCTGTATTGTATTTTGATCAATTTTTTGATTTGCAAATACTTTTGCGAGGCCAGATTTTAAACTCTTAAACAATTATATTTCCAATTAAACCTTCTTGACGCTTTCCAGTGACAAGCATTTTCATTATTTTACCCGCTTCAAAATTATCATCGAGAAAGACTTTTGCAAATGTGTCTGATCTACCTTGATTTTGACTCTCAACAATAAGGTTAATCTCTTTATTCTTAAGCTTATCGTAGTGTTCGGTAATCTTTCGCTCACCAATATTTCTGAGTATTTTTGCTCTTTTTTTTATAATTTCTCGATCTAATTGAGGCATTCTAGCGGCGGGCGTTCCATCTCTTGGTGAAAATGGAAATACGTGCAAAAAAGTAATATTGCATTCATCTATAAGACGCACTGAATTTAGAAACATTTCCTCTGTTTCTGTTGGAAATCCAGCAATTAAATCTGCACCAAATACAATATCAGGTCTAACAGCTCTGATGCGCTCTATTGCATTAATTGCATTTTCTCTTGAATGCCTTCTTTTCATTCTTTTTAAAATCATATTATCGCCAGCCTGCAGAGATAAATGAATATGAGGAAGTAAACGTTTCTCACTACCGTAAAGATTTATTAATTCATCATCTATTTCTGCGATATCAAGTGATGAAAGTCTCAATCTGTTAAGTTGAGGCAACTTATTGAGAATAGTTTTTACTAACTTTGACAATGAAATTTTTTTCTCAAAATCACTACCGTAGCTTGTGAGATCAACGCCAGTTAGCACTATCTCCTTGTAGTTCTTCTCTAGAAGTAACTTTATTTGTTTTATAATATTTTTTGGATCTACACTTCTTGAATTTCCTCGTCCATATGGAATAATACAAAATGTACACCTATGATCACATCCATTTTGTATTTGTACAAATCCTCTTATTCTGTTTTTAACTTTACTTATAATCGGCGAAATTGCCTGTTCATTTTCGAATATATCTCCTACTAAATTTACGGGCTTATTACTTTCTCTTATAGTTTTATAGGTTGAGGACTCTAATTTTTCTTTATTTCCAATGATGGAGTCAACTTCGCTCATTGCTTCAAAATCTTTTTTATGAATCTGTGCAGCACAACCAGTAAGAACGATTTGGCTTTGTTGATTTTCTTTTTTTACTTTTCTAATTTCATTTTTCAGATCAGCGATAGTTTTATTTGTAACAGCGCAACTATTAATAAAAATATGGTTCTGAAGATTCTTATCTTTTGCGTATTTTCTTATAACTTCAGACTCATAAAAATTCAGTCTACATCCGTAAGTTTTAATTTCTGGATCTTTCATTACTTATTTGATTTCGATTTTTTAAATATAGAGCAAATGCAAGAACTTCATACAATATATGACTCATATGATAGATAAGAGGCAATTTAATAAAATTATAAAGCCATTTATACCTTGGAAGTTGAGACCATATCAGTAAAAAGGCATCGATTCCTTCTAATATCTTTCCATCATGTTTAGCATGAAGACGTCTTATCAATTGACTTTGTTCTTTTGAGGTTTCCTTTTCAGCAACTTTATTTTGAGTAACATCGACCCAATCAATAACATTATTAAGTTTCTTATAGTGGTTTATTTCAAACCTACAGATACTGCATGAGTTATTGAAGTATATTTTAGTATTTTTTTTAGAATTTTTATTTCTCACAGCTTATATTTATCAGTAAAATTTATCTCAGTTGGACCCGTCATAATAATATTGTCACCACTTTTGTAATATATTTCTAAATCACCCCCTGGCAATGTTACTGTCACCTTATTTTTTATCAATCCCATTTCAACACCTGCTACAGCTGTTGCACAAGCAGCTGTACCACAAGCATTTGTTTTTCCTGCACCCCTTTCCCATACATTTAGTAAAATGTGATGATCACTTTTTAACTTTGCAAAACTCACATTTATTTTTTCAGGAAATAAATTATCATTTTCAATTAAAGATCCAAAACTTTCAACATCATATTTTTCGATTTCATCATCAAAAAAAATAATATGTGGATTACCAATGTTAACTAAAAATGGTTTTTTTAGAGTAAAGTCTCTGATTGAAAAATTTATATCCATTGGATTGATATCTTTAGTCAGAGGGATTTCGTTCCATTCGAATTTTGGCTTACCCATATTTACACTAACAGTGACATCATCAATCTTTTCACATTTAATTGTTCTTTCACGCGTAGTTAAGTTTATTTTATCACTCTTTGTTTCTTTCATTAAAAAGTTTGCAACACAACGCGAACCATTTCCGCAAGCATCTATTTCAGTTCCATCTGAATTAAAAAATTTAATCATTGGATTCCTGTTATCATGTGACTTCCTAATCATGATTAGTTGATCGCAGCCAACCCCGTCTGTTCTGTTACAAATTAATTTTATTTGTTTTTCTGATAAATCAAATTCAGATACCCTTTGGTCAATAACAATAAAATCATTTCCTAGGCCATTCATCTTTACGAACTTAAACTCGTGCATAAACACTTTATATTGAGCCAATTTTGATTTTTCCAGTAAATAAGAAATTAAATGAATCTTGACATTAACTTACTGAAGTAATAAAAAACTCACGTTTTCCGTCAGAAATATTATTTCTGCGGTGCCATAAATAAAGGTATCGACACCAGTCAGCGAGTTTCGCCCATTGGTGCATTACCTGCTGAAGGAGAGTTTATTTTGTTTGAAAACCTTAGTAATCGGTTTGAGGAAATATTTAAGAGTTTAAAAAAGACAGGTTCTATTGATGAAGTTTCTCTCGATAGTGCAATGAGAGATATTCGAAGAGCTCTTCTTGAAGCTGATGTTGCATTGCCAATTGCAAAAAAATTCATAGAGGATGTCAAAAAAGAGGCAATCGGAAAGGAAATTATTCGATCAATAACGCCTTCGCAAATGATAACAAAAATTGTAAATGATCAATTAATTCAAATTTTAGGGTCAGCTTCACCCGAATTCCAAATAAATGATAATCAAATTTCATCTTATTTATTTGCAGGACTTCAAGGTTCTGGCAAGACAACGACTGTTGGTAAAATCGGTAATTATCTCAAAAGTAATTACGATAAGAAGATTTTATTTGTTTCATTAGATACCACAAGACCAGCTGCTTTTGATCAGCTAAAAAAACTTTCTGAGTTAATTGATGTAACAATTTTACCCAAACTCGAAAATCAAATGCCTATTGATATTGTATCAAGAGCAAAACAATTTGCTGAATTACAGGAAATTGATTGTGTTTTATATGATACAGCGGGGAGAATGAATGTTGAAGAAGGGCTAATGAGCGAATTGAGTTTGCTGGAAAAAGAAATTAACCCTCTAGAAACGATACTTGTTTTAGACAGCCTAACTGGCCAAGAGGCAGTGAATGTTGTAAGCGATTTTGCAAAAGCAATCAATATCACTGGCTCTATTCTTACTAGGATTGATGGCGATGCTCGAGGTGGGGCCGCATTAAGCATGAAGTACATTACTGATTGTCCAATTAAATTTATGGGAGTTGGGGAACAAGTCGATGACCTTGAAAAATTTCACCCAGAGCGAATTGCCAATCGTATTCTTGGAATGGGAGATATTGTAACCTTAGTTGAAAAAGCTGCTGAAACTGTTGATCAAGAAGATGCCCAAGAAATGGCCAAAAAATTACAAAAAGGAGAATTTGATCTCGACGATTTGCTTAGTCAAATCAGACAGATGAAAAAAATGGGTGGCATTTCGGGTATGATGAAATTCATTCCTGGACTAAGTAATCTGAGCGATAAGATCCCACAAAATACTAATCCTGACAATTCAATCGCTCAACAAGAAGCAATTATTCTCTCAATGACAAAATACGAGCGAAGCAAGCCAAAGATAATTAATGGATCAAGAAAAAAAAGAATAGCGGCAGGGTCAGGGACTTCAGTATCTGAAATAAATAAAATTCTAAAACAACATAGAAAGATGTCAGACATGATGAAGAAGTTATCTAGAAAAGGGGGAGGATCAATTGATCCAAATATGTTAGCAGGCCAACTTGGAAGTGGTATGCCGAGTGATTTTTTTAAAAATAAATTTTAATTATTAACAAATAAAAGGAGAATAAAATGGCGTTAAAAATAAGACTATCGAGAGCAGGTTCAAAAAAAAGGCCTGTATACAGAGTTGTAGTTGCAGATTCAAGAAGTCCACGAGATGGTAGATTTATTGAAAAGGTAGGATTATACAATCCTCTTTTACAAAAAGATAATAAGGATAGGATCCAACTAAACTTAGAGTCAATAAAAGAGTGGATTTCTAAAGGAGCAAAACCAACAGATAAGGTTGCAAGATTTTTGGGAGAAGCCGGCATAATACCAATGCCAGCACAAGGCAATAATCCTAAAAAAGCTCAGCCAAAAAAGAAAGCACAAGAAAGATTAGCCGCAGCTGAGGAAGCAAAGAGTCAGCCTACTCCTGAAGCTCCAGCAGAAGAGACTGCAGCAGAGGAAGCTCCAGCAGCAGAAGCAAAAACTGATGAAGCTCCAGCAGAAGAGACTGCAGCAGAGGAAGCTCCAGCAGAAGAGGAGAAAAAAGACTAAGCTTATTAATTATGTCCCAATTGATAGTTATTGGAGAAGTAAGAGCAGTTCACGGTTTGAAGGGTCATTTCAAGATTACATCATATACAGAAACGCCAGACGATGTATTTAGATATGGCCCCTGTAGACTTGGGAAAAAATATTCAAATATCACTCTTAAAAAATTGAAAGAGTTAAAAACTGGTTATATTGCTAGTTGTGAACAAATTAAAACAAGGGAGTTGGCTGAAAAAATTGTAGGGCTTACAATAGAAATCGATCAATCGTATTTACCAGCTATAAAAAAATTAAACCAATACTATTACCATCAATTAATTAATTTAATTGTAAAAACTAATGATGGAAAAAATATTGGAAAAGTAATATCTGTTCAGAATTACGGTTCATCAGATTTACTAGAAATAAGAAAAAAAAATGCCAAAGATTACTTTATTCCAATAAGTGAAAACACAATAAAAAAAATTGATCTTATAAAAAAAATTATTATTACAAAAAATATCAATGATTATATAGGCTAGTAATGTATCGAGTAAAAATTATCACACTTTTTCCAAATAGTTTTCCTGGACTTTTAAATACAGGAGTCGTGGGTAAGGCATTAAAGAAAAAAATATGGTCATTAAAAACAATTGATCCGAGAAAATATTCAAAAGGTAATTACAAAAAAGTAGATGACACCACAGCTGGTGGCGGTCCTGGTATGATTTTAAAAGCAGATATAATCGGGAAGTCTATTGATGCTTGTTACAAGAATATAAAATCTAAAGATAGTTATCCAATGATATATTTAAGTCCTCGCGGTACTCCTTTAACTCAAAGTAAAGTTATTAATTTTTCAATGATGAAAGGAATTAATATTCTCTGTGGTAGATATGAAGGCATTGATCAACGTATACTTGATTTCTATCCTATTGAGGAAATAAGTATTGGAGATTATATACTAGCGGGTGGTGAAATAGCTTCCCAGGTTTTAGTGGAATCAATAGTGAGACTGTTGCCAGGAACACTTGGTGACATGAAGTCTGCTAGTTCAGAGACCTTCTCAAAAGACCTTCTTGAATACCCTCAGTATACAAGGCCTAAAAAATGGAAAAATTTGACAATTCCAGACATATTGCTCTCTGGGAATCACAGAAATATTAGTGAGTGGCGCATAAAACAATCTGAAAAACTGACCCAGAAAGTTAGGCCAGATTTATGGAAAAACTACAAAAAAAGCAAGACAAGGAAGAAATAAAGTATTAAAACACGGTGCGAGGCTACCATGAACATCATAGAACAATTCGAAAAAGACCAGATAAAGTCACTAGTCAAAGGTAAGAAAATACCACAATTCCATCCAGGAGATACAGTAAGAGTGAATGTTAAGGTACGCGAGGGTACACGTGAGAGAATACAGGCATTCGAGGGCGTTTGTATCAGAAAGAAAAATAGAGGTCTAAGTTCTTCATTTACAGTTAGAAAAATTTCTTTCGGTGAGGGCGTAGAAAGAGTCTTTCCAATCTTTAGTCCGTCTATTGACTCCATCTCGATTGTAAGAAGTGGACAAGTCAGAAGAGCTAAGCTTTACTATCTTAGAGATCTAACCGGTAAGAAAGCAAGAATTGTTGAGAGAATTCGAAAGAAGCAACCAGATCTTGCTAGTTTATATATTGATGAGAGTGAAGAAGTTGTAGAAGAAGAAATTATTGCTTCTGATGAGCCTGCTCAAGATGAGAGTGTTGAAGTTGCAGCTGATGCTTCTCAAGCCGAGGAAAAAACAGAATCTGAAGTTGATGAGATTGCTCAAGAACAAGTTTCCGAAGATAATGCTGAAAGTTCAGAAGAATCAGAAACAACAAAAGAATAATTACTTCTTTCTCGTTTTTTTTGTTAATCAAAGTTATTTATGAGTACTCCAAAGACATTATACGATAAAATATGGAATGATCATTTAGTTTCAGAAAATGAAGATGGAACATCAATCATTTATATTGACAGACATCTTGTTCATGAAGTTACGAGTCCCCAAGCATTTGAAGGACTAAAAATTGCAAACAGATCAGTTAGAAAACCTAATTTTACATTAGCCACTGCTGATCACAATATTCCTACAACAAATAGAGATGAAGGAATATCAGATCCAGAGTCTAAGTTACAGGTAGATACTCTTGAAGAGAATTGTAAAGAGCACGGAATTACTTTTCTTTCTATGTCTGATAAAAGACAGGGCATAGTTCATATTATCGGACCGGAGCAAGGTTTCACACAACCAGGAATGACTATCGTTTGTGGTGATAGCCATACGTCAACACACGGTGCCTTCGGTGCTCTTGCATGGGGAATTGGAACTTCTGAAGTAGAACATGTTCTTGCAACTCAAACATTGGTACAAACTAAAGCTAAGAATATGCAAATAAATATACAAGGTGAACTGCCATTGGGTGTCACAGCAAAAGATATTGTTTTAAAGATTATTCAAACAATTGGAACTGCTGGAGGTACTGGATATGTTATTGAATACACAGGTGATGCGATCAAATCCCTAACAATGGAGGGAAGAATGACTGTCTGTAACATGTCAATTGAAGCGGGAGCAAGAGCTGGTTTAATCAGTCCTGATGAAAAAACAATTGAATACTTAAAGGGAAGACCATTTTCTCCAGCAGAAAATGAATATCAATCAGCATCAGATTATTGGTTGTCGCTAGCTACTGATGAAGGTGCAGCTTATGACAAAACAGTAAATATTGATGCAAGCGATATCATTCCGCAAGTCACATGGGGCACAAGTCCTGAGGATGTCGTTTCGATTGATGGATTGGTTCCAAACCCTGAGGACGAAAGCGATGAGACAAAGAAAAAATCAATGATTAGAGCTTTGGAATACATGGGTCTTGTTCCGAACACACCACTTAAAGAGGTGAAAGTAGATAAGGTATTTATTGGTTCATGCACTAATGGACGGATTGAAGACTTGAGAGCTGCATCAAAAATTGCAAAGGATAGAAAAGTTGCGGACCATGTAAATGCAATAATCGTTCCTGGGTCCGGTTTAGTTAAACAGCAGGCAGAAGAGGAGGGTTTGGATAAAATATTTATTGAGTCAGGCTTTGAATGGAGAGAGCCCGGATGTTCAATGTGTCTTGCAATGAATGCTGATAAACTTAAACCTCAAGAAAGATGTGCTTCCACTTCAAACAGAAACTTTGAAGGTAGGCAAGGAAGAGGAGGTCGTACTCATTTAATGAGTCCAGCTATGGCTGCTGCCGCGGCTATCAATGGAAAACTATCAGACTGTAGAGAGATATAATGGAAAAATTTAAAAAAATAGAAAGTAATGCAATTCCTTTACCAATGGTGAATGTTGATACTGATATGATTATTCCAAAACAATTTCTCAAAACAATTAAGCGAACAGGTTTAGGTAAAAATTTATTTTATGAATTAAGATATGATGAAAAAGATGCACCCATAGATTCGTTTGTCCTTAATCAAGATAAATACAAAGACTCTCAAATTTTAATTACTGGTAAAAATTTTGGCTGTGGGTCATCTCGTGAACATGCTCCTTGGTCAATCTTAGATTATGGTATTAAATGCATCATCGCTTCGAGCTTTGCGGATATCTTTTATAATAATTGTTTCAAGAATGGTATTCTTCCAATCAAATTGGATGAGTCTGAAGTAACTAAATTACAAAAAGCAGCGGAAAACAGTCTTAGTTTTACAATTGATTTAGAAAATCAGAAGATTTCTTATTTTGATAAAAATATAAATCATGAGGTAAGTTTTGAACTTGATAAAGCCAAAAAAACTAGCCTATTAGAGGGTTTAGATGATATTGGATTGACACTAGCTAAAGTTAATCATATTTCTGATTTTGAAAATAAGCAAAAGTCAACAACACCCTGGTTGTATAGCCAACAAATAAAATGAGCAATTCTTATAAATTATTAGTCTTACCTGGCGACGGTATAGGGCCTGAAGTAATGAAGGAGGTCATAAAGGTTGCTAAGAGTATTGGTGAACTTAGTAAAGTTAAATTTGAGATAGAAGAGGACGATATTGGTGGATCTGCATATGATCACTATGGCACCCCTCTATCTAATGAGACTCTTGAAAAAGCTAAAAACTCTCACGCAGTTTTACTTGGTGCTGTGGGTGGAGAAAAATGGGATAATTTAGATTTTTCTCTTAAACCTGAACAAGGCCTTTTGAGAATCAGAAAAGAATTAGACTTGTTTGCAAACTTAAGGCCTGCTCTATGTTTTGAGTCAATGGTTGACGCCTCTTCTCTTAAACCAGACTTAGTATCAGGTCTCGATATATTAATTGTTAGAGAGCTTACCGGTGGTATTTATTTTGGTGAACCAAGAGGTATTGAAGATAAAGGTAACGGAAATCGTATTGGAATTAACACTCAATCCTATAGCACTGATGAAGTTAGAAGAGTTGCACGAATAGCATTTGAACTTGCAAGCAAAAGAGGTAACAGGGTTACTTCATGTGAAAAATCAAATGTGATGGAGTCTGGAATATTGTGGAGGGAAGAAGTCTCTTATGTGCACGAAAATGAATATCCAAATGTTGAGTTATCTCACATGTATGCAGATAATTGTGCGATGCAATTAGTTAGAAACCCTAAACAGTTTGATGTTATTGTTACTGATAATTTATTTGGAGACATTCTGTCAGATGAGGCGGCTATGCTCACAGGTTCGCTTGGAATGTTGCCCTCTGCTTCTTTGGGTGCAGTCGATAGTAATAATTTTAGAAAGTCTTTATACGAGCCAGTTCATGGGTCTGCGCCAGACATAGCTGGCAAAGGAATAGCAAACCCAATTGCATCTATTCTAAGTTTTGCGATGTGTTTAAAGTACTCATTCAATATGGACAAGGAATCAGATCTTATAAATATGGCTGTTAATAATGTACTTGCCAGTGGCTTTAAAACTGCGGATTTAATAGGTGATGATAACAAAAACCTATCAACAGTTGAAATGGGTGATCAAATATTAAATCAATTAAAAGAAAACTTTTAAATTATGAATTTTAATATTGCTATAGTGGGTGCCACAGGAAATGTCGGAAGAGAAATGTTAAATATTCTCTCTGAAAAAAAATATGATGCGTCAAAAATATTTCCTGTAGCTTCTAGTAGAAGTGAAGGCATGGAAATTGAATTCGGGGAGGATAAACTAATTGTAGAATCTATTGAAAAGTTTGATCCTTCAAAAGTAGAATTGGCACTCTTCTCTGCAGGAGCTAGTACCTCAAAGGAATGGGCACCAAAGTTTGCAGAAAAAAACTGTATTGTTATAGATAACTCTAGTCATTTTAGAATGGAAGAAGATATCCCTCTGGTCGTACCTGAGGTTAACCCAAGTGATCTAAATAATTATAAAAAAAGAAATATAATTGCTAATCCAAACTGCTCAACAATTCAATTGGTGGTTGCCTTAAAACCATTGCACGAAATTTCAAAAATAAAAAAAGTTATTGTATCAACTTATCAATCTGTTTCGGGTGCAGGTAAGGCTGGTATGGACGAGTTGTTTGAGCAAACAAAAAATATGTTCTCTGATGATATTAAAGATAATGTTGAGTTTACCAAACCAATTGCCTTTAATGTCATACCTCATATTGATAAATTCATGGATGATGGATACACAAAAGAAGAATTAAAAATGAGACAAGAAACTCATAAAATTTTAAGTAGTGAGATTAGCTTTAGCGCTACATGTGTTCGCGTTCCTGTATTTATTGGTCACTCTGAAGCTGTAAATATTGAGTTTGAAAACAAAATTTCAGTAGAAGAAGCACGTGAAGCTATTAAAAATGCTCCTGGGTGTACACTACTTGATGAAAGAGTTGATGGAGGTTATGTAACTCCAAAAGAGTGTGCTGGAAATGATGACACGTATATATCGCGAATTCGAGAGGACACGTCTACAAAAAATGGATTATCTATTTGGGTAGTTTCTGATAATTTAAGGAAAGGTGCTGCTTTAAATACAATCCAAATCGCTGAAACACTAATTGAGGAATATTTATCTAAATGAGACAAGATGTAAGAAAACCAAGAAGAAGCGTGCTTTATGTTCCTGGATCTAATCCAAAAGCATTAAAAAAAAGTAGTACGCTTGATGTAGATGCAATTATTTATGACTTAGAAGACTCGGTAGCTACAAATGCCAGAAATGATGCACGCACAGCAATTATCGAAATTATAAATTCTGGTGTAAACAAAAATAAGGAACAGGTGATAAGAGTAAATGCTTTGGATACTGATGATGGTAAAATAGATATTAAGGTCTTGGACAAATGTAATCCCGATGCAATATTAATTCCTAAAGTAAATGAAGCTAAAGATGTTAAAGCTTTTGAAAAATATCTTAAAAATAAAGAAACTAAAATTTGGGTTATGATGGAAACAGCTTTATCCATTGTAAACGCATATGATATTGCAAAATCATCAAAATACTTAAAATGTTTTGTAATGGGAACTAATGACTTGTCTGCAGAGTTGGGTATAGAGGAAGAACTAAAAAGAACTGCATTAGTCACAAGTTTTGAGAAATGTATGATGGCAACAAAAGCCTACAAATTATCACTACTTGATGGAGTTTTCAATGACATCAGAGACGCTAATGGCTTTGAAGAAGAGTGCATCTATAGTCATGGTCTCGGATTTGATGGTAAAACCTTAATACACCCCGGACAAATACAAATATGCAATAAAATATTTACCCCTACGGCTGAACAACTAGACAAAGCAAAACGAATTGTTGCAGCCTTTGAGGATGCAAGAAAAAAGGACCCAAATGTTGGAGTAATTACGTTTGAAGGCAGTCAGATAGAGGAATTGCACGTAAATCATGCAAAACGAATTATAGAAGCAGAATTGCTTGTTTCAAAAGTTACAGAACTAGATCAATCAGAAGTTATACAAACTTCTTCAAGTAAATATAAAATTGGTAACTTTTTTGAAAATTTTAAGCTAGGACAAAAAATAATACACGCAACTCCACGAACAATAACATATGGAGATTGTGCACTTTATACAGCTTTATACGGGTCAAGGTACGCCCTGCACTGCTCAGATGAGTTTGCAAAAAAACTCTCATTAGAAAAATCACCAATTGACGATTTTCTTTTATTTAACATAGCTTTTGGTAAAACTGTCCCAGATATTTCTTTAAATGCAATTGCCAATTTAGGTTACGCAGAGTGTAAGTTTTTAAAACCAGCTTATCCAGGAGATACAATTAGTTCAACTTCAGAAGTGATTGGCATTAAAGAGAATTCAAGTGGAGAAAATGGAGTAGTCTATGTCCACTCTGTAGGTACTAACCAGCATGACGAACCAGTTATTGATTATAAAAGATGGGTTATGGTTAGAAAAAAAAATAGAAACCTAAATAAAGCGGAACCGTCTATACCGGAATTAAATAAAGAGCTTACAAGTGAGGAGGTTGTAGAAATTGCAAAAAAATATGATTTTGATTGTACAGGATATGATTATAAAGCCTCAGGCTCTGATCTTTGTTATGAGGATTATTCTATTAACGAAAAAATAAATCATATTGATGGTATGACAGTTGAAGAGGCTGAACATATGATGGCAACAAAATTATACCAGAACAATGCAAAAGTTCACTTTAACCATTTTGTTGAAAAAGGTGGCAGGTTTGGAAAAAGAATTGTTTACGGTGGTCACGTTATAAGTTTAACAAGAGCTTTATCGTTTAATGGACTTTCAAATGCTTTTAAAATTATTGCGATCAACGGTGGAACCCACGCATCACCATGTTTTGCAGGAACAACTGTTTTTGCTTGGAGTCTGATTTTAGACAAAGTCGAAGTATCAGAATCATTAGGTGCTATTCGAGTCAGAACAAATGGAATTGGTGATGCGCAGGCTTATCAGTTTCAACACCAAGATAGTAACAAGCGTTTTGATCCGTCCGTTTTGTTAAGTCTTGATTATTGGGCTTTAATTCCAAGAAAAAAATAATTTACTGTCGTTTAATCACCGGCAATTTGGTATATATAAATATTACTAATGAGCAGTCCCTTATCACCACATTTGCAAGTTTATAGATGGCAAATTACATCGATACTATCAATTCTTCATAGAATAACGGGTATAGTTTCATCATTAGGTGTAATCATATTAATAATATTTTTATATTCAATTAGCGCTGGTGAAGAAACTTTCCAATTTATAATTTCCTTATCAGAAAATATTTTTATAAGAGCAATATTAATAGGTCTTACGTTTTCATATTTGTTTTATTTTTTAAACTGCTTAAGGCACTTATTCTGGGACGTTGGTATTGGGCTCGAATTAAATACTGCCAAATTGACAGGTTGGATTACTATTTTGTTTACTGTTTTGCTCACTGTTCTATTTTGGGTTTTAATTATGATTGGATATTAATTTATGTCTGCCAAAAATACTTGGAAACTTCATCGATGGAGCACGATTTTACTACTACCACTCATTGTTTATTTATTTATAAAAATAATACACCTTTCCACTCTGCCATATCATTTAATTTTGAGCGAATTAAGCAACTTATGGGGCGTAGGGTTTATATTGATTTTCACGGTCTTAGGATTAGTTCATATGAATACAGGTGTGCATGAAATCCTTGATGATTACGTTCACTCTGATGTGGTTAAAAGGATATTAAATGTAATAATTTCAATATTTTTTTTACTAGTACTAATTTTTGTTTGTTTGTCTCTACTACTAATTTTTATAGGTTAACTTAATGAATTACGAAATTGAATATCACGATTACGATGTAGTTGTTGTTGGTGCTGGTGGATCTGGTTTGAGAGCGACAGTAGGTGCTGTTGAGAATGGTTACAAGACTGCTTGTATTTCAAAAGTATTCCCAACCAGAAGTCATACGGTTGCAGCACAGGGAGGCATCTCTGCTGCACTTGGAAATATGGGTGATGATGATTGGAGATGGCACATGTATGATACCGTGAAAGGCTCTGATTGGCTCGGGGATCAGGATGCAATTGAGTATTTGTGCAAAAATGCACCAAAAGCTGTTTTAGAATTAGAGAACTATGGAGTTCCATTTAGTCGAACAGAGGACGGAAAAATTTATCAAAGAGCCTTTGGAGGGATGACCAAAAATTATGGTGAAGGTACTGCACAAAGAACATGTGCTGCTGCTGATCGAACTGGCCATGCAATAATTCATACTTTATACGGGCAATCATTAAAACACGACGTTGACTATTATATTGAATATTTTGTTTTGGACTTATTAATGGTTGAGGGTGAATGCAGGGGTGTTGTTGCATGGTGTTTAGAGGACGGTAAATTACATGTATTTAATTCTAAACAAACAATACTAGCATCTGGTGGATATGGCCGTGTTTATTTTTCTGCAACTTCAGCTCACACCTGCACAGGCGATGGTAACGCTATGGTTTTAAGAGCTGGCCTACCTTTACAAGATATGGAATTTGTTCAATTTCATCCAACAGGTATTTATGGCGTTGGTTGTCTTATAACAGAGGGCGCAAGAGGAGAAGGCGGTTATTTAGTAAACAGTGAAGGTGAACGTTTCATGGAGAGATACGCACCATCAGCGAAAGACTTAGCTTCAAGAGATGTTGTGTCTCGTTCTATAACAAAAGAAATTTTAGAGGGTAGAGGCGTTGGCAAAGATAAGGATCATGCTTATCTTCATCTTGATCACATAGACTCAGATATATTGGAAGAAAGATTGCCTGGTATTTCAGAGTCCGCAAAAGTTTTCGCAGGAGTTGATGTTACTAAAGAGCCAATTCCAATTATACCTACAGTTCATTATAATATGGGTGGAATTCCAACAAATTTTCATGGAGAGGTAATGAACCTCGAAAAGGGAAATGAAACAGTCGTACAGGGTTTGATGGCAGTTGGTGAAGCTGCTTGTGTGAGTGTTCATGGTGCAAATAGACTCGGATCAAATTCCCTAATTGATTTAGTGGTTTTTGGCAAAGCAGCAGCAGATAGAATAAATGACACGGTAAATAAAGATGAGCCCAATAAGGAAATTCCAAGCCATGTAATCGATGAAGTCATTGCAAGGTTTGATAGTACACGATCTTCTGATGGGGATATTTCAACTTCAGAATTAAGGTCTCAAATGCAGAGAGTTATGCAGAAACACTGCGCTGTTTTTAGAGATGATGAGATTATGTCTGAAGGAAAAAAACTCATCGAAGAAACTTGGTTAAACTCAGAAAATATTAAAATTAAAGACAAATCACTTATATGGAATACTGATTTGTTAGAAACACTTGAATATAAAAACCTAATTTCACAAGCTGTAGTTACAATGAACTCCGCACTAAATAGAAAAGAAAGTAGAGGGGCTCACGCTCGAGAAGACTATAAGGAAAGAGATGATAAAAATTGGATGAAGCATACAATGTCATGGCTGAACGATAAGAGTTGTGAATTGGATTATAGATCAGTTCACGAATACACATTATCAAACGAAGTTAAATATATTGCGCCAAAGGCCAGAGTTTATTAATGGTTCAGTTTAATCTTCCCGACAATTCTAAATTAACAGACGGTGATTATTACAAGTCTGAAAAAAGCAATGGGAATACTAAAAAATTCAAAATCTACCGTTGGTCTCCCGACGATGAGAAAAACCCAAGGATGGACACTTATGAAGTTGATCTAGACGATTGTGGTCCGATGGTATTGGACGCAGTTATGAAAATCAAAAGTGAAATTGATACTTCATTAACCTTTAGACGATCATGTCGCGAGGGCATATGTGGTTCTTGTGCAATGAATATTGATGGGACAAATACACTCGCTTGTACCAAAGCAATTAGTGATGTGAAAGGTGACATAAAAATTTATCCTCTGCCTCACATGCCAGTTATAAAAGACTTAGTTACAAATTTAAAAACACTCTATAAGCAATTAAAGTCCATCAAGCCATGGCTTATGAATAAGAAACAAAACGCAAACGATACTGAAAATATTCAATCAAGAAATGACCGTGAAAAATTAGATGGCTTGTATGAATGTATCTTGTGTGCATGTTGCTCAACTTCATGCCCAAGTTATTGGTGGAACAGTGACAAATATTTGGGCCCTGCAGTCCTGCTTCAGTCATATCGCTGGTTACAGGATAGCCGTGATGAGGAAAGAAAAGAGAGATTAAAAGAATTAGATGATACGTTTAAAGTTTATAGATGCCATACAATAATGAACTGCACTCAAGCTTGTCCAAAAGGTCTCAACCCCGCAAAGGCTATTGCTGGTATCAAACAAATGATTGCACAGCAGTAATTAAATTACTGTAAAATCAAATATTATACTTACCAGCAGAACTGAAATAATAATTGTAACTACGATAAAATAATTAACCACTATAAATCTCAATGGCGGGCAGTTGATTAGGGGATTTTATGAAAATATTACATACCCACCATTGAGTCATACATATAAGTGTAAAACTTTCTAATTAAACTCTAATAAGTTTGCCAAAATGACAGAGCTTGATTTCAATATTTCCTCTGGATTTTGACAACAAAACTGCCTTCATGCCAACTCTGTTCAATGTACTGTATTTGGTGACTGCTTTCTGCCCAATGAGGAAATTCTTTTCTGATTTGCCCACTTTTACCTGTTATGATCTCTACTTTGGGTATACTTCCTTGGTAAGCTTCGTAAATAAAGTCAGTGAATTCTTGATAAGCATCCTCAAGTGTAAATCCATGAAGGTCAAGTTTTCTCATAATTTTCAAACATTGCCATTAGTTGTATTTAATCTAGAATATTTCATTATATGAAAAATTCTTATACTAAACCTAATCTCGATACTAAGTATTTTGATGATTTATTCAACTCACTACCTTCAATGGAGAATAAAACAGTTGCTATAACAGGCACAACTTCTGGGCTTGGATTTTATGCTGCTGAGTCAGTAGCTAAGCTTGGTGCTAAAGTCCTACTATTGAATCGTCCTTCAACTAGAGCCGAGTCATCTTTAAATTTACTTAGACAAAATTGTGCAAATGGAAATTTTCACAGAGTGGATTGTGATCTACAAAGTTTTGACTCGGTAAAAACTGCATTTCCAAAAATTAATGAAATATGTAGCGATGGCCTTGATGTATTATGCAATAATGCGGGCGTAATGGCTCTTAAAGATAAAGCCACAATCGACGGCTTTGATGTACAAATGCAAACTAATCACTTGTCCCATTTTCTTCTAACTAAATTATGTATGCCCTTACTAGAAAAAGCATCACAATTAAGGGATGAAGCAAGAATAGTTAATCATTCTAGTATTGCACGCTTTCAAACAAAAAGACTTAAAGAAAAGTTTCTTGAAAAAAAAGGTGGCAACTTAGGTGGAGATGGAGGTAATTTGATGTTTGGTGGTGGCCGATGGGAGCGTTATGCCCAGACAAAGCTCGCTAATGCTGCATTCACTGCATGTTTGCATGAAAAGTTGCAAAAAAATAATTCAAAAATTAGAGCGATGGTTGCTCATCCGGGTCTTGCAGAAAGTGATTTACAATCTACAACAGTAGAGGATGGCGGAATGGGCAGTTTTTTTACAAAATATTTAATGAAGTTTGGGCAGTCTGAAAAAGATGGAACTTTGGGTCTCCTAAGATGTATTGCAGATCCTAAAATTAATTCAGGCTCAATGGTAGGGCCTGGTTTAAAAGGAATGAAAGGTAAAGCAAAATCTTTTTCACTTGAGTCTTTTTATGATAATCCTGAAGTCAAGAGCATGCTGTGGGCCAAAAGCTGTGAGGCTATAGGCGAAAGTTTTGAAATCTAGGTAATTTAGATGAATATTGTTAATCATTTTATTAATGGTAAAGAGTACGTGAGTAAGTCAGATAGATTTGGTGACGTATATAACCCTGCAAATGGAGAAAAAATAAGAGAAGTTAACTTTGCTAACAAAGAAGATGTATCCGTGGCAATAAGTTGTGCAGTCAAAGCAGGTAAAGAATGGGCTGCTACGCCATCACTGACTAGATCTCGAGTTTTATTTAAATTCAAAGATTTAATTCTCAGAGATATGGACAAATTAGCTCTTGAATTAACAACAGAGCACGGAAAAATTTTATCAGACTCAGTTGGCTCAATAACAAGAGGCATGGAAGTAGTTGAGTTTGCTTGTGGTATTCCTCATTTGCTTAAAGGAGAATATTCTGAAAACGTTGGATCAAATATCGACAGCTGGAGTATGCGACAGCCTCTTGGGGTTTGTGTGGGAATTTCACCTTTCAATTTTCCTGCTATGGTTCCAATGTGGATGTTTGTTATGTCTATTGCATGCGGTAATTCATTTATTTTAAAACCGAGTGAAAAAGATCCAATGGTTCCATACATGATGGGAGATTTACTTAAAGAAGCAGGGTTGCCAGATGGTGTTTTCAATGTGGTTAACGGCGATAAAGAAGCAGTAGATCTTCTGATCACCGATCCTGAAGTTGCATCAGTTAGTTTTGTTGGCTCGACTCCAGTTGCTGAGTACATTTATCATACATCTTCTAAACACAATAAGCGCGTCCAGTCATTAGGCGGTGCAAAAAATCATATGGTTGTAATGCCTGATGCCGATTTAGACCAAGTTGTTGATGGTCTGATCGGCGCAGGGTATGGATCTGCAGGAGAGCGATGCATGGCTCTCTCTGTTGCTGTAGCTGTTGGTGATGTGGGTGATAAATTAATTGAAAAGCTTACCCCTCGCGTTCAGGGACTTAAAGTTGGCCCCGGAACAGATCCAGAAGTTGAAATGGGTCCACTCATCAGTGATGTACATTTATCAAAAGTAAAAAGCTATGTTGACTCTGGAGTTGCTGAAGGAGCTGATCTTATAGTGGATGGAAGATCAATATCTCTTCAAGGTTATGAAAATGGATACTTCATAGGAGGCTGTTTATTTGATCATGTTAAGGAAGATATGAAGATATATAGAGAAGAAATATTTGGACCTGTATTATCTGTTGTACGTCAACCTACTTTTGACGATGCTTTAAAAATGGTTAACGATCATGAATTCGGAAACGGCACCACTATTTATACTCGTGATGGTGATACTGCTAGAGCTTTTGCCAATCAATGCAAAATTGGAATGGTTGGAGTGAATGTTCCCATACCAGTACCCATGGCTTTTCATAGTTTTGGTGGTTGGAAAAGATCCTTATTTGGGGATCATGCAATGCATGGTATGGACGGAGTAAGGTTCTTTACGCGTCTGAAAACTGTTACTTCGAGATGGCCAACTGGTATTAGAAAAGGTGCTGAATTTACCATTCCAACAATGAAGTAAATATTTAATTTATCTTGATTTTAATCGCTATCTAGTTAGTTTACCGAGCTATAAACTTATCATGACAAGTAAAAAAATATCACTTATAGGAGCTGGACAAATTGGAGGTACACTTGCTCATTTAGCTGCCATGAAAGAGCTTGGAGATGTAGTTCTTTTTGATCTGATGTCTGGACTGGCAAAAGGTAAAGCTCTTGATATAGCGCAGTCCTCAGCCATAGATGGTTTTAATGTTTCCTTGTCTGGTACTGATAATTATGAGGATACAAGTGACTCTGATGTTATAATTATAACAGCTGGAGTTCCTCGAAAACCAGGAATGACTAGAGACGACCTTTTGGGAACAAACTTAAAAATTATCAAGCAAGTAGCTGAAGGTATAAAATCAACTTCTCCTAATGCCTTCGTTATTTGTATTACAAATCCATTGGATGTAATCGTTATGGCTCTTCAAAAATATTCAGGACTTCCAAAAAATAAAGTTGTTGGTATGGCTGGAGTTTTAGATACTTCACGTTTTAAATATTTCTTATCACAAGAATTGAACGTTCCAATTAGCGAAGTAGACTCATTTGTTCTTGGTGGCCATGGTGATACAATGGTACCAGTTCCAAATAGAACTATGGTTAGTGGTGAAAACCTGACTGATTTAGTGAATAAAGGAAAAATTTCAAAGGCTAGGCTTGACGAGATTATTGATAGGACGAGAAAAGGTGGAGCCGAAGTTGTAAAGTTATTGGAAACCGGATCCGCTTTTTATGGGCCTGCAGCATCAGGAATTGAAATGGCCGACTCATATCTAAATGATAAGAAAAAAACGTTACCATGCGCAGCATATTTAAATGGTGAATATGGTGTTTCAGATTTATATGTTGGAGTTCCCGTTGTTATTGGCTCAGCTGGAATTGAAAAAGTTGTTGAACTTGATTTAGACGAGGAAGAAAAAAAATTTTTTAAAACTTCAATCGAAGCAGTCAGTGAGCTATTTGAGGCTGCAAAAAATATTGATGCTTCACTTAAATAAATGAATATACACGAACATCAAGCAAAGGAATTATTTGACGGTTATGATATACCTGTGTCCAAAGGAAGCGTTGCATATGAAAAAAGTCAGATAAATGAAGCAGTAGGAAAAGTTAAGGGTCCAATTTGGGTTGTTAAAGCACAAATTCATGCAGGTGGCAGAGGTAAAGGTGGAGGCGTCAAAGTAGTTTCTTCAAAAGAAGAAGCTGTAAATGAGGCTGAAAAAATGTTTGGCATGAATTTAATAACACCTCAAACAGGCCCAGCAGGAAAAGAAGTAAAACGTATCTACATTGAAAATGGGTCGGATATTAAAAAAGAATTATACCTTTCTTGTTTATTAGACAGAGCGACAAGCAAAGTTGCCTTTATTGTATCTAAGATGGGAGGTATGGACATTGAAGCAGTTGCAAAAGATACCCCAGAAAATATAACAACAGTTAAAATAGAGCCTTCAATAGGTGTTACTGAAAATGATATAAATACAATTAGTAAAGCTTTTGAACTCAAAAAAGATCTTGAGGGCCAACTTTCTGATCTTATAAAAAATATGTATAAATTTTTTTTAGAAAAAGATGCTAGTCTAGTTGAAGTTAATCCTTTGATTATAACTGAGACTGACAAACTATTGTGTCTCGATGCTAAAGTTAATTTTGATGATAATGCTTTATACCGCCATCCAGAAATTGAGGATTTAAGGGATGAGAATGAAGAGGATGAATATGAAAGAGAGGCATCAAAATATGATCTCGCATATATAAAATTGGATGGGAATATAGGCTGTATGGTCAATGGCGCAGGCTTGGCAATGGCTAGCTTAGATATTATTAAAATGTATGGTGGTGAGCCCGCTAACTTTCTTGATGTTGGTGGTGGAGCTTCTAAAGAAAAGGTTTCGAGTGCATTTAAAATTATTCTTTCTGATAAAGGTGTAAAAGGCATCTTAGTTAATATCTTTGGTGGAATCATGAGATGTGACATCATTGCTGAAGGAATTGTTGCTGCTGCAAAAGAATTAGAAATCTCTGTACCGCTTGTAGTTAGACTTGAAGGCACAAATGTTGATGAAGGTAAAAAAATTCTTGATAATTCAAGTATCGAAATTATTTCTGCCAATGATTTAGATGATGCAGCAAAAAAAATAGTCAAGTTAGTTTAATGTCAGTAATAGTTAACAAAGATACAAAAGTTATTTGTCAGGGTTTCACCGGATCACAAGGTACCTTTCATTCAGAACAGGCAATTAAATATGGCACTAACATGGTTGGTGGAGTTACTCCAAAAAAAGGGGGAACTGAGCACTTAGGGTTACCAGTATTTAATACAGTAAAAGAAGCTAAAGATAAAACGGAAGCAAATGCCACTGTAATTTATGTTCCTCCCCCATTTGCCGCAAAAGCAATTTTAGAAGCAATAGATAGTGAGATGGAGCTAATAGTTTGTATAACAGAGGGAATCCCTGTTATGGATATGCTAGAGGTCAAAGATAAATTAAGATCTTCCAAATCACGCCTCATTGGCCCCAATTGTCCGGGAGTCATAACTCCTGATGAGTGTAAGATTGGTATAATGCCAGCGCATATTCATCAAAAGGGAAACGTAGGAATTGTATCTAGGTCTGGAACACTAACGTATGAAGCAGTTTATCAAACAACAGTGGAAGGTCTTGGACAATCCACCTGTATTGGAATAGGGGGCGATCCAGTGAATGGAACAAACTTTATTGATTGTTTGGAACTTTTCTTATCTGATCCGGAAACTGAATCGATAATTATGATTGGTGAAATTGGTGGTTCAGCTGAGGAAGAAGCAGCTGAATTTTTGAGAAAAGAAAAGGTAAAAAAGCCAACGGTTGGATTTATTGCAGGAACGTCTGCCCCTCCAGGAAGAAGAATGGGACACGCTGGAGCAATTGTATCTGGAGGGAAAGGTGGAGCAGAAGATAAAATTGAAGCCATGAAGAGTGCTGGGATTAAAATTTCAAATTCTCCAGCAGCTTTAGGATCAACTTTACTTGAGGTATTAAAGAATCAAAACTAAAATTAATCTGCTTAATGACAAAGTCATCCATAAACGATATTTTTGATAAAACATCTTTCCTGCACGGTGCAAACGCAGTTTATATCGAACAAATGTTCGAAAGATTTCAAAATAATCCCGCTGACATTCCAGATGATTGGAGAACTTTTTTTTCTGGCATTACAGATAACCTAAATCAACAAAATATTCTTCGTGCTAGTTGGGCATCTCAAAATGTAGAAACTAATAATGAAGAAGATACTTTAGAAAATATTAATGAGAGTGAAATCAAAATAGAGTCCCAAATATTAAATAAAGATAACATTGTTACGAGTGAAGTATTTAAAGAACAGGTTTTTGACTCAATAAGGGCAATAAGACTTATCAGAGCTTATAGAGTTAATGGTCATCTTGCATCAAATCTGGATCCACTAAATTTAAAAGAAATTAAAACATATTCTGAACTTGATTATAGAAATTATGGTTTCAAAGAAAATGACCTTGATAAAGAAATTTTTATTGACGGAAGTCTTGGTCTAAACTTTGCTAAACTCAGAAATATAATTGACATACTTAAGGAAACTTATTGCGGATCTATAGGTGTTGAATTTGTTCATATTCAAGATGCCGATCAAAAGCAATGGGTTCAAGAAAGAATAGAGGAAGTTAGAAATAAAACGCAGTTTACCTCAAACGGTAAGAAAGCAATATTCAAACGTTTGCTTGAAGCTGAAATGTTCGAGCAATTCCTTGATAAAAAATTTATAGGCACCAAAAGGTTTGGGCTCGTTGGCAGTGAGTCGACTGTCCCAGGTATTGAGCAAATAATTAAACAAAGCTGCTTAGCAGGAGTCGAGGACATATATATAGGAACCGCACACCGTGGGAGATTAACCCTTCTTTCATCTGTTATGGAAGTTCCCTTGCGATCAATTATGGCAAAATTTGAGGGTGGAGGAGAGGATCCCAATGAAGTTTTAGGATCCGGGGACGTGAAGTACCATTTAGGGATTTCAAGTGATAGAGAGTTTGATGATAAAAAAATTCATCTTTCTTTGACGCCAAACCCATCACATTTGGAGGCAGTGGATCCCGTAGTGATAGGAAAAGTTAGAGCTGAGCAAACATTGCTTCAAGATAAAACAAACGACAGAGTAATAGGACTATTAATTCATGGTGATGCCGCAATGGCTGGGCAAGGTGTTGTTGCAGAAACTTTTGCGATGTCGCAATTACGGGGTTTTCGCACAGGAGGTACAATTCATTTTGTTATTAACAATCAAATAGGTTTCACCACAATGCCCCATTATGGTCGTTCAGCTCCATACTGTACCGAAATAGCAAAAATCATACAGGCGCCGATATTTCATGTTAATGGAGATGATGTTGAAGCAGTCGTTCATGTATGTAGACTAGCAGTTGAATTTAGAAATAAATTTAAAACTGACGTTGTAGTAGATATGTTTTGTTATCGTCGATCTGGCCATAATGAAATGGATTTACCAGAATTTACACAGCCGCTAATGTATCAAAAAATTAAATCTCACCCGTCTACTCTTAAAATTTACGAAAAAAAACTTATTGAAGAAGGTGTTTTAACTAATGATGATGTTGAAAATGAAAGATCAATTTACGCCAGTAAATTGAATGAAGAGTTAAAATTTGCAAAGTCGTATAAGCCAAATAAAGCTGACTGGCTTGAAGGTTCATGGAAAGGTATAACGGTAGCGTCAATCGATGCAAGAAGAGGTAAAACTGCTATTACTGAAAATGAGCTTTTAAAAATTGGGGAAGAAATACATACCATTCCAGAAAACTTTAACCCGCATAGAAGAATAAAAAAAATTTATGATGATAGATTATCAAGTATACAAACAGGTAATGGAATTGACTGGGCAACTGCTGAGTCTCTTGCATTTGCTTCATTGCTATCAGAAGGTTATGGAGTAAGGCTTTCAGGTCAAGACTCGGGCAGAGGCACTTTTAGTCAAAGACATGCAGTTCTTTACGATCAAGTAAGCGAGAAAAGATTTGTTCCATTGAGACATTTTAGAGAAAAACAAGGATTTTTTGAAATCATTGATAGTTTTTTATCTGAGTATGGTGTTTTGGGTTTCGAATATGGTTATTCACAAGTTGATCCAAGAACTCTGGTGCTTTGGGAGGGTCAATTTGGTGACTTTGCAAACAATGCTCAGACAATAATTGACCAATTTATAACTACTGGTGAGAGAAAATGGTTAAGAATGTCAGGTCTGACATTGCTTTTGCCACACGGCCATGAAGGCCAGGGCCCTGAACACACAAGTGGAAGATTAGAGAGATTTTTACAAATGTGTGCCGAGGACAATATTCAAGTTGTTAATTGTACTTCACCCGCAAATTATTTTCATGCTCTTAGAAGACAGCTTCATAGAGATTTCAGAAAACCACTGGTTATCATGACACCTAAGTCTACATTAAGGCACAAAAAAAATACATCTAGCATTGAAGAATTTACAAATGGATCAACCTTTCATCGAATTTTAAGAAAAGAACTGACTTCAGATCAAAAATCAAAAGTAAATAGATTACTTTTATGTTCTGGAAAAATATTTTTTGAGCTTGATGACCATCTTGAAAAATTAAAAAAAGATAATGTACACATTTTAAGATTTGATCAATTGTATCCATTTCCTTATGAAGTTTTAAAAGAAGAAGTGTTACAGTTTCCAAATGCTGAAATAATTTGGGTTCAAGAAGAGCCATCAAATATGGGAGCATTCAGATTTGTTAAACATCGTATTGAGTCAGTATTACAGGTAATAACAGGAAAATATAAAGAACTACTATTTATAGGTAGAAAGGCATCCGCATCTCCTGCTACTGGTATAGCTAATCGTCATGCAGAAAACCAAGCCAATATTATAAAGCTGGCTGTAGAGAGCGATATAAATGAAATTAAAAAACACAAGGATGGCGTATCATTAGTTAAATTTAAACTGCCGATTGAATAATAATCTTAAAGTGTTAAATATTAAATATGTCTGTTGAAATCAAAGTTCCCTCTCTCGGAGAAAGCGTTGTAGAAGCAACGGTAGCAAAATGGTATAAGAATGAAGGTGACTCTGTATCCGTCGATGAACCACTGCTTGAGCTTGAAACAGATAAAGTAACTCTTGAAGTTCCTTGTCCATCAAATGGCTGTATACAAAAAATCAACGCAGAAGAAGGTTCAACTGTTGAAGTTGGTGCAATCTTAGGGTCTATTGATGAAAATGCTTCTATAGAACAAAAAGTTAAACAGTCAGAACCAGTAAATGAAAAATCAGTTACGACTCCAGAAAAAATTATTCCTGAGGAAGTAAAGTCTTCACCAAAAGAAGAGATGCCCATTCAAATTGATAATTTAAATAATCAAAAATTATCCCCTGCTGTAAGAAAAATTGCTACTGAAAAGAATATAAATATTAATACTGTCACCTCTTCAAGAGAGGATGGTAGAATTACTAAATCTGACGTCATAAATTATCAAAATATAGAAAAACAAGAAAATACTCCTCAAACAATTAGACAAACCGATAAAAGAGAAGAACGAGTGCCCATGTCGCGTTTAAGGCAAACCATAGCGAAACGTCTAAAGGATGCTCAGAATAATGCTGCTATGCTCACAACATTTAATGAGGTTGATATGAGTGAGCTTATTAAGACACGTAATGATCATAAATCAGAATTTGAAAAAAAGTATGGCGTGAAATTAGGCTTCATGTCTTTTTTCGTGAAAGCATGTATAACTGCGCTGAGAGATATTCCTGAAGTAAACGCAGAAATTGAAAACAACGACGTCATTTATAAAAATTTTTACAATATTGGTGTTGCTGTTGGAACTGATCAAGGTCTTGTCGTACCCGTTGTTAAAGACGCCGATAAAAAATCTCTTGTTGAAGTAGAAAAAGAAATCTATCAACTGGGACAGAAAGCTCGTTCTGGCCAATTAAGTATTGAAGATATGCAGGGTGGTACATTTACAATATCCAATGGTGGTGTTTATGGATCTTTAATGTCAACTCCAATATTAAATCCACCTCAATCAGGAATATTGGGAATGCATAAAATAGAAGAAAGACCGATAGCTATTGATGGTGAAATAAAAATTAGACCCATGATGTATCTTGCCCTTTCATACGATCATAGAATAGTAGACGGTAAAGGAGCCGTAACTTTTTTAGTCAGAGTTAAAGAGGGTCTTGAGGATCCAAGTAGACTATTGTTAGGAGTTTAATTTGGAACAATTTGATATCACAGTGATTGGTAGCGGGCCTGCTGGTTACGTTTGTGCAATTAGGGCATCACAACTTGGATACAAAGTTTGTTGTATCGAAAAGGGACAAACGCTTGGCGGTACCTGCTTAAATATTGGATGTATTCCCTCAAAATCCCTATTGCATTCTTCTCATTTATTTCATCAAGCTTCAGAACTTAATCAATTAGGCATTAATTTTGATAACGTATCGTTTGATCTAAATAAAATAATGAAATCTAAAAATGAAAGCGTCGAGTCACTTACAAATGGTATCGAATTTCTTTTTAAAAAAAATAAAGTTATAAGAAAATTGGGATTTGCCAAGTTCATTAATAATGAGCAAATTGAGATTTTAACTGGCGATAGCTCTGAGGTTATTAAATCATCTAAAACAATTATTGCTACAGGTTCAGAAGTTGTTTCACCTGAGGGAGTGATCATTGATGAAATTGATATCTTATCATCCACTGGAGCTTTAAGTTTGTCGTCTGTTCCAAAGCACTTAATGGTTATTGGCGCAGGTTACATTGGCTTGGAAATGGGATCTGTTTGGTCAAGATTAGGATCAAAGGTAACAGTTATTGAATATGCTGATCGAATACTTCCTGGAATGGACCAAGAAATTTCTGATGCTTTTCAAAAAATACTCATTAAACAAGGATTTGATTTTAAGCTTTCTACTGCTCTAAGAAAGGTAAATAAAAGCAATGGCTCGCTTTCTGTTTCGGTTGAAAACAATGGTCAAACTCTTGATATGGATTGTGACAAAGTTTTAATATCAACTGGTCGAAAACCTTACACTTTTGGTCTGAACTTAGAGAAGATAGGAGTAAAAACGAATGATAAAGGCTTTATTGAGACTAATCAGCATTTTAATACTTCGATTGAAAATATTTATGCAATCGGTGATTGTAAAGTAGGACCAATGCTTGCCCATAAAGCTTCAGAAGAAGGTACTGCTGCAGCTGAGATTATTGACGGTCAGGCTGGACACGTTAACTATAATACAATTCCATCGGTTATTTATACTGCCCCAGAAGTTGCATCAGTTGGAAAAACAGAGGAAGAATTAAAGAAAAACAACATCACATACAAAATAGGTAAATTTCCGTTTTCAGCAAATGGTAAAGCTAAAGTGATGAATGAAACAAGCGGGTTTGTGAAGATCTTATCTGATAAAAATACAGATGAAGTATTAGGTGTTCATATTATTGGAGCAGACGCTGGCAACCTTATTGGCGAACTTACAATTGCAATGGAATTTGGAGCATCAGCTGAAGATATTGCAAGAACGTGTCACGCACATCCAACTCTAACAGAATCAATAAAAGAAGCTGCGTTAAACGTGGATAATCAAGCTATTCATATTTAGCTTCCTTTTTTGTTATTAATAAAGTCATCAAGTACAGCCAGACTGCTACAACTACATGATAAAAATGCCAGCTGAGATTTGGTTCAAACAGCTGAACCTGTCTAATAATAAAATTAACCAGTATTATTGAAAAAATGAAGCTTGATACGAAACGAGAAGAAATTTTTTCTCTTGGTATCAAAAAAGAAAAAATTATTCCAAGAACAAGCCACATAACAGCATACATAATGATTAAACTTTTTGCTTGAAAGAAAATATATATACTTATCAATGCCATTATCAGTGCAAAAATTAAAATTATCTTTTCATTAATGAACTGACTTCTTTTAATGACGTCTATCGTGATGAGGGGTACTCCGAATAGGAGTGATAGAGCTGTGAACAATTGATGTGAAGACTTCAGCCCGGTATACATGTTTAAGCCAAACCTAAGGGTTGCTAAAAAAGCTGCGACTGCTAGTACTAAAACTCCAGCAGCAGCAAAGTTTAGCTTATGTTGCAAAAAGACTCTTATTGAGTATGCACCAGCTATTACAATCAGTATTTCAGAAAGAGCAAAATGAGCTGGAGGTGTCATTAATGACTTTTAATCGCCCTGATATAGTCTTCTTTAATTTGAGTTGAAGTTTTTCGGGTTCCGTCATGCGACCATCCAGGAGGGCCGAAAAGATACATAAATCTATCTTTAAGCGAAATACCGCGCATTGAAATGTCTTTAAATATATTTGCATATTCTTCAAATAATATCCTGAGAGGATTCAAAGATGTCATCGGAACCACCAATCCATAGTCACAAGGTTCTTTTGGATCTTCAGCAACAAATGTTCCAAACATTCTATCCCAAACCATTAGTGTTCCAGCATAATTTGCATCAAGGTATTTCGGATTTCTTGCATGATGAACTCTATGGTGTGAAGGTGTGTTAAATAAATACTCATACCAGCGTGGTAACTTATATATAGTTTGAGTATGGCATAAATATTGGTAGTAACCGTTTATAAACACACAGAATAAAACCATTACTGGATCAAAGCCAATGATTACAAGTGGTATTTTGAGCATTCGAGTTCCAGTGAAGTGTTTTGTAAATGGTTGTCTTGCACCAACATCGATGCCCATTCTTTCTGAAGAGTGGTGAGTTCGATGCAGCCCCCAGCCCCATCGCCATCGATGACAAATTCTGTGATGTAGATAAAAAGTTAAATCATCAAGTATGAAGCATAAAACTAAAGCGCTTAAAGTAAATGGGAATGTATAAATCTGAAATTCCTTAGCCCAAAATAAAGCTCCTAGTGTTATAAACGCAAATATTCCATTAACAGGGTAACTTAAAACTCCCATGGACATATTTAATATCCACTCTTTAAAATCATTTTTACCTTTCAATTTAAAGAAATATATAGCTAATGTTTCTACAACTGCTATTCCAATTAAAATTGGTACCAATAACCAAAAAAGCTCTAGAGCGGAATATTGGAACAAAAAATCAACTGACATTTTTAAAACTCTCTAACATGTTACCCATCATCTTATGTATTATATTAACACCCTGGAGTGGTCTGATAAATACTTTAAATTCAGTAATAAGTCCAGCTTCATTCCATGTGATGAGGTCGATTCCATTAATATCAGTATCTTCAATAGTCAAAGTAAATTCAAGGCTTGCGTTTGTTTTTCCAATTATTTCTTTATGATATTTAAAATTCGATGCATTAAATACTTCTGATGCAGCCATTAAATATTTTAATGTGATATCTTTTCCTCGCTGAGGTGTGTACACAACTGGAGAATAAAAAATAACATGCTCATCTAATATCTCTGTCAAAGCATTGTAGTCTCGAAGATTAACTACATCATGCCATTTTGATATTGGGTTTTGCATATATATTAATATATAATTTATTTATTTCTTAGCAAGCGGATGGGTTTTTGAATATGCTTCATATAGTCGCTCAGTCTCAACTTTGGTATATCTTTGAGTTGTGGAAAGACTGCTATGTCCCAATAATTCCTGAATTGTTCTCAAGTCTCCACCTGAGTCCAGCAAATGTGTAGCAAAACTATGTCTCAACGCATGAGGGGTTGCAGTTTCAGGTAAAGACAAATTATGTCTAATTTTTTCCAAAGTATATTGAATAATTCTCGGACTAAGACGGTTCATTCTTTTACCTAAAAAAAGTGGATCACCATTTTCAAAACCTTTTGGACACTCTTTTATATATTCTTTTATTTCGCGCTTAATAAATTCCATTAAAGGCACGAGTCTTTCTTTGTTACCTTTTCCTCTAATAACCAGATATTCATTTTCATTAATATCATCATAATTTAAATTTAATGCCTCAGATATTCTCAATCCACATCCATATAGAAGCATAAGGATTGACTTATTTCGTAATCCTACCCATTTCTCTTTTTCAATTTCTTGAGAATATTTAATAGCTTCAATTGCAAGATCAGCTGAAATTGGTCTGGGCAAAGACTTTTTTGCTTTAGGAGATTTTAAGGATTGTATCGTACTATTTTTTATTTTTTCATTCTTTACTAAGAAATTAAAAAAAGATTTTAATGATGATATCACTCGTGCAATTGATGTAGTTCCAATACCTTGATTTCTTAAAAAGGATAAGAAACTTCTGAAGTCAGAAATTTGCATACTATCAAGATCACTCATTGATAAACTGCCCCCAAAATGATCCTTTGAAAAAATTAAAAATTTTTCAATGTCATTTTTGTAGCTTATAAGCGTGTTATCACTTAAGTTTCTTACTTTCTGTAAATTCTCAATCCAATCGTGAAAGCATTCTTTAACTTGATTATTCACACACTAAAGAATTTTTTGATTCGTTTTTTTCCAATCATCGAGAAAAGCTTTTAAACCCTTATCTGTTAAGGGATGCTTATATAACTTTTCAAGCGTTGCAGGTGGCAAGGTGACTACGTCAGCACCAATCATTCCAGACTCAATAACATGATCAACTGTTCTAACTGAAGCAACTAATATTTTTGTTTTAATATTTTTATAATTTGAATATATCGCTTTGATTTCTCTAATTAGGTTCATTCCATTTTCACCTATATCATCTAATCGTCCAACAAATGGAGATATATATGTTGCTCCACATTTAGCGGCAATTAATGCCTGTGCAGCTGAAAAACATAGGGTTACATTGGTTTTGATCTTTTTGCTGCTTAGTATTTTACAAGCTTTAAGTCCTTCTTCTGTTAAAGGTAACTTAATAACAATATTTTTAGATATTTTTGATAGTATTTTTGCTTCCGCAATCATTCCCTTGCATTCAATGGCCGTAACTTCAGCACTAATCGGCCCTTTTATCATTTTTGAAATTTCTTTAAGTATTTTTTTAAAATCTTTTCCTGATTTGGCCACTAATGATGGATTGGTTGTAATTCCATTAATCAAGCCGGTTTCTTTAAATTCTCTAATTACTTCCACATCTGCTGTATCTAAAAAGAATTCCATAACAAATAATATTTTGACTGATATATTTATATCATAGTTAGAGATTCAAACAAAATTTATGAATAAAATTATTTACTATATAGATGTCTTATTAGCTCACAATGTAAGTGAAGAATTTACCTATAAACATGAAACGATTGAAAAACCTAGAGTTGGAACGATTGTTTTAGCTCCTTTGCGCTCAGGAGAAAAAGTTGGAATTATCACCAAAGTTAACAGTGTTTTAAATGATTCAAAAATAAAGATGAAATTTATAAAAGAAATTTCACCCGAGTATAGACTGAATTCAAAAATGATAAAGTTTTTAAATTGGGTTAGTAATTACAATTTAATTGATAGAGGGTTAGTTCTCAAAATGATTTTGTCGCATAGTAAATTTTATTTTAAAAAGAAAAAAACAAAAGAACTCACTTCGAATATTAAAAAAAATGTTAAGACAATAAAGCTAAGTTTGGAGCAAAAAAGGGCTTCTCAAGATATACTAAAAATTTTTCAACAACGAAATTTTAAGCCTGTCCTACTTGATGGTGTCCCTGGATCTGGAAAAACAGAAGTTTATTTTGATGTTATAAAAAATTTTGTTAAAGATGGTGAACAAGTTTTAATTATGTTTCCAGAAGTTTCACTGACACGAGATTTTGTAAATAGAATTGAAGAAAGATTTGGGTTTTCACCAATAGTTTGGCACTCAAAGATAAGTACTGCTAATAAAACAAAAGTATTAAAGAGCATTATTGATGGCACTTCTCAAATTATTGTTGGTGCTCGTTCCTCTTTATTTCTACCATACAAAAACCTATCAATGATTGTCTTAGATGAAGAGCATGACAGCTCTTATAAACAAGAAGAACAAGGTATATACCACGCACGGGATATGTCAGTCGTTAAGAGTTCAATAGAAGATATTCCAATTATTTTAGCTAGCGCTACCCCATCACTCGAGACAATTTTTAATGTGATGAATAAAAAATATAATAAAGTTTCGATCAAAAATAAGTATTTTAATCAAGAAGAAAATGAAATTTTCATAGTTAATATGAAAAAAGAAAAATTAAAAAAAGATCAATGGTTATCTGAAAGACTCATTAAAGAAATCAGTCAGACATTGAAAAATAAACATCAGACATTGCTTTATATCAACAAAAGAGGATATGCACCCGTAATTATTTGTAAGTCATGTGGGCATAAAATAACATGTAAAAACTGTTCAAGTTACTTAGTAGAACATTTAAATAATAAAAAATTACTATGTCATCACTGTGGTCATAGTATTTTAACTAAGGGCTTAGAATGTCCTTCATGTCGAAATAATGATAGCCACTTTATTGATTATGGAGCCGGCATTGAAAAAATATTTACAGAAATTTCAAAAACTTTTCCCTTGGCAAAGATATGCCTATTCTCTAGTGATCATATCAAATCGCAAGATGAATTAGAAATTAAGGTAAAACAAATTAAAGATCATGAATATGATATTATTATCGGAACTCAACTTATAACTAAAGGTTATCACTTTCCTAACCTTGCATGTGTTGGAATAATTGATGCGGATATGACATTGAAAGGTGGTGATCTGAGAGCTTCTGAAAAAACTTATCAGGCCTTATACCAAGTATCTGGAAGAGCGGGACGGGCTCAAATAAAAGGAAGAGTGATTATTCAAACATATTATCCTGAAAACGAAACTATTCAGTCTCTAGCACAATTAAATCGAGATACATTTTATGAAAATGAAATATATTATCGCAAGCTTAATAACCTTCCACCTTCAGGAAAAATGGCGGCAATAATTGTTAGTGGAAATAATATTGCCAAGGTGAGGGAGCAATGCAGTATCATGTTTGGTTCTATTCCAAATATTTCAGAACTTGAAATATATGGTCCTGCGCCAGCCCCATTATCCAAGTTAAAAGGACGCCACAGACAGAGATTTTTGATACATGACAAAAAAGCCAGAAATATGCAAAAAATAGTCAATGCTTGGCTCAAGAATTCTAAATCATTATCTAGCGTAAACATATCTGTGGATATCGACCCATTCAGCTTTGTATAAAATTCGAATTGCGACATTCCAATACTTGAAAAATACGAGAGTTAATGGTACGGAAAGAGTGAATTTTTAAGGAATTTCCTCATAATGGCTAACGCAAGTACAAGACAAATCGCATCAGTTGATAGATATGCTAATGCATTATTTCAGCTGGCAAAAGAGGCCAAAGTACTCGAAACTGTTTCCAGTGAACTTTTAAATTTAAAAAAAATATTGAATGAAGATGATACTTTATTATCCATGGTTAAAAACCCTTCAATCAGCAAATCTAATAAATTTAATTTTTTTAATTCACTTTCTGAGAAAATTGAGATGTCTAAGTTGGCAAAAAATTTTATTGGAGTAATAATTAATAAAAACCGAATTAACTACTTAATGGATATAATTAATTCATTTGAAAAACTAATGTCTGGACTTAAGGGTGAGATGTCAGCAACAATTACTTCAGCTAAAGTTCTAAAAGAAGAAGAATTAAAGCATATTAAAGATAAACTCAAAGATAAGTTTAGTTCAGAATTTAATATTAACACTATAGTTGATGAGACTTTAATAGGTGGTCTTAAAATACAAGTTGGCAGTCAAATGATTGATAGCAGTATTAAAAATCAACTCCAAACATTAAAAGAAAAAATGAAAGAGGTCGCTTAATGGACATTCAACCATCAGAAATATCAAAAATACTCAAAGAAGAAATTAAAAATTTTGGATCTGACTCTGAAATTACAGAAGTTGGTCAAGTTCTTTCAATTGGAGATGGTATCGCAAGAATTTATGGACTTGATAATGTTCAGGCCGGTGAAATGGTAATGTTTGACGATGGTACAAGAGGAATGGCCCTTAACCTGGAGGATGATAATGTAGGTGTTGTACTATTTGGAAGTGATGCAAATATTAAAGAAGGTGATACGGTTAAAAGGACAAATTCTATTGTTGATGTTCCTGTAGGTAAGGAGTTGCTTGGAAGAGTTGTAGATGCACTTGGAAATCCAATAGATGGAAAAGGAAACATTGAGTCACATAATAGAAGTCGTATTGAAGTTAAAGCGCCAGGTATAATACCAAGAAAATCAGTATCTGAACCAATGCAAACAGGTCTTAAAGCGATCGACAGCTTGATTCCAATTGGCAGAGGACAACGTGAATTAATTATCGGTGACAGACAAACTGGGAAAACAGCAATTGCTATTGATACTATTATAAATCAAAAATCTATTAATGAGTCTGGCGATGAATCTAAGAAACTTTATTGTATTTATGTCGGTATAGGTCAAAAAAGATCTTCAATTGCTCAAACAGTGAAAGCCTTAGAAGACGCTGGTGCTATGGAATATACTACAGTTGTTGCAGCAACAGCAAGTGACGCTGCTCCACTACAATTTCTTGCTCCTTATACTGGTTGTTCAATGGGTGAATATTTTCGTGATAATGGAATGCATGCTCTAATAATTTATGACGATTTATCAAAACAAGCAGTAGCTTATAGACAAATGTCATTACTTCTTAGAAGACCTCCAGGACGTGAAGCATTTCCTGGAGACGTATTTTATCTTCACAGCAGATTGCTTGAGAGAGCAGCCAAGATGAATGATGAAAATGGAGGCGGTTCATTAACAGCCTTGCCTGTAATTGAAACTCAAGCAAATGATGTTAGTGCATTTATTCCGACAAACGTGATTTCGATCACTGATGGTCAAATTTTTCTAGAAACTGAATTGTTTAACCAAGGTATCAGACCAGCAGTTAATGTAGGTTTAAGTGTGTCCCGAGTTGGTTCTGCAGCACAAACCAAGGCGATGAAGAAGGTAGCAGGCTCGATAAAACTTGAACTGGCCCAGTACCGTGAAATGGCAGCATTTGCCCAATTTGGTTCAGACCTAGATGCCTCAACTCAAAAGCTATTAAATAGAGGTTCAAAACTTACAGAACTATTAAAACAAAACCAGTATTCACCGATGACAATTGCAGAGCAAGTTGTTTCAATTTTTACCGGTGTGAATGGCTATTTAGATGATCTGGAGTTGAATCAGATAAGGGATTTTGAAAAAGATCTATTTGAACTTATAAAATCATCTCATTCAGATATAATTGAGTCTATCAATTCATCTGGAGACTTAAATGACGACATTTCCAGTAAATTAACATCAATAATTGAAGAGTTTAAAAAAAATAGGTAAATGCCAAGTTTAGACGATCTAAAAAAACGAATTGGTAGCGTTAAGTCTACTCAAAAAATAACTAAAGCCATGAAAATGGTTGCAGCTGCAAAATTACGGCGTGCCCAAGAATCTGCTGAGTCAAGTCGTCCTTATTCTGAGACCATGGAGGATCTTATATCATCTATATCATCTGGGTACTCTCCAACTTCAAATGAAAGAAATTTATTAACCGGAGATAATAAGGACTCAATTCATATGTTGATCCTCTTTACATCTGAGAGAGGACTGTGTGGTGGATTTAATTCAATTGTCACTAAATCACTTCGAGATAAAGTAGCAAGTCTTGAGGAGACAGGCAAACAAGTAAAAATTATTTGTGTCGGAAAAAAGGGTTATGACATTATTAAAAGACAGCATGAAGAAAAAATTGTCGAAGTTGTTGATATGAGATCTGTTAAGTCTGCTTCTTATCAGGATGCAAAAAATATAGCTGACAAAATAATAAAAATGTATTTCGACGAAGAATTTGATAAATGTTCTATCTTTTATAATAAGTTTAAATCAGTAATATCTCAGATTCCAACTGAACAACAAATTGTTCCAATTGATATTCCTGAAAACGAGTCAGATACAACAAAAAATGATAAAACTTTTTTTGAATTTGAACCCGGTGAGAGTGAAATACTCGATGAACTACTCCCGCTGAACTTTACAATACAAATATTTAAAGCTTTACTAGAAAGTGCGGCCAGCGAACAAGGTGCTAGAATGAGCGCTATGGATAATGCATCAAGAAACGCGTCTGATATGATTGATAATTTAACACTATTTTATAACCGTTCCAGACAAGCTGTTATTACTAAAGAGCTTATTGAGATAATTTCTGGAGCAGAAGCAGTTTAATTAAGGAGTAAATATGACAACAAATAATAAAGGTACCATATCACAAGTTATCGGAGCTGTAGTTGATGTACGCTTTGAAGAAAACTTGCCGCCAATTCTTGCAGCATTAGAATGTAAAGTTGGCGATAAAACTGTGATCCTTGAGGTCGCACAGCATTTAGGTGAGTCCACAGTTAGAACTATTGCTATGGAGTCAACTGATGGAATGACTAGAGGTGACGATGTCCTTGACACCGGTAATCAGATACAAGTTCCAGTAGGCCCTGAGACTTTGGGTAGAATTATGAATGTTGTTGGCGAGCCTGTTGATGAAAGGGGTGAAATTAAATCTACAGATAAATGGTCAATTCATAGAGATGCCCCTGACTTTGTTGATCAAGCTACAGAAACAGAAATTCTTGTTACGGGTATTAAAGTTGTAGATTTACTAGCGCCTTATTCTAGGGGAGGCAAAATTGGTCTCTTTGGAGGAGCAGGTGTTGGCAAAACAGTTATTATCATGGAACTAATAAATAACATTGCAAAAGCTCATGGTGGTTATTCAGTATTTTCTGGTGTTGGAGAAAGAACTAGAGAAGGTAATGACCTTTATCATGAAATGATTGAATCTGGCGTTATTGATTTAGAAGGTAAAGAGTCAAAATGTGCATTAGTTTATGGACAAATGAACGAGCCTCCAGGAGCAAGAGCTCGTGTAGCTTTAACAGGCTTGACAGTTGCTGAGTATTTTAGAGACATGGAAGGCCAAGATGTTTTATTTTTTGTAGATAATATTTTTAGATTTACTCAAGCTGGTTCAGAGGTATCAGCCCTGCTTGGTAGAATTCCATCTGCCGTAGGTTATCAACCTACTCTTGCAACTGATATGGGATCACTTCAGGAAAGAATTACATCTACAAATAAAGGTTCAATTACATCTGTGCAGGCAATATATGTTCCTGCTGATGATTTAACCGATCCTGCTCCTGCAACCTCGTTTGCACACCTTGATGCAACAACTGTGCTTTCAAGACAGATTGCAGAGCTTGGCATTTATCCTGCTGTTGATCCGTTAGATAGTACTTCAAGAATATTAGACCCTCGCGTTGTTGGAGATGAACATTATCGTGTTGCAAGAAATGTACAAGCTGTACTGCAGACTTATAAGTCACTACAAGACATCATTGCAATTTTAGGTATGGATGAGTTATCTGAAGAAGATAAATTAACAGTGGCCAGAGCACGTAAGATTCAAAGATTTATGTCCCAACCGTTCTTTGTTGCCGAAGTCTTTACAGGAACTCCCGGAAAATATGTTGAATTAGAGGATACGATCAAAGGATTTGATGCGATCTGTAAGGGTGAATATGATCATCTGCCTGAGGCAGCTTTTTATATGGTTGGTACAATAGAAGAAGCTATTCAAAAAGCAGAAAAAATGGCTGAGGAAGCCGCTGCGTAACTTGAATGCCTGATCAATTCAACTATAAATTAGTAACGCCTGAAAAAATATACCTTGAGGGTGTTGCTCAAATGGTTGTCTTACCTGGTGCGGAAGGTGATCTTGGAGTGCTTCCAAATCACTCAAATATTATTACCTCTCTTAGGCCAGGAATCATAAAAGTAACTAATTCAGATCAAACAAAATCATTGTTTGTTGAAGAGGGCTTTATTAAATTCTCTAACAACGAGCTACTTGTTATAGCTGTGGGTTTGGATGAAGAAGCTGCTTTAAATAATGACTTTATTAATGATAAAATTGAGAATTATTCTTCGGCTCTTGAGACCGCTGATGAGACTCAAAAAATGAAAATTCAGAAAAAAATTGATAGTTTAAAACTACTTTTAAATTAAATATCAATATTATTAATTTCTTTAAATATGTTTGTATAAAGTCTTCTTTTAAAGGGAACGATTTTTTTAAGTATTTTATCTTGTGTAGACCATTCCCATTTCTTAAATTCTGGTTTCTTTGTTTTAATATTTATATCTTCATCTTTTCCGGTAAAACTTATTATAAACCATTTTTGTTTTTGACCAATAAATCTACCTTTCCAAAGTTTTTTTCTTAAATAAGAAGGAAGTTTATAAAAATACCAAGTTTTACTTTCATATATAATTTTATAATTTTTTTTAATTCCAGTTTCCTCTTTCATTTCTCGTATAACAGCTTTTGCAGGGCTTTCTCCTTTATCAATTCCACCTTGTGGCATCTGCCAAGCTGATTTATCTTTATCAAATCTTTGTCCAATAAAAATTTGATTCTTAGAGTTGAGAATGATCATTCCAACTCCTCTTCTATACCTTGGTTTTTGATCCATTCTGTTCTGTTGCTGAAAATATTAATTTTATTCAACCATCTTTTCTTTATCAAAAAGATCTAGAGCATAATTTAATTGATTATCGGTTTCTTCGTCCTCATCGTAAATATATTCAACTTCAATATCTGGAGTTATTCCAACTCTATGAATAGAGTCACCAGAGGGCGTATAATAAAGCGCTGTTGTCATTCTGATGGCACTAGAGTCTTTTAATGGAAAGATCGTTTGAACTGACCCCTTTCCGTATGATTGTTCTCCAAGAATAATTGCGCGTTTATGATCTTGAAGCGCACCCGCAACAATTTCGGAGGCTGATGCGGATCCCTGATTTATAAGAACAATAATTGGCTTATCGTTAGCAATGTCCCCACCTGACGCTGTAAATCTTGATATATCATTTTTATCTCTTCCCTTTATTGATACAATTTCACCAGATTTTAGGAAGTTATTTGTAACTTTTGCTGATTGATCCAATAAGCCACCAGGATTATTCCTTAAATCAATTATATAGCCTTCAATATTATTTTTTCCGATACTGTTTGATAATTCTTTTACAGCATTTCTAATGCCTTTATCGGCTTGTTCGCTGAATGATATTAATCTTATGTATCCAATGTTACCCTCAGCCTTAAATTTAACTGCTTGTACAGTTATAACCGCCCTTTTTAATGTCACATCTATGGGGTCTTCTTCTCCGATTCTAACCACTTTTATTGTTAATGATTTACCTACAGGCCCTCGTAAAAGTTCAACGGCTTCACTTAGTGTTAATCCAAGCACGTCAATTTCATCAATATGTGTAATATAGTCACCAGGGCGCATTCCTGCTCTCGCAGCCGGAGTGTCATCAATTGGGGAAATTACTTTTACATACCCGTTTTCCATTGTTACCTCAATTCCAAGTCCCCCAAATTCGCCTTTAGTTTCTTCTTGCATATCAGTATAAATTTCTGAATCCATATAGCTTGAAAATGGATCCAATGATTGAAGCATACCGTTAATTGCGTATTCAATTACCTTCTCGTCATCTATATCCTCGACATAATTACTTTTTATTATGTCAAAAACATCCCCAAAGACATCCAATTTTTTATAAAGGTCTTGGTTATTTGCAGAGATATAACTAAAGCTAAAAAGTGATATAACAAACGATAGCGTAATAAACAAAATTCTCATTTTTAAACTCTATGATATGGATGATTAGATACAATAGTAGCAGATCTATATATTTGTTCTAATAAAATTATTAGTGCAAATGAGTGCGTTAATGTCATTTTACTCAAGGAAATAACCTTATTACTTTTTTCTAGTATGCCTTTCTGAATACCGTCAGTACTGCCAACAATAAATTTCAAGTTTTTGAAATTATTATTAAATAAAAATACTTTTAAGTCTTCAGTTGAAAAATGCTCACCTTTCTCGTCAAGGCTTACAAAATACTCATTGGCCTTCTTTTTAACAATTCTATTTTCAATTCCTTTATTATTAATTTTTACTGTTTTTATATCAGTTATAATGTTTCTAAACTGTGAAATACGTTTTATATAAATATCATGAAGTTGTTCTTCATGATCAAATTTAAATTTATCAAAATGTAGAATTTCAATTTTCATTAAAGGATCAATTATTCAATTTCTGCGGACCACATATTTTCTAAGTTATAAAATTTTCTAATTTCATCTTTGAATAAATGTATAATAACGTCACCACTATCAATTACTATCCAACCACTGTCTTGATTTCCTTCAATTGATGGCAGTGTAATATTTAGACTTTTAAGCATTTTATGAACTGATTGGGAAATCGCGTTTATATGTCTATTTGATGTTCCTGTTGCAAATACTAGGTGGTCAGCTAGTGAGGTTTTTTTTGATATATCAATTGAGACTATATCCAGAGCCTTATTATCCTCTAAATCACTTAATATTTTTATTAGTATTTGCGTCATTTATTATTTCTAATGGCAGTTGACGACTCGCTTACATTGAAGTCACGAATAAATATCCAAGCAGGTGATTTGGTAAATATCAACTTTGCATCAGATAATTGTATTTGGTTATTTTTAAATTTTTCCGCAGCTATGGAAGTAAGTGGATTATATAATTTTTCATTACGATTAAAAACAGCAATAGGCATTTGATCAAAAATATCTAAATAATTTTTCCATTTATCCATTTCTTCAAAAGAGTCACTACCCATTAAAAATATGAACTCATCCTCAGTAAAGCTAGATTTGATATGTTTCAAATTATCAATTAAATAATTTGAGTTAGTAATATCCTCAAAAAATTTCAGTTTAATATTGTTGTTGCCTATTAATTTTTTTGCTTGATTACTTCTGTCTTCAAATGACATATAATCATTTTTTTCCTTCAATGGATTTTGCTTTGTGATCATCCACCAGACTTCATCAAGATCAAAAATTTGAATTGCCTTATCTGATAATTTTAAATGTCCTAAATGTGCTGGATTAAATGAACTTCCTAAAATGCCAATTTTCATTTACGGTCTAACCTGTCCATTTCCTCTCACTATATATTTATAAGTTGTCAGCCCTTCTAATCCAACTGGCCCTCTGGCGTGCAATTTGCCGGTAGCGATTCCTATTTCAGCACCTAAACCAAATTCACCTCCATCTGCAAATTGGGTTGAGGTGTTATGCATTACAATTGCACTACCTACGGTATTTAAAAACTTTTCAACTTTCTCTTTATCTTCAGAAATAATACTCTCTGTATGACCTGATCCATATGTAGCAATATGTTCTATTGCTTCATCTACCCCTTTAACAGTCTTTATAGATATTATTGCATCTAAATATTCTGTACCCCAATCTTCTTCGGATGCTTTTAGAACTTTGTCTGAAATTTTCATACATACGTTATCTCCTCTTACTTCACAGCCCCCATTAATTAAATCAGTAATAATTTTTGGTAAATGAGTATCGATACAGTTTTCATCAATCAATATAGTTTCAGCTGCACCACAAATTCCAGTTCTTCTCAATTTTGCATTTTCTATGATTTTGCTTGCTATTTCTGTATCCGATGTTTCATCAACATATAAATGACATATTCCATCGAGATGTCCAATAACAGGTATTTTTGCGGTGTCTTGAACTTTTTTTACTAAACCTTTCCCGCCTCTAGGTACTACAACATCAATATATTTTCCCATTTTAGCAAGCATGTAATCTACTGCCGCTCTATCTGTGGTGCTAACATATTGAACAATATGTTCACTAACAGAATTTTCCTTTAAAGCCCCTTGTATAGATTTTACCATTTCTGAGTTAGTATTAAAACACTCAGATCCTCCTCTTAGTATTACGCTATTGCCAGCTTTTAGACATAAAACTGTCGCATCAACTGTAACGTTTGGTCTGCTTTCATAAATAATTCCAATAACTCCAAGAGGAACAGACACTCTTTCAACTAACATTCCATTTGGCCGTTTATTAGAATAAAGTTTGTTTCCAACCGGATCTTCTAAAGAAATAACATTTTCAATTGACGACAATATTCCATCAAATCGTTCGTCATCTAGCATAAGTCGATCAACCATTGCTTTTGAAAGATTATTTTCAGAGTTACTAATATCTAATGAATTAGCATCTAGAATATTTTTTTTATTCTTTTCTAAACTTACTATAATTGATTTTAAAATATTATTTTTATCTCTTTCGTTCAAAGACCTAATGTCTTTTGAGGCCCTAACACTGTTCTTGCCCATCTTTTCTAATTCTAATTCAATGCTCATATCAAAACTAAATCGTCCTTATGTATCATTTCTTCTCTGTAAGAGTAACTTAGAATGTTAGCTATTTCATCACTTTTGTGTCCCATAATTTTAATACTTTCTTCAGCAGAGTAACCTGCTAACCCTATACCTATTTTATTTTGGTTAGACGACAATACTTCAATAACATCTCCTCTCTCAAAGTTTCCCTCTACTGACTTTACACCAGCTGGTAAGAGACTGCTTCCTTTTTTAAGCGCATCAACAGCTCCATCATCAATTATTATTTTACCTACGGGCTTCATCGTTCCCGCAATCCATTGCTTGCGTGCTGCCAAGGGGGTCTTAGTTGGCTCAAACCATGTACATGGACGTCCCTCAAATAAGGACTTTACAGGTCTCATTATAGAACCATTAGTAATTGCTAAGTGACAGCCTGATAGCATAGCTGTCTTTGCGGCTTGAATTTTTGTCTTCATTCCACCTTTTCCGTAATCCGAAATTGATTGCCCAATCATTTTTTCAATATCTTTATCAATTTCACTTACCTTGTTTATCAATTTTACATCCTCATCAATACTAGGATCAGCAGAATACAGGCCATTAATATTAGATAATAAAATAAGACAATCTGCACTTGTTATTTGAGCCACTCTTGATGCAAGTCTATCATTGTCCCCATATCTTATTTCACTTGTCGCAATCGTATCATTTTCATTAACGACTGGAACAATACCCAATTTTAATAATGTATCTATTGTTCTTCTGGCATTTATTGATCTTCTTCTTTGTTCAGTATCATCTAAGGTAAGAAGAATTTGGGAAATTTTAATTTCATTTTTTTCAAAGGCACTCTTAAATGAGCCCATCAAATGTATTTGGCCTACAGCAGATACAGCTTGATTCATATCCATCTTCATATTTTTCATATCAAGATCTAAATCTTTTGCACCCATCGCAATTGCTCCAGAAGAAACAATTATAACCTCTTTATCATTTTCTCTTAGATATTTAACATCTTCAGCAAGACTATTAAGCCATTCTTTATTAAGACTTCCTGAAGTTTCATTGAATAGAAGTGCAGATCCAATTTTGATAATAATTCTATTTGTTTGTTCTAATTTCATTTAATTTTTAATAATTAAAATATGATTTATTAAATTACTTACTCCTTCACCTGTAATAGTTGAAATTGTATATACTTGTAACTGTGTTTCATTTTCAAGGATATTCTTTTTAATTTTTATTTCTTCTTTATCAATCAGATCACATTTATTTAATACAACTATTTTATTTTTCTTTGTTATACTACCATCATAATTATTCAACTCACTGGTAATTGTATTATAAGATTTTTTAACATCTTCGTCAGTTACATCAATTACATGAATAATTGAATGGCATCTCTCAATATGTTTTAAAAACTTAAATCCCAAACCATCGCCTTTGTGAGCATCTTCAATTAAGCCGGGTATATCTGCCACCACAAGTTCTTGGTCGTCTTTTCTTACAACTCCTAGCTTTGGATCAAGAGTTGTAAAAGGATAGTCAGCCACTTTGGGTTTAGCAGCAGATATCTTTCTCAAAAGACTTGATTTTCCTGCATTCGGAAATCCCACAAGCCCAGCATCAGCAAGAATTTTTAACCTTAATACAATTTCAGCTTCATGGCCTTTTTCTCCATGTGTTATCTTACGCGGCGCTCGATTAGTTGATGATTTAAAATTAATATTTCCTAACCCTCCCTTTCCTCCAGGGAAAAGAGTTACTTTTTCATCATTAATTATATCAGCAATTATTTCTTCATTTAATAATACTTCAGTTCCAACAGGAATCTTTAAAATTAAATCTTTACCTGACGCGCCTGTTCTATTCCTGCCAGCTCCACCTCTACCTTTTTGTGCTTTAAAGTGTTTTTGAAATCGAAAGTCTACAAGTGTGTTTAAAGATTTTGTTCCTTCTAGAATAATATCTCCACCTTTTCCACCGTTGCCGCCATCAGGTCCACCGAATTCGATATATTTTTCTCTTCTGAAGCTCAAGCAGCCATCACCACCATCACCACTTTTTACAAAGATTTTAGCTTCATCAATAAACTTCATTTTAAGGAAATATTTTTAGAAAAAAGATTTAGATTTACTGTTTGGGAACAACAGAAATAAATGTTTTTCCGTTTTTTTTCTTACCAAACTTTACAAAGCCATCAACAAGCGAAAAAATTGTATGATCTTTTCCAAGGCCTACATTATCACCTGGGTGCCATTTAGTACCCCTTTGTCTAGCTATGATGTTACCAGGTATTACAGTTTGACCACTGTATTTCTTTATACCTAATCTTCTTCCAGCTGAGTCTCTTCCGTTTCTCGATGAGCCGCCAGCTTTTTTAGTTGCCATTATTAGCTATCCTTTTTTTTCACAGTTTTCTTTTTAACTGTAGTTTTCTTTTTTGTAACTGTTTTCTTTTCAGTTTCTAACTTCGTATCACTTGCTTTCTTCACAGCTTTTTTTGGAGTAAATCCAGGTATATCAAGTGAATTAATTTTTAAAAAAGTTATATCCTGTCTGTGACCATTAAGTCTTCGATAGTTTTTTCTTCTTTTCTTCTTAAATACTAAAATTTTTCTATCTCTGTCTTGTTTAACAATTTCAGCATTAACTTTCGCGCCACTGATTTGTGGAGATCCCACAGAAAATTGTTCTTTATCACAAGCGAAAAGGACATCATCGATAGTGATCTTGTCACCATCTTTGCCATCAATTTTGCTCACACTCAACATAGTGTTTTCGCTAACTTTATACTGCTTTCCGCCAGTTGAAATAATCGCAAACATAATAGAAATTACTATTTGATATTAAAAGTGGCCTGAATATAAACGTCACTTTTCTTATGTCAATAGCCATAATTTCAGATAAAAAAACTTAAAATCTGCGAGATTTATGCATAAAATATACATATAAATACCCTACTTAATCAGCGTTTTATCAAATAAATAAATATGACCTTATCAATAAAACCATTCAAAGCCTTTAGGCCTTTACAGAAAAGAGTAGAGGAAGTGGTATTGCCAACTTTTGATAATTTAACGAATAAACAGCTAAATAAAATTTTAAAAGAGTCAGAATATAATTTCTTAAACGTAGTTAGCCCAAAAGCATTTTACCCTAACATTACCAAAAAAAATTCAAAAAAGCACGCATACGAGCACTTAGAGTCTATGATTAAGAATAATATTATTTTTCAGGAGAAGGAAGAATGTTTTTATGTATATTGTTTAGATAAATATAATAAGAAGCAGTTTGGTATAGTTGCATCAATAGAGTTCGAGGAAGGGAATAATAAAATTCTGAAACATGAAGCAATATTCAAAGCACGATCGAATTCTATCATGGAAACAATTGAACACACAAAAATGCAAATAGGTCCAGTTTATTTGTCCTATAAAAATCAAAATAGCAGACCCATTGATTTTAAAAAATACGAAAGAAAAAAACCTCTTTATAAATTTAAGTCGCCAGGCGGTACAACCAGATCTCTTTGGAAAGTAAGTGAAAAAAATGGAATTCGATCTTTGAGAAAGAAATTATCAAAAATTCAAAAATTTTATATTGCTGATGGGCATCACAGGTACTCCGCTATTGAAAATTTAAACAAAAAGAAAAATCTTAATAAAAATAAAAAAGAAAAAATAAACCTTCTTGCGGCAATATTTGATGAGCATTCTGTCAATATATTAAGCTTTCATCGACTAGCTAAATTTAAAAATTTTAATCAACAAAAAATAATTCAGGCCTTAAAGAAAAAGTTTAAGCTAGAAAAAAAATTAAAATTTAAAAATCCGTGTGACCCAGGCAGAGTGATGATATATTTAAATAAAACTTGGTACAATGTTTCACTCACATCAAATAAAAAACTCTATACTAAATATGAAACTGACACTGACATAGTTGAGAAAATAATGATAAATAGTATCATTAAAAAACAATGCAATTGTTCTTTAGTAAATTTGACTAATATTCCTGGTAAATTTGATCATAAAAAATTAGCAAATGAAGTGGATAAAGGTGTGGCAGATATAGGATTTTTTATTTGCCCTTTACCGATGAAAAAGATAATGTCCATCGCAGACAAAGGTAAGATTGTCCCTAAAAAGTCAACTTACTTTGATCCGAAGCCTGCTGATGGCTTGGTTAATTTGCTTATGGATATTTAATTTAATGGAAAAGCCTGCTCAGAAGCCTCATTATCCTTATTTTTCATCTGGTCCCTGCGCCAAACCTCCAGGATGGTCGTTTGATAATTTAAAAAATGCAGCTCTTTCAAGGTCTCACAGATCTGGCGCAGCTGTTAAAAAACTTCAAGAGGTAATTGATAAGTCAAGACAACTGTTGGAAATTCCTGATGACTACTTAATTGGTATTGTTCCCGCGTCTGATACTGGTGCTGTTGAAATGGCTATGTGGTGTATGCTTGGTCAAAGAGGAGTTGAAGTCTATTCATGGGAAAATTTTGGTCATGACTGGAATATAGACGCAGGAGAACAATTACCTTTAAAAGATAAAAAGTTAATTAAAGCTGAATATGGGGAACTTCCTGATTTTTCTAATAGCAATCCTGACAACGATATTGTTTTTACATGGAATGGCACTACCGCGGGGGTAAGAATAAAAAATACTGATTGGATAAGTGATCAAAGAAAAGGGTTAACGATATGTGATGCCACATCTGCAGTATTTTCAATGCACATGGATTGGCATAAATTAGATGTGATTACTTACTCATGGCAAAAAGTTTTAGGAAGCGAAGCTGCCCATGGTATGTTGATTTTATCACCTCGTGCAGTTGAACGACTTGAAACTTTTACTCCACCATGGCCCATCCCAAAAATATTTCGTCTAGCAAATAATCAAAAATTAATTTCAGGAATATTTTCTGGAGCAACAATAAACACTCCATCCATGATCAGTGTTGAAGATGTTTTAAATTCCCTTAACTGGGGCTTAGAGTTAGGCGGTTTAAATAAATTAATTGATATATCAGAAACAAATTTAAAATTAGTTAATAATTGGATTGATAAGCATGATAATTTTGAATTTCTAGCTAAAGATCCAGAGACCAGATCTTGTACTTCAATTTGTATACTTCCAAAGGATGAGTGGTTTAAATCTATTAATGACGAAGACAAAGTAAATTTTATGAAGGAAGTTTGTTCATTGCTTGAAAGCAATGAAGCAGGATATGATCTAAACTCCTATAAAACGGCACCACCAGGAATTAGAATATGGGGCGGTTCAACAGTTGAAAATAAAAATGTTGAACTTGTTTTACCTTGGATTGACTGGGCTTATTTAACAACTAAAGAAGCCTTTAAAAAGTGAATAAAGTACTAATTGCAGATAATGTTTCTGACGCTGTTTTTAGAGTATTTGATGAAAATAACATTGAATATGTTCAGAAAACAGGTCTTAGTGAAGACGAGCTTTCTAGAGAAATCGTAGATTATGCCGGGTTAGTAATTAGATCAGCAGTCACTGTAACTGATAAAATAATAAGCAGCGCTAAAAATCTGAAAGTTATTGGTAGGCCAGGCGTAGGTGTTGACAATGTTGACCTTGATTCAGCTACCAAAAATAACATCGTAGTCATGAACACTCCTCTTGGAAATGTTCAAGCAACAGCCGAACTTACATTTTCTATTATACATGCATTAATGAGAAAAATTACAGAGGCAAATGAGTCAATGCACAGTAAAAAATGGGAGAAAAAGAATTTCATTGGATTTGAGATGTTGGGCAAAACTATTGGCATCGTAGGATTTGGGAATATAGGAAAAAAAATTTCTGAAATATCACACGCATATGGAATGAATGTTCTTGTTCATAGTGCTTCATTAAGTGATACAGAACAAAAAAAATATAAAGTTGAAAAAGTATCTTTTGAAGAAATTTTGTTACGCTCAGATATTATAACTTTTCATAATAAACTATCAGATAAATCAAAATATATGATTAATAAAGACACCCTTAAAACAATAAAAAAAACAGCAATTATTATTAATTGTGCGAGAGGTGGAATTGTAAATGAAAATGATGTTAAGAATGCAATTGATAAAAATGGTTTAGGAGGATATGGCTGCGATGTTTACGAGGAAGAGCCACAAACTGATAGTATATTCTCTGGTATGAAAAAAGTTGTAATGACGCCTCACATCGGCGCCAGTACTGCAGAGGCGCAAGAAAAAGTTGCCATACAAATCGCAGAGCAAATGGTCGATTATCTTTTAAATAATAATGTAGTTAACCAAGTAAACAAATAAATGTCTAATACACTGATATTAATCAGACACGGTAAAAGTGTTTGGAACGTAAAAAATATTTTTACCGGATGGGTTGATGTAGAATTAGATGACTTAGGAAAAAAAGAGGCATTAAAGTCAGCATTGTTACTCAAAGAAGCTGAAATAGTTCCTTCATTTGCATTTACATCATTTTTAAAAAGGGCACAAAATACACTTCAAATAATTCTTGAAGAACTAAATATATATAATCTTGATACAGAAACGGCCTGGGAATTAAATGAAAGACACTATGGAGCTCTGCAAGGATTAAACAAAGATGAAGTCAAAAAAAAATATGGTGAAGATCAGTTTTTAAAATGGAGGAGAGGCTACAGTACGCCACCACCCGCACTACCAATTGAAAGTGAAATGAATCCCAATAAAGACGATTTATATAAAGGAATAAATAATTTACCTCTAACGGAATGTTTAGAAGATACGTATGCAAGAGTAATTCCTTATTGGGAAAATTCTATAAAACCTTTAGTACTAAAAAATACCACTATTATTTCAGCACATGGAAACAGCCTAAGAGCTCTATGTAAGTACTTGTTTAATGTATCTGATGAAGACATAACAAGCTTAGAAATACCAACTGCAAATCCACTTGTTATCAGCCTAAATAATAGTTGCAAAATTCACTCCGCAAGTTATCTTGATGCCTCCAGAGCACAAAAATTGCCAATAATTGGAGAATAAAAAGGGAAAGTTATGAGTGAAGTATTTATTACATCTGCCGTTAGAACAGCCGTTGGTTCTTTTAATGGATCTTTATCGGGTATGCCAGCACACGATTTAGGCACAATAGTTATAAAAGAAACGCTTGATAGATCAGGCATTGAAGGTGGTGATGTACATGAGGTGATACTTGGACAAGTACTAACTGCAGCAACCGGTCAAAACCCTGCTAGACAAGCATCAATAAATGCTGGCTTGAATAAAGAAACCCCAGCATGGCTAGTTAATCAAGTTTGTGGATCTGGCTTACGAAGTGTTGCTTTGGCTTACCAATCTATAATGAATGGCGATGCAAATATTATTATTGCTGGTGGACAAGAAAGTATGAGTCAATCCCCGCACTGTATGCACCTAAGAAATGGTACCAAAATGGGCGATGATAAGATGATCGACTCAATGATCAAAGATGGTTTGTGGGATGCTTTTAATGGATATCACATGGGAACAACTGCTGAAAATGTTGCACAACAATGGCAAATTACTAGAGATCAACAAGATGAATTTGCTTTTAACTCACAACAGAAAGCAAGTAAGGCTAAAGCAGATGGAGTATTTAAGGATGAAATTGTTCCAGTTGAAGTCCCATCAAGAAAAGAGACAGTACTTTTTGATAGTGATGAATATATTAAAGACAATGTTCAATTAGAAAAAATCTCATCTTTAAGACCTGCATTTGCAAAAGAGGGAACAGTTACAGCAGCAAATGCAAGTGGTATAAACGATGGCGCAGCTGCTTTGGCAGTAATGTCCTCAGATGAAATGAAAAAAAGAAACCTTGAGCCTATGGCAAGAATTGTATCCTGGTCAAGTGCTGGGGTTGATCCATCTGTGATGGGTACAGGACCTATACCTGCAAGCAGAAAAGCTCTTGATAAAGCAGGGTGGGATGTTTCTGATTTAGATTTAATTGAGTCAAATGAAGCATTTGCTGCTCAATCTTGTGCAGTAAACAAAGAAATGGGATGGGATGTTTCAAAAGTTAATGTTAACGGGGGAGCGATTGCTATAGGACATCCAATTGGTGCGTCAGGAGCTAGAATTCTTGTAACATTATTAAATCAAATGAAAAGACAGGACGCTAAAAAAGGACTTGCCACATTATGCATTGGTGGAGGCATGGGCGTCGCTTTGTGCGTCGAACGATAGGAGAAAATTATGTCTAAATTAGCGTTAGTAACTGGAGGAACAAGGGGAATAGGTGCTGCAATATCTCTTGCTTTAAAAAAGGAGGGGTGCAATGTTGCTGCAACCTATAGTTCAAATTCAGATGCGGCAAATAAGTTTTCTTCCGAAAACGGTATTGAGGTATTTCAATGGAATGTTGCTGATGCAGCTGCATGCGAAGCGGGCGTAAAGCAAGTTGCTGATAAGATGGGTACTGTTGACATTTTAGTGAATAATGCCGGCATTTCTAAAGCTTCAATGGCGCATAAAATGTCAGTTGAACAATGGGATGATGTAATAAGAACTGACTTAGATTCAGTTTTTTATATGACAAGATGTGTACTTGAAGGCATGAGAGAAAAATCTTTTGGAAGAATAATCAGCATTTCTTCTATTAACGGTCAAAAAGGTGAGATGGGTCTGATAAATTATAGTGCGGCAAAAGCTGGTTTACTAGGTTTTACCAAAGCCTTAGCGCAAGAAACTGCTAGAAAGAATATTACAGTTAACGCTATTGCACCTGGTTATATCGATACTGAAATTCTAGCGGATGCCTCCGAGGATTTTATGAAAAGTTTAATTGGAAAAATTCCTGTAGGAAGGCTTGGAACAGTTGATGAGGTTTCACGAATAGTTACATTCCTTGCCAGTGATGAAGCGGGCTTTATAACAGGTTCTACGATATCTGCAAACGGTGGACAATATTTTACTTAAAAGGAATCTTTCAGATTTCTTATATGACCGAATACTTCTTCTGGACTTTTCCCCGTAAGCCCCAGTGAGTTGATCAAATCTTCATCATCTGCCTTTAAGAAAATATTTAATCTCTTTTCGTCCCCAATTGTTGATGGAATAGATGGTATGTTTTGTTTATCTAGGCTTTTCAGACGGTCTATTTTTGAGTCTATTTCATCCGAAGGGTAAATAGAGCTTATAAAATTTCCATTACTTAAAGTATATTCATGGCCACAGTAAATTTTTGTTTCATCAGGTAGATCCCTTAATTTTGAAAGAGATTTCCACATCATTTCTGGTGAACCTTCAAAAAGTCTACCACATCCAAGTGAAAATAGCGTGTCACCTGTAAAAACAAGTTTTAGGGATTCAAAATAAAAAGCAATGTGGCCCGTAGTATGCCCAGGTATTTCAATTATCTGAGCATTGTGTTCATCAAAATTCCAAATATCACCCTCTGAAACCTGTATATCAATTCCTGGTATTCTCTCAAAATCTTTTTTGCTGCCAACTATTTTGCATTCATACTTTTCTTTAAGTTCAAAATTTCCACCTACATGATCAAAATGATGATGAGTATTTAGTATGAATTTTAAATTAAGTCTGTGTTTATTTAGAACATCAATTACAGGACCTGCTTCAGAAGGATCAACAACAAATGCATCCCCTTTTTTATTTGAGTATATATAAGCATAATTATCGCTTAAGCATTTAACAATTAGTATTTCAGTCATATTTAATCCTTTGAAACTAAAAAAAGTCCGACTTCATTAAAGTAGCTATCAAGAAAATTTTTTCCACTAAAATTGGAAAGTTTTTTATTAGAAAGATCACCTTTCTTTTCAATTTTGATTTCTAACTCCTCACATAAATCAATAAAATCATTGATTGTACAAAAATGTAGATTTGGAGTTTCATGCCATGAATAACTTAGTTTCTCGCTTACTGGCATTTTTCTATTCAACAATAAACTAGCGCCAATCTTCCAGTGGCCAAAATTCGGAAAGGATATAATTGCTTTTTTAGAAATTCTCACCAATTGCTGCATAACTGTTTTAGGACTTTTTGTAGCTTGTAACGTATAAGTAAGTATTGAATAATCAAATAACTTATCTGGATAATCATACAAATCAGTATCTGCATCTCCTTCAATTACTGAAATGCCTTTTGCTAAACAAAGCTGAACCTTTTTTTGATCGATTTCCATCCCGCGACCATCAATATTTTTATACTCTCTCAAATACTCCAACAAAGACCCATCATTGCACCCAACATCAATAACAGAAGCGTTGTTAGGAATTAGCTTAGCAATTACCCCAAAATCTTTGTTCTCGTTTATTAAGCTCATAAATTTTCAAATGTTGAATTAATGAACCCTTTTAGCGCCTCAAAAAACTTAGGTTCATCCAATAGGAATGAGTCATGACCGTTTTCAGTTTCAATTTCAATAAAACTGACATTAAGCCCAAGAGAGTTGAAAACTTTTACAATTTTTTTGTTTTCAGATGTCGGGTATAGCCAATCACTGGTAAATGACACACAAAGAATTTTAGATTGTGTTTTTTTAAAGGCCTCTATTAAGGAGCCATTATTTGCTGAGGAAACATCAAAATAATCCATTGCCCGAGTGATATACAGATAGCTGTTTGCATCAAAGCGATCAACAAAAGTAAATCCTTGATGTCTTAAGTAACTTTCAATTTGAAAATCGGCATCAAAAGAATAATCCAAGCTATTTTTATCTTGGAGATTTCTTCCAAACTTACTTTGTAGAGCTTCTTTAGATAGATATGAAATATGTGCTGCCATTCTAGCTACTGAAAGCCCTTTCATGGGTTTTTTGTCAGAATGATAGTAATTCCCCGATTGCCAGTTTGGATCAGCCATTATGGACTGCCTAGCAAGCTCATTTAATGCAATGTTTTGAGCCGAATGGTTTGTTGCAGTTGCAATAGGAACTGCTGAATGTACCATTTCAGGAAACTTTGAAAGCCATTCGAGTACCAACATGCCCCCCATCGATCCGCCAGTAACACAGAATATTTTTTCAATTCCCAAATAATCAATTAATAATTTTTGAGCTCTGACCATATCTGCAATTGTAATTACAGGAAAATCAGTCGCGAATTCTTTACCGTTTTCAGGATTTATTTCTTTTGGACCCGTTGATCCCATGCATCCACCAATAACATTAGGACAAATGACGAAGAACTTGTTCGTATCAATTGGTTTATCGGGCCCTACAACCATCGACCACCAGCCATTTTTTTTTGTAATGGGATGATCACTTGCTACATATTGATCGCCAGTCAAGGCATGACAAACTAGGATTGAATTATTTTTTTTATCGTTAAGTTTGCCATATGTGGTATATGCAGTTTTAAATTTAGATAAACTTCCACCTCCATCCAAATTTAATGGTTCATCTTCTGCCAAAGTAACAATTTTATTTTCACTCATAATTTTTTCCAAAAAAAAACCGCCCAACAACTAAGTTTGGCGGTTTCAACTACCTCTTTAGCTGCATTTTTATTGCGCCCGCAAGCTGTGCTCAAATCGGCGCAATTCATGTATTATATATTCAATAGGATATTGTCAAATTAGAAGATTTATTTATTTCAAAGATTTTCTTTCAAATTTAGCGATATTCACCTATTTATAGCCAATTGAAATATGAAAAAACTTAAAAATATAAAGCTTTACGAAGGGGGTATTTCATCAATTCCTGGCAAAAAGCAAGTTATTAAGGTGTCCTCTAATGAGTCGCCATTTGGTCCGAGCTTGCGAGTACAAAAGGCGATATCAACGGCCAAATCAAAAACTCACAAATATCCTGACGGGAATAGTCTGGAATTAAAAAATGCCTTATCAAAAAAAACCAAATTAAATATCAACAACCTCTTCGTTGGGAATGGGTCAGACGAGATACTAGGCCTGGCTTGTCAACTTTTTCTAAATAAAGGAGACGAAGTTATTATTCCTAAACACAGTTTTTTAATGTTTGAAATTTACTCTAAAATCAGTGGAGGCGTTGTTAAACGTTCGTCAACAAAGAATTTACGTTTTGATGTAAAAAGTATTTTAAATAAAATCACAAAAAAAACTAAAATTATATTTATTGCGCAGCCCAATAATCCAACAGGATTTTATCTATCCAAAAAAGAATTAAGATTGCTTATCTCACGTGTCCCTAAGAAGATATTTATAATTATTGATTCCGCCTATGCAGAATATGTAACTGATAAAGATTATTCTAATGGCATTAATTTTGCCAAAAAATATAAAAATATCATTGTCACTAGAACTTTCTCAAAAATTTATGGTCTGGCATCCTTAAGATTGGGTTGGTGCTATGCTCATACAGATATAATAAAATTAATGAATAAAGTGAGAGGGCCATTTAATGTAAATCAAATTGCTCAACTTGCTGGCGTTGAGGCATTAAAAGATAAAAAGTATGAAAAAAATGCAATAAACCATAACAAATTTTGGCTAAAAAAAATGAATAGTGAACTAAGTAGATTGCCAGTGCTTGTTTATGATAGCAGAGCAAATTTCCTACTCATTAATGTAGGCAAATCTGTAAAAAAACTAAATCAGTATTTATTGTCAAAATCAATTATTGTAAGGTTAATGGATAAGTATAATCTTCCAGATTGCATTAGGTTATCTATTGGTAAATCTACAGAAAATAGAAAAGTCCTTAAAGCTATGAAAGAGTTTTATAATGCCAAGTAAGAAGAGACCATTTAAAAAAATTAGTATAATTGGTTTGGGTTTAATAGGTTCTTCTATTGCCTTAGCTATAAAAAAGAAAAAACTAGCAGAAATTACCTCTGGTTACTCCAGGTCTTTAAAAACAAGAACTATCGCGAAAAAACTTAAATTAACAAGTGAAATAAAAAATAATATATCCGACTGTGTAAAGAATTCAGATTTGGTTATTATTTGTACTCACTTAAGCAGTTACAAAAGTATTTTTAAAAAGATATCACCACATCTTACTAAAGATGCCATTGTAACAGATGTCGGGTCTGCGAAAGAGTCTTCAATTTCAGAAGTCGAGAGTTTAATTAAAAAAAAGATAAATTTTGTACCTGCCCATCCTATTGCTGGTACTGAAAAAAGTGGGCCTAAAGCTGGCTTTGCTGAACTATTCGAAGAAAGATGGTGCATAATTACACCTTTAAAAGGCAATAAAACCAGAGACATAAATAAAGTAAAAACTTTTTGGAGGAAATTGGGAAGCAAAGTAGAAATTATGACTCCTTCTAGACATGACAAAGTAATGGCAGTGACTTCTCATTTGCCCCATCTAATTGCTTATAATATGGTCCATACAGCAGCTGATTTAGAAAACTTTACAAAATCAGATATTGTGAAGTATAGCGCGAGTGGATTTAGAGATTTCACAAGAATTGCTTCCTCAGATCCTACTATGTGGAGAGATGTAATTTTGGCAAACAGAGAAGCTGTATTAGAAATGATTGGTAGATTTTCTGAAGACCTGAGTGCTATACAAAAGTCAATACGATGGGAAGACGGAGATAGTTTGCATAAGTTATTTTCAAAAACAAGAATTGTGCGTGAGAAAATAATTAAAGCAGGTCAAGACACTTCTGATGCCGATTTTGGTAGATCAAAAAGAAAATAATTCCTTTAAATCGATTAAAGGGATGAAAAGCACAGAAATAATTCCATTTTTAATTACCAAAGGCGTACTAAACAAATTATCATTGTTTTCAACATTTGATACGTCTAGTTGAATATTGCCATTTAAATTTGTACTTAAATCAGAAATTTTTCCCTCTAGCAAAATTCTTGTTTCATTTTTAAATGAGTCTAAAACATTTGACGCAACGGCTGTAAAAAAAACGCGATAGCCATTCTCATTAACTTTATTCATTTTAAAAATAATTTTTCTTATATTCTCTATATTGTAATCACCTATGTTCAGACTCATATCATTTGAAATTGAATAAATCTCATTAATTTGTCCTTTATCCATCGTTAATCTGAGCTGAATATCATTTAAAAAAAAATTTAAAGAGTCGTCTTCATTAAAAAAAATATTAATTTTATCCGTTCTGATCATTAGTTTACTTATATCGAAAGGATTCATATCAATTTTTATATTTCCTATTTCTATATTAGATAGGCTATCTGATCTGTTGAGATTAGGATTTACAATCAAACCTGATATTCTGTAAGGATACCCTGTCATCCTCAAGTCGTTATACTCAATGTTGTATCTTTCAAGGTTACTTGATAATTGGGATTTCAACTGAAAAGAAATAAACACCCAATAAATTGAATAAAAGACCAAAATAGCCAATACCAAAACGATTATTCTATTAAATGAAAATATCTTCATTTTGGATATTTAATCTTGGCCTCTTCAAGCAGTTTGTCAGACTGATTTTCAATAGAATTATATAATTTTTCTGTAAATTCAGTTTTATTAAGTCCTGGCTCAATTGGTTTTAAAAATTCAATTACCATTTTACCAGGATAACGAAGAAATCGTCTCCTTGACCAAAAGTAGCCACAATTAATTGCAACTGGTAGACAAGGAATTTTGAGACCATCGTACAAAGCTGTAACGCCATACTTATATGGGCGACGTTCACCAACAGGTGTTCTGGTCCCTTCAGGAAAAATTAATAAAGGACGTGGATCATCGTCCATACTTCTTTTTGCAGAATTCACCATTGCCTGAATATTTGTTTCCCCTTTTCTTCTATCGACATATATGAAGTTGGCTTTCTTAAAACAAAGTCCAACAATTGGTATGAATAATAATTGTTTTTTTGCAATTATTGATGGTGTTTCAATCGCTTCATTAAGAAAAATAGCCTCTGCAAGAGATTGATGTTTAGCAGCTATGAGATATTTTCGAGTGCTTGGAATGTTTTCTAACCCACGGTACTCAACTTCTAGATTTGCAAATAGCTTAAGGCTTAATTTTGTATGTGTTGATTGAAAACGTATGATGCCAAGCATATGTATTTTAGGTAAGAAAAAAAGTATAGGCGCAAAAAAAATACAAATTAATAATACAATATAAAATGCTAAATTTGCTAAAAGAGATCTTACATAAATCATAATTTAAAGTCCTATACTCAAACTTATTTTTGTCCTTAAATATTTTATATACTCTACAATTAATTTCTTCATACGAATATTTATTTTTTGATTGTCATATTTTACACCATAATAGAAAGTTTCTTTATCTAATAAAAGTCGATTTACCTCGAGTTCAACTCTTGGTAGATGGTAATCAGACGTTATTAATAAAATATTTTTAATATTATTATTCTTTTTCCAAAAAAAAATTTCTCTAACATTTTCGAAGGTATTTGTTGAAATGCTCTCAAGTTCAACACAACAATTAAACAGCTGATTGAATTTTGGAAATTCTTTTTTTATTTCCCCAATAGAAATTTCTTTATTAACTCCTGATATTAAAAGTTTGTACCCAATCTCACTGTTAAGTATTTTAAGTCCCTCTAATATTCTAAATTTATCGCCAGTTAGTACGACTATTCCGTCAATTTCTTTTTTATTGAGGTCTGTATTTTTATAGCTTTGAATGTTGAAGAGAAAGAAATTAAATTGTAAGAGTATGATAATTACAAATAAAAGTAGAGAAAAATGAATGTAATGTGATTTTAATTCATTAATCATTTTAAATAAGTTACACTATTTTACTGCTAATAATTACAATTAATAAAATTAAGTAAGACTATGATAATATCCTGTCCATCATGTTCGGCAAAGTATCTAGTAAATATAGAGGATATTGGCTTTGGCAGACAGGTTAAATGTACAAGATGCAACCATTCTTGGTTTCATGAAAATAAGAATTATGAAAATGATAAAAAGTTACAAATAGAGGAAATTGTTAATACGTACGCAGAACGGGATCATTCAAAGGATCAGAATTTACCAGTTGTTTATGAAAAAAACAAAACAAGTATTCCTCTCCCATTTCTACTTTTATTGACCCCAGTAATTTTCATATCAATCGATGCGGTTATACAAAACTCAAATGTAAATGCATTTGAATTGAGCAGGTCAATTAACAGTTATATTGATTATATATTAGAACAAATAAGATCCTTCTTTTCTTATTAAATTTCATTTTTAATAAAGTCTTCGTATGACTGAGTTTTTCTAATTATTCTTATTTGAGATCCATCTACCATGAGCTCTTCAATAAGTGGTCGAGCATTATAGTTTGAACTCATCGTTGAACCATATGCCCCAACATCTTTTAATATGACATATTGACCACTCTTTACTTTATTAAATTTTTGAATATTAAGAAATACATCAGAACTCTCACATATTGGACCAACTATATCTGTATTTATTTCATCATATTCACTTGTCTTGACATCTGGCATTATTTCGTGATGAGCATCGTATAATGCAGGTCTCATCATATCGTTCATACCTGCGTCGATAATGACAAATTTTTTTCCAGTGATATTCTTTGTATAAAGTACTTTTGATACTAATATTCCTGCATTTGCAGCTATAAGCCTACCTGGTTCAAAGATAAATTTAAGATTTTTTGTATCAAAATATTTTACGATTAAGTTTCTATAGTCTTCAAAAGTAAAATTTCTTTTTTCAGGACTAATTCCCCCACCAACATCAACGGTATTTATTTTTTTTGTTTCACTATTTATTTTAGCAACCAATTCACCAATAATTTCAAATGTTCTTTGAAATGGTGTTAGGTCTTTAATATTGCTACCTATATGAAAAGCGATAGATGAAATCTCTAAATTTGTATAATTTTGTCGATTCTGAAAAATTTCGTAAGTTTGTTCTATACTGATTCCAAATTTATCCTCGAGACTGCCTGTGCTAATTTTTTTGTGCGTTTCTGATTGGATATCTGGATTAATTCTAATTCCTACTTTCTGAATTTTTCCCGACACAGAAGCTATTCGATTTATATGATCAAGTTCATCGAGTGATTCTGCATTGATTTGTAAACAATTATTACTGATCGCAAATTGTATATCGCTAGCAGTTTTGCCAATACCTGAAAAAACTATTTTATTTGGCTTCATCCCTGCTTGTAATGCTTTTCTCATTTCCCACTCAGAAACAACATCTCCTCCCGCTTCGAGTTCGGTTAGAGTTCTTAGTATTGTTAGATTTGAATTTGATTTGAGAGAAAAACACACTGTTGCATCAAGTGAAGTAAGTGAATCTGAAAACTCTCTAAAATTATTTGTGAGAGTTTGCTTGCTATAACAGTAGAATGGTGTAGCTCTACCTTCAGCAATTTCTCTTATTGAGATATCCTCAAATTTAAGGATATCATTTTCATATTTAAGAAAGGACATTTTTAAGCCTTATAGATCTCTATTTTATAATTGCTTTTTGATTCTGTTGGGGGAAATTCAAGAGAGCCTTTTTTCCCACAACCAAGAATACATAAGAAAATAATCAAAATACTAATATTTTTCATTACTTAATTCTTTCCTAGCTTGACTAATCATTTTTCTTATCCCAGATATTGCTGTTCCGCCATAGCTTTTTTTATTGTTAATACTATTTTTCAAATCTAAAAATCCATACACAGATTTGTCTATATTTTTATCAAATTTTTTATAATCCTTCATCGATATCTTATTTAAACTTATTTTCTTTTTTTCTGCAAAGTTGACAATTTTAGCGGTTAAATTGTGCGCACTTCTAAAAGAATAACCAAGGTTTATAACTAGCCAATCTGCTAAATCAGTTGCATTGGCAAAAGAAGATTTAAGCTTTTTCTCGATGTTTGATTTTTCAATTTTAATTGTAGAGATTATTTCGATCATACAATCAAGACAAAGATGAATGTTTTTACTTGTTGAGGTCACAAGCGCTTTATCTTCCTGAAGGTCTTTGCTGTAAGCTAGTGGAAGAGATTTAAGCAAGTTAAGCATAGATGATAGATTTCCTGAAATTGTCGAAGATTTTGCTCTAATTAATTCAGCGCCATCAGGATTTTTTTTCTGAGGCATAATTGAAGAACTCGACATTAATTGGTCTCCGATTTTAAAGAAACCCACTAAATCGGAATTATAAAGAGTAATTTCCTCGGCTAACCTTGATAAGTGAACAGCCATTAAGGATGAACTAGATAAAAAATCTACCACAAAATCTCGATCAGAAACTGTATCCAATGAGTTTTTTGTAGGTTTTTTAAAGTCAAGCATTTTTGTTGTTTTGTTTCTATTAATTGGAAAATTAGTTCCCGCTAAGGCTCCTGCACCAAGCGGATTTTCGTTCATTCTTCTAAAAGAGTCGCTGAATCGATTTGTATCCCTGTTAAACATTTCAAAGTACGCCATAAAAAAATGTCCAACTGATATTGGCTGGGCAGTTTGTAGGTGAGTAAGGCCTGGAAACGTAATCAAAATATTTTTACTTGCAACCTGTAGTAACGCAGATTTCAGTTTTTTTAATTTTTTTGAAATCAGTATATTATCTTTTTTCATCCACAATTTTAAATCTGTTACAACTTGATCATTTCTAGATCTACCAGTATGTAACCTTTCAGCGGCATCACCAATAAGCTCTTCCAGTCTACTTTCAATGTTCATGTGGATATCTTCAAGATTATCATCAAATATAAATTTACTATTTTTAATTTCAGTCCTAATTTTTTTTAATCCGGAAATAATTTTTTTTGAGTCTTTATTAGAAATTATTTTTTGAGACGAGAGCATTGTAGCGTGTGCAATCGATGCTTCAATATCCTCTTCAAATAAAAATTTGTCATTTTCCAAAGACGAATTAATATTTATAAAAGACTCACTCGATTTTTTATTAAATCTATCTCTTAACTTATTTTTTTTAATGGACATTTTACTAAAACTATTTATTTCTCAAATAATGATGATTTCTTTATGCAGTAGATTTATAATTTTGATGGTATATGCCACAATCCTTATCTTTTGCAACAGTTTATATACTTCAAATTCATACGCGAATGAGTTGATAATAGAAAAAAAACAAGGTTTTTTAAGTAAATTCGAAGATATCAATAGCAATGATGTCACTTTAAATGATTTTAATGGCAAGTTGCTTTTAATTAATCTCTGGGCAACATGGTGTGAACCTTGCAAAGAAGAAATGCCATCACTCGATAGATTGCAACAAAAATATGATAAACAAGATTTTCAGATACTTGCAATAAGTGTTGATCGTGGGCCGAAGAAAAAGTCAGTAAATTTTTTTAATGAATACGAAATCCTAAATATAGATTTATTCTTTGACGATAAAAATAATATACCACGAGAAGTAAGAGCAGCAGGACTGCCATTTTCATTTTTTATTGATCAAGAGGGAAATCAAATAGCAAAGTTTATTGGTCCAACTGAATGGGACAGTAACTACTTTCAAGATTATATTGATAGTAATTTATAAATAATTATAAGGCTTGTTCTAATTCAGGAAGAACTTGAAACAAGTCTGCTACCAAACCATAGTCTGCCACATCAAATATAGGTGCTTCTTCATCTTTATTTATGGCAACTATAATTTTTGAGTCTTTCATACCAGCCAAGTGCTGGATCGCTCCAGATATTCCGACCGCTATGTACAGTTCGGGTGCTACAACTTTACCAGTTTGTCCGACTTGATAATCATTTGGAACAAAGCCTGCATCAACGGCAGCTCGAGATGCTCCAACAGCAGCTCCAAGTTTTTCAGCTACTTTATCCAAAAGTTCAAAGTTTTCTCCATTTTGCATTCCACGTCCGCCTGAAATAATTGTCTTTGCAGAAGTAAGTTCTGGCCTATCAGATTTTGTTAGCTCTTCGCCCACAAATTCTGAAATTGATGGAATATTCTCTGCATTTATCTTTGCAACCTCGCATTCAGCAGAGTCAGTTGTTGCAGCTTTGAAAGCAGTGGGTCTAACTGTGAGAACTTTCTTTGCGTCAGATGTTTGTACAGTTGCAATAGCGTTACCAGCATAAATTGTTCTAATAAATGTATCTGCACTTTCAACAGCAACGATCTCCGATATTTGAGAGACATCAAGTTTTGCAGCAAGTCTAGGCATCACATTTTTACCAGTTGTTGTTGCTGCAGCCAAAAAGTAGTCATAATCGCCGGCAATATTAAAAATAACTTGAGTAAGTTTTTCAGCCAAAACATTATCAAATGCTGCATCATCCAAGTGGAGTAATTTACTCAATCCATTAATTTTTGAAGCCTCCGCAACGGCTTCATCAATATTTGAGCCCACAATAAGTCCGTGAACATCGCCTTCAATTTGAGACGCTGCTGTTATAGCTTTTAAACTTTGATCGCTGACCTTTCCATTTGTATGCTCGATATAAAAAAGTGATGTCATATAACTCCTGCCTCATTTTTTAATTTTTCTACAAGATCTCCTACATTCTCGACTTTGATTCCAGCCTGACGCTTTGGAGGCTCAATAACTTTTAAAATACTTACTCTAGGTGTAACATCAACTCCATAGTCTTCAGGAGATTTTTGATCAATTGGCTTCTTTTTTGCTTTCATTATATTGGGCAGAGAAGCATACCTAGGTTCATTCAATCTTAAATCGGTGGTAATAATAGCGGGCATATTCAGATTTACAGTTTGTAAACCTCCATCTATTTCTCTGGTGACTTTAACCTTGTCGCCGTCGATTTCAACTTTTGAAGCAAAAGTTCCTTGAGGCATATCTGTTAGCGCAGCAAGCATCTGACCAGTTTGATTGTTATCTCCATCAATCGCTTGCTTTCCGGATATCACTAGTCCAGGTGACTCGCTTTCGCAAATTTTTGCTAGAATTTTTGCAATTGAAATAGGCTCAACTTTTTCTTCTGTGAGCACATGTATTCCTCGGTCAGTTCCCATTGCAAGAGCCGTTCGAATAGTTTCTTGACAAGATTGATTGCCGATTGAAACAGCGATGATCTCTTCAACTTTACCAGCTTCTTTTAATCTAATTGCCTCTTCAACTGCAATTTCACAAAAGGGGTTCATAGACATTTTTACATTCTCAGTTTCAACACCAGTTTGATCAGATTTAACTCTGATGTTAACGTACGGATCAATAACTCTTTTGACAGGGACTAAAATTTTCATGCTTTATGTGTTATAATATCTTTTTTAGTTGAGTAAACATAAATTATACATTCTTACCAGGTTTCCACAAAATATCTTTTTTGCCATTGTTGTTTTCAACTCTTGATAAAACAAAAAATAAATCGGATAACCGATTGATATATTTAATTGCTTCTTCGTTGACCTCTTCTTTTTTTGCAAGTGCGACAATCTGAGTTTCAGCTCGGCGCGTTACAGTTCTTGCGTTGTGTAAAAATGCCGCAGACTGAGACCCTCCTGGTAGCACAAAAGAATTAAGGGGTGCTAACTTTGCGTTATATTTGTCAATTGTTTTTTCAATTCTTGTAACCTGCTTGCTTGTAACGCGTAGCGGTTTATATTTTGGTTTTTTTTCAACTGGAGTTGCGAGATCAGCACCTAAATCAAATAAGTCATTTTGTATTTCTGAAATTATTTTTTTCAGAGATGATTTGGCACTCGTGTTTAAAATTCCAAGTATAGAATTCAGTTCATCGACAGTCCCGTATGCTTTTATTCTTATATTATCCTTAAATACACGTTTGCCAGATACTAGCCCTGTCTTGCCTTTATCACCGGCCCTTGTATAAATTTTATTGAGTTTTACCATTAAGAACTAGTTGAAAAGTAAAGAGCGCTCATAATTATTACAATCGCAATAAACTGCAGAGTAATTCTAAGTCTCATAAGTTTATTTGAGTACTTTTTATTAAAATCTCCACCTTTAAACATAGCATAAATACCTGTTCCTAATACCGCTAAAACAGCAAGAAGTGATATAGGAATTAATAAGTAATATAAAAAACCTGGCATATAAAATTAAGCAGGGTTCGTAGAAACAAGTCGACGTGTTACAATGTCGGCCTGTATCTCTGCAGTTCCTTCAAATATATTTAAAATTCTGGAGTCACATAAAATTCTACTTATTGGATACTCAAGCGCAAACCCATTACCTCCATGAATTTGGACTCCGTTATCTGCGCATGCCCAAGCAACTCTAGCAGCCAACATTTTTGCCATTCCTGCTTCCAAATCACATCTGTGTCCTTTATCTTTTTCTCTTGCAGCATAATAAGTTAATTGTCTTGCAGCCATAATCTCAGTAGCCATAGAAACAATTTTCGATGCATTTCTAGGTTTGTCATACAGCGAACCGCCATTTGTATCTAGCCTATCTATTGCGTATTGCATTGCAGTTTCAAAAGCTGATTGTGCTACACCCAGTGCTCTAGCTGCAGTTTGTATACGAGCTGCTTCAAAAGTTTCCATCATTTGTTTGAAGCCATTTCCTTCTTTTTCACCAAGTAAATTTTCTTTTTTAACTTTA
>CACGAG010000002.1 GCA_902571005.1 uncultured Pelagibacteraceae bacterium
TAAGTTCTTTATTAATAAATATTAATTTATTTTCATCTTTTATCTTTGATTTTTTTATTTCAAGGATAGTTATTTTGTCAAAAAGCTCGCCAATTGATGCTGGGATATTAATTTTCATATCTTACGATGCTCTTTTAAATAAATTAAAAAAATTGTTACTAGTGATTGCTGAAAATTCACTATAATCAAGATTAAACATTTTTGATACATATTCAACAGTATGAGTGATATATGCTGGCTCATTTGCCCTACCTCTAACAGGAACAGGTGCAAGAAAAGGTGCGTCTGTTTCGACTAGTATTTTGTTAATAGGTATCATTTTAATTGTTTCTCTAAGCTCCACAGAATTCTTAAATGTAACAATACCGCTTATTGAGAATAAAAAATTATATGGCAACAGCTTTTGCATAAATTCTGTGGATCCTGTAAAGCAATGTACGACCCCGGAAAAATCCTTTTTTTTAATATATTTTTCAATTATCTCGATCATTTCACTTTCAGCACTTCTCATATGAATAACAAGAGGCAGATTCAATTCTTGAGCTATTTCAATATGCATAATAAAGCTTTTTATTTGATTTTCTCTGTTGGAATTCTCATAATAATAATCCAATCCTGTTTCTCCTATGCCAATTACTTTTTTATTTGATGATAGCTCTGTTATTTTATTCCTTACTTCAGCAGTCATATTGTCGGACTCATGTGGATGAATGCCAAGCGTAGAATAAATATTTTTATTGGTATCTGATATTTTTAAAATAGGTATAAATTCATTTTCACACGTTGAAATGTTTAAAAATCTTTCAACTCCATTCTTTTGAGCATGTGTGATTATTTCATCTAATGATTTTTCATTATTTTCATGTAACAGATGGCAATGACTATCAATTACCATTATTGAATCCTTGAAAATAAATGTTTTACTTGATTTAGTCTATTTCCACTTATAGAAATAGATTTTTCCATTTCGAAGTTTATATTTTCTAATTTTATATCAAGCATATTGAAAATTTTTAATGAAGTGTCTGGCATAATTGGATTAATTAAAAAAGCTATTTTTTTAATACTATCGCTAGTTAAACCGAGGATGTCAGCAAATAATTTTGGATCGCTATCAGATAATTCCCATGGTTTACTATCATTAAAGAATTTATTTACTTCATTTATATATAACCATACTAGCTTAATATAATCATGTAATTTATAGTTTTCTACAAGGGTCAAGGATCTCTCAACTGTTTCGTCATACATTTTAAATAATTTACCTCCAGCTTCATTTGCATTATTTACTTGGGGTATTATTGAATTTAGTTTTTTTTCAATCATGGTTAACGATCTTTGACATAAATTTCCTAAGTCATTTACTAAATCACTATTAATTCTATTTATTAAAGCATTTTTTGAGAAATCTCCATCATTGCCAAATGGAACTTCTCTTAGTAAGAAGTATCTAAACTGATCAAGTCCATAATTGTTAATAATCTCAATTGGATCAATAACATTGCCTAAAGATTTAGAAATTTTGTTACCCTCGTTTGTCCACCATCCGTGTGCAAATATTTTTTTTGGAAGATCCAAATCTGCTGCTAATAAAAATGCTGGCCAGTAAATAGCATGATGTCGTAAAATATCTTTTCCGACTATATGTACTACATTTTTCCAATATTCCTTTAATTCGTTTTCTTCATCATTTAGATAACTAACCCCATTTGCATAACAAGTTAATGCATCTAACCATACATACATTATGTGAGCATCATCAGTTGGTGTTTTAATTCCCCATTCAAAAGATGTTCTTGATACAGATAGATCATTTAAACCAGACTCGACAAATTTAACAACTTCATTTCTTTTTGAGGTCGGGCTAATGAAATTTGGATTATTTTTATATAAGTCTAATAATTTATCGGACCATGCTGAGAGCTTGAAGAAATAAGATTTTTCTGTAATCCATTCGACAGGGCCGCCAGTTGTAGTTTTAAATGAACCATCATTCTGTTTTATTAAATCCTTTTCATTATAAAATGTTTCGTCATTTATTGAGTACCATCCGGTATATTCCCCTAAATAAATCTGATTTCTCTCATAAAGTCGTTTCCATAAATATGAGGCGCCATCAATATGTCTTTCTTCAGTGGTTCTTATAAAATCATCATTTGATAAATTTAATGAGACAGTAAGATCTCTAAAGATTTGTGAGTTTTGATCACAAAGTTCTATAGGTTCTATTTTTTTTGCATCAGCTGCTTTTTGTATTTTCAATCCATGTTCGTCTGTTCCAGTTTGAAATCTAACATCATACCCTCTTAAACTCATAAATCTTGCAATAAAATCTGTAGCAACTGAAGTATATGCATGGCCTATATGAGGCTTGTCATTTACATAATAAATTGGTGTAGTTATATAATATTTGTTAGACATTTTTCATTTTATAAAAAAGAGAAACTATAAGAGTGGTATAATCTAGATTTAATCTTTTAAAATAATTTCGATAAGTTTTAACAATTTCTGAGATTTTAAGCAAATTAAGAGCATCTTTTTCTTTTCCTTCTCTGGCCATAGACTTTACTTCGTAAGTCGTTAAAAGGTAGATATAATCAAAAAATATAGAAATATCGTCATCTTTACTAAATTTTTTTGAAATAAAATTAGAATAATGTGTTGCTGTATTTGATTTGATTAACTTACGATCATTTAATAATTCTCTATAATGATTCTGAATTTCATATAGTTCATGATTTATAAAATTTTTTGAAAGACTCAAAGATCCATTAGTTAGATTGAAGAGGTCTCTATTAATGGAAATATCACTGTTTAAATTTTTAAAAAATATTTCTTCGTTTAATTTAGAAAAATTTAAGAAGTAAGATCTTGATTTGATAGTTTGTAAAACTTTAGCTTTATTGTGATTTATGATTATGAAATGAGAATTTTTATTTGGCTCTTCTATTAATTTAAGTAGGGAATTACTGGCTTCTATTGAAAGATCGTCTATTGTTTTAATTATACATACTCTCTTTTGACCAATATCGTCTTTTGTTTGAAAAAACGTATGAACATTAGATATATCATCTCTATAGATTTGATTTTTAAATCTTTTTTTATCTTCTAAATATATTTTCGTAATCATATATATAAACGGTGAATTTATATGATTTTTATTTGAGCAAATATTAAGAAAATCTTCAAATGTATGAACAATATTATTTTTAACAATTAATTCTGAAAACGATATCGCTATATCTGATAAAAGTTCGATTTCCCCTCCTGATAAAATAATAGATTGAGGTAAATTGTTTTTGTATAGACTGAAAAGCTTTTCCTTTTGGTTGAAATAAAATTGATCTAAACTGCTCATATTCTTTTACTTTTCCCCAATATTTTCCATATATTTTCTGAAATTTTATTTTTATCCTGACCAGCATCAATAATTTTAATTCTACTTTTGTTTGTTTTGGCAATTTTCAAAAAAGAGGATCTTACTTTTGTATGAAAGCTTATATGCATATTCTCATACCTTAAATCATTATTACCTTTTCTTTTTGATCTAGTTAGACCTGTCTTAGGGTCAATATCAAGGAGAAATGTTACACTTGGTACTAAGTTGTTAATTAATATTTTATTTAGTGAATTTATCAATTTAATGTCAACTTTTTTACCGTATCCCTGGTATGCCATGGTTGAGTCAATGTATCTATCACATAATACCCAGTATCCCTTTTTTAGATTAGGCATAATGACCTTATCTATGTGGTCTTTGCGCGCAGCAAAAAGAAGTATTGTCTCAACTGTGCCAGACCATTTCTGATTCTTATCTTTTACAATTAAATTTCTTATTTTTTCAGCATCTTTAGTCCCACCTGGCTCTCTAGTAATTATAACCTTCCTTTTTTTTGATAATTTTTTAGCAAGGAGTTTTATTTGAGTTGATTTACCAGACCCTTCTCCGCCCTCAAAAGATATGAAACGTGAATTAATCACTTATCAGACAAATAAATTAACAATAGATTGATAAATGTAGCTAAAAAATCTAGAAAAAATATTTGTCCTTTTTAGTTCATTTGTAGAATAAATATCAAAATACTCAGATGTCTCATTGGGTATGTTTACTTTTAATTGTCCAATTTTTGTCCCAGCGGCAACTGGGAAACTTATTTGACTGTCCAGCTCAATACTAAAATCCAAACTCTTATTTTTCGTTTTAGGGACTGTTAAAATTATATCTGACGAGGCACTAACTGATGATAAGGACTCATTTGAACCAGGAATTTTTATTTGATCAATTTCTTGAGATTTTTTAAATAGTTCAATATTTTCATATTCTCTAAATGCCCAAGTAATAAGTCTTGACGAGCCTTGGGACCTTTTTTGCTGCGAGCTAAAACCATTTGTAACTGAGATTACTCTGCGATTTCCATCAACAGCAGATGCCGCAAGTCCATATCCTGAAATTGATAGATGACCTGTTTTAAGTCCATCAACACCCATTTTTTTATATAATAATGGATTTCTATTTTTTTGTTTTATTCCAGACCATTCAAATTCAGTTTCAGCAAATAAATGATAATACTCTGGAAACTCATTGATTAAGTATTGAGATAAAATTGCAATATCATAAACAGTTGAATAATTATCATTACTATGCATACCTGTTGAGTTAGTAAAATTTGTATTTAACATACCAATTTCTTCAGCTTTGGATGTCATAATAATAGCAAACGCTTCTTCGGATCCTGCAATATTTTCAGCAATAACTATGCAAGCATCATTTCCAGATTGAACAATAATTCCCCGTAATAAGTCTTCAACTCTTATTTCTTTATCTACTTCGACAAACATTGACGAGCCTTCTCGTTCTCTCCAAGCTTTTTCTGAAACCAAAAATTTATCATCTAAAGATAGGGTACCGTTAGATAATTTTTCAAATACTATTAATGTTGTCATGATTTTTGTCATTGAGGCGGGGTAAGTTTTCTTATTCATTTCTTTTTCAAAAAGAACTTTACCTGTAGTAGCATCAATAATTACTGCTGTTTCAGCCTCAGTATCTATAAATGAAGCTTGCGCAAAAGAAATAGGAATAAATATCAGGTACAGAATTACTAGTCTAAGTAAAAGCATATTATCTTTTTATATTAAAAATATTGATAAATCTTCATATTTTTTAAATGTGTCATCTTTGAGATCATTGATTAATTTATTTACGTCTTCATATGGCCCAATAAGTACTCTAAATATTTGAGTACCCCCATTAGTTGTCATGTTATAGACTTTGGCTTTGAAATTCGAAAACTCATCTAAAACAATTTTTGCGTTTTCAAAAAATGAAAATGTTGCAATATTTAGATATATTTCTTTATATTGTCGTTTCTCTATAGTCTGTATTTCAGATACATTGGTAACAATTTCTAAATTAGAAATTTCATCATCTATCACAACAACATCTGAAATGGGTGCTTCTACCACCTTCTTCTCCTCTTCAAAAGTTTGCGTTTCAGATAGAATAAAACTTTCGTTTGTATTAATTAGTTCTATCTTCACTAATCCACCTTCGCTATTCAACTTCAACTCTTTAAAAACTCCTGATGATAAATTTATTATATGCGTAGATGAATATGCTCCTCTATTGTTAACTCTGACTTTTGTTGTTCTACCATTTTCTAAGTTTGTAACTAAAAGTATTGATGGCAATGGAAGTGATCTATGAGATCCAGAATGTACGTCATTATGAAAAAATTCCTTATTTGTTGTCAAGTCGCCATTGTTTAATTCAATCTCAATTTCTGCAATTCCTACTTCTATAAACGATTTATAATCTCTCGGATAAAACCATTTACCATCAACTTGGTAAGGTTCTTCAATATATTTTTCTATTAAAGAGATATTTTTGTTCTTATTGTTATCTTCAATTGCTAATGGAACGATATTAACAGCAGCGCATTGTGATAATAAAAGAATTAATAATAAACAAATATATTTCATCAATGATATTCTATCATATCAGAAAGAGTACCAACTGATATTCCAAAAAACAGTGATCTATTCCACTTCATGATCACTTTGAAATTTTCATATACTAAGAATTTTTTTCCGTCTTCACCTTCAGGAAATACTAAATATGCATCTAAGTTTTTATTTGGAAGTTTATCTCCATTTGCTTTTAAAACTCCTAATTCTGACCATTCAGATAATTTTCTTGAAATTTCTATTTTTTTTGCAGAAGTAGTAATAAGATCTTTGTTTACAGGCTTGGTAGTAATGACTTCCCTACCCCACGTAAGATTATTATCCCATCCTGACCTGCTTAAATAATTAGCGGAAGATGCAAATACATCATCTAACGTGGTCCATATATCTTTTCTTTCATCATTATTGTAATCAATTGCATAACTTAAAAAACTTGAAGGCATAAATTGGTTTTGACCCATTGCACCTGCCCAAGAACCCATCATGCTCTCTGCATCAATGTGTCCTTCATTAATAATTTTAAGTGCATTAATAAGCTCCTCAGTAAAAAAATCTCTTCTACGAAGATCGTGTGATAATGTTGAAAGTGAACGTATTACATTAAACGATCCTGTAAATTTACCAAAACTTGTTTCTATGCCCCATAGAGCTAAAAGAAAGCGTGGTTGAACACCAAATTCATTTGAAACTTTTTCTAGAATATTTTTATTTTCTTTATAGAGCTTTTTTCCCTTTTTAACTCTACTTGCAGGAGTGGTATTAGATAAATATTTCTCAAGTGTAAGAGTAAATTCAGGTTGAGATCTATCGAGTTCTAATACTCTTTCATTCTGTGTAATATTCTTAATGCTATTATTTATTGTTTCTTTTGAGATCCCCTCTTTGAGTGCAAGATTTTCAATATAAATAAGCCAATCTTCAAAAGATCCTTGTTCATCTGCTTGCAATGAGGATAAATTAATTATAGTAAATACTGTTATTACAGTGAATAAACTAACTAATTTAGAAATATAAATAATTAAATTTGATGAAGAAAGTAAAGTCATTGGTTGATTTAATTGGTAATACTCCGATTGTTCAAGCTAAAAATTTAGACACCGGAAAATGTAATCTTTTTCTTAAAATGGAAAGCCTTAATCCAGGCTCATCCATAAAGGATAGAGTGGCTCTGAGAATCATTGAGGATGCTGAAGCTCAAGGAAAGTTAAAGAAGGGTTCGACAGTTGTGGAGGCAACAGCGGGTAATACTGGACTTGGCCTAGCTTTGATAGCTCTCTTAAAGGGATATAAGTCAAAAGTTGTAATTCTTGATAAGATGAACCATAACAAAATACTTCATCTTAAATCTCTCGGCGCAGAAGTTATTTTGGCAAGAAGTGATGTGGGACCTGATAGTCCTGAGCATTATGTAAATGTGGCTAAAGAAGTTGCAAATAATACTCCTGATTCATTTATGGCCAACCAGTTTACAAATATGTCAAATCCCCAGGCTCATGAATATTCAACTGGTCCAGAAATTCTTGATCAAATGAGTAATGATGTTGATGCTGTTGTTTGTGGGGTTGGTACAGGAGGGACAATTTCAGGCTTAGGTAAATTTTTTTCAGAGCATAGTCCAAAAACCGAAATGGTTCTTGCTGATCCAAAGGGTTCAATAGTTAAAGATGCTGTTGAAAATAAACCATTAAAAAAAGCTGACTACTCATGGCTTGTTGAGGGTATAGGTGAAGATTTCATCCCTGAGACTTTAGAATTAAAGTATATAAAAAAAGCTTATGAAGTTACGAACGAAGAAGCATTTAGCATGATTAGAGAATTGGCTTTGAAGGAGGGAATTTTGGGAGGCTCATCAAGTGGAACCCTTATTTCAGCGGCAATTAAATATTGCAAGGACCAAGATAAAGAAAAAAATGTAGTTACATTTGTTTGTGATAATGGTGAAAAATATTTAAATACAGCATATAATGAAGAATGGTTAAAAGAAAAAAATCTTATATAAAGAAAATAAATCAGCTTGATACTTTATCAGTGCATGCTGGGGTCAAAACAGATCCATTAACCGGAGCCGTAATGACTCCTATTTATGCAACATCCACTTATGCTCACGATAGACCTGGAGAGCATAAAGGATATGAATATTCAAGAAGCCAAAATCCTACAAGAGAAGTTTTAGAAAATTCAATTGCTGAATTAGAAAGCGGACATAAAGCATTTGCATTTGCTTCAGGGGTTGCTGCTCAAACAGCGGTTTTAGATCTTTTAAAGCCTGGAGATCATGTAATTGCTTTTGATGACCTATATGGTGGTACTTTTAGGTTGTTTAATGAAATTAAGAGCAAGTCATCAAATATTGAATTCACATTCGTTGATTTAAATACAAATTTTTCAAAAGAAATTAAAAAGAATACAAAAATGATTTGGATTGAAACTCCAACAAATCCACTGCTTAAAATTACGGACTTAAAAAGAATATCCCGTATTGCAAGAAAAAATAAGCTTATAACTGTATGTGATAATACATTTGCCACACCTTACAATCAAAGACCGCTAGAGCATGGAATTGACATTGTTAATCACTCGACAACAAAATATATCAATGGCCACTCTGATGTTATTGGTGGAGCCTTGGTAATTGGAAAGAATAAAAAACTTGAGAAAAAATTAGCCCTAATACAAAATTCTACGGGCGCCGTTCCAAGTCCTTTTGATTGTTTTCTTACTTTGAGAGGAATTAAAACACTAGCTATTAGAATGAAAAAACATAATGAAAATGGAATTAAAGTAGCTCGCTTTTTAAGATCACATAAAAAAGCGTTAAACGTAACGTATCCTGGGTTACCAAATCATAAACAGAAAGATATTGCGCTTAAACAAATGAACGGGTTTGGTGGAATGATCACTTTTATCTATGATGGAAATATGTCAGAAATATCCAAGTTTATGCGTAAATTAAGAATTTTTACTATAGCTGAGAGTTTGGGGGGAGTTGAGTCTTTAATTGAGTCCCCTGCTTTAATGACACATGCATATTTAGACGATAAATCCTTTAATCAAGTGCCCAAAAAGCTAGTCAGATTATCTGTCGGCATAGAAGACAGTGATGATCTTATAGAGGACTTAAATCAAGCTTTTAAATAATTAATAGGTGCAAATTACAGCATTTATTATAGATGCCATTCTAGATTTTTCATCATCTGATCTACTTGTTATAACAACAGGACTTTTACCGCCAATTACAAATCCTCCAGCAGTAGCGTTCGCAAAATGTACAAGGGATTTAACGAGTGCATTTCCTGTTTCTATATTTGGAACAATAATAACATTGGCATTTCCTGGAACTATCCCTAGTGTTCCTTTTATTTTTGCTGACTCTTGTGAAATAGCATTATCTAAAGCAAAAGGTCCTTCAACAGGAGTATCTGAATAATTAATTTTTGCCCATTCAACGAGATCATGTGCTTCAATAGAGCTTGGCATTTGCTTTAGTTGCTCTTCAGTTGCTGATAAAACGGCAACATATGGATTGAAAGATGGAATTTTTTTTGTGTACTCGAGAACATTCGATAAAATATATTTTTTAGTTTCTAAGCTTGGTGATATGTTCAAAGCACCATCAGTAATGATAATTGGCTGACGCGTGTCATTTGGAAAAGTCATAAACCAAATGTGGCTTAAGCGCTTTCCCCTTATTCTTAAATTATATTCTTTTTTTATATACTCACCCATCAAAACATCTGTATGAAGATGACCTTTTATGATTATATTGTTTTCTAAACTGGTGTCCCTACTCGCTACTTCACAGGCAATTTTTGATGACTCTTCTTCTGAATAACTCTCAATTAATTTATCTTTTGATAATGACCATTTATGCTTATCAATAAAGGTAGTCATAAAATCAATATTTCCTATGAGTACTGGATTTATTAATTTTTGACTTTCTGCATCCATAATTGTCTTCAGAATTAAATCATTATTGGCATTTGCAACAATACCTAAAGTAATTCTGTTTGTGTCAATATAATCAATGTTTTGTATCATTTTAATAATGTAAATTTTTAATAAAAGTAATCATTAAAGTATTTTTTTAATATAGTATTATAATATACTGATTTTACTTAATATTTTTAAATAAATTAAATAAATACGCTCCCACTATCAAAATCAAAATAATGAATGAAAATGAATAAAATATAAGTGACAGGTCTTGAAATAATGAAATTAAAAATTCAATCACTTTATGCAAAAATCAGTGTCAATGCCCAATAAAGTAGATATAAGAATGAGATCGTTACTAGGCCACCTATTATCCAGTCTAACATACGATAATTTTAACATAATTTTGCAAATATTACATAAATATGAATAGAGAATACGATTTAATAATCTATGGGGCATCTGGTTTTACCGGAAGATTAGCTGTTGAGTACTTAGATGAAAACTATAGGGACCTAAATTGGGCTATAGCGGGACGTAATGAGGATAAATTAGTCAACATATCCAATAATAGTAAATGTAAACCTGATTATTTTATTGCAGACAGTGGAGATAGTGAAAATTTACTAAAAATTGCTTCCAAAACGCGTGTTATTGCATCGTTAGCTGGCCCATTTAACAGTTATAGCGATAATTTAGTTACACAATGTGTTGAAGCTGGAACTCATTATTTAGACATTACTGGGGAAAATATTTGGGTGCGTGACCTTATTGATAAACATCATGAAGCAGCAGAAAAAAAGCAAATAAAAATCATTCCATCATGTGGTTACGATTCTATTCCATCAGATATGGGGTGCTTTTACTTGCAAAGAAGTCTCAATCAAGAGCTACAGAGAATTGATGGTTATCATCGAGGTAATGGAGGTGTAAGTGGAGGCACAATTGAAAGTGCGTTTTCCATGCGTAACTACAAAAGCAAATATTCAATGGGGCACCCATTTTTACTCAATTCAAAGGAATATATAAAAACTCAAAATATTTCTGAAAATAAGGATAATTTCAAAATAAAATACATCGATGATATTGAATCATGGTCTGCACCCTTTGTTATGGCAATTGCAAACACTAGGGTTGTCAGAAGAAGCTCTGAAATTCACGACAAAAATCAGGCAAGCTATGGAAGTGAATTTAAATATCAAGAATATATGATGTTAAAAAAATATAGCTCAGCATTTCTTGTAACAGCTGGACTTGCTGTTTTTGGGCTGATGTTAATAAGCCCAATAAGTGGCCTCTTTAGAAAATTATTTACTAAAGCTGGTAATGGACCTGATAAAAAAACAAGAGAAAATGGTTGGTTTGAGAGTATTTTTATCGGAAAAAATAAAAATAACGAAAAATATAAATTGAGGATGTTTTGCAAAGGTGATCCTGGTTATAAATCTACAGCTAAATTAATATGCGAGTCCGCTCTATGTCTTGCATTAAATACTGAAAATCTTCCAAATACCAATGCTGGAGGCGTCTTAACCACTTCAACTGGCCTAGGTTTAACATTAATTGATAGATTAAAAAATGCTGACGTTTTATTTGATGGTCCGAGTAAAATTTAGATTATTAATATAACCCAAAATGGGTATTTATAAACTTTAATTTTAAACCATATTATTAGATAATTAATATAAAGCCCAATGTAGGTGCGGTTTTTCTGCACCTACAAATTAAACACTTGGAGAAATCACTAATATGGTACAGAATGAAACTGGAATGTTTGTCATGCCATATAAAAAACTTGATAACAGCAAAACCGATATGGATGAAGAGTTAGTAAATAAAATCAAGGAAATTTCAAAACTTCGAAAATCTATCTCAATAGATTTAAAAACCATCGCTTCAAAAACAAAAATCTCTACAAATCAACTAAAGAACATTGAATCTTTTAAATTCGATCGCTTGCCTCCAAACCCAATGAGAACAGCTTTTATTGATCAGTATTGCTCTGAAGTAGAAAAGCTTAATAAAATTTCTTAAATATAATTTCTTTTGAGAAGCTTGTTATACAAGTAAGCAAAAGCCACAATTATAAAAGCCCCAACTGCAACAGGTAAGAAAACAAAGCTTAAAGTCTGACCAGTTAATATAACAATTATTGGATTTGCTCCAGCAGGCGGATGCACGGTATTAGTGATCATCATCACAAAAACAGCTAAAGCGACTCCAAAGCCTAATGAGATAAACGTATTACCGAGAAGATGAAAAATAATTACCCCAGATAGTGCTGATAGTATATGGCCAAGTATTAAATTTTTAGGTTTCGCTAGAGGACTGTCATAAACAGCCATGACTAAAACCATTGATGCGCCAAAGGGCGGTATAAGCCATATCGCACCTTCAATTGAAGAATTTAAATAGGCTAGGAATCCAATGCATACAAAAGCTCCTAAAGAACTAAATAATGCATTGATCAAAGCTTGTTTATTCATTAATTTAATTGTCTATGATAAAACTCTATTTGACTACCCTATTTTACTTTTTGATAATCGATACAATCGGTATTCAAACATTTGTTGTACGTATTTATAATAAAAATCTACCAGATAATTTAAAAATTAATCTCGATATAACCTCTGCTGTAATTTTTTATCTAATATTTGTACTCGGACTTGTTTATTTTGTAGTGGCTCCATTTAAGAATGCTTCATTAACAAGTGTAATAGTGCCAGCTGCTATGTATGGTCTTGCTACTTATGCAACATACGCACTAACTGTTAAAGCGGTGTTTAATGTATTTAACTGGACTATTGTTATTTCAGATATCGCATGGGGTATGGCACTCTGCACTGCAATTTCACTACTGACTGTATATACAATCAGCAAGGTTGGATTTCTAAATTAATTATTGTTTTAAATAATAAATTCAATAAATTGATCTCTTCAAGGGAGAGGTGGCTGAGCGGTTGAAAGCACTGGTCTTGAAAACCAGCAACGGGGAAACTCGTTCGTGGGTTCGAATCCCACCCTCTCCGCCAGATGAATTTTTATTAACCTGCTCTATCAGACCTTTTTTGACCAAGACTAGCATCAACCCATGTTTCATCCATCACGCAAGATGCGGCATCACCTAAATCAAAAAATGCCTTCATTGCCTCTCCCGTAGGCTCAGCTCCAATTCCCCAAGAACCTGTTTCAGCTTCTACTACAAATGCAACCATATTTGGATTTGGCCAATAGAATTTTGCTGAATGAACTCCATCAGTACTTTTTGCAACCTTACACAAATTCAATGCAGCTGTTCCCAGTTTATCTCTGCTTGCATTTTCTTGTCTTTCCCATTTGCTTATGTGTAACATGATGTCTCCTTTGTAAAAAAATTATTGATTGAATTTATGTTAAGTATGAAATTTGAGTTAGTAATTAGTATATTTTAATACTAATACTTATGTATTAATATTTTACGATCTAAATACTTACCTTTGATAGATCTGATAGTTAGGACTTTGCCAGGTTTTTAATTCAATTCGAGGCAGAGGGTTATCACCCAATATGTTGTCACTTATTTTTTCAGCAATCATAATTGTTGGTGCATTTGTATTTCCATTTGTAGCAAAAGGCATAATCGAAGCATCAACGACTCGCAAATTATTGAAGCCATGAACTCTGCCTTGATTATCAACAACTGCATGTTTATCTGTTTTTAGCCCCATGCGAGCCGTACAGCACAAGTGCCATTGACTCGTAATGTTGGAATTTAATTTTGCATCAAGTTCGTCATCTGATTTGTAGTTTTCACCAGGAAAGATTTCATCACCCTTTATGTTTGAAAAAGCAGGTTGATTAAGTAGTTCGCGCGCCAAATGAATGCCCTTACGTAACAATTCTCTATCACGTTTGTCTTTGAGATAATTAACAAGAATGCGAGGCGGATCAGCAGGATTTTTTGATCGTAATTCGATCTTACCACGACTGTGAGTTCGCATCAAACCGACGTGAACTTGAAATGCATGTTCTTGAAGCAGTTCCCAACTATTGTCTTTCATGGCAATTGGTGAAATACATAATTGTAAGTCAGGGTACTCAACACCAGGTGCTGATCTTACACATGCAACAGTATCAAAATGATTGGATGCACACATACCCTCTTTAGTTAATAGCCATTGGATGCCAGATCCTATACTACTAAATCTCTTTGTTTTTGGCCAAAGTGAAACAGGTTTTAAGCATTTATATTTCATAATAAAATCAGGATGATCTTGAAGATTTTGTCCAACACCTTGTAAATCAGCTAATGTATTAACTCCTATTGAGTCTAAATGCTCTTTTGGCCCAATTCCTGAGAGCATAAGTATGTGTGGTGATCCAACTGCACCAGCACTCAGAATTACTTCTTTTTTAGCCTTTACATTTACTATTTCATTATTTTTATTTTTAAAACATATGCCTTCTGCTGTGTTATCTTCAAAATTTAAATTGCAAACAAGCGCATTTGTTAAAATTGTTAAATTTTTTCTATTACGTATCGGATCAAGGTAACCCTTTGATGCACTCCATCGTTCACCGTTGAATACTGTCCGATCAAATATACCAAAACCTTCTTGGCAAAATCCGCTTATATCATCAGTTTCTTTATATCCTGCTTCTTTTCCTGCATTAATAAAAGCCAGTGAAAGTGGGTCTTTGGGAATGCTTCTATGTACCTTTAATGGACCTGACTCACCTCGAAAATCATCCCCTCCTCCACTATAACATTCCATTTTCTTAAAATATGGCAAGACATCTGCGTATCCCCATCCATCGCATCCCATTTGTCTCCAACCCTCATAATCAAGTGTGTTTCCTCTTATATAGACCATTCCATTTATTGATGATGAGCCACCAAGGGTTTTACCGCGGTCATGTTGAAGTTGACGACCATTTAGTTCGGGTTCTGGCTCACCTTTAAATGCCCAATTGTGTTTAGTACTTTTAAGATTCGATAAAACAGCAGCAGGCATCTTTAATGTTAAGGATTTGTCTTCCCCACCCGCTTCAAGAAGAAGGACAGTATTCTTTGAATTTGAGGTCAATCTATTCGCTAATACACATCCAGCAGACCCAGCGCCAACAATTATATAGTCGTATTCAGTATCAATTTTTACCATAATAAATTACTTTTTTTATACTGCTCAATATTTTTTGACTAGCAGATTATTTAATATCAAATCTTATAGAACAATTAATATATTTTATTACTAAAACTTATGTATTAATATTTTATTAATGGCAAAAGAGAATAATTTTCTAGCAATAGCATATATTTTAATGGGCATGACTGCTTTTGCATTTCAAGATACTGCAGTAAGGTTATTAGCCGTTGACATATCAATACTTCAGGTCATGTTTGCAAGAAGCGTAATTGCTATTGTTCTTCTTGTACTATTTTTTTATTTTACAGGCCAAAAACTAATTTGGACAACTCATTATCCAAAATTAACAATCTTTAGAACAATAATGTTTATATTTGCGTTCGTATTTTATTATATTGGTCTTGCTTACTTGTCTTTTGCAGTTACAACCGCTCTTTTTTTTACAGCACCATTTTTTATAACTATATTTTCATCTATTTTTCTGAAAGAAAAAGTTGGTATCATTAGATGGCTAACAATTGTTTATGGTTTTGCAGGTGTAATGCTCATTGTTTCACCAGATTTCGAGACCATTAATATATTTATGATATTTCCAATACTATGTGCTGCAGGATATTCAGGAAGTATGATTATAATAAAATATACCTCAAATGAGGATAATGTTTACACTCAAACACTTCATGTTTACATCGCTACTATAATTTTATGTCCCATAATTACCTATTCTGGTTTCTATTTAGATCTGGATAATTCTGGAAATGAAATTTTAGAATTTTTATTTAGATACTGGTCATTCAATGACACAACAACTCTCTTGATGTTATTTTTAGTTGGTGTTTGTGTAATTTTTGGTTTTGTATTTATTTTCAACGCATATCGATACGGTAAACCTTATATTGTTGCACCGTTTGAGTATGTATTTTTAATTTGGGCCGTACTATTGGGATGGTTTATTTGGAGTGAAACTGTTTCATTGAGAACAATAATAGGAATATTAATTATTGTTTCAGCAGGAATTTTTATTCTGTACAGAGAGAAAATTAAAGAACAAGAAATAACAACAGACCAACCGTTAAGATAACTCAGTCTCTAAAATTAATATATTGAAGAGGTAATTCTAATTTTAGCTCTTTAATTTTCGATATGGCTTCTTGTAAATTGTCTTTTTTTGCGCCACTTATTCTCAGCTCATTTCCTTGAATTTTTGCTTGCACTTTCAATTTTGACTCTTTGATTAATTTTGTAATTTTTTTACCTACCTCTTGATCAATACCCTCTAATAAATCGTAATTTTGTCTGATTGTATTGCCAGATGCACTTTCAGATGATTTTAGTTTTATTACCTTTGGGTCAACGTTACGTTTTATTAAATTTGAAATTAGAATATCTAATACCTGTTTAGCCTTCATTTCATCTTCAGATAATAAAATAATCCCTCCCTCAGTTCTCTCTAGCTTTGAAGCAGAACCTTTAAAGTCATATCTCTGTCCAATTTCCTTCATTGAATTAGATATAGCATTATCAACCTCCTGCATTTCAACTCTACTAACAACATCGAAACTAGGCACTATAATAGAACTCCTTTATTTTCTAATTCTTTGATTTGTTCCTCAGAAAAACCAATATCAAGCATTATGCTTTTGTTATCTTGACCAACTTCAGGTGCAGGAGATGGTTTTTCGGATGGCGTAACACTAAAACGTGGTGCTGGTGATGGTTGACGTACTTCGTTAATATTTACAAAATTATCACGCGCCTTCATGTGTTTATGATTAGCTGCCTCTTCGATAGAGAGAACTGGTGAATAACAAACATCAGACCCTTCAAAGATTTCATCCCATTCATCCCTTGTTTTGGTTTTAAATATTTCAGCTAATTTACTTTTCATATTATCCCACTGATCTAATTGCATTTGATTTTTAAATTCATCACCAAGATTTAATTTATCAATTAAGAGTTGATAAAATTGAGGCTCTAAAGAACCTATTGAGACGTGCATGTTGTCTTTTGTCTCATAGACTTGATAAAAGGGCGCGCCGCCATCAAATAAATTATTACCTCTGTTATTTACATTCCATACTCCTGACTGAGATAAACTATGAAATATTGATGTAAGAACCGAAACTCCATCAATCATAGCGGCATCAACTACTTGTCCTTTACCCGTTCTATTTGCTGACAGTAAAGCTGCGCATACACCGAATGCAAGAAACATGGTGCCTCCTCCATAATCACCAATTAAATTAAGTGGTATTGATGGTTTATTTTCACCCCAAATTGAATATAGAGCGCCTGCTAATGCGATATAATTAATATCGTGACCAGCTGCCTGTGCAAGAGGACCATTTTGACCCCAACCAGTGATTCTTCCATAAACTAACTTTTCATTTTGTTTTAAACATTCTTCAGGTCCAATCCCTAGTTTTTCAGTTACCCCTGGTCGATAACCTTCTATTAGCGCGTCTGCATTTTTAATTAATTTAAATAAAACCTCTTTAGACTCGGGATCCTTTAAATTTAAACAAATAGATTTCTTACTTCTTCCTGTAATATCAAATTTTGGTTGTTGATTAGGCATAACGGTATTTTTTCTATCAACACGAATAACCTCAGCACCAAGATCGGCAAACAACATTCCACACAATGGCCCTGGCCCAATCCCTGATAATTCGATTATCTTATATCCAGATAAAACACCCATGTTTCTACTATAATGCCTGCAATTCCTTTGCAAAAGAAAAAGCTTTATATATTCGATCTTTATTTGATGTTTTTTGGTAATTATACACCAATGTTTGGTCTGATCTTAACTTTAAGTCATACTTATATTGAGACATAAATTCAACCAGTTGGTCTGTTTTTTCGAAATGATTATTTTTAAATTTTATAGTTAAACCTTTATTTCCAATATCAAATTTTTCTATTTTCAACTGTTTACATATAATTCTAAGCTCAGTGATGTTATACAAATGTTCAACCTCTTTTGGAGCTTCGCCAAATCGCTCACTCATTTCTTCCTTAATTTTTCTTAATTCCTCACTCGAACTTAAGTAGGCAAGTTGCCGGTAATAAAACAGTCTAGTGTTTAAATTTGGCATATACTTTTCAGGTATTAAGACGCTTAAACCAAGATTTATTTGTGGAGACCACTCATTATCAACTGTCGATGTATCTGATTTTAATTCCAATATCTTATCTTTTAGCAATTTATGGTAAAGTTCGAGACCAACTTCTCTAATATGCCCAGATTGAGCATCGCCTATAATGTTTCCTGATCCTCTCATATCTAAATCATGACTCGAAAGATTAAAACTTGAGCCTCTAGAATTAAATTTTTTAAGAAGCATAAGTCTTTTGTAAGCATTTTCAGTTATTCCATTGATGTCTTTAACTGTATAAAAACAAAATGCTTCAATATTAGATCTGCCAATTCGTCCTCTTAACTGATAAAGTTGAGATAATCCAAATTTATCAGAATTATGAATAATCATTGTGTTAGTTTTCTGCAAATCCAGACCCGACTCGACAATTGTGGTGCACAGTAATAATTGAAATTCATTATTATAAAAATCAATCATCGTATTTTTAAGGTTTTTGGACGGCATTTGACCGTGGGCAATTTGATACTTTACATTTGGAAGTTTACTTTTTAAAAAATCCTCAACTTCTTTTAATTCGTTAATTCTTGGGCAGACATAATACACCTGGCCATTACGACTTAATTCATATTCAATTGCAGAGATTATTTTTTCATCATTAAAATCAATAACTTCAGTATTTATATTTTGCCTATTTAATGGTGCTGTAGAAATAATTGACAAATCCCTGAGACCTACAAGTGACATTTGTAACGTGCGTGGTATTGGCGTAGCTGTTAAAGCAAGCACATGTACATTTGACCGCAATGACTTAATTTTTTCTTTTTGAGAAACTCCAAAGTGCTGCTCTTCATCAATAATCAGCATACCTAATTTTTTAAATTTAATTTTACTGTTAAGAAGTGCATGTGTCCCAACAACTACATCACTTTCTCCACTATTAATTCTTTCAATAATTTTATTGTTTTCAGAAGTTGAGTTTAATCTTGAGATTTGGTCTACTTTCAATGGAAAGTTTTTGAATCTTTTTGTAAAATTTTCATAGTGTTGACTGCATAGTAGTGTTGTCGGAACAATAAATGCAACTTGAGCACCGCTCATGGCTACATTGAATGCTCCTCTTAATGCAACTTCTGTCTTACCAAAGCCAACATCACCGCATATCAAACGGTCCATTGGAAGTCCACTGTTTAGATCAAACAGTAATTCTGATGTTACATTTGCTTGATCTTCGGTATCCTGAAATTCAAATTCATTTATAAAATTTGAATAATAAGGTTCTTGAACGGTATATTTTGTCGCTTCTTTTAGAGATCTTTCTGCCGCAACTTTTATTAAATCTTCGGCAATTTCATTTATTTTATTTTTTGCGCTAGCTTTTCTAAATTGCCAATTTGAACTTCCAAGTTTATCAATTTGTGCGAATTCACTATTCCCACCGTACTTTGACAAAAGTTCAATATTCTCAACAGGTACATAAAGTTTATCATTATTGAAATATGTTATTTCAATGCAATCATGATCGTTTTCTAGGACAGTAACATTTTTTAATCCATTAAATTTTCCTATTCCATGATCAACATGAACAATTAGATCATCTTGTTCAAAAGTACTGAGATCAGTTAAAAAAGTATCTGCTTTAATTGTTCGTTTGCTTTGATTGAAAGAGAACTCATTAAAGGGTTTGATTATGAGTCTGAACAGACTTTGTATCGATTTTTGATTTTTAGGATTAAATTCCTCAAATTTTTCGATCTCATCACCAAATATGTTAATACGAACTGGATTCTTGAAGTCTGTTGGAAAAATATCAATAACATCTCCTTTTACAGAGAATTCACCATTTTCACGAATTGAACTTACGCGTGCATAACCATTGGCAGATAAATAGTTAATTGTTCTTTCATAATCAAATTTTTCATCAATGTTGATATTTAAATTCTCATTAACTTGAGTCTTTAAGCGTGGTTTCGTCATTTTTTAAGCATCGTAAAATCTTTGAGTAAATGCATGACGCGATTGTCAATTTCTTTTGGAATTGTCACCTTATCTAGCGCATATCGATATATGTCATTATCATCAAGTTCTAATATAGCCTCTAACATTTGAAGCTCACCTTCATTAAACAATTTGATGTATTTCTCAACAAAAGATCCCAAGAGAATATCCATTTCCTTTGACCCCCGATGGGAGGATTTGAACTGAAGCTTTTTTTGAAGTGTATGTAAATCGTTCATATTTTTTTTATCGATCTTTGATACAATACATATATGAGGCCAAAGATCTTATACAAGCTTTTTTCAAATATAATGACGATTAAAGGGATTGGACCAAAGAACGCTAAAATAATTGAGAGATTATGCGGTAAATACATTGTTGATTTATTATTCCATAAACCAGCCGCATACATAGACAGAAGAAACAGTCCTAAGATTGTTGATTTGGAAGAAGGAAGTATTGCAACTGTCGTTGTTAAAATTGATAGTCACGCACCGGCTTTTAATAGAAGAATGCCATATCGAGTAAATGTCTCGGATGACAGCGGACAAATGTCGGTCGTTTATTTTAATCTACGAGGTCCATACATAAAAAAAATCTTACCGATCGGAAGCACTAGGGTTATTAGTGGTAAAATTGAAAAATTTAACGATTTGTATCAAATTACACACCCACATCATGTAGTTGATATTAAAAACTTAGATTCTGTTAAAAAGATTGAGTGTGTTTACCCATTAACGGCAGGAATGACATCTAAAATTATCCAAAAATCAATTAATTCTGCACTAAGTATGGTTGATGAATTGCCTGAATGGATACCTGAGAAAGTTTTAGAAAGAAACAAATGGCCATCATGGAAAGACTCTATTTATCAAATGCATAACCCAAAAGATGTGAAAGAAAATGATGATAATAAATATATAGAACGGCTTGTTTTTGATGAGTTGTTCTCTCAACAGTTAACAATTAGATTAATTAAAAACAAAATTAGTCATAAAAATGGAATTTCACTTCCTAGAAAAAATAAATTATCAAAACAATTAAGAGATCAATTGAAATTTCAACTCACTGGTGATCAAGAAACAACTATTGAAGAAATTTCAAACGATCAAGAAGGTTCAAGTAAAATGTTAAGACTTCTACAAGGAGATGTAGGTAGCGGGAAAACCATTGTTGCATTATTTGCTATGATGCAATGCATTGAAAATAATAAAAGATCAGTTTTGATGGCACCAACAGAAATTCTTGCTGAGCAGCATTTTAATACAATCAAAGAATTTATTAGTGATTTAAACCTAACATGTTCACTAATTACATCCTCTAATAAAAATAATCATAATTTTGAAGCAGACATTATTATTGGAACACATGCATTATTTCAGCAAAAAGTAAACTTTGAAAATATAGGCTTGGTAGTCATTGATGAACAACATAAGTTTGGAGTGCACCAAAGGATTTTATTAAATGAAAAAGCAGGAGATAGTTGTGACATCTTATTGATGACTGCTACTCCCATACCTCGAACGATGGAATTGGCAGCGTATGGAGATATGGATATATCCAAAATTTCTGAAAAACCTAAAAACAGAAAGGAAATAATTACCAAATCAATCAATATCAATAAAATTGACCAACTAAAAGAAAGCCTTACAAAAATATTAAATAAGAAACAAAAGATTTACTGGGTCTGCCCTTTAATTGATGAGTCTGAAAAGCTTCAGTTGCAATCAGTCAATTCAAGGGTCAATGACTTAAAAAAATATTACTCATCAAACATTGTTGGTTTAGTTCACGGTCAAATGTCTCAAGATGAAAAAAATGATGTCATGTCAAAGTTTAAAGATAATAAAATAGATATTTTAGTCGCAACTTCAGTAATAGAAGTAGGAATAGACGACCCTGATGCAACTGTAATGATTATTGAGAATTCTGAGAGGTATGGCCTATCACAACTTCATCAACTTCGAGGAAGAGTTGGCAGAGGAAATGCACAGTCAACATGCATATTACTTTTTGAAGGGCCACTCACCGATAATGCTAAACGAAGATTAAAAGTGATGAAGGAGACAAACGATGGTTTCTTAATCGCCGAAGAAGACCTTGATATTCGAGGTGCTGGGGAAATATTAGGCTCAAAACAAAGTGGTATTCCAAATTTTAGATTATCAAATCTAGATAAGCATAAGCATATACTCGAGGAAGCGAGAGGTGTTGCCATGGATATCGTTAAAGAAGATCCGGATTTAAAAAAATCTGCAGGCAAAGCACAAAGGACACTTTTGCATCTATTTAGAAATCAAGTTGCAATCGATTATTTGAAAACTGGCTAACTACTTCCTTGGTGGAACCACCATACCGGCTGATACAACTAATTTAATCGCATCTTCAACAGACATATCGAGTTCAACGATATCATCTTTAGGTATGAAGAGTAAAAACCCTGAGGTAGGATTTGGTGTGGTTGGAACAAATACATTGACCATTTCTATTTTTTGTCTTTCCTTAATCTCACCTTTTGTCTCACCAGTCATAAAGCCAATTGCATATATATCTTTTCTTGGATACTCGATGAGAACAACTTTTTGATACGCTGAATCTGTATTTGAGAATGTCTCAGTGATCTGTTTGATAGCTTTATAGACATTACCAGCTAATGGAATACGTGTAATAAGATTGTCAAAATAACCAAGAATGGCTTTTCCAAATAAGGTTGAAAATATTAGACCAATTAAGATAAAAGATAGAAATGCTATAATTAATTCTAGGCCAGGAATTTTATAGCCAATGATCTCAGGTAGCAGCCCATTTGGGTTAAATCTGTCTGGAACCAGACCAGCAATAAATTCGACAATAAATATTGTAATGTAAATCGTCGCTCCAATTGGCGCCGATATTAAAAGACCTGTAAAAAAGTACCTTTTAATAAAATTAATGACTGGGTTTCCTTTTTTCTTATTTGCATCTGTCATAGGTTTTAAATAGACTGAATCATTAAAAAAATTTTAAAGAGATTATCATATTTTTGGGGTTAATATAATCAATAATGGCTATTTTCAAAGAATATACAAATTATGATGGTTTGGGCATAGCCGAATTAATTAGAAATAAAGAAATATCCCCTATTGATCCTCTTGATAGTGCCATTGATCTAATTGAAAAACTGAACCCTAAATTAAATGCAGTGCATCGTACAATGTATCACTATGCATTCGAGTCAATAAATAGAAACAAAGATTTAAATGGAACTTTTATTGGAGTTCCATTTCTTATGAAAGACATGGATAGTTCTTTAGCTAACTATCACATGATGCAAGGCAGCAAGTATTTAAAAAACACTAAAATGCCTTACGACAATCACCTCACAAGACAATTTAGAGAAACTGGTGCTGTTATATGTGGAAAATCTGCAACACCTGAATACGGTCTCATGGTTACAACTGAGCCAACTGAATTCGGCCCAACGAGAAATCCTTGGGATACCAATAGAACGACAGGTGGTTCAAGTGGTGGTGCAGCTTCAGCTGTTTCAAGTCGCATAGTTCCTATTGCACATGCAAGTGATGGTGGTGGATCAATTCGAATTCCCGCAGCATCATGTGGTCTGGTTGGATTAAAGCCTAATAGAGCAAGAACATCATTCGCACCTTCTCACGGTGATAAATGGGGAGGCCTTACCCACTCCGGTATTGTTTCTCGAACAGTCAGAGACACAGCTTATATGTATGATTGTTTGTTCGGAAATGTTGTGGGTGATCCTTATGGCATTCCATACAAAAAAGGTTCTCTTGTTGAAGCCTTGAGTAAAAAAAATAAACTTAAGATTGGATTTAATCTTAAAAGTCCTGTTGGAATTGAACCCTCACCTGATGCAATTGAAGCAATTAAATTCAACGCCAAGTTATGTGAAGACTTAGGTCACGATGTTGAAGAAATGAATTTCAGTTATGACGGACTTCTTGCTGCAAGAGCATTTACAATAACTATATCCTCTCATGTAACCCAGATGTTTAATGAATTGAAAGATGTTGTTGGCAGAGGATTTAAGAAAAACGAAGTTGAAACTGCAACTAGACTATTTAATTATTTGGGTAAAAGTTTCAGAGCGAGTGACTACACTTGGGCACGATATACTATGCAAAAGATTGCTCGATCGGTAATGGAAGAAACTGATAAGTATGATGTAGTCTTGACTCCTATCATATCTCAGAAACCTCCTTTGATTGGCGAGATTAGACCAAACAAACAAGCAAGTATTTTAAGTGAAATTATCATGACTTTAAAATTGGGTTGGGTATTTCGTGTTCAATCAATCAGAGACTCAATTCTCAATAACTTAGCACCTGAGAGTTTATGGTACTCACCTGATGCAATGCTTCAAAACATCACCGGGCAACCTTCAATTTCATTACCAACATATTGGACTAGTGACAGTCTACCTTTAGGCGTACAATTTGCATCAAGATATGCAGATGAAGAAACATTAATCTCTCTGGCTGCACAATTAGAGGAAATATCTCCTTGGATTAACAAAACTCCAAATTTATAAATTTTTATTCTTTATTTGGCTGTTGAAGCAGAAGGTAAGAGAAAAAATACTGATAATATGGATTATTGCTATAGATTTTTGCATTAATACATTTTGCACTAATAGTTCTTCATTCAATCTTGGATCACCAGAGTATATTTGATAAATTACATAGATAACGGTTGATATAAGAAAAATAATATTCACAACAGTATACTTATTGTCCGCATTACTTAGAAAAAAGGCTATTACAAAGAATAATGATGCTGGTACTAACCAACGAAATGCATTTATTGCAAAAAATACATGTGCATCTCTATATAAATCGTGCGGCGTTAGGGCTACTCCAGCAAAAAATACCATTCCAATGAAAAAAAGTACTGCTGCTATGCACGCACAAAAATACGAAACTTTATTTTCTGTAAATAATGATGGAATGAAAAAACTTGATATTCCGACCAATAAAAAACAAAAAAGTGCGGAGTTAAAAAAAAATGATGAAATACTGTTAATATCTCCCGCAAATGTAATATACCCACCCAGTTCACTTAAAAAATTATGACTAAATGAATAACCAATTTGATCAGGATTATGTATGTTTCCTCCTGGAAAAAAATATGAAGCAATAATTACTGAGACAACAAAAAAAATTGATACAAATCGAATGATATAGACTGTCCAAAATTTAGTCATTTGCATTTTTTTTTCCTATTAACTTATCGAGGCCAAACGTAAACATGATAATTGTTGTAATCATTAGAATAATCATCACCTTCTGTAACACTACATTAAATATCAAGAAATCCATTGTGTACGTTTCTAAAAAACGAACACGGTCATTTATTGCATCAATCGGTTGAAAGTCACCAAGATAATAGGCATAAACTCCTACTGCAATAAAAAGTAGCACACCTCCTGACGCATAATAGTTTGATAAAGGACTAAATAAAAAAGCAAGAACATAAAAGAGAATTGCTACAGAGTATAAATTAAATGCCATAGTTGTAGTAAATAGATGCGCATCAAAGTAAATATCACCTGGTGTTAAGGCAACTCCTACAAAAAAAACACAAGCCGGAAACATAAATAATGTTCCTAAACAAGCAAATATAAACGAGTAACGATTTACCCTAAATAAACTCGGAATAAACAAAAAAGCTATGCCTTGTAATAAGAGCATGTACATTGCAGTATTCCAGAAAAAAGATGAAAAAAAATTTAAATCTCCAGACATTGTTTTATGAAAACCAAGCTCACTAAGAAAATTTTTATGAAATGAATAACCTACTTGATCTAGTTCTATATGATTACCGCCAGGGTATAGAAGCATAGCAATGATTACCGCAAAAATATAGTAAGCAGATGCAATTCTTGGGATATGTACACACCAGAATCTAGTCATTTAAAAGTTTCTTGTAACCAAATGTAAAGATCAGAATACTGATCATAGAAATAACTGTAATTATTTTTTGCCAAACAACTGATATCGTGAATCGGTTGTAATCTATGAACTCTTCAACATTTTCCAATTCAAATGGATTGAAGTCAGGTGGAGGCTCACTTGTTTCAAAGATTGTATAAAGAGCGACATTTATAAAATAGATAAAAGCAACAATAGTATATCTATTACTTATTTTGCTCAGTAAAAATGCGATTGTCATAAAAAAAATACCAACAGTTTGAGCGTTAAAAGCTAAAATAACAAACCAAACATGCTCTTCAAAATAAATATCAGCTGGTGTTAAACCAACGCCAATGAAAGATATTCCAGAAATAACTAATAAAATTGATGCAATGACTGAAATCACATAAGTTTTCTTATTCTCTCTAAATAAATTTGGTACAAATACGTGAGAGACAGCGCATAGTCCCATTATCAACAAAGAGCTGTTAAATAAAAAGCTTGAGAGAAAGTTCTGAGTGCCATCACGAGTAAATGTGATTCCCAAGTCACTAAAAAAATTTCCACTAAAAGAGTAAGAATTTAAATCTGGATTAAATAAAGTTCCTCCAGGAAATAAAATCATAGCCGCGGCATTCGTTACAATAAAATATGCAATCATGAATCTAAGCGCATATACAGGAATATAGGCAAAATTTGTCATGAAATTATGCGCTGAAGCTGGATATCAGTATAAAGACCACAAAAGCAGCAACCATTATGTACATTATTTTGTTGTCTAGATTCATGATCGAAATATAATGTTTATTATATGGAAAATCCAGCTAGATATACAAATTACAAAGATTTTTTTCCTTTCTATTTAAGGGAACACAGCAAAAAAAGCACAAGGATGCTGCATTATTTTGGAACGATTGGTTACCAAGTACTATTCTGGTCCCTGCTGCTAACTCAAAATTACTTATTCCTGCCTTTAATCTTACTTGCAGGTTATGGTCCTGCATGGATTGGACATTTCTTTATAGAAAAAAATAAACCCGCTACATTTAAATATCCTTTATGGTCTCTCATTGGTGATCATCATATGGCTTATTTAATGCTCACAGGCAAACTTAAGAAAAGATTATCTGATGCCGGGGTATCAGCTACTTAAAACATAATACGCAGTTCCAAGAAACAATAACAACAAAGCAGTTTGAGAAAAAATCCAGATGGCACCTCTTGCTGAAGTATTATTGAAACAGATATGTACAATGGAATGGATCACTCTAAATAATAAATATAACCATGCGCAAATTAGCAAAAAATTACTTTCAATTTCAATAAAAACGATGATCCCTATTAGAAAATAAAAAATAACTGAAAACTCAAATATATTTGAAATATTATTTTTTATAATTTTCAAATGTAGAGGAGCATCTTTATAAGGCTCAACAGGAATTCCACTTTCCTCCCAGTCCTTGCCTTTACCCATTAAATTAACTGATGCGATTGTATGAATTAATCCAATAACAAAAGTTAATAAAATAAGCCCAAGCGCTGGAACTAAAATATTAGTTAACATCAGATCATTAAAGAGCAGGCTCGATAAGCCATCCACGCCAGGATAATCGTAGACGGTAACCAAAATAACGTTCTAACTGGCAAGGCAACACCAGGTATGATTTTATTGTAAAATATGTGAACGATTGAGTGTAAAACTCTTAACCAAAAGAACCATGTTGCCAATAACATAAAATACTCATCGACTGTTCCCGTTACATAAATCATAATGCAAACCGCGTAAAAGAAGATTGGAAATTCGAATAAATTTGTCAAATTTCGCTGACTATTTTGAATTAATTCACTGCCGTTTTCAAATGTGGGTATTTTAAAATCATCTTCTGTATTCTTCTTATCGATGACAATAGCCTTAAGTCTGAGGACTGTCCCAAAGGCAAAAACAGCCAAAGAAAGCCATAGCATATTGATGACTGGCTCAAAAATTAATTCGGGTTGCATAATAAACTCCTTGATTGAAATAAGAATCCAGTAAATTATATATACTAATACAGTTTTAACCATATTTAATGAAAGGAGGTGGTCTATGTCTATAGGTAGTATAGAGGAGCTTTGCTCGAGTAGTGAAATTCCATGTGATTGTAGATGTGGAAACCTCCACTTTTTGAGTGGAGCTCCGTTTTAACTACATTAAGCCCCCATTAATTTGGGGGCTTTTTTAGATCTTTAAATTTGGTTTAAATTTTCTTGTTTTATTTTTGTCATTGATAGCAACGTAGGAAAACTCCCCAACCGCCACTTCAACTTCCTTTTGGTTCATTTCAGAACGCATCGCAGTAATTTTGAATATCATTTTGGACTGCTTTACAGATACAATCGATCCGTAAACATTGATGAATTTACCAACATGCATCGGATTTTTATATTTAACTTTAGACTCAACTAATACGGCATTTCCTTTTGAAACAAGCTGAGTCATATAAATGCCTCCATGGGCCATTTGCTTTACAATCCAAGCTCCGTGAGCGGTGCCGTAAGGATTGCTATCCGGTGGTTGACATATATTTCTGATTAAAAGTTTACTCATTTTTCTTTCTTAAATAACTTATTAGATAAATAGCTGATACACAACCAACTATATTTGCAAAACCTTCTATTATATCAAAAATACGAAATGGTATAAAAAAATGTATAAACTCAATGAAAACACTTGTGATCAGGGCTAAGCTGATACCAAATACAAAATCATTATTTTTATTATTAGCCAATTGTGCCAAGGCGCCAAGTATGAAAAATGAAATAAAGTGTATTCCATAATCAGTAATAAAATTTGCTACTTCTCTTACTGTAGAGTCAGCGGGCACAGGTCGCACATATGAGTAATAAAGATAAAATAAATAAAAAAAGAAGATTAGTCGAAGAGGATTTGCTAAAATGCTCATGAACGTACTATAAGTTTATATGTAAAATGAGCAATATATTAATCATAGGAGCCAATCGAGGTCTTGGGCTTGAGTTTGTAAAGCAATACAGCAATACAAACCATAACATCATTGCAACCACTCGAAATAAAGATAGCTCAAAAGAGTTGAATGAAATTAACAATATCGACATCGCTGAACTTGACTTAACTTCTGATGCAAGCGTCAATAATTTTGTAACAAGTATAGGGTCTCAAAAAATTGATATACTCATTCACAACGCAGGTATTTTTAGTGATGAACAATTAAAAGAAGATCTTGATATAGATGCCTGGATGAATGAAATGAGAATTAACGCTGTGATACCCATAATTCTCGCACGAAAATTAAAGAACAACTTAAAAATGGGATCTGATAAGAAAGTCGTTTTTATATCCAGTCAAATGGGAAGCATTGACGACAATTACTCTGGTAGATTTTATTTTTATCGCTCATCAAAATCAGCTCTTAATTCTGCAGCAAGAAGCTTATCAATAGATTGGAAAGAAGATGGGATATCTGTCCTTATTTTGCACCCAGGATGGGTAAAAACCGATATGGGTGGCACAAGTGCGAAATTAGAGATACCTGAGAGCATTACCCGAATGATCAATGTTATAAATGAACTAAATCTTGATAACTCTGGCTCATTTTTAAATTATGAAGGAAAAAAACTCGAATGGTAAAAGATCATACACACGATAAACCTGATTTCTATAATGATCTTGATAAGACTTATGAAAATATTTGGGATCAACTCATAATTGGTAAATCAAAATCAAAATCTGAATTACATCAAGGGTATATTTCAACATTCAATGATACATTTCCATCTGTTAGAACAGTAGTCCTCAGGCATGTTGATAAGAAAAATAATACCATAAGTTTTCATACGGATATCCGATCCAGTAAAATTGATGAAATAAAAAAAAATAATGCAGTAACCATGCTGTTTTACGATCATGGCAAAAAGATACAAATTAAAGTTTCAGGAAAAGCTGAAATCAATCATCAAAACAATAAAGCAAAATCAGCCTGGGATAACTCAAGGTCATTTAGCAAGAAATGTTATGTTGTTGAAAAGGCACCTGGAACCCCCTCAGATGAACCAACTTCAGGGTACTTACCAGAGCATGAAAACGAACTGCCGGACGATGATCTTTTACAAAACGGTTACAACAACTTTACTTTAGTGGAAATTCAAATTCACTCGATTGAGTGGCTTTATTTGCATCGTCAAGGTCATCGCCGAGCATTGTTTACATCCACAAATGGCAGTTTAAACAAAGAATGGCTAACGCCATAATAGTGTCTAAATAAAGCAAGAAAAGGTTAAATAGTTTTGAAATATTTGTCAGAAAATAGATATAAAGGAGAGATAAAAGGTTTGGTATTAGACTGGAGTGGAACTACTGCTGACGCATACGTGATTGCTCCAACTATAGTGTTTGTTGAGGTTTTTAAGAAACAAAAGGTTGTAATCTCCATGGAAGAGGCAAGAGAACCCATGGGTTTACGAAAAGATTTACATATAAAAGCACTCACAGAGAACGCTGAAATAAGAAAGCGCTGGAACATAGTACATGGTAAAGACCCACAAATGTCTGATGTTGAAAATATGTACGCAGATTTTGTTCCACTGCAGCTTAAATGCTTAAAACAATACTCAAAATTATTACCCGGAACAGCAGAAGTAATTAAACGGGTTCAAAATAGCGGTATAAAAGTTGGTTGCACAACTGGTTTTGTGCGGTCAATGGTTAATATTTTAGAGGAAGAATCAGCAAAACAGGGATATGTCCCCGATGCGTCAGTTGCAGGTGATGATGTTAAAAATGGCGTTCGGCCCCTTCCCCACATGTTATATAAAAATTTAGATATAATGAATATAGAATCCATTCAATCAGTTATAAAAGTTGATGATACTGTTTCAGGAATTGGAGAAGCAATTAATGCTGGTTGTTGGGGTGTTGGTGTAACGCGATATTCGAATTATATGAATATAAATTCCTTAGAAGAAGCTGATGAACTGAGTAAAGAAGAAATTGATATGAAACAAGGATTTGCAAAAGATCTGCTTTATAAAGCAGGTGCGCATTACGTAATAGAAACTATTGCAGATATCGAGACCGTTATTGATGATATTAACAAAAGGCTTTCACGTGGTGAAGGGCCTTAAAAGTTGATTACAAATTTTTCTTGTTCCTCTGTTTCAATTGTACCTGGCCGGCAATTCCTTACATGATTTATGCATTGCTTTGAATCTAGTCCTAGTGCCTTTAAAATAAGTGAAGCAAACATTCCAGATCTACCTAATCCAGCATAACAATGCAGGTAAACATTTTTATTGAGTTCTAACTGAGTAACACAATCTCTGATAATTTGACTATATTCATTTTTTTTAATCTGAGCTGGAATACCATAGTTTTTTATGGGCATGCTGTAGGCCCTAACATTCTTCTCCTCTAGATCTTTATGGAACTGATTAATTTCAAAATTTCTAATTTCATTAAGTTCTATCAATGAAACAACGAGTGATATATTTAAGTCGATGATAATGGTTAAATCTTTTTTATAAGTAAATTTATCAAATCTAGAATTACTGATACCTGGACAACTGGATATAACCAAATTACCAAGATTTTTTTTTGCTTTAACAATTTTCGAAAGCTTTATTTTAGTAAAGTTCAAATATAGGACTTTTGAATAAAAGGATGAAAGAATGAAATAGTTTCAGTTTTCTTTCCCCTAATTTTTGCATTGTCATCATACTTTCGAAGTCTTACTGCATCTTCAAAATATTTATGACTTTCCAGTTTTCGAATAGCATCTTTGTTTAAATATCCGCCTTGAAGTTTAAAACTTCTTTTGGAGCCATCTGAAAGACCGTCATAATAATCTGATTGAACGGAACATAGATATCTCTTTGCAATAACGTGCATTTTAATTGGGTAAGTAACTTCTTCAGGGAAATACTTGGATAAAAAAGATGCAGCAACGTTTTCATGATACTTGTCATTGTTTAAAAAATCATGGCTATTTACATCTTCGCCAGTCAACATATGCCCTAAATCGTGAAATAATGAAGCAGTAATAAATTTATCACTTTCATTATTTTCTTTAGCTAAGGTTGCGCACTGAAGAGCATGTTGTAATTGAGTAATCTCTTCGTCATAAAAACTGCATGAACCTCTTTGATCAATAATTTCACATAAAACATTGGTACGCTCAATAATTGAAGCTGAATTTAATTTATTTTCTAGAGATTGGATTTTATCTAATTGCATGATTTAAATGATTAATTATATTTTTTTTAATGTCAATAATTTGAGCTGTAACATTAGTGTAATAAATTGCAAAATATCTGTCATAAAAATGCAACTTTGATTTAATTTTTTTGTATTACTTTTCATTCATACTAATGATCAAAGTAGAGAAATTAAATAAGTATTTTGGTGACAACCGTGCAGTAAACGATGTCACATTTGAAATTAATAAACCTGAAATGATTGGTATCATTGGCAGATCTGGTGCTGGAAAGTCAACATTACTGAGAATAATGAATCGTCTAACCGACGCAACTAGTGGATCTATTTTTATTGAAGGCAGAAATATACTTTCATTAACAAAGAAAGACAAACGAGCATGGCAAAAAGATTGTGCCATGATATTTCAGCAATTCAATCTTGTGCCCCGTTTAGATGTTTTAACAAATGTAATTCTTGGAAGATCAAATATTCAAGGTACTTTACGATCAAGCTTAAAACTTTTCACTAAAGATGAACGCGTTGATGCATTGATGGCTCTGGATAAATTGGGAATGGCTGAAACCGCGCTGCAAAGAGCAGAGACTTTATCTGGTGGACAGCAACAAAGGGTTGCAATTTGTAGAGCTATGATGCAGCAACCAAAAATGATTTTAGCCGACGAGCCTATTGCATCGCTAGACCCTCTTAATGCCCGACTTGTAATGGAATCACTTAGAAATATTCATAGAGAAAAGCAGATTACTGTTCTTGCAAATCTTCATACTCTTGATACCGCTAAAAATTATTGTGACAGAGTCATTGGCATGAGACTTGGGGAAATTGTTTTTGATGATGTACCTTCAAGTTTAAAAGATGATGTTGCTAGAGAAATTTATGGCGCTGAAGCTGAAGAAGCATTTGAACCAACAGTTACTTCAACTTCACTTGGTGACGAACAGTTTGCAGAGGCAGGATAATGTTAGCCTTTTCAAAAAAAAACTTAACAACTAACAAGGAGATATACTAAAAATGATTAAAAATTTAGTAAGGTCTATTATTGCTTGTTCATTCCTTTTTGTGTCTGCAAATGCATACGCATGGGATGTATCTGGCTATAAAGGGCCAACAATGGACTTGAGTAAATATCAACCTGAAATGAGACTTGGATTTTTAGGCGATGAATCAGCTCAAGACATTATTAAGAATAATGCATGTCTAAAGGAATATGCGGAAGTTGCATATGGAGTACCAGCTAAAATTTATACTTTTAAAGATTATGCAGGAACAATGGAGTCAATGCTTGGTGGCAGCTTAGACTATGCTTGGTTTGGCTCATCAGGATATGCGGGTATATATCTAGAAGATCCTACCGCTACTGTACCAATTTTAACCAGAATGCAGCCAACAGGAGATATGGGCTATTATTCAGTCATGGTTACAAGATCAGACTCGGGTATCAATTCACTTGATGATTTAAAAGGTAAATCTTTTGGATGGGCTGATCCTAATTCAACATCTGGTTATCTAATACCATCAATCGAATTAAAAGCTGCAGGAATGGATCCAGACTCATACTTTGGCTCTACACAATTTTCAGGTGGTCATGAAAATAACGTTTTGGCAGTTCTTAATGGTGATATCGATGCAGGTGTGACATGGGTATCTGGAGTTGGTGAATGGAGCGAAGGTTACTCTTCTGGAAATCTGAGAAAAATGGTTGATAAAGGACTATTAAATATGGATGACATCAAACAGATTTGGTCATCTGCTTTGATACCAAATGGACCGATTGTAATGCCAACTAATATGCCTGTGAGAGCGCATCAGGTCATGGTAGGCATGAAGCAGTGGATCCATGAAAATGACCCACAATGCAGCGAGAATGTTGCAAATGGAGTTGTTAAAGCTTGGGTGCCAGTCGACCATAGTTTCTATGAAACTATTGTAGCTGCTCGTAAAGCTAAAATTGAAGCTAAAAAAGCCGAATAAATTTCGGTAGTTGCTTGCTAACTTAAGAGGATGGCATGCCCCATCCTCTTAATTAGCAGTTTATTTGGAGGAAACAGTGCAATCATCATTGCCAGAAAATTTAATTAAAATTGAAAATAATTTAAAATCTCTTACAAGAACAAGATCAATTTATTCTTTTCTCTCAATTGCGGCATTGATAGCAGTTATTTATTCGGGTTTAATTGTAGCAGAAACAGGAAATGCGACTAGCATCTGGGTTGGATTACCTAAATTTTTCGATTACCCAGTTGATCTATTTGTTGGGTCATGGGAATACGGCTATAGATGGAATTTATTGTTACTTGAATACCTTCCAGATTTAATAAGCACTATTAATATGGCTCTATTTTCAACAGCAATGGGTACGTTGCTAGCCTTTTTTTTAAGTATTTTTTCAAGTCGTAATCTAATCAAAAGTAAAACTACTGTATTAATATTTCGACGCATCATGGATATATGCAGATCGTTTCCAGAATTAGTTATTGCGCTTGTTTTGTTGTATCTACTGGGAAAGTCAGCACTGCCTGCTGTAATTGCCATCATAATTCATACCGCAGGAGCTCTTGGCAAATTGTTTTCAGAAGCTATTGAGAATGTCGACAAAAATCCAATTGAAGGTCTTGAGTCCTGTGGAGCTTCATGGTTTACCAGAATAAGATTTGGTGTGGTAACTCAGGCACTCCCTCTATTTCTAACTTACACAATTTTAAGATTTGAAATTAATATAAGGGCTTCAACTATTTTGGGATTTGTTGGCGCTGGAGGTATCGGTGAGCAACTTTACACTAATATACAGTGGAAATATGAAGCTGACACTATTGCAATAATGTTTTTACTTGTGTCTACGATCATTGCATTGGATTACTTATCAAGTTATTGGCGAAAATCATTAATAGGATTGAAATCATGAACAGGTCTGAAATTATTAAAAATTATTCAGATATAGTAGTTACTAAATTTTCATCTAAAATGTGGTCAACTTTTTTAGTGCTCGGGATTATAGTGTATTTAATCATAGCAATTTTAAGCCTCGACATATTTCAGATTCATAAAAAATGGAGTCCTGAAAGAGCTTCATTGTTTGCCCTCGACACATATGCACATAAAGACCATGTCACAATGAAATGGAGTGAACCAGATGATATAATTATATCCTTTGAAGGAAGCAGATGGTCTCAGTATGTTGGCCCCTATCAAAAAAGTGACGGTCTTCCAGAAAGGTATCCTGAATGGACTTCCATAGGTCCAGAGGGTGAAACAAAAATAAGTTTTAAAAATGGAGGGTTTGCAAATCTATACGATGATAAAGTTACAATAGAAAACTGGCCAGACACCAAAGAAACACTTGTTTTTCGTCTTGATGCACAAGGTAAGCCTTACGTTGAAAATGTAGATAATCTCCCAAAATGGATAAGGGTAACGGAAAATAAAATAGAGGTTAGACCATCTCTTTACGAAAGAGTTCAAGTTTATTCAAAAAAAGTTGAAGTACATAGGTACAATCTTGGTTGGAACTATTTCTGGTTTGACTTTGACAGTCCTTTAGAACCATATGGAATTTGGAATGCTATTTCACTTTCATTCTCAGGCGATAGAGTTGACCCCAATATTTCAAATTTTTCGCTTCTAATTCAAGAATTTCTAAATAATGATATGTGGCATCATGGACAAATATTGTGGGCTTTATTAGAGACAATTTTTATGGCTCTATTGGGCACCCTACTAGCAGCTCTTCTGGGTTTTCCTCTGGCATTTTTTGCAGCTTACAATGTAACGCCTTTTAAATTTGTTCGAACGATATTAAGACGGTTATTTGATACATTAAGAGGCATCGATTTTTTGATTTGGAGCTTAATTTTTTTAAGAGCCTTCGGACCAGGACCATTTACTGGAATATTTGCTATTGCAATTACAGATACAGGAACTCTTGGAAAATTAATGTCTGAAGCAATAGAAAACACTGAAGAAAAGCAACAAGAAGGTGTAGAGTCTACGGGAGCGAATAAAACTCTTCAACACAGATTTGGAATTATACCTCAAATACTTCCTATTTTTATTTCCCAAACTCTTTACTACTTAGAATCAAACACGAGAGGAGCTGTTATTATAGGTGCCATGGGCGCAGGCGGCATAGGTTTACAATTACTTGGAGCAATAAATACGGGTACCAGTTGGGAAAATGTTATGTATATGTCATTATTGATTTTAGGAGTTGTTATTTTCATGGATACAATGTCCGCAAAAGTAAGAAGAGCTTTGATTGGTGATGAAACGCTAGGAGCAGAATTACAATTGGCAAAAATGGCAAAAAAATAATTTTTTTTTTGAGATCTTAATATTTTTTTAACAATCTATTTGTATCATTAATTATGATCAAATTTATTCAATTCTTTTTAATAACGTCGTACATGTTATCATTTCTTGCTCTTGCAGACAGTCATGAAGACAATACAATTGGGCAAGCTGGAAATGACTATTCTACCAATACTGAAAGTACATACGAGAGCAATATAGGAAACTGTGAAGATTTAAGTGTATTAACGCTCCGTGGATCAGTTAAAAACGATATACAGCGAGCTGACCCAGATTCAGCAACGAAAGCACATAATTTAATGCTTGAAGGAATGGAATTGTGTAATAAAAATCAAAACGTCCTTGCAAAAATGAAATTGAAAGAGGCTCAAACTATAGCGAGAGAAGGCAATGTTGCCGGACAAGATATGAGAATTGGAATTGTTAATGAGTTAGACGAACTGCAAGAAGAGACAGAAAATGAAAAAGAAAAGTCATGGTGGCAGATTTTTTAACTACACCTCTTCTAATAACGTACAAAAGCCAGGATCACTACCATTAAAAAAAGTTTCTAAATTAGAAGAACAGTGATTAATCACACATTGGTCTGACTCATAAAAATAATCATCAATATTTTTAGCTGATTTAATATTCTGCAACATACAAAGACTATACTCATTGAAGTTACTGCTAGGATGAGTATTAAAATATATTTCACAATTAATTATTGTCTCATCGTACCCTATTTCTAGAGATGAAGTGTTTTGAAAGTAAGCTATACAACTCTTAAAGTCGTCAGCATAGATGTTTGTGCTCAGCAGAATTTTAAAAATGAACATTAAAAGCACGAATCGTTTCATGTAATATTATTGTAATATTTCTTAACATTTTTGTAATATTTAAAAATTGGTAAACAATCTATTTTTTAACTATTGTAAAAATAACAAATTTATTCAATGACTTATAAAAATAAATACTAAACAGGCATCAAGTTGAAAGAAAATAATAGTTTATTTCCTGTTCATACTATTGGAATTGTAACAATCATTGGTTACGGATTTTTATTCTATACTATTGCCCCATTAAAAGAGTATATCTCACTGCACACCAATTTAAGTGAGGAATTAATTCTCACAATGTTTAGTTTAGCACTGTTATTTCAAGCCCTATTAGCGCCTCGGATTGGAAAATGGTCAGACCATCATGGAAGCCTAATCGTAATTAAATATGGCCTGTTATTAGGTATGATAGGCTCAATTTTTATTGGAATAACAGAGGTTGATTTATTTATTTTCAAAAATGTATTGTGGGTGTTTATTTCTATGTTTCTAATTACCTTGGGGCTTGGTATGTCAACCTATGAAGTAGCGTTTAATGCAGCAGTCCAAATGGATGAAATCAATTCTAGAAAAAATATTTCAATAATTACTTTTTATGGAGCGGTAGCAAGCACTATTACCTGGCTTTCAATTTATCCACTTATTTACAATGTAGGCTTATTCTATACGTGTTTATTTATTTCAATTATTTTATTAATTGGCTATGTACTTGTGTCCTCAAAGGAAATGAAATACAAATCAAATATAGAATACTTAAATGAAAGTAAGTTATTATTTAATTGGAATGAGCTAAATAAGACTCAAAAAAAATCATTTTTTTACATTACAATATCCTCTTCTTTACAAAATTTTTTTTTTGTAGCATTCACCCTAGCATTGGTAAATTTTTTTACAGAAACATTTAATGACATTAGTATCGCGGTTTTACTTGCGAGTATATATGGCCCGTTTCAACTTGTAGGAAGATACTTGGAGATGAAAATTGGAAAGCATTACGACGCAAGATATACAGGCTTAATAGCCTTTTTGTTTGTAATTTTTTCAATTTTTACAGCTCAATTTACAAATAATATTTCTGTTGCCGCAATTAGTATGGCTTTTTTCGGGATGGGTCACGGTGTTTTAACAATAACATATGGTTATGTCACCAATATGTATTTTGAGTCACAAATTTATGGCCAAGCTAAAGGGTGGATGGCCCTTTCAAGGAGCATTAGCTTTGCCGTAGGTCCAGCAGTAGGTGCATTTCTTTTTGCGTATAATTTAAACTTATTTACGATTACGATTGTAATAACTGCAATCTTATCAGCGTTTTCTTTCTTACTAATAATTTTCGAGAAACCTACAAATCAAATGCACGAATTATAATTTGCTTATTTCTAACTGAATTTTACTTCCAACAAAATAACTATCACTTATCTCAATTGGTTTGTTATTAATATCTGTATTTATTGCTTTTGTATGTATTAATGGGTCTCCGACATTAATTTTTAAATATTTGGATTGTACATTATTCGCGCTCTCTGCTGATACTGTTGTTTTTTTTCTATATATTTTTTTTAATCCATATTTATTAAAGGACAATGTCATAGAGCCAGTTTTACGAAAAAATAAATCAAAATTTTTAAATCTTTTTTCTGGGACTAATCTTTCTGTTAAAATAAGTGGAATACCATTAGCTTTAGAGATTGTATAAATATAGAAAACTGAATCATTTTTTTTTAAATTAAATTCTCTTATTTCATTGCTGTACCCTTTTCTCTTATCTATAGAAATAATATCTACAGCAATATCAGTAGTCTCTTGATTTAAATTCTGTGATGCCCTTACTGTTTTTCCGATTTTATAATTTATTTTCTTAGAGTTAAGAAAATATCCTAAACCTCTTCTCGAATAAATGATATTTTCTTTTTTAAGGGCCTCGATTCCACGTCTAACTGTATGCCTATTCACCTTAAAAAGCTTAGCATAATAGTTTTCAGAATAGATTTTTTCCCCTAATCGAAGCTTACGATTAATAATATCTTTTTTTATTGAGTCCCTTATTTCTTCCCAGGCAAACATTTAGTTATTGTAACATAATTTTAATAAATAAATTGAAACGAATCGTCATAATTATTATAGTATACTTGTATAGTTGTATAGATTAATATGGAAAGAAAATTTTGGCTTAGTACATTGGCTACATGCAATGATGCCCACCTAACTTCTCTTTGGGAAAAATTTGGTATTGAGGTAAATTTCACATGGCTTAGAAAACCGGAAATAGGCAGTATAATGTGTCAAGGAAAAATTGGAGTAACAGGAAATAATTTCAATTTTGGTGAAGTTACTATTACCCGTTGTCAATTGAAAACCTCACAAGGAAAAATTGGTCACGGATACGTGCAAGGAAGAAATAAATATAAGGCTGAAATTGTTGCTATATGCGATGCTTTACTGCAAACAAATAAAAGAGATTTTTTAATCAAAAATATAATACGCCCTCTAGTTGTAAGCGATAAAAATTTAAAAAAAGATGTAATGTCAAAATCAGAGTCAACAGCTGTCGATTTCTTTACATTGGTGCGAGGTGAAACTTGAAATGATTAATACAAATGAAAACGAGTCTATTATAAAAGCCGATGCATTCAGAGCTATATTGTTTGCAACTTCTTATCCTGGATCAATTGAAAAGTTTTTAGAGATAAATAAACCTAAACAAATTTCTACATCTTCAGCTACTATTTTGTCCACTATGTGCGATCACACCAGCGCCATTTATATTGGAAAATCATTAGACACTAAATCCTTAAGAGATTGGGTAGCCTTTCATACAAACTCTAAAATAGTAGATAAAAAATTTGCAAATTTTGCAATTGGTACTTTCAATGACATGTTGCCCCTTACAGAATTCTCTAGAGGATCAGACGAGTTTCCGGATAGATCATGTACATTAATAATTGAGACACCATTTAAATCAGACAATGTAAGTATTTCGGGGCCCGGTATCAAAGGTAGCAAAGATATCTACTTACCTCATGCGAATAAAATAAGTGATGTAAATAACTACTTCCCCCTTGGTATAGATTTCTATTTTACCAATAAAAGCAATTTTTTTTGCATTCCAAGATCAATAAAAATTAAAAAGAAAGGATAGTTTCTATGTATGTAGCTGTTAAAGGTGGTGAAAAAGCAATTGAAAATGCTCATAATTGGCTTTCAGAAATAAGGAGGGGTGATGTTAATGTTCCCAACCTCGAAATTGATCAAATTAAAGAACAGTTGACATTGTCTGTTGAAAGGGTCATGTCAGAAGGATCATTATATGATACTGATCTAGCAGCTCTCGCCATAAAACAATCAAGAGGTGACCTTATTGAAGCCATCTTCTTAATCAGGGCCTATCGTACAACTCTACCAAGATTTGGAACATCCCCCCCTATTAAAACAGAAGATATGGTATGCATGAGAAGAATCTCAGCAACTTATAAAGATATTCCCGGAAAACAAAAATTGGGGCCTACATTTGATTATACACACAGACTTTTAGACTTTAGTTTACTGGCTGAAGGCAATATACCTAAGGCAGAAAAACGAAAAGTATTAAAGGAAAAAATACCTCACGTACTGAGATTTTTAAATAAAGAAGGCCTTATTCAAAAAGAAAAAAATAATAATTATCAGCCAAAAGACATCACAAGAAATCCACTTGAGTTTCCAGCTAATAGAAGTGAGAGGTTACAATCACTTTCTAGAGCCGATGAAGGATTTCTTCTTGCTTTAGCTTATTCAACTCAAAGAGGCTACGCTAGAAATCATGCTTTTGTAGGTGAATTAAGAATTGGTTATGTAAAAGTTAAGTACAACATTCCAGAATTAGACATTGAGATCGATATTGCAGAAATAATTGTTACTGAGTGCGAGAGTGTAAATCAATTTCAAGGAAGCAAAAAAACACCCGCACAATTTACACGAGGATATGGATTGACATTTGGTCAATTAGAAAGAAAGGCAGTATCAATGGCCCTAGTCGATAGGGCATTAAGGTGGAAAGAAATTGGTGAAGAGTTTGTCGGAGCTCCTGCTCAGGATGAAGAGTTTGTATTGTCACATTGTGATAATATACAGGCAACTGGGTTTTTGGAACATTTAAAGTTACCCCATTATGTTGATTTTCAATCAGAGCTGGAATTGGTTAGAAGAATTCGTAAAGAGTATGAGAAAAACAAATAACGTAATTAAGATTAAAGATTTCAAAGTAGACAAAGGTCTACCTTTTGATCAAGAATATAATTTTGCGTATTTAGATGAGAATACAAAAAAAATGATAAGACGTGCAATAATAAAAGCTTTATGTATTCCAGGTTATCAGGTTCCTTTTGCCTCTAGAGAAATGCCTATGCCATATGGATGGGGAACAGGTGGAGTCCAAGTTACTGCGAGCTGCTTAACAAAAAGAGACACTTTAAAAATAATAGATCAGGGAGCTGACGATACTACCAACGCTGTATCAATAAGAAATTTTTTCAAAAAAACTTCAAATATTAAAACTACTGAAATTACTGAAAAAGCAACACTGATACAAACTAGACATAGAATTCCTGAAACACCATTAAAAAAGAAACAAATATTTGTTTATCAGGTACCCATCCCTGAACCCTTGGCCTTTCTAGAACCTAAAGTATCTGAAACAATAAAAATGCACTCTCTTTCCGAATATGGCGCAATGCACGTAAAGCTCTATGAAGATATATCAAAAAATGGGCATATAGAAACCGCTTACGCTTATCCAGTAAAAACTAATGATCGTTATATAATGGATCCATCCCCAATACCAAAATTTGATAATCCTAAAATGAATAACTCACCAGCGATACAGCTATTTGGTGCTGGAAGAGAACAAAGAATTTATGCTATTCCACCATATACAAAAGTTAAAAGTCTCGATTTTGAAGACTACCCATTTGACCCATTTAAAGCTGAACACGCGTGTGATATTTGTGGATCAAAGAATACATATTTAGATGAGATTATTGTTGATGATGCGGGAAATAAATCTTTTATTTGCTCAGATACAGATTTTTGTAATAAAAGAAAAAATAAATGATAATCCCTCTTTTAAAAGTTACAAATTTAAGCAAATCTTATGATAATATTGTTGGATGTAAAAATATTTCAATGTCACTATATCCAGGTGAAGTATTGGGCATTGTCGGTGAGTCTGGTTCCGGTAAAACAACCTTAATTAACTGCTTATCCGGCAATCTTGAGCCTGATAGAGGAAAAATAATTTTCAGTATTAACAACAAAGAAACCGACTTTTTAAATATATCAGAGTCAGAGAAAAGAAAATTTATTAGAACAGATTTAGCTTTTGTTCATCAAAACCCACGTGACGGATTAAGATTAAATGTATCAGCAGGTGGTAATATAGGCGAAAAATTAATGTCTGTTGGCTATAGACATTATGGAAATATAAGAAGCTTAGCAACAAAATGGATGAATAAAGTTGAAATAGACAAAAGTAGAATTGATGATCTACCCATTACTTTCTCAGGTGGAATGCTTCAAAGACTTCAAATAGCAAAAAATCTAATAACAAGCCCAAATGTTATTTTTATGGATGAACCAACTGGTGGGCTAGATGTTTCAGTTCAAGCTCGTGTTCTTGATTTGATAAGATCACTTGTTAATGAGTTGAACCTTACAGTAATTATTGTATCACATGATTTAGCCGTTATCAGATTACTTGCAGATAAAATGATTGTCATGAAAAACGGTACTGTAATCGAGTCTGGTTTAAGCGATCAGGTACTTGAAGATCCTCAGCAAGAATATACACAGCTATTAGTAAGTTCGGTGTTACACGTTTAGTATGATTGAGGTAAAAAAAGTTAATAAATCGTTTACTTTATTTAACCAAAATAACGCGAAGATAACAGTTTTTAAAAATTTAAATTTTGAGGTTAATCCAGGTGAAATTGTAGCCCTTAAAGGACCATCAGGCATAGGTAAATCAAGTATTTTAAAGATGATTTATGGAAGTTATATAATTGATAAGGGTGCTATAATTATAAATAATAAAAATATTGCCACTCTATCGGCTCAGGAAATACTTAAACTTAGAAAAACTTCAATTGGGTATGTGAGCCAATTTTTAAAAGTGATACCCCGTATTTCTGCTTTAGATGTAATAATGGAACCATTATTAAATTCAGGTGATAATAAAAATAATGCTTATAAAAAATCGATAAAACTTTTAAAGGACTTAAATATTGAGAAGAATTTGTGGCACTTATCTCCGCTAACTTTTTCTGGGGGCGAGCAACAGAGAATTAATATCGCACGAGGTTTTATAAAAGACCTTCCTTACTTGTTACTCGATGAGCCAACTGCAAGTCTTGACAGTAGAAATCGTGATATAATTATCAATTTAATTAAAGCGAAATCTAATAGAGGCGTATCAATTATTGGAATCTTTCATGACGAATATTCTCGAAAAAAGTTGAATGTAAGAGAGATTGATCTAAACATTGAAACAAAGCATTAAAAGAAACGGCAAGGCTTTTATCGTCTTAGGTCCATCAGGATCTGGTAAAAATACCCTTATAAATGGAGCCTGTAAAAATATCGATAATCTAAAGGCGATCAAAAGATACATTACAAGAACTAAAATAGATATTAATGAAGACTATAACCCTATTGATGAAAAAATATTTACGCAAATGAAGAGTGAAAATTTATTTTGTACAACATGGAATGCAAATAATTGCAATTATGGTATTCACAAAGATGCAATTGATGATCTTAAAGATGGAAAAAACATAATATTTGCTGGATCTAGAGAATATATAAATAATATATTATATGATATATCCTCTTCTATCGTTATACACATAAATGCTACTAGCAATTTATTGAGTCAACGAATTTTTGATAGAAAAAGAGAGAACGAATTCGAAATCAACTCTCGAATAAAAAGAGAAAATTATAATTTACCAACAAGTACAAAATTTGTAGAAAATAATAGCAGTATTGATCAAGGTATTATGAATTTAACTGCATTAATTAAAAGTTTAATTTAAACCTTTTTATTTCCTCAAAATGGCCATTTTTATTTTCACCAAGTAAACTAATTTCATTAAATTCAATTACATTATTTGATATTTTGTAAATTAATTTTTCTAGTTCTAATTTTTGTTTGTTAGATAATTTATTGTTATTTTGGTTCATTAGCGTCATATGAAATTTAAACTGATCAAAGACGAATGGATATCCCCACTCTTTTAAATATTTGTTTTGCTTAATAGTTAAAGAATCAGGGATCCTTTTTTTTATTTCTGTTTTATTTAGCTCTGCCCTAAAAGTATCTAGATGTTTAACAAGATCATTCTCAAGGTTTATTAATAATTTGTTTGGTTTTCTGCTAGTTATGAAAGTAAATTTTTTACTATAAACTATTTTTAAACCTTGTATCTTAAATCTACTATGTTGTGCTGCTATATGGCTAATAACATCATAAAAATTTTTTGTTTTAACATTTCTTTTAAGTCTAAATGGTGCCTTTAATGTTGCGTGAAACCCATACTTTGCAGGCTGTTCACAATAGTCTTTAAGTTCATCAAAGAATGTAAAACCTCTATTAATAAAATATTTTTGACGTCTTGTTAGTGATATTTTTTTCTTTTTATTGATATCTCTACCTAAAAGGTTTTTTCCGAAGTTTTCTAAACTCGAGTTTTTTTTAGGCAAAAAGTAAATTGCCACTCTTTTGTAATTAGTCATAATACTTTAACAATAATCTAATAAATTAGTAATATCTTGTTAAATAAATATGAATGAATTTGTAATAAAAAATGCCCATATTGTTTGTCCGGACGAATCTTTTATGGGCCATGTTTACATTGCAAACGGTATAATAAAGGATTTAAGTAAAGGAAATTATACAGGAAATTCTGCTTTCGATTTAAACAAGGATTTCTTAATTCCTGGTTTAATCGAACTTCATACAGATAATATCGAAAGACATTTAACACCCAGGCCAAAAGTAGAATGGCCAATTATAAACGCATTGCTAGCTCATGATAGAGAATTGTCTTCCGTCGGTATAACCACGGTATTTGATGCACTTAGAGTTGGATCGATACCAAAAGGGAACCTTCAAGGTGAATATAAAAAATATGCTAAAGCAACAGCTGACCAAATTTCAACTTTAAAAAAAAATAAACTTTTTAAAATTGACCATTATATTCACTTGCGTGCAGAAACCGCATCTGAAACGTTAGCAAATGAACTTGATGAGTTTGATGAATCAAGCAACGTTAAAATGATAAGCATTATGGACCATACACCGGGACAAAGACAATTTAGAAATACAGATAAATATAAGGAATACTTAGCGGGTAAATATCAACTATCCGATGAAGAAATGGAAAATCACTTCTCTAAATTAAAAGCACTGCAGTCAAAAAATAGTGAAATACATATAAAGAAAATATCTGAAGCACAAATGAGATTTCAATGTGTTCTTGCGAGTCATGATGACACTACTATAGAAGATGTATTAAGTTCAAAAAATCTAGGAGTTTCAATAGCAGAATTTCCAACCACAATCGAAGCAGCAAAAGAGTCGCAAAAAGAAGACATGAAAATTATCATGGGTTCGCCAAATTTAATGAGAGGTGGGTCACATTCTGGAAATATTTCAGCTCAAGAACTCATAGACGAAAATTGCCTTGATATTTTTAGCTCTGACTATATCCCGTCATCCCTACTTTCTTCAGCTGTCAAATGGGGTTTAGAGTCCGGTAATATGCCAAAAGCAATTGCCTCTATTTCAAGAAACCCAGCAATAGCTACACAGCTTCTAGACCGAGGTAGTATACAGTGCGGCATGAAGGCGGACCTAGTTAGTTTCAGTATTTATAACAATTTACCAATAGTAAAAAAAGTATGGGTATCTGGACAAGCGATATAATTAATCGTAAAATCGAAGAATAAAATATGCAATTAAGAGTCCAATTAATTGCATAAAAATAAACATCAACACGTGCTGTGGATCTATACCGGTAAATGTGTTGGTGAATGATCTACTGATCGTGACAGCTGGATTGGCAAATGACGTTGAAGATGTGAACCAATAAGCCCCAGTTATATATAAAGCCACCGCTATTGCTGGATCTCTTTTTGCCTTTAGTGTGAGCACAATTGTAATTAATAAGCCTATTGTTGCAACCACTTCAGAGACATGAATATTAATTCCTGTTCTTTCTTTAGTTGAAAATTCAATAAATAAATCATCAAAAATATAATTTGCTAAAATGACGCCAGAAGTGCCACCCACTAGTTGAAAAATGATAAATAATATCATCGTTACGTTATTAATATCTGATTTAAATCTAAAATAAAGTGTAACAACTGGATTAAAATGAGCTCCAGATATAGGACCAAATATTGATATTATCACGTAAAGCATTGCTCCTGTTGCTATTGCATTAGCAAGCAATACAACACCTTCATTTGTAGGAGATAGATTTTCGGCCATTATCCCTGATCCTACTACCGAGAAAACAAGTAAGAGTGTACCCAGATATTCAGAAAGTATTTTTTTAGGCATTTATTTAAGCAAATTTTCTTTTATTAATTGATCAATATAATCAAATGTAGATCTAAAAAACTTTTTGTGATCGACTTCGTTTAAGTTCTGTTTAACGGGGTCTTCAATATTGAAATGAAATGTTTTTGGAGCACCCGGCCAGATCGGACATGTTTCTTTAGCGGCATTTCCACACACAGTAACGACATAATCCATAGAGGGAGAGTTGGGCTCACCAAATACGTCCCAACTTTTACTATAGAGTTTCTCAGTCGGTATTTTCATATCATCTAATAAATCGAGTGTTTTAGGATTTATTATTCCTGAAGGTGTGCTACCAGCGCTATAGCCTTTCAGACTTTCACTATATTTATAATTGGTAATTGCCTCAGCTATAATGCTTCTGGCTGAATTTTGCGTACATAAATATAAAACATTTTTAATGCTCATATACCAAGAGAATATCCAGCAGATCTAATTGTTCTAATTGGGTCGTATTCAAATCCTTCGTTTAATGCTTTTCTTAATCTTCTGATATGAACATCAACTGTTCTAGGCTCGACATATGGACTTGTAGTCCATACATAATCTAATAATTGTTGTCTTGAAAATACTTTACCTTGATTTTCCATTAAAAAACGCAATAAATTAAATTCCGTAGGTCCAAGACTTATTTCTGTTTTATCCCTGGTGACACGATGCGTTGAAACATCTAATTGAATTCCCTTATAAGTAAGAACTTCATTATAAAAAATAGGTCTTAAGCGTTTGAGTACTGCTTTAATTCTTGCTACTAACTCATTGACTGAAAATGGTTTTGTTATGTAGTCATCAATTTCAGTTTCAAATGCTCTTAATTTATCTTCTTCTTCTCCTTTAGCTGTGAGCATAATTAAAGGAATGTTCTTTGTAGTTTTATCTTTACGTACTCGTCTACACAATTCTAACCCAGAAATATTTGGGAGCATCCAGTCAACGATTATGAGATCGTATTTAATATCACCAAATATACTATCCAATGCGCTATCGCCATCAAAGCATACGTCTACATCAAATCCACTAGCTGTGAGATTGTATTTTAATAATTCAACTATTGAGACTTCATCCTCAATTACTAGGATTTTAGGTTTCATTACACCTTTTCCCACTTAATTCTTTTTTCCGACTTACGTTCTAAGGCTTGACCAGTTGTAATGAAGTGAATGTCTTCAGCAATATTTTGAACATAATCTCCTATTCTCTCTATGTTTTTAGCAATCGACAATAAGTGTGAACAGCCTGTAATTGTATCTGGGTCTTCTGCCATCGTCTTAAGAAGATCCCTGTAAATTGATAAATACAATTCATCAATATCGCCGTCTAAATCCCAAGCATTAATTGCTAGCGTATCTGATTTTTGAACGAAGGCATCTAAAACATTTTTTATCATTCTTTGAACGTTCTCACCCATATTGACAATTTCTGAAACCGGCGTGTCGGGCATATTTATTTTTACATTTGCAACTCTTTTAGCAATATTGGTAGCGTGATCACCCATTCTCTCGAGATCGTTTGCAATGCTTAGTGCCGAAAGTACGGTTCTTAAATCATTAGCAAGCGGTTGCCTCATTGCAATTACTTTGTATGTTAAAGCATCAATTTCCTTTTCTAAGGCATCTATTTTATTATCATCTCTTAAAATTTCTTCTGCAAAAGCAGTATCTTTATCACCCAAAGCAACAAGAGAATTGTGAAGCTGTGTTTCAACCAATCCTCCCATTTTAATTAATGTACTATTTATTAAATCTAATTGCTCATCATAAGATGAAACTATGTGTTCACTCATTAACCAAACCTCCCTGTTATATAATCTTGCGTTCTCTGATCTGATGGATTTGAAAAGATTGTTTCAGTCTTATCAACTTCAACTAATTTACCTAAATGAAAAAAACCTGTCCTTGATGAAACTCTAGCGGCTTGTTGCATCGAGTGTGTAACAATAATTATTGTATATTCTGTTTTAAGATCTCCCATTAATTCTTCAATTCTAGCCGTAGCAATTGGGTCTAAAGCTGAACAAGGCTCATCCATTAGAATAATATCTGGATTTACGGATATAGCTCTTGCAATACACAATCTTTGTTGCTGTCCACCCGAGAGGCCTGTTCCCGCATCGTATAATCTATCTTTAACCTCATCAAAGAGAGCCGCTTTTTTTAGACTGGTAACAACAATTTCTTCTAAATCAGATTTATGTTCTGCTATTCCATGTATTCTTGGACCATAAGCTACATTTTCAAAAATAGATTTTGGAAAGGGGTTCGGCTTTTGAAAAACCATGCCCACCCGTTCTCTTAGTTGTTCAACTTGCATGTCTGGTGCATAAATATCGTTGCCATCGATTTCTATTTTTCCTTGTACTTTGCATATATCAATAACATCGTTCATTCTATTTAAGCATCTAATAAAGGTTGATTTACCACAACCTGATGGACCTATTAAAGCAGTGACTTGTTTTTCTTCCATGTACATGGAAACATCGAAGAGTGCCTGTTTCTCTCCATAATAAACATTCAAGTTGTCTGCTTTTATTTTTATACTTTTCATATTCTATTTTACCATTTTGTTTCAAATTTTCTTCTAATTAATACTGCAGCTAAATTCATTAAAATTAAAAATCCAAGTAACATCATAATTGTAGCTGAAGTTTTTTCAACATAACCTCTTTCTGCGCTTTCTGACCATAAATAAACCTGAACTGGCAAAGAGGCAGAAGCATCCAGCGGTGTTTGTGGAACATCTACAACAAATGCCACCATACCAATTAATAATAATGGCGCAGTTTCTCCAAGTGCTTGAGCAAGGCCTATAATTGTACCTGTTAATGCACCAGGCATTGCTACAGGAACTACATGATGCATTACTGCTTGCATTTTGGTTGCTCCGACTGCTAATGCTCCTTCTCTTATTGATGGTGGCACCGCCCTTAATGAGGCTCTAGTTGCAATAATTATTGTTGGTAGGGTCATTAAAGATAAGACTATGCCTCCAACCAGTGGTGTTGACCTTGGCAATCCAAATGTATTTAAAATAATACCAAGCCCCAATAAGCCAAATACAATAGAAGGTACCGCTGCTAAATTATTAATATTAATTTCAATAAAATCGGTAACTCTATTTTTTGGTGCAAATTCCTCAAGATAAATAGCTGCAAAAATTCCAATAGGAAAAGACAAAATCAAAACTACCAAAATTGTGAATAAAGAACCTACTATTGAACCTCCTACTCCTGCCAGTTCAGGTTCTCGGCTGTCACCCCTCATTAAAAATGGTAGATTGAATTCATAGCTGACAAGTCCCCTATCTACAAGGTCATCAAAAAATAAAAGTTGAATATCTTTAATTCTTCTTTTGTCTTCATCTAAGTCCCTTGGGTAGTTTCCTTTATTAACCTGATCTACATCGTCGGAGGCAGTTAAATATATTGTTTCTGTTTCATTTATATTTGACTTATTCGATTTTAAAAATTCTCTTATTTCTTGCTCAAATTCAATACTGAATAATCGTATCAACATTTTCTTATCTTTTTTCTCTTCAATATCTGGGAAAAGTCCATAAATAGCCTTTTTGGAAAAAGAATACATTGACAGGTTGTTAATATCCTCTGAACTCATTTCAGAAAATTGTGTCGTGTCTTCAATAAGATTTAAAAAAGGTACATCTACCTGGATAACAGTTCTATAAAATGCTGAATAGCCAGATGAAAATATATTTAGAAATAAAATAAGCACCCATGCAAGCGCAAAGCTCATTGCACCAATACAATAAATCCTAAATCTTTTCTCTGAATTTAGCCTTTTATTTAAACTATTTATTCTTTGTTCTATTCTATCAGTCATATCTCTCCGTATATTTTTTTACGACCTGTAAAGCTATAAAATTTAGAGCCAATGTAACAACGAACAAGGTTAAACCCAAAGCAAAAGCTGACTGTGTTTTTGGGCTATCAAATTCTTGATCACCGATTAAAATAACAACAATCTGAGTAGTAATTGTAGTTGCCGCATCAAGCGGATTAGCTGTTAATTTTGCATTTAATCCTGCAGCCATAACAACAATCATTGTCTCCCCAATCGCTCTTGAGACAGCTAATAAAAAAGAACCTACAATACCTGGCAACGCAGCTGGCAATAATACTTTAACAATTGTTTCCCTTTTGGTTGCTCCCATGGCATAAGAGCCTTCTCTTAAACTTTGAGGTACAGATTTTATTACATCATCAGAAAGTGATGAAATAAATGGTATTATCATTATTCCCATAACAAATCCCGCAGCTAGAGCGCTTTCAGAAGAAACAGTTAGTCCAGCACCCTGACCGATATCTCTCACTAAAGGTGCTACAGTTAACGCTGCAAAAAATCCGTATACAACCGTTGGGATACCAGCAAGAATTTCAATAATTGGCTTAGCCCAATCTCTGACTTTTGGAGAAGCGTATTCAGACATATAAATGGCTGTGAGTAAACCAACTGGGACTGAGACACACATTGCAATTAATGCAATAAGAAATGTTCCAGCAAATAATGGAACAGCGCCAAATGCATTGGCCAAGTCTCTTGTATCAAGATCTCCAGCTTCTCTTACAAAAACTCTTTGAGGACTCCAATTTAATCCAAATAAAAAATCGGTTATTGGAACTTGAGAAAAAAAACGCAACGTTTCATATAATAAAGAAAAAATTATTCCAACAGTGGTCATTATAGCGACAAGTGAGCATGTAAAATACAAGACTAGTAAAAATTTCTCGACAATCTTTCTAGAATTAAGTTTGTTATTAATATTGAATAATGAGTAAAGAACCAGTAAACCTGACAACCCAAGAACTGTAACATAAGTTAAGTTTTCACTCGTCTTATTAATATAATTTAATTTATTTACGGCACCATTTATAAGAATAGTATTTTCATCAAAAAGTTTTATGCCCAATGCAGTGTTTTCGATTTGGGTAAATAATAAACTTAGTTCTGTTTCTGTATAACTGCCAAGTGCTATGAAATCACTTAATACATATTGCTCAATAAAAAATGATTTAAACGAAGTAATCATCAACAGTATCAATAACGCTGGCACAACAGCCCATAGAGCTACGTAGTACCCATAATAATGACTAAGTGATTTAAGATTTTTTTGATTTGAAGTCCTAAGATTTTTTGCTCTTAAATTTCCTAGAAAATAGCTGGCGATACCAATTAGAATAATTAAAGAAATTAATATAAATCCCATGCTTCACCATAATGCTTATTTAACAACTGAGACAAGCGTAACTTGCCTCAGTTGTGGATTAATCAAGTATTTTAGTCCAGATCGAGTGTTTCTAAGTTAGCAACTCTTGATCTTATATCAGATGCATCACCATCAGATAATGCAACTAAACCGATATCAGTTAGATATCCATCTTCACCCATTGCATCAGGACTTGTGAAAGCTGCAAGAAACTCTTCAATTCCTGGCACAACACCTACGTGAGCTTTTTTCACATAGAACTGTAATGGTCGTGCAATTGGGTAAGAATAATCCTGGATACCAGCAAGCGTTGGCTGAATTCCAGTGATCGAAGCAGATTTAATTTTATCTTCGTTAGCTAGAAGGTAGCTGTAACCAAAGTAACCAAATCTTTCTGGATCCTCTGATAATTTTTGAACTATTAAAGTGTCGTTTTCACCAGCTTCAATAACTCTTCCATCTTCTCGCACTACTGCACATTTTTTCTTTGCCTTTTCACCGGCATTTTCCCAAAGTGTGTATGCGCCTGCTGCTTTGCAACCTTTTTTCATAATAAGTGAATTCCAAGCATCTCTTGTACCAGATGTCGGCGGTGCAACTAGGATTTCAATTTTATGATCAGGTAATGAAGCATCAATGTCAGACCATTTTTCATATGGGTTATCAATTAAATTTCCAGCAATGACATTACCCTCGCCATCTTTTGCAACATTAGCGGGTACTTTTTCTGCAATTGCTAAAAATAAATGCTCTTGCGTAAAGTCTGCATCGGCAGCATCTAAGCTATGAGCAAGCGTCAAGCCGTCATTACCAATTGTAATTTCAATTATATCAGTAACACCATTTTTAGCGCATAATGCCTTTTCCTTACTTTTAATTTTACGAGACGCATTGGTAATATCGGGGTGATCGGTACCAACTCCAGCACAGAATAATTTCATTCCACCGCCCGTACCAGTACTCTCAATCACTGGTGTATTAAATCCAGTCTTACCAAATCTCTCAGCAACTACGGTTGCATAAGGGTATACAGTCGACGAACCAACGATTTTTATAGTATCTCTAGCTTGAGAACTGAATGTAAAAATTGATGAAGCGAAAACTGCAATAATCATTATTTTGATTAATCTCATTATTTTCTCCATTAAGGTTTAGAATCATTGCTAATTTATTTTGCCTTGATTACAAAATTATAACGTTTTTGTTACATTTTTATGAACGTCGGTTTCTCGTTAAAATTTAAATAACTGATTTTATTAAGATATTTAAAGGGAAGGTAAATTAGTGAGAATATAATAACTGTTAACACAGCCAAATAAGGAATATGCATTGGAGGAGATGGAAATATATCCAAAAGTGTGTTCGCGGCAGGCGTAATCATTAAATACCAATAATTTACATCTTTAAAGAATTGCGAAATATAAATATTTAATCCATAAATTATAGGTAATAAGCAAATGGCAAACAAAAGAACTCGTAAAACTGACCACCAGGTTAATTGAACCTTCGTGCATACACAGGCATATATTACACCAAGCAGTAATAAACCATGGCCAAAATAATAAGTAATATATTCTGCATCAGGAAATGAGAAATCCAAATCTGGTGTAATGATTGCAAGGAAATTTCCACTTAATCCAAAAAAATAACCTACTTCGAAAAAGAATTTAATATTTGTAAACACATATAACCCCATTGATATTGCGGCTATATGGCAAATGTGTAATGGCAATACGTCGTAAATAGAATGATCATAAAATATCACTCGATAAAATGGTTTTATTATCTCATGAGAAATTAATATAAAACCAATTAACAAAAAAATTGATCTAGTTACATTTTTATTATTTATAAATCGAACAAAGAAAGGAAATAAAATTGAAATAGTCACAATTGTGAAAATTGTTGCCAAATGATGATAACCAAACAAAACAAATTGAGTCGCCATATCTTATTTTAACCAAGATTTGTTAAACTATTATTGCACCTTATGAAATGGGTGCAATAGGCAATTCTACTGAAAATGTACTGCCTTGATTTATTTCACTTTTTATATCTAAATGTCCTCTGTGCTTATTTAAAATATGTTTAACTATGGTTAACCCTAAACCCGTTCCACCGATTTCTTTTGATCTTGCTGCATCTACACGGTAAAAACGTTCAGTTAATCTTGTTAGATGTTTTGGGTGAATGCCTTCGCTTTCATCTTTAACGCTGATTTTTGATACAAGTTGTGGAAATAGCTTTTTATTATCACTATGATCAGTTTGCTTTTTGATTTTTTCTGCCAATATGTCTATTGAGCTGTTTAGTTTTCCATATTTAATCGAATTATCTATAATATTTGTAAAGACCTGTACCAACTCATCTTCATTGCCCAATACAAATAAACCCTCACTAAGTTGATGGTTGACTCTTATTTTAATATTCTTTGTCAATGCGTATTCTTTTAGACTTTCCGCCACATTATCTATTGTTTTCAATAAATTAACTTTTTTGGTTGGATGAATATGCTCATCAGACTCTATTTTAGATACGACAATTAAATCATCTATCAGTCTTTTCATGCGAATTGTTTCTTTATCCATAATACCAAGAAACTTAGACATAGATTTTTGATCATCTTTTGCTGGACCTCTTATAGTCTCCAAAAAACCCATGATTGTAGCAAGTGGTGTTTTCAGCTCATGACTTACGTTTGCAATGAAAGAAGAGCGTACTCTTTCAATATTTTTTAAAGGAGTTATATTTTTCATGAGAATAACATAATTGTCTCTTGTGTTAGTTAATTGGAGATGATTTTTCTCATAACTAATCTCCACATTGTAAAAATTTGTTGATCTAGGTGATAAACTTCCGTACTCACTATTATATTCAATTATTTCTGTTTCTTTATTTTTATATACATTTTCTAATGCCTCTAAAACTATCGGGCTTCTAATTAAGTTTGTTATATTTTGACCAGTATAATTATTTTCAAATAAATCTATTGAATGGGAATTTTGAAAAACAATTTTTTGATCGGAATCAAGAACGATGATTGCATCTTCTAGCTTATTAAGAATAAAACTGATATTTTCCATTGATCAAACAAATATAATCTTTTGTGATAATTTTTTGTGCTTTGAAAGCATTAAAATAAATTTATTAAATCTACTGTTTAAAAGTTCTGAATAGTTTTTTGGGATAGAAAATATCAAATTTGAATCTTTTACATAAATACTGATATTGCTGTAATTAAAATTAGATAATTTTCCAATTTCATATACAATTCTTAAGAATAATCCAAGCTCAATACTGCTTAATAATTTATTTTTATTTACAACTTTTCTATAATCTTTTATCTCATTTAGATCTATTCCATTGTGAAAAACATAAATAACAGTAGCGAGTGTAACTCTGTCAGAATGGCTAAACTTTAATATTTCTGATTTTAATATTTGTTTAAATACAAACAATCCCCTCTCGTCACGAGCTATACTGTCTCCCGTTGATAAATAACTTATAGAGGACACTCTTATTCTTTTATTTAAATAGGATTTTCTTTTAAAAAAATTATTTGTGAATAATTTAATATTCTCATAATTTACGGTGCTAGGATTTAATTCGTTAGAAATTGCAGCAACTTTTAATGATTGATATTCAAGCGGATCGCTATTTGAGCTTAAGTTTATTTTATTAGAAATGTAGCCTTCTCTGATAGCTGTGTATGAAATAACTACTTGCCTAGCAGAGGTCTTATTTATTATTTCCAACGCGACCTTGGCTGCGTATCGTATAAATGGTGTTTTATCTTTTGTAATTAATGAATATTGTAGCAAGTCCTTTTTTTTAAAATTTGAAACTTCTTCAAGCATCGATACAAAGTTATCAAAATCAGGTTTGAAATGATGAATGACTTTGAGAGGATAGCTGTACTTATCAAAATATAATTTAACTAAAGCTCTCCACGTACCGCCCGTAAGGATTACCCTTTTAAACTTATTTTCATTAAGCCATTCAGTATTTTGTAGAGAGTTTTTGAATTTTTCTATTATTTTTCTATTTTTAGTTTTTGCTCTGTGAACACCTAGTGGCAAGGACAATGTATTCATTATTTCTTTCTTTTTAACTTCTGCGAGTTCTAAGCTGCCACCGCCGAGATCGGCAACGAGACCACTTGATTTTTTTAGACCGACAATACATCCCATGGCAGAAAACTTTGCTTCTTCATTACCATTTAATACATGTATTTTCTTTTTAAAAATATTTTCTACATCAGCAATAAATGCCTCTCTATTTTTAGCAACACGGACGGCTTCTGTTGCAAATATTTCATAATTTTTAATATTTGATGAGTCTATCAATTCCTTTATATAATAGAACGCATTCATTGCTTTTTTTATGGAGTCTTTATTAAGCTTATTGTTTTTAATTAGATCTTTACCTAGCCCACATGAAATTTTTTTGTTAAAAATAGCTATCTGATTAAACCTAAAGTTTTCAAAAATTTGAAAACGAACTGTGTCAGAGCCAATATCAATTATTGCAATGCGTTCGTCTTTAAAAAATAATTTTTTTTTGGGAATTAAATTATTCATAATGCATCAGAGAGAGTAGTTTCTTAGGCTTTCTATTTCCTTTTAATTTTCCTCTACCTGACAAACTTGGATTTGACATGAAGTATTTATGTGCATTAAACGTCTTACCTTTTTGTTTAACTCTTTTGTATGTGCCATCATCGTTCATTATCCACGTTTGCTCATTATCTAGAAAATTGGCAACCATTATTTGATTCAATATTTGCTCATGGACAGTGGAGTTCTTTATGGGGGTTAATATTTCAACTCTTCTATCCAGATTTCTAGGCATAAGATCAGCTGATCCAATTAAAACGGTGTTGTTTTTTGATGGTATATTAGATTCGTTTGCAAAACAGAAGATTCTAGCATGCTCTAAATACCGGCCAATGATACTTTTAACAACAATATTTTCAGAAAGTTTTTTAACTCCTGGTCTTAAGCAGCAAATTCCTCTAATGAACAATTCAATTTTTACTCCCGCTGCAGAAGCCTCATAAAGCTTGGAGATCATTTGAGGGTCAACCAAAGAGTTCATTTTAAGCCAGATACCAGATGGTTTACTTTTCTTTGCATTTTTAATTTCATTATCAATCATTGCATTAATTTGATTTCGCATTGCGGGTGGAGAGAGCACTATATCATTTAATTTCATTGGAGAAGCATACCCAGTCATGTAATTAAAGATTCTCTCAATGTCTTTGCAGATTTTTTCATCTGCCGTAAATAATGACAGGTCTTCATAAGTTTTAGCATTTTTTGGATGATAGTTTCCTGTGCCTACATGTACATAGCTTTTTAATTTGCCTGCTTCTCTTCTGATAATTAGACTTGCCTTTGCATGCGTCTTCAATTGAGCGAAACCATATACAATTTGAACTCCTGATTTCTCCATTTGATTGGCAAGAGCTAAATTAGATTCCTCATCAAATCTTGCTTTGATTTCAACAACAGCTGTAACACTCTTGCCGTTATCTGCTGCTTTTGTAAGGGCTTTTATAATAGGACTATCAGCAGTGGTTCTGTAAATCGTTTGTTTAATAGCTACTACTTTTGGATCTATAGCAGCCTGATTTAAATAATCAACTACAACATCAAAAGTTTCATATGGATGATGGACAACAAAATCTTTTGATCTGATGGCAGCAAAACAATTATTATCAAATTGCTTTAACCTTTCAACAGGTCTTGATATGAATTTTTTAAATTTTAATTTTGGTCTATTTAAATTATGAATCTGCGATAAATCTTGTAAACCAACATGCTTTGATAGAGCAATGACTTGCGCATCTTTAAGATTCAAATTTTTTTTTAAAAAGTTTTTCTTTTTAGATGATATGTTTTTTAAAACTTCTAGCCTTACTATTTCCCCTCTTTTTCTTTTTGTTAAAGCTTTTTCAAAATATTTAATAACATCTTCATCATCCTCATATTCGTAATCGATATCACTGTCTCTTATAACTCTGAATATTGCACTATCCAACAATTTAGAATTTGGGAATAGATCTTTAAAAAAATATCTAATAATATCTTCAACAAATAAATAGTATTCTTTTTTACCTTCTTGAATAAACACAAGTCTGTTTAATGCTCGCGGAACAATGATTACCGAATTAAACGGTTTATTTGAACCTCCTGCCACTAAACTCAATGAAATACACAGTCCTTCATTTGGAATAAATGGAAATGGATGCACTGGGTCAATTGAAATTGGCGTTAATATAGGCAGTATTTCTTCATTAAAAAGTTTCTTTAGATTTTTTCTCAATCTTATATTTAATTTATTAGGCGTAATATGAATTATTTTTTCTGCATTTAATTCTCTAACAAGCTTTCTAAAAGAAACATCCTGACTCTTAAATATTTTTGCAGATGCATTTTGTGCTGCTTTTAATTGCTGATGTCCAGTCATGCCGTCATGGCTTATTTTGTTTGGATTATTTTCTATTTCATCCAAAAGACTTGGTATTCTTACCATATAAAATTCGTCCAGATTACTTGCAGAAATTGAGAGAAAATTAACTCTTTCGATTAACGGCACTTTAGCATCATTAGCCTCATCTAAAACTCTTTGGTTAAAAAGAAGCCATGATAATTCTCTGTTTAAGAACTTATTGTCTGAATTTGTATTTTTTCTTATCATTATTAAAGTGATGAAGCATTTATATCTATTGAGACACGCTAAATCAAGTTGGGATGATCCTAGTTTAACTGATTTTGAGAGACCTCTTTCAAAAAGAGGAAAAAACAATTGTAATAAAATTGAAACATTTCTTTCACAAAAAAAAATAATACCTGATATTTCCTATGTTTCATCTGCAAGAAGAACTGTCGACACATTTAATTTAGTTCTTGGAAAAACACTAAGGACAAGCTCGAAGGTTGTTTTTAGCAAGAAATTATATTTATGTGACGAAATCTACCTTTTTGACTTAATCAAAAACACTGAAAATAATTATTCAAATCTTTTAATTGTTAATCATGAACCAACAATTCGAAATTTAACAATTGATTTAAGTGCGCCCTCTCAAGATGAGAAATATTTAAATATTAAAAATAAATTTCCTACAGGAAGTCTTGCAATACTCAAATCTGATTTAAAAGATTGGAGTGAATTAAAATATAATTCATTTAAAGTTACAGATTTTGTTCGACCTAGATTCTTATAGATTATATTGATGCAGCGTAATCAATTATGCTATTTTGAATTTTTATTAATACATCGTTATCGGAGGTTGATTTTATCCAATTATTATTTTTTAATTCTTGAATGAATATTCTTATGTCTAAGGAATCTGCTGTTAAATCATCACCAACAATATAAACATCAATTTTAATGCGGCTGTTTATATCTTTTTCAATTGAAAACCAATCAGTCAATATAAAGTAGTCTTCTTTGTTGGCTTCCAACACCGGCATGAATGACAACTTTGCAAGTGAAGCCTTCCATAGCTTTTCTTTATTATTAATTAAATTGTCATTGTTGATTGAGAGTGATTTACTTATTTCATCGTTTATCCATTTATTAAGGCTTATCCCCCTTGAGTTAGGATCTGCTGCGTCTTCTCCTCTTATATGGCCAGAGTCTGCCCTTTCTATGCTTAATGGAAGTTGAGCGCAGTTAGTGAGAGTGACTAAAATAAAAATGAAAAAAAAATATGCTTTCATCACTTATTAATATTACAAGATTGTTACATATTTATTAAAATAACCAGAGTGCATTATTTGCACTCTGGTTATCATGATCAATTAACTTGAAAGGATTAAAAAAAGTTAATTAAAAGCCAATTTTGTAGCCAATGAAGAAGTTTTCAACATCCTCATTTGAACCCACAGAAGCAACATGATATTCAAGTGATGCTTTTACGCCTCCACCGAATGACTTTTGCAAGGAAGCAATAGAGCCATCGTCATCAGCCGTTGCGCCAGGATTATCTACATCAAAATACTCGTATTGAAAAGTTGCACCCAATCCAGGAATCTTTGGCGTTTTCACACCTACTACTGTATAGCTGTCACCGCTATCTGAATCGTATAGACCATAACCAATCGTGTAACCTGCAAGTTTAGGTGCTTTAATACCAATCATATAGTTTTCATCCCCAGTTCTAGAGTCCGTATTGCCTTCATCGACAATGCCTCCTTTGACTGAAAAACCGGCGATCTTTCCAGATATTGAATAAGCCATTGTGTCGTCATAACCAGCCGTTGTTCCAAATCCGATACCCGCTTTAACAGTAAATCCATTTATCTTAGGTGATGTGTAGACAATTTGGTTGCTATCATCAAAACCTGCTGCACCAGTAACGCCATCACCATCTTCATAATCAGCGCTTAGGCCTTGAGGTAATTTTCTAGAGCTTGCAAATGATGATTTTACAGGATGGCTATCCATACTATCAACGGGGCCGCCTGAGAGACCATTACCAAAAGAAACTGTGCCCATGTCAGAAATGAATGAAATATCAAAATCACCACCTCCACCAGACTCGTAAGCCATGACACCTTCTATACCTATACCATTGTCTAATGTATCTGTATAAGTCACGTATGCTGATTCTGTTATTGATATTCTTTCCTGAGACGCGTAAGAATCTCCAGATCCCCACAAGCCATTAAAAGTACCGCCAACAGTTACATCTGCTTGCGCACTTGAAAGAGCCATTATACTAGCAAGTGCAGTCGTCGCACTTAAGATTTTGTTGTTCATATATCACTCCATTAATTAATTAATGAGTGAAGTCATACATGAGATTTCATAAAATTTTAGTTAAGTAAATATTAACAATTATTAAGGTCTATTAAAATTTTGTTACAGCTAAATTAATATTATTTCAATTTTGTTAAGATTATATAACAGTTTATTTTTTTATATGTTTAAAAGTGTTTTTTTTATTTCAAAATTATTTAAATATAATTTCTTATTATTAATTTTTTATTTAAAATTTATTAAGATGAATACTGTATAAAAAAATTTTTCTTCAAGTGTTGTTATTTTGCAACGCGTGATACAGTTTGATGTGACAAAAACAGCTTAGAAACCTCCTGCCAATCAAACTTTTTACTATAATTTATACAATCTGTACGACTCACTTTTCTCGCCTTATCAATTGAATTAATTAAATTATGATCAAGACAATTATGTTTAAAATTATCAAAAACATCAATTGGACCTGGAACAGGATATGCGGCCACAGGAAGTCCACTGGCGAGAGCCTCGATCATGACCATTCCAAACGTATCTGTTTTACTTGGAAATACAAAGATATCTGAAGATGCATAGTACTGGGCCAGTTCATTTCCTTTCTTCGCTCCTACAAAAACTGCATCAGTATATTTTTTTTCTAATTTTTTCTTAGAGGGTCCATCACCTACAAGTAGTTTTGTGCCTTTTAAATTTAATTTAAGAAAATCTTCTAATGATTTTTCCTTAGATATTCTTCCTACATATAAATAAATTGGTTTTTCTAAATTGAGATCAATCTTGTTCTTCGGATTAAAAGCTTTTATATCAACGCCCCTGGACCATTTAACTGTCCTTTTAATTCCATGTGAATTAAGTTCATCTATAATTGAATTAGAGGATACCATTACTGCGCTAGAATTTTTGTGAAACCATTTCAAAATTTTATATGTAAAAGATACAGGTATCTTAGCCATCGTGTTTATATATTCAGGAAATTTTGTACAATACGAGGTTGTAAACGCATAATTATTCTTTGAACAATAATTCCTAACCGCTAAGCCAATAGGTCCCTCTGTAGCAACGTGTATAAAGTCAGGCTTAAACTTCTCAATGATCACGCCAATTTTGAACCAATGATTAATCGCAAGTTTTATTTCAGGATAAATAATCAGTGGAATTGTAATAAATTTATCTGGAGTTATATACCTAACCTCATGTCCTTGACTTGTAAGTTCATCACCAAGTGTTTGATAAGTTCTAACAACACCATTTATTTGAGGGAGCCATGCGTCTGATGCGATGAGTATTTTCAATTAACTTAATACCTTTACGGAGTCCTTATGTTTGTTGATAATTTCATACTTTTCAGCGATATCTTTCCAGAAAAGAATTTCCATTGATCCATCAAAATTTTCTATCATAAAGGAGCAACTTTCTACCCAGTCCCCATCATTATAGTAATGAACTCCATTTATTATTCGATGTGAAGCATGGTGAATATGTCCGCAAATAACTCCTTTTAGATTTTTCTTTTTTGCATAACCTGCAACTATTTCTTCGTACTTATTAATGTAAGAAACAGCATTTTTTACTTTTAATTTTAGATACTTTGAAAGCGACCAATATTTCAAACCCAATAATAATCTTAATTGATTAAATCTTCTATTTAGCCATAAAGCTAAATCGTATGCGCTAGCGCCAAGATGGGCTAACCAGGGTGCGATATTGATAATTGAGTCAAATTTGTCTCCATGGAGTATAAGATATTCAGATCCATCTACTGTCTTATGTTTGATTTCATTAACTACTCTAATTTCGCCTAGTGTTATTGGCACAAATTTTCTAACAAGCTCATCATGATTTCCTGATACATAAAACACTTTAGTTCCATGTCGTGCTTTTCTTAGAATTTTTTGTATTACATCACTGTGACTTTGTGGCCAGTACCATCTATTTTTAAGTCGCCACCCATCTATAATATCTCCAACTAAGTATAGGTAATCTGATCTGGTATTTTTTAAAAAATCAAGCAACTGTTCAGCTTGACAGCCTTTTGACCCTAAATGAATATCTGAAATAAATATGGAACGATATTTTAAGAGAGGAATAACATTATTTTTTTCGTTGACCATAAATTTGGTAAAAAAGAATCAATCTTCATTACATTACCAATAATTTATGAAAGATTTGTTAAGCTATACTTTCTAGAAATCTGTCATAAAATTTTAATATTCTTGTAATTTTTATGACAAAATTAAAAATTATAATTTAATCATTGAGTAACTAGACAGAAGACTGAACTTCCTCATTTAATCCTCCACCCTTCCAAATATAAATGGGGAAGTTCTTCTCTTATTTCAATTAGGGTAATTTGTATATTGGGATCATTATAAGAAAAAAGAGGAAAAATCAGGATTTTATAAAAAAAAAGACCCGTCCAAGTATAAATTGAACAGGTCCTTAATTTATAGATTAAGTATGTTTAAAATGTTCTACCAATTCTCATTCCTGCCCTGTCGTACAAGACATTCATCAGAATGAAGACAAGTATACTAGCCACCATAGGAACTGGATTAGCGCCCCCATCTTCGCCCATAAATAAAACAATTTGCCTTATAGAAGTAACAAAGGATCCAACCAACATCATTCTAAAAAACACTGTAGATTGTTCAATTGGTGCCAGTAAACATGCAGTAAAACCTACTGCAAAAACTATATAAACCCACCCGAGATTTGCAAACAGCTGAATATGTGCTGCATCAACATCGCTCGGATTTGTTCCTATTCGCTCTGCAAAGGCTAATACCGGCTCATTGTCTATAAACATAAAACCATAAAAGAGAAATAAAACTATTAAGAAACAAATTATTACTCTGCTTATTGTGTCTTCAACTTTAATCATTTTGTTCCTCCTAAAAATTACTTTGGTTTCTGAAAAAGATAGTCAAAAATACAATGAAATTTAGAACTATAAAAAATGCCAATAATGGATTACCACCATCGGGAAATGTCACACTTCCAACTAACATTGCACAAAAGAACATCGTTCCTGCCACTGCACTCATTGATACTAAAACTCCACTCAGTCCAGCTCTGAACTGATAAACAAGAGCAATCAGTATAGCTATGTTTATCATAGTTATTCCTAATACACTGTGTTCAGATTGAGGATTGCTCTCTAATAATGGAGACTGCTCAATAAAACCACCTGGATATATGAAGTATGAAACAACATTAAACAGCACTGCGGCAATTGCAATATACCCCATGATTTGAGTTGTTTTATCAGTAACTCCAAACGGACTTCCAGCTTTCTCAATTGCAAGTGGATAACCAGCTCTAAATCTTGCTATGGCTAATAGCACAAACAAAATTATCCATGCATAAAGACCGGTATAGTTTTCTCCACCGCTTAGCTGCAATGACATCACAACCCATATTAATTGAAGTAGAACGACAGGCAGTGCATAAGCAAAAAACGCCCTCTCTAACCCTTTCAAACCCATATATAAAATGCCTACATAGGCTACAAAATTAACCGCTCCAAACCAATTTAAGAAAAATTCTGTAGTTATGTTATCTTCGAATGTTGGGTATCGATCAATCATGTAATCATAATTGAACATCATAATGCACCCATAAACGAAGAATATTAAGCCTGAAATAAACATACAGGCTTTAATTACGTTATCGTCTGTTTTAAACATATAACCCCCTATATTTGTTATATGAACGGAAGGTTAATTATTTATTTCTTTGTTAGAAAGTGAATTTTTTATATAAAGTGACTAAATTTTATAACTTGTTATTCTTGTTGATACACATTTAATATTAAAAAGGTTTTTACTTAAAGTAAAATATTAGAATTATAATTTATGCAATTGATTCAACTAATAATTGATGGTGTAGCTTCAGGCTGTATATATGGACTTGTAGCATTAGGTTTTGTCTTAATCTACAAAGCGACAGAAACCATTAATTTTGCTCAAGGCGATATTCTTATGCTCGGAGCATTCGTAGCCTATTCACTTATTGGCATTTTAGGCATGGACTACCTCACTGGATTCGCTCTTACTATTTTGATTATTGCTGTATTTGGGTTTTTCTTAGACGCAGTTGTCGTGAGACAGATTATTGGACAGCCTGCATTTGCAACCGTAATGCTAACTATCGGTTTAGGTTTTATTTTTAGAGGATTTGCATCAATTTACTGGGGAACTGACATATTTTCATTCAGTACACCTTTCTCTGGAAAGATAACTGAGTTTAACGGTCTTATAATTTCATACGTCAACCTCTCTATCATTGTTGGAACTGCAGTTTTAATGTCTGCACTTTATTTCTTTTTTACATTTTCAAAAATTGGTGTGGCTATGAGAGCATCTTCAGAAAACCAATTAGCTGCCTATTATATGGGAATACCAGTTAAATTTATTTTTTCATTAATATGGTCAATATCTGCAGGTGTTGCCGCTGTTGCGGGTGTACTTCTCGCGCCAATTACTTTGGTTGACACATCAATATCATTAATTGGTTTGAAAGCTTTTGCTGCAGCTGTTCTAGGAGGATTTGGATCAATACCTGGAGCAATTGTTGGAGGCATTATAATAGGTATTGTCGAACAATTATGTGGAACTTACGAAAATTATTTGTTTGAGGGAGTGAGAGAAATATCTGCTTACCTCGTTCTTATCTTAACATTAATTATTTATCCAAGAGGTTTGTTCTCAGATAAAGCTGAGGTCAAAAAAGTTTAATGAGATTTATTTTTAAAACTAAATATTCGCAAGATATAAATATTGCAAAACATAACGGTGATCGTTTTTGGTATTCACTGCTTATTTTAATCATGGCAGCGTTACCGCTTGTATTAGATGATTTTTACTTAGGTGAAATCTCGTATATTTGCATTCTATCCATTGCTGGTATTGGTTTAATGATATTATCTGGATACACAGGTCTTGCATCCTTAGGTCATGCCGCGTTCTTAGGAGTTGGCGCTTATACTCATGCCTTCTTACTAACGAATGGAATACCTTTTTATGCGTCAATTCCTATCGTAATAGTTGTTTCATTTCTAGTAGGTGCAGCAATTGGAATACCAATCCTTCGCTTAACAGGGATGTATTTAGCTATTGCAACATTAGCCTTAGGCTTTATTGCGGAACATGTTTTTATAAAATGGGAACACTTTACAGGCGGTAACAGAGGGTTGCCTGTACCTCAACCAGAATTCTTGGGTATGAGCTTCTATGACAGTGTTTTCTTTTATTATGTCTGCCTTGTCTTTCTTATTGCAGCGATGTTTGCGGCAATCAATATACTCAGATCTCCAACAGGAAGAGCGTTTGTTGCTATTCGAGACAGTGAAATTGCAGCACAAAGCTTAGGCGTTAACTTAGGTCTCTATAAAGCTTTATCATTTGCAATTTCTGGAGCCTTTACTGGCTTAGCCGGCGCATTACTTGCTCATTACATTGGATACTTAGCTCCAGATATATTTAATATCTTTTTATCTTTAACGTTACTTTTGCTTATCGTTGTTGGTGGAATGGGAAGTTTGCATGGAACAGTGTTTGGAGCAATATTCGTTGGCTTCTTACCGCAATTGATTGCCATCTGTCGTGACTATTTACCAAGCTCTATTGGCTCACAGCCAGGTCTGGAGCCAATGTTGTTTGGAATAATACTTGTATTCTTCATTTTATATGAACCACTTGGGATTTATGGAAGATGGATTAAAATAAAGTTATTCTTTGAACTGTTTCCTACCTACAAAAGACAAACATTTAAGAAACAAAAAGTATTTACTAAATCGGACCGCGTATAATGAGTTTGTTTGAAGTAAAAAATATCACTGTAGCATTTGGAGGAGTAAAAGCCCTTAATGATGTATCGTTCGGTGTCGACAAAGGTGAAATATTTACAATAATTGGTCCTAACGGAGCAGGTAAATCAACACTCTTCAATGTAATAAGCAGAATCTATGAGCCAAGCAAAGGTGAGATATATTTTGAAAATCAAAATATCTCAAAAACTAAGCCTCATAATATATCAAAGCTTGGAATAGCAAGAACGTTTCAAAATTTAGAATTATTTGAAAATGCAACTGTTCTGCAGAATTTACTTCTTGGACGACATATTTATAAAAAAACAAATATTTTATCTGAGGTATTTTTTACACCCAGTGCTCGTAAGCAAGAACATGAATACAGACTTAAGGTTGAAGAGGTAATTGACTTTCTAGACCTTCAACATTACCGAGATACTCTTATAAACGGCCTTCCCTACGGTGTTCGCAAAAATGTTGAACTTGCAAGAGCCCTTTGTACCGATCCAAAATTACTTTTATTAGATGAACCGTCATCAGGATTAACAAATGAGGAAACAATTGATCTTGGCTTTTGGATTAAAGATATTCAATCTTTATTAGGAATTACCATAATTATGATTGAGCATGACATGAGTTTTGTTAATAAAGTGTCAGATCGGATACTTGCTCTTAATTATGGAAAAATACTTGCATCTGGCCTACCTGAAGAAATCAAAAATAATGCAGATGTTAAGCAAGCCTATATGGGGGAGTAAATTCCTCTAACCCATTGAATAGACTCAACTTTTAACCCCCACTTTTTGAGTCTTTTTTGAATTCATATTAAAAAACAATAACTTATAAAATTAGTCGTTCCTAATTCGCACCTTTACGTCAAAAAAAAATAGATAAAACATAGGATTTTGAACAACCTATCACATCAATCATAAACATTTACTGTCATTACCATCTGTCATTTCATCAAAATCATTATCACTTCCATCAAAACAAGAATTTACAGAGTCTAATGATTCAGCTTCAGGGTCTAGAACTAACCATTTATTAGGAATTGAATTCCACATTTCGTTAAAATGATTTGTTAAATATTTAGAATTTTGAATATCATTTTTAATAATCAAAGTATTTTCATCATTTTTAGTTACCCCTGCTTTAGTCCAATTCATCGATCCGGTTACGATATGTTTGTTATCAATAACTGCTGTTTTCATATGCATTTTTCCACCCCAATTTTCAACTTTTACTTCAATTCCTTGATCTCTTAAGTATTGATGCTTGCTATATCCATTGCTTGCACCAGTAGCATCAATAATTACTCGAACACTTACGCCTCGGTTATGAGCATTTACTAATTTTTTTACTACTTTGTTATAAGTTAAGAAAAAGATTGACAGGTCAATTGACTCTTGAGAGTTGTCTATTAATCGCTCTACTTTTTCCATCGCATAATTTTTTGGAGAGAACAAAATAACTACTTCAGATGAATCTATGTTAGTTGAAACAATTTGACTCCTTGCTTCATCTTCACGACTCTTGTCCTTACCGCGATGAAAATCTCCACCATACATTTTATTAAATTCCTCAAGATATTTTAAAGCTACGAATGATGAGTCAACAACAACGACATTATTTGCATTATATCCGCCAGTACCAGTATCACTAATATTAGCAGACCCAGTCCATAAGTATTTACCATCAACAATAAAAAACTTGTTGTGCATTATGTCGCCTTTGTGAGGAAATGGGTCTTTACTTGCATAACCTTTACCTTCAAAGCACTGCAATGGTCCTAAAGAGTTTTTTGGTCTTTCACAATTACTGTCTTGTGAATATTGAATATTTGATAGTTCTTGCTTTATTTTTAGATCGTATTTGAAATCGTCTTTTATTTTATCTTTAAAATATTTCTCTAATAAAGGTGTGTCTCTATAAGGGTTATTGTTATCAGTATCTTTATCAACAATGCCTCTAATAATCACACCTCTTTGATCAGCATTAATTAAAGCATCTAAAATTTCAGGCTGACCTCTCAAACCATAAATCGCAAAATCAATTGATGACTTTGACTCATTAATTAGATCAAGCAGTGTCTTGCAAATTTTTTGATCACATTTATGATTAGGCCCAACTTGATCAATTGGCGAGTTTACAATTATTTTAAGAGAATCCGCGTAAGCATTTTGCATAAGTAAGATTAATGCAATTATTAAGTATTTCATCTTTTTGAAATCTTACCACATAGGAAGTTTTGAACAACCTGCCCCATCAATCTAAAATACGGGGAGTTAGTTATATATTGGGGGGGTTGCAATTGAAATTGCCTTTTTAACTCTGTGCTATATGATTTTGTCATGAAAAATATTTATGAAATTTTGTAAATTAATAATCACAATTATTTTTATTCTCTATTCTGGTCCTAGTCAGGCTAGCAAATGGGATATTTTTTCTAATCCAAATGAAGAAGTTCTGAAATGCTTTAAAAGTAATGGTTTAGAAGAAAGTGAAATCAAATTCTTAGAAAACGGTCGACCAGACGAAAAACCATTAAGAAAAAAAGCAAAAGAGGTTATTCAATCATGTAAAAAAATATGGAAGAAAAATGGAAATAATGTTGCTAGCAGTGAACAAGATCCTCAGATTTTTAAAACCTCCCCTTTTGGTAAAGATCTGCAATTATTAGTATATGAAGCTAATAAAATTCAGGAAGGAACATTTTTACTAGTTGTCCCTCAAAAAAATTCACACGGTCGAGTAGTGGAAATTACTAATAATGCTGAAATCGTTTGGCAATACAATGGGGATAGCTCATTTGGAAGATTAGATGATGCTAAATTCACAAATAAAAACACAATTTTAATCGCCGCTGAAAAAGGGGTTTATGAGATAGATAGAGAAGGCAAAGTAATTTGGTCTTACAAAACTAAAGTAAGTCATGATGTTGATAAGTTATCGAACGAAAATGTCCTTATAAATTACGCATGGGGTCCTAAAGGAAGTAAAAAAATCATCGAAGTTGATAACAATAAAAACGTTGTGTGGAGTTGGGATGGCATGAAGACTCATAACATTGCTCCATTTGCAGATGCATATGCGTCGGATTCAAAAACTACTGGTTCAGGTAAAACTTGGATACACAATAATGGTGTGACTGCGCTTGCAGATGATACTTTTTTAATCTCCATGCGTGATTTTCAAGAAATTATTTGGATTAATAGAGAGGCTGAGATAATAAAAAAATATATTTTTAATTGTAACAAGAAAAAAAGAGCTCTTTTGACCTCTGGAGAGATAAGAGGATGCAATCCTCACGAGCCTCAACAACTTCAAAATGGCAATATAGTAGTTGGTTTAAGGAATCCTGATAGAGCTATTGAGTTTAATCCTGAGACAGATAAAATCGTTTGGCAATGGCGAGCCCCTAAGAGTAAGGCATACGGAACAATAAGGGACGTTGATAAATTGAAAAATGGTAATTTTATGGTTGTTACTGGAAGTCATTTACTTGAAATAAACTCAAATGGAGAAGTTGTTTTAGATATTGGTGCAAAAGAGTCTTTAAGCCAAGATCATAGAATACTTTACAAAGCTCAGAAAATTTATCCTGATGGCACTTTTTCACATGATTAATACTTTGTGAGATTAATTAAATTATTTTGAGTTGCGAAAGAGAGTATTGGTCGTTTCTAATTCGTTCGCGTACTATCCTATACGAGCCTGTACAAGACTGTACGTCTGTGAATGAAAGTATAAATAATTTTGTTATTATACCTACTATCGACGTCGTACATCAACGTATGACCCAGGCGTATATGGGTGAATAGTTAAATAATTAAAATAATATAAAACATCCAAACTGGAATAAATAATATCCAATATCCGTACATCCACATCATCCCAACTACTCCACCCCAATCGTTACTTTCATAAGATACTTTTCGATCATTGATTGAGCTTTCAAATTCCAACTTAACTTTAGATAGATCCATATTGAATTCTTGAGCTTTGATTTCAGGGTTGGTATTTATTCTTTTTGTAATAGATTTTAAATGCAGTACTTGCCAGGGTAGATATAAAGCTCCAAAAACTATGTTAATAATAATAAGTGAATGATGAGCATTTGATAGATCTAAACTAAACATGGCTATGCTTAAAATCGTATTAATGAAAAATATTACAAACCATCCAAATTCTTCATAAAAATAAAAGCGTTCGTATTTCATAAGTATTGCGCCCCAGCAAAAGAACTGTGAAATAATTACCTGAATGACCATTAACCAAGAAATTAAATCAACAAACATATACTGATCAGAATTAATAATCCTGAGAACATAACTAAACATATAGATATATGTCACCTCTACGATAGTTACTAAAAATCGTGTCACAAATACTGAAGAAAGAACTGTGTCAATGATTACTGATTTCGAAGCATAATTTACAGGAAACAAACATCTGAATGCAGAAACTGATATTAAAATTATAGCAGGAACAACAAGGAATAAGTCATTGCTAATGTTTGCTATTGTTACTGAAGCCCAAAGTAGAAATAAATTAGAAATGACGCCTATTCTTAATCCTTGTAATAAATATTTATACATCTAATGTCCAAATTTGTATTTGCCTGGGTGAACAGCTGATAAAATTAATAAGCCTGCGATTATACCAGTGTTTTTAACAAAATTTTGAAGTTCATGTCTTTGCTCCAAGCCCTCACTCATATTCCAAAAATCGTGCATATAGTAATTTATTAGTATTGTCAGTAGCGCTAATACAAAGGCTGATAATTTTGAATAATAGCCGACTAAGATTGAAACTGAACATATGCTTTGTAAAACAATTGTGATTATTAGAGATATTTCTGTATACGGCACTTGATGATCAAACATATAATTTAGAGTAAATTCATAATTAAATAATTTAAATATTGCTCCAAAAACTAAAAAATAAATTCCAATTATAATTCTTCCTAAAAGTAAATTAATATTACTCATATTATTCATTCCAATTCATATATTTTTTACAGCCAAGGGGTATATCTTCAAAATAGCTAAATCCCTCCTGCCAAATATAACCTGCCTTTAGACAGCACGAAAGTTTTTCTTCTGAGTCGCTGTGATAATCATAACACATCTTTTCTAATGGAACTCTTTTTTGGTGATTAAAAATCTCAATACCGAAAATTATCATTGAGCTTATTAATAAAAATAGAAGACCAAAGACTATGGTCAATATCTTAACTTTAGATACTAAGACTGTAAAAAATAAATAATATAATAATGGCATGGGGGCAAATAAAACTGGCAAAATAAAAACAGCATAATTTGGTATTATAAACTGAACATTCAGTTCATTTGTGTAGTAGTAATCTATGAATGGCAAATATGATAAGTATGCTAAGTAAACTAGCCATGCAAACAATAAAAAAGACTGAATACTGAATAATTTGTTGTGAAAATTTCTTTTTTGAAACAAATAAAGAGGAAGCGAGTAATAAGCTATGATTTTAATTATTAAATAAAAATAAAACATTAATCACTGACTAGTTTCCAAATACCGCTGTTATCGTTATCAATAATTACAAAGATTTCACCTACGCTATTTGCCTCTACATCTCGAACTCGGCCAATCTTTTCAAAGAGAATTGTTTCATTTCTTGCTTTTTTTCCATCAAATTCAAGTGAGATTAATTTCTGTGCTTTTAAGCTAGTTATAAGCAATTTGTTTTTTAAGTCTGGGAACAAGTCTCCTACATAAAAAGTCATATCACTTACAGCAATTGAAGGAATCCAGGTATAAATTGGCTTTAAGAGACCTTCTTTCCAGGCACTTCCATCGCCAATAATTGAACCATCATAATCTATTCCACCCCAAGCAACATCTGCCCAACCGTAATTAGTGCCAGCCTCAACTTTTCCAAAAAAATCTCCGCCTCTTGGACCGTGATTGGTTATATATATTTCATCATCTTGAGGGTTTAAGATTATTCCCTGAGGGTTTCTTAGGCCTATTTGATATATCTCAGGTAGCCAGCCTTCATTGTCTGCATAAGGGTTATCTTTTGGTGCTGACCCGTCTTTATTTATTCTGATCATTTTACCAAAATAACTTGTGGGATCCTGTGCAACACTTCCATGCCCACGTTCACCAATGCTTGCGTAGAGCAGGTCATCTTTAAACATTAGTCTTGAGCCCCAGTGAATATTATTCCATGAAGAGTCTGATTGAAAAATATTTTCTATTTCACTAAAACTTTCATCTCTAATAATACCTCTAGCAATTGAAGTGCTTGTCTTGTCATTCCCTCTATCCTCTGTATAACTAACAAAAACTTCTCCATCTTTATAAATAATATCGAGCATACCAGCTTGCCAATGTGGCTGAACAACTTTTAAATTGTGGGAAAAATTTTTTACTTCTTTTGTAGTTAAATTAATTTTTAAAATTTCACCTGATTTTTGTGTAAGGAATAGTTCATTGTCATTAATAAAACTCATACCCCATGGCTTATTAAGACCAGAAATAACTTTTTCTAATTTGTATTCCGAAGCATTTAAATTAAAGGTGAGTAAAAAAAAGATTATTGAGATAAAAAATTTCATTATTATTAATTTAATCTATTTACCGCGTGCTCTTCTAATTGCTCTTTCGTAACAAAGTTTAAAGAATTTAAATGACAACTTTCGAGGTGTACTTTTGGCGCAACGCCTGCATCATATGCTTCTTTCCATCTCAAAGCACAAAGGCACCAGCGATCACCTTCTTTTAATCCAGGAAAATTGAATTCAGGTCTTGGCGTTGAGAGATCATTTCCTTTAGATTTACTGAATTCTAAGAAATCATCAGTCATTACTGCGCAAACCACATGACTTCCATAATCGTGTTCGTCAGTGTTGCAGAAACCATCTCTAAAATATCCTGTCATTGGATCATAGCAACAGGCTTCAATCTCATCACCGAATATGTTAATCACCATCTCTTTTTCAGACATACAAATTAATTATACCAAAAGATATATATTACCAATTATAAACAAAGGGATTTGAAGTCCAAAATTTGTTAATATTGCCCGATCTGCCATCATATATCCTACCATTGTCCATCCAATCGCACCTGTTCCATGAACAAATATATTTAAGGGATAAATATTTAAATTAGTCAGTAAAATACCAACCAAGATAAAAAAAGTGCTAGCCCATTTAAGTCGATTAATCATAATAATCCTTTCAAATAAATAGCTGAAAAATCTGCTTGATTTAAAAAGCTCGATAAAGTCTAATACTCAAATTATTTATAAATTTGGGAAAAACAATGATTAAAACAAAAATTACAGAAATGTTCGAAATAGATCATCCAATTGTACAGGGTGGTATGCATTATGTTGGCTTTGCTGAAATGGCTGCTGCTGTTTCTAATGCAGGAGGCTTAGGAATAATCACCGGTCTTACTCAAGCTAGCCCAAAAGATCTTGCAAACGAAATAGCTCGTTGCAAAGATATGACTGACAAGCCAATTGGTGTAAATTTGACTTTCCTTCCAGGTTTTGCAAACCCAGATTATCCTGGCTATATAGAGTCAATTGTAAAAGGTGGTGTAAAAATTGTTGAAACGGCTGGAAGAAGTCCTGAAAAATTTATGCCTCTTCTTAAAGATGCTGGAATAAAAGTAATACATAAATGCACATCTGTCAGACATGCTCTGAAGGCAGAAAAAATTGGGTGTGATGCTGCAAGTGTTGACGGTTTTGAATGTGGCGGCCACCCAGGTGAAGATGATATTCCTAATATGATACTTTTACCTCGTGCTTTTGAAGAATTAAAAATTCCATTTATTGCTTCTGGTGGTATGGGTAATGGCCAACAACTCGTAGCTGCTCTAGCTATGGGTGCTGAGGGTGTAAACATGGGAACACGCTTTATTGCAACAAAAGAAGCTCCTGTACACCAAAATGTGAAAGAAGCATTGGTTAATGCAAGTGAACTTGATACTGAACTAATTATGCGTCCATTAAGAAATACTGAAAGAGTATTAAAAAATGATGCTGTTACAAAAATACTCGAAAAAGAAAAGTCCTTAGGGGATGACATTCAAATACAAGACATTTTTGGAGAGGTAGCAGGCGTTTATCCAAAAATTATGCAAGAAGGAGCAATGGATGCGGGTGCTTGGAGTTGTGGAATGGTGGCTGGATTAATTCATGATATACCAACTTGTAAGGAACTGATTGAAAGAGTTGTTTCTGAAGCTGAAGAAATAATTGCCTCTAGACTATCAAAAATTGCTGTCTAAATAAAAATAATAATTAAAAACTATTACCAAACATAGGTAATTTTTTATTATGGGATTCTAATAGTATTCCGTTTCAATGCCAGAGAATAACAATAATGAAATCGCAGAAACAATTAAATCTGCACTAGAGTTCTACAAATACGAACTTGACCTACCACTTACTAACTTTATTTTTCAATCTCCTCTTCATTGGAACGTAATGACAATAATTGCATTAGCAACATTTGATCCTGAACAAACAACATCTTTTCAGCATTTATGTGAGTCTATTTCACCTAAAACAGGCTCTAAATCTTCAATACAATCTATTATTGAGTCCGGAATACAGAAAGGATTTATCGAAAAATCTCCCCTCGTTAATGATAAGCGCATTAAAAGTTTGAAATTAACAAATACCGCAACAAAAGATTATGAAAACTGGGTGAGAGCAGATGCAACGACGTTTGGACCTTTAAATGGAGTTGCTATGAAAACACCAAAATAAATGGTTATTAACTATAGTAAAATTTTTTTATTCGTCTTAATCATATTTTTATCAATTTACATTTCTCATTTAAGCGATTTTCTTAATGCGCTAGTATTTACCGCATCTTGCATACTTGCATATTTTTCTGGATACGGATTAAGAGAGTCGGTATTTAATCCAAATATTTATCAGAAAACTTTAGGAATAATTTTTTGCTTAATTATTATTGGAATTATAATTTATGCAAATGTTGCCTACGGAGTGAGTTCTTTAATTAATGGCATTAATATTGAAATGCTTTTAGGGTCAGTTATTTTTTTGCTTAGATTAATTAATTTTTTCGATTAATTTTTTTTCTTGTACCGGGTCTGGGTGGAGTTTCTGCACCACCTGCAAAACATTGAGCAATTGACATCCAATCATTTGCTATATCGCCAGATACATTAAGATTAACGTCTTCAATATTTCTTACCTGCGTAACAACTTGACAGAAATCTTCTGCCTTTCCTGTTATTTTATTTTCATTAGACGGGTTATTAAACTCCCAAACCTCACCAGATGGTGCTGTTAGTTCTAATCTTGGGGTTTCTTCAGGAAGTTCTTTCTTATTTATTGTGAAACAATATTTAAATGTGTTATTTCCAATAATAACTATGTTTTTAATACGATCCTCATTAATTCTATCGACACCAAGTGTATCATATAACTCTTGAGCATGCGCCCATGTCTCCATGTGTCTTGCGCTTATTGAGGATCTTGCACTCATGTCCGGCCCCATCCATTTAACCCTCTTTTTTGGATCAGCAGCTGCAAATCGTTCAGTCATTTTCTCATAATATGATTTCCAAGTATCTAATAATTCTCTTCCTTTGACTCCCTTAGTTATAGTTTCCTCAAATTGATTCATCGTTGAACCTTTCCCAAGCATTTCAAGAGCGCTGTTGGCAAAGTTTTTCCAATCATCTCCATCTTGAAGAGATAAATCTGCAGCATAATTCCATACATGAAGGTGGCCGATAACGTTGTTAAAGTTCCAACCTTTAAACTGAGTTTTTTCCTCATAATCACTATCACTTAAAGATGATAATAATTTGTAAACTGCATTGCTTTCATCACAAAAATCATAAGCTTGTTGTAATTCTAAATTTTGATCTGTCATTTTGACCATTTCGGTTTACGTTTCTCAATAAAAGATGCAATGCCTTCTCTACCTTCATCGCTTAACATGCGTTCAGCAAAACCTTTTGCAGCAAAATCGATCATTTCACTTCTCTCTAAATGTCTTGTTGCTAGGACAATTTCTTTTGTAATAGCGTTTGCTCCAGGGGCACAATTCATAACTCCTTTTATTATATCAGACTCAATATTTTTTAAATCATTAGCATCTTTTGCTATAAAATCTGCTAATCCCATTTCAAATGCTTCTTTACCTGTGAACCGTGCTGCAGTAAGCATGATACGTCTAGCTTTAGCTAAACCTATTCTTTGCGCAACAAAGGGAGCAATTTGAGCAGGAGGTATTCCTAGAGTAGTTTCTGTTAAAGCAAATTTACAATCTTCAGTCACTACCACGATATCCCCAGCACAAAGCATTCCAAGACCACCAGCCATCGCTGCGCCTTCAGCTAACATTACAACTGGCTTTGGATAAGAGTTTATCATATCAAAAAATGCACCAGTCAAAGCACTTGCTTCTTCAACATCTTTCATTCCCTGCTCTCCACCTTGAAAACCAGTTTTAAACATTTTTAAATCTCCGCCTGCACAGAATATTCCCCCTTCACCTCTCATGGTAACGCCTCTCACACCTAAGTCATCACGCGCTGCATTAAAAATATTTTTAATATCATCAGTCAACTCGCTGGTTAATGCATTTCTTTTTTCTGGTTGATTGAATGAAATAGTTAACCATTCATTTTCTATATTTACTTTACAGGCTTTTGTTTCTGGCAATGTAGTCATACTTATAAATTGTTAATAATTTTCATTGGTTCATAATTATAAATGTTCTTTGTTCTTCTCATAGCAATATCTGTATTTTTTAGCATAAAATTTCTTAGTGATTTCAAAATTGGGTTTCCTAAATGATTTACATATCCCTGATATCTTGAAGATCTTTTAATTGCATTAGTCCTACCAACCCTCAATTTTTCATAATTATTTCTTATAAAATTAAAATCATCAAATTTGTTTACTAAATTTCCAAATACAAATGCATCTTCCAGTGCCATAGCGCCGCCTTGACCCAAAAACGGCATCATTGGGTGCGCCGAGTCTCCCAATAAAGTAATGTTACCATTTGAAAAAGAATTAAGAGATTTTCGATCAAATAAACCCCATTTATAAACTTTTTTTGAAGATTGAAATAAAGATTTAATGAAACTTCCATAGGATGAGAAATCCTCTAATAAATCCTCATGACTTCCCTCTTCTCTCCAACCTTCATTATTTTTTATTTTACTTTTTTTTATTGCAATAAAACTTGTTTCGAGTTTTTCATTAACGGGGTAACAGACGATATGGCTATTTTTACCTAGGTATATATTTATCCTTTTGCTATCGGACGAACCAATACCTCTCCACGCGGTATAGCCTGAGAAAGTAATTTTATCCTTTTTGATTTTATTTGTTCTAATTAGTGATTTTATTCCATCGCAGCCTGCAATGTAGTCTACAATTGTATTTTTCTGATTTTTGAAAACTAATTCTTTTTCTTTTATTATATCTAACAATTCATGATTAAATTTTATTTCTCCACCTAGATTAATAAATTTCTCATACAGTTTATTTATTAAGACTTTTCTATTTGATGTAATTACTTCACCAAATTCATTGATATTAACTTTTTTTATGACATTTCCCTGATCATCTCTCCAAGCAATATCTAATGGAGAGCAAGACTCTGCCCTAACAGCATCTAAAATATCTATTTCATCTAGTATTTTACAAGCATTGGGAGTTAATGATATGCCTGCGCCATGTTCACTTAGTGCGCTTGATCTTTCAAAAATTACACATTCTTTTCCAGATCCCTTTAGAACGCAACCTAAAGTAAGACCAGATATGCCTCCGCCAATTATGCCAATTTTTTTCACTACTTAATTCCTATAAAAACAACAATTGTACTTTCAGCTTTCACTGTAAAGCTATCTCCATTTACTTCGTTACTTATGCCATGAGAAAAAGATTTCAATTTTTCGTTATTCAAATCATATTTTAATCCACTTGTTGTAATTTTATTATCTGACGACAATGAAATAATAGATACCGTCTCATTATAAGCGTTTATTTTTGTATTTTCTCTCACAAAGATTATTCGATAAAAACTTGTTATCAGTTCAATTTGCAAAATATCTGAGTAAGTGCTGGCTATTAGAACATTTGCGATTGAATGATCTTCCCTCAAACCGGTACTTCCTAATATCACGACTTTTTTAATACTATTCTCTTTGCAATAATCTAACGATTTTTCTAAATCAGTCTTGTTCTGATCGGATAATTCAACAACTTCTATTTTACTATCAAGTTCATCAATTGTAGCAGAGTCAAGATCACCTAAAATTAGATTAGGTTGAACTCCTAATTCTTTTAAATTTTCCGATTTAGCATCAATACTAATAAAGTAATCGTTACTATCTATTACTTTTTTAACGTAATTAGTTTTTGAAACATTTCCGTTTGCAATTAAGACAGCGCTCTTTATCAATTTTATACCGTAATTAGTAATTAATTGGTCCAGAAATTACTTCAAATCTCTCATTTTGAACCTGAAAGAAATAAGAAATATTACTTCCTTGTCTTTGATCTGGATTAAAAGTCACTGAGCCAAGTTTTAGTGGATCCTCGTAATCTTTAAGAGATTCCATTGCCTCAACAAAGCTATCAACTGTTAAATCTTTTCCTGCTCTTTCGATAGCTTCAACAACTATATCGGCAAAAATATATCCATAGATCGCTCCCGTATTAGGATCTGTTGCATAAATAGATTTAAATTTATCCCACCATTTTTTTTCAATTTCATTAGCCGTATCGTAATAAGGAAATACGACCGAATTTAAACAGTACAGTCCATTCATTACTCCATTCGGTTGCTCTGCCACAACTGTGTAATAGCTTGCTGAAGTTGTCACAAAATCAACATCTGTCCAATTTATTTCCTTTGCTTTCATAAAAGGCAATATTGTTGTTCGAACAATTGTCCCCATGGCTACTAAATCACATCCTGCATTATTAAGTTTTTTTATTTGAGCAGTGAAGTCAGTATCTGTAGGCTTTGCTGATGCACTCTCAACTAATGTCATATTCATTGCTGCAAGTTGATCATCCACAGCATCAACAATTTCCTGCCCAAAATCAGTATCTTCATACAAAACACATACTGACTTTCGATTGTTATTTTCAATAAGATATTTCAATCCTGTTCTGATCTGATCATAATATGTTGAGCCTGATGTAAACTTCAAACGATCATAAGGTTCAAACATTGATCGTGCAGCTGTAAGAGGAAATAAACTTGGAACATTCATTGATAGTTGATCAGACATCACTGCATTATTCATTGGCGTACCAAGAGAGCCCAACATAAAGCCAATTTTATCTTTTCTTAGCAGTTTATTAGCCGCTTGCACCGCTCTTGGGACGGTATATTGATGGTCTTCAACAATAAATTTTATTGTTCTGCCATGAGCTCCGCCCGCTTGATTAAATTCATCAATACGCATGTTTACACCGTCAACACTTTGTTTTCCAATCATAGAGGCAGGTCCACTTAGATCAGTATGCATTCCAATTAAGATCTGATCTTCTGTAATGCCTTGGTCAGCAAACGATAGGCAAGAGAGAAATAATGAAAAAAATAAATAAACAAAAATTTTCATTTAGTATGTATATTCTTTGTTATCCGTTTGAATAAAAGTTCCATTTTGAACTTCAAATAAATAAGCAACATTCGCACCTAAATGTTTTTCTGGGGACCAAGAAAGTGTTGTATCACCAAAAGGTATTTTATAATCATTTATACTTTCTAATGCATTTAGGAAGCTGTCTGTCGTTAAGTCACGACCAGCAATTTCCAATGCTCTAGCAGTTATATCCATATACATATAACCATAAGCTGAACCTATATTTGGAGAATTTCCAAAAATTGACTCATAGGTGTCAATCCAATCACAAATCTCCGGTGAACAATTTGCTTTACTTGGAGTATCAAATTGAGCAAATGTATAAAATCCATCTGTAACTCCATCAGGTTGCGATGCTATAACAGGATGAAAACTTGCAACCTGGCCAAAAAATAATGCATCCCACTTCATCTGCCTAGCTTTTGTATAACCAAGAATTGTATCTTTAACAATTGTACCCATTGCAACAGCTTCACAGCCTGCATTTTTTAATTTTGTAATTTGAGAGGTTAAATCTGTATCAGTTGGCTTATTAGTTGCTTTTTCATGCAACTCTAAACCCATTTCGTTGAGTTGGTCTATAGTAGCTTCGTATGTTTCTTGCCCAAAATCATTATCTTGATAAAGAACGCATATTTTATTTTTTCCCCTCTCATTGATTGCCCACTTAACTCCAGCTCTGATTTGATCGTAATAACTTGAAAGAGCTCCAAATTTTAATCGGTGTAAAGGATCAGTCATTGATCTTGCTGATGATAGAGGAAACAAATTTGGTATATCTTTTTTTTCTTGAGCTTCAAACACAGCATTGTTCATTGGCGTACCTAAACTTGCAACCATCAGAAATATCTTATCTTTATTTAGAAGCTTATTTGCCGCCTGGACTGCGCGAGGTACTTGGTATTGATGATCTTCTGCAATTATTTTAAGCATTCTTCCATGTATACCTCCTGCTTTATTAATTTCATCAATTCTCATTTGAACACCTTCAACGGAATATTTTCCAAATGAAGAAACTGGTCCACTTATATCCGTATGCATGCCAAGAATGATTTCATCGTCAGAAACACCTTGAGAATAAGAATTGTGGCCAAAAGTTAATAATAGTGCCAATAAAATTGTAAAAATTGAAAATTGCTTACTTATCATCATTCGTCCTCTTGAATTTAAAAGGAAATCTTATTATTTCACAGAGGAAAATCAAGCAGATTGATACATGCTTTCAATGATATCGCCGTATTTTTGATTTATGAATTTGCGTTTCAGCTTCATGGTCGGAGTAAGCTCATCGTCTTCGGCTGTTAATTGAATATCAATTAATGAGAATTTTTTTACTTGTTCTACAGAGGCAAATTTTTTATTTACTTTATTGACCTCATCATCGATCAAGGAAACTATTTCCTCTGATTTACAGAGACTTTCAAAATTAGAAAATGGTATGTCATTATCCTGAGCGTGTTTCATCACATTCTCTTCATCTATCATTATTAGACATGACAAAAACTTTCTTTTATCGCCAATTACAACAGCATCTGATATAAATGGACTAAATTTTAATTCATTTTCTATTTCAGATGGAGATATATTTTTTCCGCCAGCTGTAATGATTATGTCTTTTTTTCTATCTGTAATTTTTAAATTTCCATAGTTATCAATTTCACCAACATCTCCTGTATGCAGCCATCCATCAATCAGAGTTTCTTTTGTTTGTTCAGGTTTATTTAAATAACCACAAAACACGCCTGGACCTCTAAATAAAATCTCTCCATCCTGCGCAATCCTTACTTCAGAATCATTAACGGCTCGACCAACATGTCCTAGTTTTATTTCTCTTGAGTAAAATGCAGTTCCAACTCCAGCAGTTTCTGTCATTCCCCATCCTTCTCTCATATCTATACCAAGTGAGAGATACCAATTTATGAGATCAGGAGATATAGGCGCAGCGCCACTCAGTGCGTAACGACAGTTATTCAAACCGAGAAGTTTTTTTATATTTTTTAAAACCAGTTGATTACATATCCAATAAGATAATTTCAATGATAAAGGAGGTTCTTTTCCATCAATAAAGTACTCTTTATATTTAGAACCAACATTTATTGAAAATTGATAGAAGAACTTGCCAACGAAAGTTGCATCTTTCATTAATATTGTGATCGATGAATAAAACTTTTCCCAAATCCTGGGAACTGCAATAAATACCGTTGGAGATACCTCACGAATATTTTCAGGAACTGTATCAATACTTTCAGCAAAGTTAACTACTGCGCCTGTTTTTAGAGGAATCATAACTGAAACTGACCGCTCCAATATATGACATAACGGAAGAAACGATAATTGTTCCTCGTGTTCCATTACATCAAAGATGTCATATCCAGTATTTATAGAATAAAGTAAGTTTGTGTGATTAATCATTGCGCCTTTTGAAGGCCCTGTTGTACCTGATGTATATACTAAAATTGCAATGTCCTCAGGACTTACACTATTAACTAAACTCTTCCAAAGATCAGGGTTTTCTTGATCAGTTTTTTCACCAACTTTTAAAAATTCTTCATAGCTAATAACTTGATCGTCATGAAAGTCATTTAACCCTTCCATATCGAAGACAACAATTTTCTTTAATGTAGGACACTCACCTCTTACTTCTAAAATTTTATCAAGCTGTTCTTCATTTTCAGCAAAATAAAATTTGGTCGCACTATCATTTACTAGATACTTAACCTGTGCAGCCGAGTCTGTTGTATACACTCCACTGGAAATTCCTCCCGCACCAATCGTACCCATATCAGTATAAAGCCACTCAGGGTTTCCCTCGCTAGCAATTGAAACCACATTTCCTTTTTCTAGTCCTAAAGTGTGAAGAGCAAGACCAGTTAATTTTGCCCTTTCTCCATAGTGAGACCATGAAATTTCTTGCCAAATACCAAGATCTTTTTCTCGCATGGCAACTCTTTCTCCACGAGATTTAACTGAATCCCAAAAAAGTCTTGGAATTGTATTTATCTCCACATTTTTTTCTTTTTCCAACGTCTCTCTCCTCTTATACCTTCATCTTGCTGTCCAAGATAAAATTCTTTTATATCTTCTTTTTCTAAAAGCTCTTTACTGTTCCCTTCCATTACAATTCGACCAAGTTCTAACACATAACCAAAATCGGAATTACTAAGTGCAATATTAGCGTTTTGCTCAACTAAAAGTATTGTAGTTTTTAATTCTTTATTTATTCGAATTATAATTTCAAATATTTCCTTAACTAGCTTAGGTGACAACCCTAATGACGGCTCATCTAAAAGCATAATTTCTGGCTTGCTCATAAGAGCTCGACTGATGCATAACATTTGCTGCTCTCCTCCAGACAGTAAACCAGCTGGTTGGTTCATCCTTTCTTTTAGTATTGGAAAATATTCAAAAACTTGATCAATATCTTTATTTATTTCTTTCTTATCTGATCGTGTATAAGCACCCATTTGAAGATTCTCAATTACGGAACAATAAGGAAATACTTCTCTACCTTCAGGAGCATGACTCATTCCTAGTCTTAATATTTTATCAGGATCTTTTTTTTGAATCTCACTTCCATTTAAATAAACCTTTCCTTTTCTAGGATCAATTGCTCCTGATATAGTTTTGAGAATTGTCGTTTTCCCTGCTCCATTAGATCCAAGGATTGTTACAATTGAACCTTGGTTAACTTTAAAGCTGATACCTCTAATAGCCATGATTGGCCCATAATAAGTTTCAATATTTTCAACACTTAATAAAGGATTTGACATAATTTACTTTTATATCTTACCGACAATTATGTTAATTAAATTATTCAATATTTTAGCTCAATAACTTTTCAGGTATAGGTATCATCTGATCAAGAAGTATTTGCGCATAAGCTTTGCCTTGAGGGTCGTTTCTAAGACTTGCTGGCCCGCCACCGCCTAGAACATCATTTAAAATAAAGTTAATAGAATTTGATCCTGGTAAAAAGTATCTCTCAACAGAACCTTCAAGAAAGTCGGCAAAGCAATCTTTAACAACTTTTTCGTCAAGAAAATTGCATATTGCTGGATAAAACTTAGGATCACGTGAAATTATACCAATGTTCGCTTTATTGCCTTTATCGCCACTTCGCCCGTACGCAACTTTAATGAGTGGCACATCAACAAACTTTTCATTTGCATCGTCAAAATCAGGAGCTGTTGTTTGTTCAATACTGTTCAAGTCAAATTCTTCAGATGGTGGTATTTTTATTTCATTCTTTGAAGAACCATTATCTATTGTTACGTTCACTTGATCCTTATCAATTAAAAATGAGAACAGTCTTACAATTGGTGATGGTTTTGGCCGCCCTCCAACAAAACCAGACAATCCTGGAGGAGTTGCAAGGCCTAAGCCAACAGATTCTTTGAGCAAAATACCTACCGCTCTAATATCTTGATGTTTAGCTGCAAATTTAAGAACTACTTCGCGATTATTTTCATTTGATGATTGCTTGCTGTATTGACTGTTATCCCCAATAATTTCAATACTTGTTTCATCAAAGTCAGCAATATTCATCATGCGCATTATCATCTTTGATCGCTCAAATATTGCTTCTCCGTATGTACGAGCTTTTTTTGCAGCATCTATCCCAACAAATGAACAAACATGACCTGCCCTAAAACCATCAGCGTAGGTTGCACAAACTTTATATTGATTAGGAGCTGGATAACCTTTTGCTCCAGAGATTTTAACTTTATCTTTTTCGGTTTCTTCAATTTTTACATTTGAAAAATCACAAATAACATCAGGTAATATATATGCTTGAGGATCACCTATCTCATATAGCATCTGTTCAGCGACAGTTCCAAAACTTACCATGCCGGTTGAATTTTTTGACTTAGTACAATCGAAACTACCATCTTCAGAAACTTCCACAATGGGATAGCCTATCTGATGCAGATCTTTTGATACTAATTCCCAATCAGTGAAATTACCTCCGGTACTTTGTGTTCCACATTCAATAATGTGACCAGCTAAACTACCTGCAGCAAGTTTGTCATATTCTTTTTCATTCCATCCGAACGCATAAATACATGCGCCTAATGTAACTGCGCTATCAACACTTCTCCCAGTAATAACTATATCAGCGCCACTTTTAAGAGCTTCAGCTATAGGAAATGCACCAAGATATGCATTAATACTTGCTATTTTGTCCTCAGCAGGAAAATCTTCATTTGAATACATTTCCTTTGTATTCAGCTCTAAAAATTTATTCTTTTCTCTCATTAAATCATCGCCTAATACAACTGACACTTTTAAATCCAATTTAAGTTCTAGAATTAATTCTCTGATGGCCTCAGCGCATGCCTCTGGGTTTACGCCTCCAGCATTGCTGAGAATTTTTACTTTTTGATCTGCTATTTGTCGCAAATTTAACTTTAATACACTTGATACAAAATCTACTGCATAGCCTTTTGTGGCATCTTTTGCTCGAGCCCTTGCCATAATTGACATTGTGATTTCTGCCAAATAATCATAAACAATAAAGTCTAGATCGTTTCCATTCAATAGTTGAGGTGTTGCAATAACGGAGTCGCCCCAAAATCCACTTGCCCCACCTATTCTAAGTTTTTTTGACATTTGAATGATTATATCTATTTTTGTTATAATTAGTTAAATAATTAAATTGTCTAATACATTATGAGTTTTTTCAAATCAATAAACAATGCTTTCGTGAAATGTTTTGATTTTAAGACCAGAGCCAACAGGGCTGAGTTTTGGTACTTTTATTTGTTCACAACAGCTGTTGGTTTTGTTGGATTGCAGCTTGACATGTTTTTTCAATTACAACTAGTCGGTATTGAATTAGCTAATTCAACAGATTCAATAATGCTTGGGCCTATGTATATTTTTTTATATTTTCTTTTTATTGTTCCAAGTTTCTCACTATACGTAAGAAGACTGCATGATGTAAATCGTTCAGGTTGGTGGCTCTTAATTGTACTGGTTCCTTTTATTGGAATAATTACTATTATTTTTTTTATGTGCTTAAAAGGAACAGAAGGTAGTAATGATTTCGGAGAGGTTTCCTCTTAATTTTCGTTTGACTTATTTTTTGCTTTAAAAGCTTTCGGGCCGCTGCAGCTGCTACACCCCGAGCCTTCATTTAATACTTCACTCTCAATGTCTTTTTCTAATAAACTAAACGTTGCAAGTCCTAATAGGAAGAACATTGGAATGATAATTAATAAATTTTTTTTAATTGTCATTGTTCAAAGTTTGGTAATTACTTCTATAATAAATAAGTGGATTTCTATTGTCGTCAATTTTTAAATCTTCAACCTTGCCTATTACTAAAACATGATCAGCAATATCAATTTGTTGATAAACCGATAACTCAATGTGGCCTAATGTATTATCCAAAATGATATTATTGCTTGATGATATAGTATGGCTTGTTTTACTCACTTTTTCAGGATCTTTTGTGGCAAATAAACGTGATATTTCTTCTTGTTCATTTGAAAGAAAGTTAATTACAAATGAATTATTTTTTAAAAAGTCTACATGGTCAGTTTCAGACTTATAAATATTAAAGATAATCAATGGCGGCTTTAAACTTAAAGAGGCGAATGAATTAATTGTAAATCCACTTTTATGTGAGGTGGCTACTGCAACTCCTGTTGCAAAAGAGCCAAATGCTTTTTTTAGAATATTTTCCTCAAAATCAACTGTCATTTAAGTAATTAAATTAAATTAATACAGAACGAAGCATAGAAACATACCCACTTTTAATCTCTAGATCTTCATTAGAATGTTTCTTAAGTATCATCTCATGAGCTTTCTTGAGTTTATAACATGGAACAAACATGAATAAGTGATGCTCAAGATGATAATTTACATAATATGGAGCAACAAAGGTTCTTTCTATGATATTTGCGTAGGTGGTCCGAGCATTATTAAAATCATTTTCAGATTTTACACCAGCATGTTCGGCAATATTTCTTATTCTTAAAAATAGCTGAAAAAAAGTAAATAGTGGCAATAACCAGAATGCTAAATAATACCACCATTGACCCAAGAGCCAAAAAATAAAAAATATAATGAGATTTGAAATTAGTATGCCATAAAGAGTATTTCTCGATTCAAAGCCACTAATTTTTTTTCCATCATTCTTTTTTGTGTCACTTTTAAGCAATGTTTTAAAAATCAACTCATATCTTTGAACAAGACCTGAAACGCCAAAAATATCTCTAAGTACTTTTCTTAACATGCTCCTTTTTTCAACTGGGAATGGTTTTGATAAACTTAGGTCAGGATCATCTTCCAGTTGAGTATTTCTATGATGTGCGAGGTGATAGTGACGATAGCCGTATGTATCAGACCATACAGGAAAAGCGCAAACCCATTGTGATAAGGAATTATTTAATTTTGAATTATTTGTTATTAGACCATGTGCTCCTTCATGCATTAAAATTGCTAATCCAAGTTGTCTTCCGGCAATTACTAAAATAGCGAACGCGAAAGTAAGTATATTTGGAAATAAAGTATATATTGCAACTGTTAAAATTATTATAACCCAAGCGTGCAACAACAATCCGATTCCCTTAAGATTATCTTTTTGTCTTAAGTACTCGACTTGTTCATTCGAAAGAACTTCATTTGGCTTTAAAAAAGGAGTAAATTTTTTAATCATTTTTACATATATATAATATTTTTTTATTTATTTTACACTAGTTAGAATTAACCAGTTATTACATATAGTTAGCATTCTTGTTAAATTGTAAGACTATCTATTAATGATAATAAATATCATATTTTTGTAACTAAAATGGCATAGAATTTATTAATAAAATGGAGAAATATATGAAAAATTCAATTGCAAAAATTATAATCATCTTTGCCTTTTTTATGCTTAGTAGCACTTCTAGCAAAGCATTAGTGCTAGACTTGTATTCAGTTTCTGGCGTTAACTCACCTGAAAAAAGAGCTGAGATGGTAGCAGGTTATGAAAAATTTAAAAACTTAGCAGAAGCTGGCGGTGCCGGATGGATTGATTTTACTCTCAGTATGAAAATAAAGGGCGATGGATATAACGAAACAGTTTTATTTGCGGCCGTATACGAAAATAACACTGAAATGATGAAAACAAATTCGCTATTTGCTACAAATCAACCATGGTTTGACGAAAACTTTGACATTGATACTGATCAAGTTGTGAATGCTGTTTTTGAAACACCTCCGGGAGCTGATGTTGATTACGATCCAGCAGAAGTTGGTAGAACTTTGTGGTATGGATTAATCAATGTCACTGACTTCTTAAACTTTGTAAATCGTTTCCCTCAAATGCCAGAGAAAATGGCTGAAAGTGGAATAGAAGGTCAACTTGGTTTATTAAGTTGTTCAATTTGTCCTGCTTCAATGGGTGATACAACGCATATGATGTTTTTAGCCGCTGATTCACTCGAAGACATGGGAAATGATATGGACAGTTTTGATTTCAATATGCAGAGGTGGTTCTACAGCAACATTAGACCTTTTGTTGAGCAAGTTGATACTGGTATGAACATGGTCATTGCTAATTAATAATCATAACCATTCTAATTAATAGTTGAGAAAGGACTTACAAAATGAAATTTTTTAAAATTATCTTTATAAGCATATCTTTGCTTTTTGCGACTTCAATCACTTCAAAAGCCTACGTTTTCGATGTGTGGACTGTAGAGGGTGTTGCTAGCTATGCTGATTTAGCTCAAGCAACTGTTGCTTTTAAAGAAAAAGCAATGGCTGGTGGAGCAAAATATGACAACATTAGAGCCTCAATGAAAGTTCGAGGTGATAGATCTAACGATACTGGATTCGTTATTGCAACATATGAAAATTATCAAGATATGATGGAGACAGCTGCAGTTGTCGCGCAGAATCCAGACTGGTTTGCGTCAACATATGGAGCAATTGAAGTTCAGGGAACAATGATTACTTCTGCAACATATGGAAATAATCAACCACTGAATGATAACACGGGCGGTGTAGGAAATACTGTCGGTTATAATATTGTGGAAGTTCTTGATGGTGTAAACTTTGTGTTAAATTTTCCAAAATTACAAAAACTAATGGCTGAACTTGGTGCGCCAGCAGCGTTTGATTATGCATTCTGTGCAACTTGTGGTGAGGAAATAAGACCAGGCGAAGCGGTGCTTTGGGCTGCAGCAGCAACTATGGAAGATGCTGGCAAAACAATGGACATTTTTGCATCTGCAGAAGTTCAGACATGGATTTATAGAAATATGCGTCCGTTTTTAAACATTGTAGATAGTGGTGTTCACACTTATCTTACTGAATAAAAAATTACCTCTCCTGCACTCATTGGTGCAGGAGAAGCTATTCCATAAGCATATAATCTCTTTTATCAGGAACAGTCTTTTTGTTTTTAGAAAGCTGCATTTGAAATACGACTAAAGTTGACTCCTCAAATGATGCCTGAGATGAGGAAAGATAGAAATCCCACATTCTACAAAATTTATCATCATATATCTCTTTTACTTTATCTATGTTGTCGTAAAAATTATATCTCCATCTCTTTAATGTTTCAGCGTAATGAAATTTTAAAATTTGCACATCAGTGAGAGATAATCCTGACTTTTCTACCCTAGAAACTGTTTCACTAAGTGCCGGTATGTATCCTCCAGGAAAAATATATTTATCTATCCACGGGTCAGTGTTTCCAGGCTCGTTTAATCTGCCGATTGTATGTATAAGAGCCACTCCGCTATCGTTTAATAGATCGTAAACCTTATTAAAAAATTCCTGATAATGTGCAGTTCCAACATGTTCAAACATGCCGACAGATACAATTCTATCGTATTTTTCATTCACATTTCGATAATCCTGAAGTCTGTACTCAACTTTATCCAGCTTCTCTCTTACTTTTCGTTGTTGGGCATAAGCAATTTGTTCTTCTGACAAAGTTACACCAACAACATTTGCGTTTGATTTCTTATAAATATGCGAAGCCATTCCGCCCCACCCGCAACCAATATCTAAGACCGATTGGTTTTCTTCAAGCAGTAACTTTTTTGAAATTAGTTCTTTTTTATTAATTTGCGCTTGTTCCAAAGTATCATTTGGAGAGTTAAAGTAAGCACAAGAATATTGTCTGTCTGGGTCTAAAAATAAGTCATAAAGTTTGTCAGAGAGATCATAATGATGAGCAACATTTCTTTTTGACTTAGAGATATAATTGCTAGTAGTAAGTTTGTTTGATATTGCTCTAACTACTTTTGAGAGCTTCATTACCCAATGATCAATATCTACTTCAGTATTAGCAAAAATTAGTTTTAAGAAGTCATGAATACGTCCCTCCTCTACTACAAGTGATCCATTCATATAACTTTCACCAAAATGAATTGAAGGGTTCATTAATAACTTTATCTCTGAAAAGTTATTTGTAGTTCTTATTTTTATAGGTTCTCCTGTACCATCACCGTAAGTGTTAATTTCACCATTCGGCATTACCCATGTAAGGTTCCCTGTTTTAATAATTTTAGAGAGAAGACTTTTTGTTATCATTTACTAAATTTAATATAATGTTTGAATAATTTTCAATAATAAAAATTAAGCCGGCTTTTCAGTCAAAATAATTAAAATCTTACTATTTTTGTCAATTCCACACTCTGGATATTTTTTTGCTTCTTTGATAGCGGCATAACCAGCTCCACCAGAAGGAGAGGTATCAAAATCATTTTGTCTCAGCTCTTCCACTGCAATGTCAGCATCTTCATCTTCGATTGTCATAAAATTTGTGCAAGTAATTGCAAGCGACGATAGCGCCCTTGTCGAGGGGCTTTTACAATCTAAGCGTCCCATATTAGAAACACCACCTGTGACAGTTACAGCTTCTCCCTTATTTATAGACTCAAGTAAAACTGGAGCTTTTGTAGGTTCGACAATTATTATTTTTGGATCATTGCCAAAATATTTTCTCATATAGGTTGCAATGGATGCAGGGAAACCTCCTACTCCTGCTTGTAAGAATATATGAGTTGGAGGGTCATCGCAGCTTGCACAGGCTTCATCTGCAAGAACTAAGTATCCTTGCATAACTCGTAAGCCATGATCGTATCCATCCCAAGTCACATCTGATAGAAGCATCCATCCTTTATTCTCTGCTTCTTGCTTAGCTCCCTCTAAACTCTCTTCATAATCATTGCCGCATACAACAACCTCTGCACCAAAACTTTTAATTTTATCTGCAAAGCTTGAAGGGACATTTTTAGATAAATATATTACAGCTCTTGCTCCAAATATTCTTGCGCCAGCTGCTAGAGAAATTCCATGATTGCCGGCACTCGCTGATATATAGGTTTTTCCATTTAGAGCTGAGCTCCAATTTGCATCCTTACTGAAAGATTTTAATTTTTTTGCAGCATCACTTGCGATTACAAACGCTGCACCGAGAGCCTTAAAGCTTCCAAGGCCCATTCGATCTCTTTCATCCTTAAACCATAATTTTTTAATACCTAAATCATGACTTAATTTGACTGATTCAACTAACGGTGTTTCAGCTGCTTTAGGACACAAACTCAAAAGCTTTTTTACAGCCTCAACATCTGTACTAACAGGATCAGTGCCATTATCTCCTGGAAGTCCTTTTTTAAAATATGGATTTGTAATAAACTTTCTCATTAAACAAAAACCATATCAGATTTAAAAATATGCGTATATTTATTAGCTATACTATAATAAGTTTTTTTTTCGCTTCAGCTGTGTTTTCTGATGAAAAACCAGGAAGAAACTTCTCTGATCTTCCTGATGTTGATGATGGTTATAATATTCATGTTATGTATGTTCTACCAAAAGATGGTGTCGATAAAGACTACGATCTTGATAGCAAAATAAGCATGTTAATGTATCAAATCGATAAATGGTTTAATTCAAAAACTAAAGATAGATTATTTGCAGATGGCCAGAATCTTAAATTTGATCGTAAAGATGATAATAAAATAGATATTACTTTTCTAAGACTTGACATAAATGATGATCAAATATCGAAACATGGAATTCAGGCAGTTAATGTGTTAAAGCCTGCAATAAGTCGATTTGGTTTTAACGACCCAAAAAAAGTTTATTTCATCATCTATGGCGGCTCTAACAGAGATGTTTGTGCGTCTTCTCAACTTCCAAGTTATGCAACAGAGGGTGTAACAGCTAACACGGCAGCCCTTTATTACCCAGGAAAACGAAGTGGCTCATGTATTGAAAACAATGGTGGTTTTAAACCTGAATTTAATGAAACTGCTAAAGCTGCTCTTCACGAAATTCTTCATGTTTTAGGCGCTGTACCACAGTGTGCAGAAGATCATCTCGTTTTTAAAGATGAAGGCACGATCAATGATGGCATTGGAGGGCACTTGTCAATACCTGGTGATATAATGTACAGCGTACAATCTAATAAAACTTATGATAAAGCGAAACATTTAGATTTCAAAAGTTCAAATTATTATAATCACAACAATGAAAACTGTTTAGATATTGCAAAAAGCAGGTATGTACTTCCAACAGTAAGTAATCCTCAACTGCCAACTTTTTCATCAAAATAGTTTAGGGTGTTGAAATGGGTATCGGTGAATAATTATACATAACATAAAGTTGTTGGTAGCATAGCTTGCCTGTTTTCGCTGCATAATCTTGATGATACTCTTCTGCAGGATAAAACTCTGCTGTTTCTCTAATTTCTGTAACTATTGGGTTTTCAAACGTGCCTGATAAATCTATTTTTTCAATTTTACTCTCAATAATTTCTTTTTCATCTTCGCTGTTGTAAAAAAGTATAGATTTATATTGTTCGCCAATATCAGGACCTTGACGATTTAAGGTTGTGGGATCATGAATGATAAAAAATGTATCAATCAATTCATTAAAAGTAACTTCACTGCTATCATAATCAATCTTGACTACTTCGATGTGACCTGTTTTTCCAGTTAAAACATCTTCATATCTAGGATTATCTAAATGACCACCAGAATAACCTGAAGTTGCATTGATAACACCAGGCATTTGTTCATATAGGACTTCAACGCCCCAAAAACATCCAGCGCCCACTATTAAAGATGATAACATATTAATTGATATAAATTGCTTCTAAGAAATTCAATATTTATTTTCTATCAGCCACAAGCATTTCGTCATAAAACCATAATCCGTCATGATCGCGAATTATGTCCTCAATGCATTTAATATAACTTTGATCTGCTTCTTTTTCCTTAACCATTTGATCGCTTATTTGTGCAACATATGTGCAAGCATTCCATGCAGAGAATACTAGTGATGTTGCAATACCACTATTAATCTCATTAGGTTGAGATCTGAGTTTATATTCAAATATCTCAGGTTCTCTGAAATGAATTTTACCATTAAGTTCATTTCCTGAGTGATTTTTCATATACTGAATAATGTCATGACCTTTATTTGGAAATGGATTTTCTTCTGGCCAAAGTTGATTAATTGCATTGAGACCAGGGTCATTTCCATACGAATGAAAAGCAACCATTTTGCCATTTGGAGCAAGTAGATTAACCATTGGCTTAATTACATTATTAACCTTTTTTTCAACAGTTGCTCGTGAACGGTATGCTTGTGATACAATAACTAAGTCAAATTCATTGATAGAGTCTTTTTTTGAAGGAATAATCTGATCAAGAGTAAATTCATGATCTTTTCTATATATGCAAATCACAGATGGATTTTCATAAGTTGTATTACCTTGTTTATTTTCTTCAACTCTCCAATTTTCTTTTAAAAGTGGACCTAATTGTCTTAATTGTTCATAAAAACCAAATGAAGAGTCGCCATCTAATGCAATACTATTCCAATTCATATTTTGTTGTTTAGACTCGTTTTTGGATTTTAGATACCCAGCTTCAGAATAATGTAAATTAGAAATTGTAAAAACCATATTTGGATGCTCTACAAACCTATCAGCTAATTTCTCAATAGTTATTCTTGCATCTTCCATACTTACATCTTTGCAAGAAACATAAAAAGGAACAGTTGGAAATTTTTGATGGGCAATTCGAAGTACATTCATTAACACTGCTCCATCACCTACACCAGCATCAAATATTTTTAGAGCTGGTTTTATTGGTTTCAATTCATTAATGATATGAGATAGCTTTTCAGCTATTACTGCCTTTTCATTTGTAGTTGTTACAAATAATAAATATCTCTGTCGATTGTCAAAAAAACGGACCTCTTCTGCCATATTTAATCTTAACAAGTTGCCAAAAAAATGAAACACTCATCTTTAATGGATACAGATGATTTAGAGCCAATTATTAAGCCAAAAGAAATTGATTTTGATACATTGAGTATAGAAGAACTCAAAGAATACATTATAGAACTTAATGCAGAAATTAAGAGGGCTGAAAACTATATTTCATCTAAAGAAAAAGATCGTCTAAATGCCGAGAGTTTATTTAAAAAATGATAAATAGATACGGCTTAGTTCCATTAGCATTCGCGCTTTTCGTTTTTGTAATTTTTTTTACATCTCTTGTCCCTTCACCGCACAAAAGTTGTATTGATCGTAATTTGGCTGTTTTAAATAATTTAGATGAGGCTAAATATTCAGAAAGCGAAATAAAAGAACTTGGTTTATCTATCGGCACTGGCTGCAGAGAAGATAATTCCTTTCAACTTGCAGCCAATTAAAATTTAGCTTGGAAAATTTAAGAGAGCATCTTCAGTCATAACTGTCATCACCGTTGTCTCAGTTAAAGCTCCTGCCTCTTGTCTGGCTTTAGTTAATTCTTCGTCATTTTTAAAAGCCATAAGTCCTTCTTTATCGTCATAATGCATAATAACTACCATCGAGTTATCATCTTCAGCATGAGATCCAGCAAATATTACTCTGCCTTTAAAGCCCTCTAGTTTATGTTTATTTTCATGAACCATGTCTTTCCATGATTTAAAACCTTTGGATAATTTTTGTGTCAACATAACATACATACTTAAATCTCCTTTTTATGATTCCATTGAAGCTATTACTTCAGCATTAAATGACATATCTGTTTGATATTCAGCCATGCCTGCCATCTTTTCAGCAGCAGGATGTGATTGCCAAAGTTCGAAATGTTTCATTGCTCCTTGATCAGTCACGTACACCTCATGTAAGGAATAAATTATCTTTCCTGATGGGCCTTTTTCTAAATCATTGTCGATATACTGAGGTGCTTTAGAAACAGAATAGTCAACAATTCTTGGCTCACTGTCTCCGCTTAGATTGTGTGTTTCTCTCATCCATGCCTCATGCTCTGAAAAGAAGCTTTCAAATTCTGATTTCTTCTCATCTGGCACAATCCATTGAGTAGTAAGAGTATATTGCGATTTATTAGTTGTCATAATCATTCCCCCCACTTACCAGCAAATTCATACACAACAGCAGGATCGTCACCTACAACCCATCCATCGTGGCCAGGTGCAATTGAATACGCATCACCAGCAGTATAAGACATTTCAGTACCATCATTGTGCTTGACTGCAACTGTTCCACTTACAATCACTCCCAAATGCGTTGCTTGGCAGCTATCTGTTCCCACTGTAGGTTTGATATCATTCGACCATTTCCATCCTGGTTCAAGTGATAACTTCATAATGCGTTGTCCACCTACATTTACAGCTTCAATTTTTGCATTGTTAAAATTGTCATTAATTTCATCCGCATTAGCGAAACTTTTAACCTCAACACTACTCATAAACACTCCTTATTTCTTCATTGCATTAAACGCAGTTAGCGTATCATCAAAAGTCATCATAACTTTCATTTGATTATTCTCAACTTCAAAATAATGACCAAACATAGTGTCCATACCATCAGCGGTTCCTTTTACAAGAGCAAATACTTTGTTGCCTTCACTAATCATTGCTTGAGGTGTAACCATAAAATTATCCCAGTACTCAGGGATTTTTGACATATTTGCTATGAAATTTTCTTTTCCTTTATGCACACCTGCTAATGGGTGTTTTCCTTCATCTCCGGGAAACGTCCATGTTATATTGTCATGAACTATTTCACCAAAGAATGTCTCCATATCTCCAGAACCAAATAAATCATAAGCTCTTTGTACTACTTCCTTTGCTTCCATATTAACCTCCTGGTTTAGTATAGCTGCCAAGTGCTGTTCCTGCTTTAGAAACAATTTCTGTCATATCTACTGCTTCCAGTATAACTGCATCAGTTACCATGCCAGTTGATTGAACAGCTATTTTTGCACCCGCCGCTGCATTAAAATCAATAGCGTCCACTACCATCACAAGATCATAGTCCCCTCTTACTATATCAAAAGATAAAAGACTGCCTCCAACCGATTCAACTAATTTAGTAGAAGCCGCCTTTCTGTCATCTGAAGGTTTACTCATAAATCCTTTTAGAGCTTCTGGGGTATATTTTGCCATCATATAAAATTTAGCCATATTTACTCCTTTAAATAAAATTATTATGAACTATCTTAGTGAAACTTTTATGACAAATTTTTATACCTTTTTAAGGAGTTAATATGACTGATCTCAAAGGAAAAACATTATTTATAACTGGTGCCACAAGAGGCATTGGATACGCGATTGCTGAGCGTGCTGCAAAAGATGGTGCTAATATTGCAATCATTGCCAAGACGACTGAACCGCAACCAACATTGCCTGGGACTATTTTTACTGCTGCTGAGGATTTGATTAAAGAAGGCGGTAATGCAATTGGAATAAAAACAGATATAAGGTTTGAAGATCAGGTGCTTGCTGCTGTTGAAAAAACTGTAGAAACATTCGGTGGTATTGATATTTGTGTAAATAATGCAAGTGCTATTAGCTTAACTCCAACTGTAAATACAGAAATGAAAAGATACGATCTAATGCATAACATTAATACTAGAGGAACATTTCTTGTTTCTAAGTCATGCATTCCTCATTTAAAAAAAGGAAACAATCCTCATATTCTAAACCTGGGTCCACCGTTAAACATGGAAACCCAGTGGTTTAGTCCGCATGTAGCTTATACTATGGCAAAATATGGAATGAGCATGTGTACACTAGGAATGTCAGAAGAATTAAAGTCATCAGGCATTGCTGTAAATTCATTATGGCCAAGAACGATGATTGATACAGCTGCTGTTAACAATATTTTAGCGGCATCAATGGATGACCAAGGGAAAAGCAAATGCAGAACACCCGCTATCATGGGTGATGCTGCATATGTAATACTTACTCAGGATTCCAAAAAATTTACAGGAAACATGTGTGTTGATGACAGCACGATGATGAAAGCTGGTAAGACCGATTTATCTGAATATCTTGCAACTCCTGATGCTGAACCATTTCCAGATTTCTTTGTGAACAAAGATGATGGTGAAGACATTATTCTAAGTTAAATAATCCTATGGAGCAGTTTAGTTTTAAACAGTTCTTACAAATTATTTATAGAATACTCACCTTTCCATTAATGGCACTTGTTGTCTTTTTGGTTTTGATGTTGTTTTTGTATTTTTTTTGATTTGATTATTCGTCAAAGCGTTTGGTGTTACAAGACTTTAAAGTTGTATCATAATCATCATTATGTTCACCAGTGCAACATGGATCAATATTAATCTTACAATTTGGGCATTGATAGTGACCATGTACATCAATTGGAATTATTGAAGTATTACACCATTGGCAGTTTTGCTGAGTCATTTTTTAATACCAAATATATTTATCAAATATATTAATTGATTCTAATAAAGAATTATCTATAAGGATCATCAATCCACGTTATCATCATGAAAAGCTTAAATACTTTCTGTATTTAGGCTTTTTTCATTTTTAATTCACATTTTGAGAGCGCTTGATATTATTTAGTTGATGATAATGTGGAGGTTAAAAAGTTGACGCCACCAACATTGTGAGGGGTGGTGTCCACAACCATTTCAAAAATATTCTAAAATCTACAAGACGTAGATGTTTGAAATAAAACTAAAACAAACCCCATCTCTATAGATGGGGTTTTTTATTTTCCGTTTGTTTTTTTATAAAAATATACAGATATAGAATAGAAAACTATCGTTCCGATAATCCATGCAGATTGAGATTGAAGCGTTATGTCTCTTTCACCAAAATTTATCAATGTTGGATTAAAATAAGGGCCAAATGGCATTAATGGTGCCCAAGAGATCACTGCATCGCCTCCTACTTGATTGTGGTAAATAACAGCTTCCACTAAAAAATTTTGACCCATGAACCAAGTGAAAAAAGTGAACAAGAATATCAAATAAAATTTCTCATACTCAAGGGCTCTTTTTGGAAAAATCCAATATACAAGAATGATTGCAAACCAGACAATTCCTGTATCGGCCAATGAGTTTACTAGCCAATTAATTTCCATTGGAATTGCGCACGTCATCGCATCAGATCTTCTGAGATTAACCGGGTCACCATCAACAAGTCCAAAATTAACCCATATTTCCCATCCGAGAGCAGCAATTAAAAATGAAGATAATAACGTAAATGCAATCCATTTCTTCATTTGATTTTTATATATTAGATATAAAGCTAAAATTATTGGAGCCATTGCAGATAAATAAACTACTAAAGTTCTTCTCCACTCAACAATATCTAGTCCACAATCAAATAGCCACATATCTCTTTATTCAATAAATTCTAATTCCTTAACGTAAATCTCTGCAACATGATCTCTTCCATAAGCTACAATGGCTACTGAAGTTATTTTCTTTGGATTAATTTGCTTTGCCAATAAAGTTCCTGATTTCTTAAAATCTTTGATCGGCATTATAAATTCATTATATTCTTCATTAACTGTAAATTCATGTGAATAGTATTGCCAGGGTAATATGGTTCCTGTTGTTCTTAAAAAAATATAATATTTTTCATCATTTCCTTTCGCGTATAACCTTATCGACTTAGCTCTACTTAAATCGATATTTTTAAGTTTTCGACGAATTTGAATAAAGCCACCATTGTTCTCTGTGCTAACATTGCCACTTAATAAAGCGTAAACATCACCATCAACTATATTAAATTCAACTCCACCCTTAGAAACACCGCCCATCACATTGTCCGCAATATAAGTCCATTCATTCTTATTTGTGAAATTATCTTTCAATATATTTTCTCCATTCGACCCACTAATAAAAGCAATTGAAAATAAAAGTACAATTAGAATTTTTTGCATTAAAAATATTATTTAATAGTTATTTAATCTCTCCGATCATTTAAGACTGTTACTCTATGCATTACTCGTTTTTCGGGCATATAATCACCAATAGCATAATGCATTGTGCAACGATTATCCCAAATAACTAGTGTATTTGGTGTCCACTTAAATCTTATTTGAAATTCTGGTTTACTCATAAAATTAAATAAATAAGAAAGTAAGTTATTAGAGTCTGTTGTTGTCATGCCAACGATTTGGGATGTAAAACTAGGGTTAATATAAAGAAATTTCTCATTAGAAATTGGATGCACTTTAACAACTGGATGAACAGCATTTCCAAATTCTTCAAACCCTTTATTTAATTTAACTGAAGACTCTTTATTGTCATCATTCATATAATTATTTCGAAAACTTCCCATGTCATGAATAGCTCTTAATTTTTCAATCTGTGCTTTCAATTCATTAGGGAGTGCATCATATATTTTTGATAGTGAGCTCCATAATGTATCTCCACCAACTTCTGGAATTGTTTTACTGTACAAAACAGATGCAAATGGTGGATTATTTTTAAACGTAACATCAGTATGCCATTCATCTGTATCCGGTGGGTTATCCTTATCATTTTCTAATAAAACAATTTCAGGAAATCCGTCTACATGAGGATAAACAGGGTGCGGTTCCTCAATAGAACCAAAGCTTTTTGCAAATTCGACGTGAAATTGCGGAGTAATATTTTGCTGCCTAAAAAATAAAACTTTGTAATGAATTAAGTCGTCATAAATTTTATTTTGAATTTCTTCATTAAAATCTTTTGACAAATCGATTCCACTAATTTCTGCCCCCAATTCTGGAGAAAGTTTATTTAAGTGATATTGTTTCATTGTTCATATTAGAACAATTTTGTAACGACAAAGTAAAGTATAATAGAAATAGCAACAAACGAATACCATATGATTACTGTGTTTCTTGCTTTATTTGGATTTAGTTTTTTTGGATTTTTGAGGTCTTCCTCAGTAGGAACTGGGCCAAGCTTGTGATAAAATTTTTTTTTCATACTATTAAGTGGCGAGCCCGCTCGGGTTCGAACCGAGGACAACTCCCTTAAAAGGGGAGTGCTCTACCAACTGAGCTACGGGCTCTTAATTTGAGTTTATATATGATTATTATCTAAAATATATAGGTATTTTTGTATTTCAAGTGAATATCTTACATCATGTCTAGTTCTAATCTTGCAACATCTGACATGCGTGACACATCCCATGGTGGATCCCATACAAGATCAACTGCAACATTTTTTACCCCAGGAACAGCATCAACAGCTTCTTTTACTTTTTTTGGCATTTCATCTGCTACTGGACAATTTGGTGTAGTTAATGTCATTTGAATAATAACATCATTATCAGGAGTAACCTCACATTTGTATATCAGACCTAATTCGTACAAATCAACTGGTATTTCAGGGTCAAATACAGTCTTTAATGCATCTATAACTTTTTGATCTTCTACTTTTTCCATTAATTAAATAATTCTATAAAGTCCTCATAGCCCTCTTCACTTAACTTCTCTAGAGGAACAAATCTTAACGAAGCTGAATTAATACAATATCTTAATCCAGTTTCAGTGGGTCCATCATCAAATAAATGACCTAGGTGTGCGTCGCCATATTGACTTCTTACCTCAGTACGGACCATTCCATGGGATTTATCAACAACTTCTACAATTTCTATTCCTTTTATCGGCTTATCAAAACTCGGCCAACCTGTTCCTGAATCAAATTTATCTAAAGAGGAAAATAAAGGTTCTCCTGAAATTACATCAACATAAATCCCAACATCTTTACTATTCCAATATTCATTAAAAAATGGCCTCTCTGTTCCATTCTCTAAAGCAACAATTCTCTGTTCTTCAGTAAGGTTATTAATAGCTTCCTGTCTTTCTTCAGGTGTGGCAGAACACCAGAAAGGTGTATCCATTACTTCAACTTTTGACATATCATACTCCTCTAAGTTTATATCGGCAAAAGACCGGTTTCCATAAATAAGTTGCAAAACAATAAATAATACAAGCAGTGCAAGATATACAGGATATAGTCTCATAATTAATCTTTTAAAGCTTGATTAAAAGCATGCCATGCCATTGTTGCGCACTTTACCCTCATTGGAAATCCTCCTACTCCCTTTAAGGCGTAAAGTGAGTCTTCCTCATTTAAAACTTTTAAATCTTCATCTGTACCTGAAACAAGATTTGTAAAATCCTTAAATATTTCCTCAGCAACTTCAATTTTTTTACCTTTTAATTTTTCTGTCATTAATGATGCGGAAGCAAGCGATATGGCACACCCCTCACCTGTAAATTTAATGTCTTCTATTACATTTTGATCATTAAGAAAAAAAGTAAGCTTTAAATTGTCACCGCACAACGGATTATGACCATCGGCACTTTTATTATGAGGATCACATTCACCAAAATTTCTTGGTTCACGTCCGTGATCTAAAATTATTTCTTGGTAAAGATCATTTATTAAATCATTCATTTATTAAAAAACTCCTTACACTTATGTAGCGCAATAACAAATTTATCAACTTCTTCTAATGAATTATACACACCAAAAGATAATCTGGCGGTTGAATTGACACCGAGATGTTTCATTAAAGGCTGGCAACAATGATGGCCTGCTCTAATTGCTATTCCTTCAACATCTAAGAACGAAGATACTTCGTGGGAGTGAACATTTTTAATATTAAAAGATATTATAGAATTCCTTTTATTATCCCCACCATGAATTTCGATAAAATCAATTTCATTTAATTTGTTAAACGCATATTTAGTAATTTCATTTTCATGCTCAATAATATTATCGAGTCCAATTTTATTCATGTAATCAATTGCTATACCCAATCCGTGCGCTTCAACTAATGGAGGGGTTCCTGCTTCATATTTCGCTGGTAATTCTGCATAACTTGCACCTTCTAGACTCACGTCTCCAATCATTCCTCCTCCACCTTGATAAGGAGGCATTTCTGATAAAAGATTTTCAGTTCCATATAAAACTCCAATACCAGCAGGACCATAAGTTTTGTGTCCAGAGAAAACAAAAAAATCACAACCTAGTTTTTGAACATCGATTTTTAAATGAGCAGCTGACTGACAGCCATCAAGTAGAATGGGAACACTTTTATCTTTACAGATATTTATAACCTTTTCATTTAATTCAGTTCCAAAAACATTCGAAAGATGTGTCAAAGATACAATTTTTGTTTTATTTGTGAAAAGACTATCAAAATGATCAATATCAATTTGTCCTGATGGTTGAATATTTGCAAACTTTAGCACAACGCCATATTTGTCTCTTAAAAAAAACCACGGTATTAAATTTGAGTGGTGCTCTATTAGAGATAAAATGACCTCATCTCCTTTTTGCATAAACTTTTCATAGAAAGTTTGAGCAACTAAATTTATTCCTTCTGTGGCACTTTTTGTGAAAATGATTTCATTTTCAGACCTTGCATTTAAGAATTTTTGAACTTTTTTTCTAGCGTCCTCATATCTAAATGTCGACTCAACAGATAATGTATGAACTCCCCTGCTAACATTAGAATAGTGATTTTTATAGAAATCATTTGTTTCGTTAATAACTGTATTTGGTTTTTGAGCAGAAGCCGCAGTATCAAAATAAATAAGATCTTTTTTTTCCAATATCTTTTTTGAAAGAATTGGAAAATCCTTTCTAACATTTAAATTTAAAGTTTTAGAATCATCCATTTTAACAGTTCTCTTTGACAAAATTTCTGCCTTTATCTTGCATTTCTGCATCTTCAATCTTTTCGATGAATTCAGATAAAAAGCCCTCTATGTAAATTCTTTCAGCCTCACTCTTGGATATTCCTCTTGAGGCTAAATAAAATAATACTTCCTCATCAGCTTTTCCAGAAGCTGCGCCGTGTGAGCAAACGACATCATCATTATTTATTTCAAGTATTGGCGTAAGATTAATTTTAGACTCTTCATCAATTAACAAACCTTTACTAATTTGGTTAGATTGTGTATCTGAGCAATTTTCATCAACAAATACTTTTCCTTTAAAAGAAACATTGGAAGATCCACGAGTTACAGCTTTGAAGGAACAGTCTGATACTGCAGACTGACTTAAGTGTCTTACATCCAGATTATTCTCACATTTTGAAGAGTTTGACATAACAACGCCACTGCCAACATACTTAGCATTTTTTTCATTCAAATTAATCTTTGTCTCGTTTTTTGTAAAATCTGAACCGTTTGTAAAATTAAAATCTTTAAACGTTGAACGGTTTGATAGATTGCAAGTATGAATAAATGAGTTATTAGTATCAGATTGAAACTTGTTAAATCTATATAATTCAAGTATTGAGTGGGAACCTAAAAATGATTTTAAAATAAAAGATGTATCAACTGTGTAATCATTTTCATCAATAATCTCTAAAGTAGCATTCTCATTTAAATTTATATCAGCAATAATTTTTAATTTGCTTCTATTGCTACTTACCAATTTAATTCGTGATGGTATTTGTGAATAATTTGCTGTGATTTTTAATTTTAATTCATCATTTATAATCTCGTGGGATATAGAGAGATTCTTAGAATTGCTTTCAATCAAAAAGTTATCCGTGAATTCTATTATTGAGGGTTTTAAAGTTTTCATTAACTATACCCCTCTTGATCAATTCTTGAAGCTAATGTCTTATCGCCCGTTTCTATAACTGAGCCATTTTGAAATACATGAACATAATCAGGCTCAATATACTCTAATAATCTTAAGTAGTGAGTAATGATTATAAATGATCTTTCATCATTTCTTAATTTATTAATTGCGTCTGCAGTGGTTTTCAAGGCATCAACATCTAGGCCTGAGTCTGTTTCATCCATAATAATCAAACTTGGATCAAGCAAATCCATTTGAAGGACCTCATTTTTCTTCTTCTCTCCACCAGAAAAGCCAGCATTCACAAAACGGCTGTGCATGTCCATTGGTATATCTAGTAGTTTTGATTTTTCTTTTAGAATTTTTAGAAATTCTCCAGCATCAATTGGTGTTTCTTTTCTTGACTTTCGATGTGCATTAACAATCTGTTTAAGATAAGAAGCATTTGTTACTCCAGGAAGTTCAATTGGGTATTGAAAAGCAAGGAAAAGACCATTTAATGATCTCTCATAAGGATCTTTTGAAAGTAAACTTTCCCCATTGAGAATAACTTCCCCTGACTCTACATTATAATTTGGTTTACCAGCTAGAGTGTGAGCAATAGTGCTCTTACCTGAGCCATTAGGACCCATTATGGCATGTACTTCACCCTTTCCAATGTTTAAATTTAAATTTTTTAAAATTTGTTTTTCTTCAACAATGACATTTAAATTTTTAATCTCTAACATGCTATCCAACACTACCTTCCAAACTAATACTTACAAGTTTTTGAGCTTCGACAGCAAACTCCATTGGAAGTTTTTGCAGAACTTCTTTACAAAATCCATTTACAATTAAACTTTGTGCCTCTTCAGCATCTAAACCTCTTTGCATGCAATAAAACAATTGTTCGTCACTTATTTTTGATGTTGTTGCTTCATGTTCTATAGATGAAGAATTAGAGCTATTTTCGGTTAGAGGAATGGTATTAGCTTTGCACTCACCTCCAACCAATAATGAGTCACACTGGGTAAAGTTTTTTGCATTTTTTGCTTTTTTATGAAAACTAACAAGCCCTCGATAAGTATTGGATGATTTTCCTGCCGAAATACCTTTTGAAATAATTCTACTCTTTGTATTTTTTCCCAAATGAATCATTTTTGTTCCAGTATCAGCTTGCTGATAATTATTGGTAATTGCTACAGAATAAAATTCACCAGTCGAATTATCTCCTCTTAAAATACAACTTGGATACTTCCATGTAATAGCAGAACCCGTTTCAATCTGAGTCCAAGAAATTTTTGAGTTTTTTCCTTTACATAAGCCCCGCTTCGTTACGAAATTATATATTCCACCTTTTCCATTTTCATCTCCAGGATACCAGTTCTGAACTGTAGAGTATTTTATTTCAGCATCATCAAGTGCAATCAATTCAACATTGGCTGCATGTAATTGATTTTCGTCTCTCATTGGAGCTGTACAACCTTCTAGATAACTAACGTAACTTCCCTCATCGGCAATTATAAGTGTCCGCTCGAACTGCCCTGTTTCAGATGCGTTAATTCTAAAGTATGTAGATAATTCCATTGGGCATTTAACTCCTTTAGGTATGTATACAAATGAACCATCACTAAAGACTGCTGAATTTAAAGTCGCATAGAAATGATCAGTAACAGGTATAACAGACCCAATATATTTTTTTACAAGCTCAGGATGTTTTTGAATAGCTTCTGAAATAGGACAAAAAATGACACCTATTTCGTTAAGTTTCTCCTTAAATGTTGTTGCAACTGACACACTGTCAAAGACTGCGTCTACTGCAACACCAGCTAAAACTTTTTGTTCCTTTAACGGTATGCCTAGTTTCTCATATGTTTCCAATAATTTAGGATCAACTTCGTCAAGAGATTTTGGTTTTTCTTTGAAATCCTTAGGTGATGAGTAATAGTATAAATCTTGAAAATCAATTTCATCGATTTCTGCTTTAGCCCATTTAGGAACTGACATATTTTCTAGTCTTTTGAATGCTGATAATCTCCACTCCAACATCCATTCTGGTTCATTTTTTTTCTTTGAAATTAACTTGATAACATCTTCATTTAACCCTTTTGGAATTTTTTCACTTTCTATTTCAGTAACAAATCCATACTTGTACTTTTCTTGTGTAAAATTATCTTTGCTTACTTTATTCATGTTATTTAACCAATGTTTGTTCTTCTACTAAATCACTGAGATGCACCGTGCTCAAATAATTACCAATAACTCCCTCAAGATTTTCCCAAAAATTGTGAGTTAAACACTTTTTGTTAGTCCCTGAACAAAAAGCATTAGGATTATTGCCGCACCCAGTAGTTTTTATTTTTTCATCTATTGCATTAAATATGTCCAAAATTTTAATTTCTTTTGTTTGTTTATTTAGAATATATCCTCCACCTGGTCCTTTTTGACTTTTTACCAATTCAGCCTTCTTAAGGTCGTTAAATATCTGTTCCAAATAAGACAAAGATATATTTTGCCTAACAGAAACATGTGACAAGCTGCATGGTTTTTGTGATCCAAATTTGGCAAGATCAACCATTGCCAACACAGCATATCTACCACGCGAAGTTATCTTCATTTATTTTTCTCAATCAATTTTTCAAGCTTTTCAATTCTGTTTCTTAAATCGGAATTATCTTTTTCTAGTTTTTCAACTACCGTTGCCCTGCTATCATCTCCTTTACTGAGACCATAAGCTCTAAACTTTTTAATCCCAGAGGAATTTGGCACAATTGTGTATCTTGCAGGATTTCCGATTACACTTTTGTTCGACTCAACATCTTTAGTCACAACAGAATTTGAACCTACTTTCGAATTAGATCCTATTGTAATTGGACCAAGAATTTGTGCGCCTGAACCAATTATTACCTTATCTTCTAGAGTTGGATGTCTTTTCTTATCCTTCTGACTAGCGCTGTCCTCGCTTGGTGAAACACCTCCAAGGGTTACGCCATGGTAGATTGTAACATCATTGCCAATTTCAGCTGTTTCACCGATAACAACTCCCATACCGTGGTCTATAAAGAAACGCTCACCGATCTTTGCTGCAGGATGAATTTCAATTCCAGTCAATATTCTACCAATATAAGATATTAGCCTGGCGAGAATTGTAAGTCTTATTGACCATAATAAATTTGACAATCTGTATATACCAATTGAATGGAGTCCTGGTGAAGTAACTAAAGTCTCAATTCTGCCTTTCGCAGCTGGGTCCCTGTCAATATAAGAGTCAATTAAATCAATGATTTTACTCATTTTAAAAAAAAACCTTGAATTTCAAATGTTAAATTTAGTATACCGTCTCAGAGGTTAAATATAATAACCTACTAATTTAGTCAACTATCTAATGCTCAAATATGAATAATCAAGTAAAAGAAATAGTTTTTACAGGGCCTGACGGCAAATTAGTAGGAAAATACAAAAAAGGGCAGTCTTTGAACCCTCCGATAGCGCTACTTATACATCCGCATCCGCTTTATGGCGGAACAATGAATAACCCAATAGTAATGGATTTGTTTTCTATTTTTGACTCTCTTGGGTTCTCAATCTTTCGTTTTAATTTGAGGGGCGTTGGTAAAAGTGAGGGAAAATTTGATAATGGTTTGGGTGAGCTTGCTGACGCAGCTGCTGGCCTAGATTGGATACAAAGACAAAATCCTAATACTAATCAATGTTGGGTTGCTGGTTTCTCTTTTGGAGCATTGCTTTGCATGCAGTTGTTAATGAGAAGACCAGAGATAACAAGGTTTATAAGTATCTCACCTCAACCAAATTTATATGATTTTAATTTTTTAGCACCATGTCCTGCGTCAGGTTTAATAGTTCAAGGTAAAAAAGACGACCTAGTACCTCCTGAGGAGACTTCAAGGCTCGCAGAAAAACTAAAATCTCAAAAAAATATAACTGTCGATTACGAGGAAATAACTGGAGCAAATCATTTTTATGATAATGAAACTGATAAACTTGAGAAAACAATACGGAGTTATATTGAAAGAGAGCTTAATTCAAAATATAGGTAATTTAGTCAGTTTGCCTCCAGTAATTGGATTTTTAACACCCGTGGTTCCTGGAAATGAGAGAGGTAAATTTTTAACTCTTCTAATACCCAAATAAGCAAAAGCCTGTGATTCTATAAATTTTGCATTACCATAAATTTCATCGATTAAGATAACTCTATTGCCAAAATTTTCTTTTATTAAATTTAAAATAAATTTATTTTTCGTTCCTCCGCCAGATAGAATTATTATTTGATTATCTATTTTTTTTAGATCATTAATTATCGTATAAGCAGTAAATGCTGATAAAGTAGCGCAAGCATCATAAAAATTAATTTTTAATACTGAATTAAATGAGAAATATTTTCGATCAAGAGATTTAGGGGGATTTTTTTTAAAAAATTTATCGTTCTGAAGTTGTCTTAAAATATTTATATTAATTTTACCTCGAGATGAATATTCACCGTTATTATCATACATTTGTTTTTTTTTGAAATATACAAATTGATCTAAAAGGCACATTCCTGGTCCGATATCATAGGCTGTCAACTTACCTCTATTGTCTAATCTGGAAATATTAGAAATGCCTCCAATATTTATAAAAGAACAAGGCTTTTTAAGCTTTAATTTATTGATTAAAAGCTTATGAAATATTGGTACTAATGGTGCTCCCTCTCCACCATTTAAAAGATCCTTTTGCCTAAAATCAGTTACAATAATATACTTAGTTTTTTTGGCAATATACGAACTATTGCACAACTGAATCGATGATTTATTTTTAGATGAATGGTAAATAGTTTGACCGTGTAAAGCGATAAGATCAACTTTTTTGATATTTTTAGATTTTATAAATTTTCTAATAGCATTTACATAATCTTCACTAACTAAATTTTCGCAATCGCTTATATTTGATATGCTATTTTTATTTTTCGTAAAGTTGTTCACAAGATTATGAAGAGACTTTCTAGTTGAGTCCCTAAACTTAAATAAAGATGAGCAATTATGGGTAAATCTGCTTTTTCCATCAGAACTAACGTATGAAACGTCAATTCCATCGAGCGAAGTGCCGCTCATAATGCCAATTGCGTGAAGTTTATTGTTGCTCATATATTTTGTATAATTAGTCTAAATAATTTATACATTACTGAATATAGAAAATGACACTTATTGAAGAACTCAAATACCGCGGTTTCTTGCATCAATGCACTGATGAGGAATCTCTAAATAAAAAATTAAAATCTGAAGATATTACATTTTACATAGGTTTTGATTGTACGGCTAAATCATTGCATATCGGTAGCTTGATACAGATAATGGTAATGCGCTTATTTCAAAGACACGGTCATACTCCAATAATATTAATTGGCACAGGAACTACCCGAATTGGTGATCCTTCAGGAAAAGATGAAACTAGAAAAATGCTCACTGAAGATGAAATAGAAAATAATGCAAATAATCTTAAAACTGTTTTTGACAAATATTTGTCGTTTAAGAATGAAAGAAATAAGGCGTTGATAGTGGATAATGCAGATTGGTTAGATAAACTTGGTTATGTAGATTTTTTAAGAGATTTTGGAAAACATTTTACAATAAATAAAATGCTAACATTTGATAGTGTAAAAATACGTCTTGAAAGAGAACAGTCTCTCAGTTTTGTAGAGTTTAATTATATGATATTTCAAGCTTATGACTTCTATGAGCTTAATAATCGAAATTCGTGCACCTTACAGATAGGAGGTTCCGATCAATGGGGAAATATTGTAAATGGGGTGGAGCTTATAAGAAGAGTAAATGGCAAGGAAGCTTTTGGACTCACAACTCCTCTTCTCACTAATTCTAATGGTGATAAAATGGGTAAGACAGCTGATGGAGCAATATGGCTTAATGATGACCTTTTATCAGCCTACGATTATTGGCAGTTTTGGAGAAACGTAGACGACAGAGATGTAATTCGTTTCATGAAACTTTTCACAGATCTAAGCAAAGAACAGATTGACAGCTATGAAAAAAACTCATCGAAAAATATAAATGATTTAAAAATAATACTTGCAAATGAGGTAACTGCTATGCTTCATGGGATTGAAAACTCAAGAAAAGCTGAGCAAGCAGCAAAACAAATATTTGAAAACAAAAACTTATCTGAAGATATGCCTACTCTCAATTTAAGAAATGAAGATGTGCAAAATGGTGCACTATTATCAGATCTTATCGTTCAAATGAAATACGCTAGCTCAAAATCTGAAAGTAGGAAATTGATACGCGGGAAAGGTGTAAAATTAAATGGAAAAATAGTAGAAAACGAGCTTATGTTGTTAGACTATGATCAAATCAAACAGTTTGACAATGTAATAAGTGTTGGCAAGAAAAAACATTTTAAAGTGATTATTGGATAGTTGAGCCACTTTCAATAGCTTCTATTGCTCTTTCTATTATTCTAGGCTTAATTATAGTTAATGGATTGGACTCCACATCGGGATCATCAGAAGATCCTGTCATTAAAAAATCTATCGAAAACATTCCTTCTCCCTCACCTCCTACAATTATTGGTCCTAAAATAGGTAGTTTTTGAATAATTGCGTTCACAAGATGCATTGGACTTATTTCTCCCTTCATATCAATAATCTTTTCTTTTCTATCAATATTCCCATCCATAATAAGACCCAAGCTATCGCTGACAGCAAAAGCTTCAATTTCATTAAAGTTATTTTCTGTTTCTACATAATTAATTTCTCCATACCCAAAGCGAATTCCCTCTTCACCTTCAGCAATGCTAACTAGACCTGAGATTGAAGGGAGAGACAACAATTTGAGAGATGCCGGTGTATTAATCAACACAAAGTCATTTAAGTTTATTTTTACATCAGCGTCTTGAGTATTTAAATTTCTTATTGATGTCATTTTAAATTCTCCATCACTTAACAGTTTTTTTGCTGCGTGGTTATCGTTTACAAAATATGTGATATCGCTTGAATCAATAATATTTACATCAATATTATTGTTTTTTTCCCTTGAATAATTTAGTTCGTGTCCCATAAAAGACGCACGGCTATTTACAGATAAAGTTGAGCCTTGTTTCTCAATACCTGCCTTAAAATCATTTACTCTTACCGCTCCAGCAAAAATTACTTCATCAGTATTTATCGAATAATTTTCTCTCTTTAAATAATAAACTCTTTCTTTTTTTTTCGTTTCAACTTTATTTGCAGACAGATCAATGATATCACCGCTAATATTTAAATTTAAGATACGCTCTGATAAATCTCCTGAAAGATTTAACTTAACATTTGAATTATTATTAATTGAAAAATCTTCTAAAAAAATATGATTAGTTTTAGTTATTTTAACTTTACCATTAAAATCAATTTCACTATCGAGCGAGTCAAATGTTATTAAACTATCATTGAGTGTATTTGTATCGCCTTCAAATTGAATCTTCAATCTTGTCTTACTATTTTTGTTTAAATTAATTTGTCTTACGAAGGCTGTTGTATCTGATAAATTTATTAGTCCCTTAAATAAGGGATTTGGAGTTTCTAAATTTTTAATTTCAATATAATAATTTACAGGACCTGATATGAAATTAGGATTTTCATTATCATCAAAAATAAAGTTTGTGTTTAATTCTCCAGAAGAAGCAACATATAAATTTTTAAGAGTTTCGATTATATTTTTTGATGTCGGATCAATATTAAAATTTAATGTTATATCATTATTCTCATTTAAATTTTGTTGAAGAAAACTGATTACACGATCTGTTCTAGTCTCACGTGATAGAATAGTATTTTGCAAATAGTTTATTGCAGCATCTTTATGTATACTCGTTACCAAATTAATATTTGCATTGTTTAGATCGTAATTTAACTTAAAAAAACTACCCTTTTTGAGAATTAATTGATCATTTTTAAAATGATTTATATCGATTACATATTTCTCTTTATCATTATAAAAATCTAAATCGTATTTTGTTACATCACCGAAGTTTCGATAAAATTTATCATTGGGCATTAATGTATTTAATTCATAGATCCCAGATATATTGAGATATAAATTTCTGATTGCAGAATTTATTATATTTCTTTCCTCATAATTAAAGTTTGTCTCAAGCAAAATAGATTGCCAACCTTTAAAACTATTCATAAATGGATATATTTGACTTTCATTATTTAAATTAAGAATATTTATTAATGAATCTTTTTTTGAATTAATATTAAGTTTAGTTTTAATATTTTTGTACTTAGTGTTGTATTGTATAAAACTTGTTTCATTAAGGTAAAAATAGTCTCCACTAAGTTTTAAAATATTTATTTGCTGATTAGCTGGAATAAATTCAAAATTTGCTTGAAAATTTTCATTATTTATTGAAAGATTTGCCGACATTAAGCTCTTAGAGTCAAAAATTTCAAAAATAGAATTTGTATGAATTAATATGTTGTTATCGAATGACTCAAAATTGAGAGCATAATGCTTTGACTTAAAATCAATTTTTTTGAAAGAAACAACTACTCTATCAAGCTCATCATATTCCATATTAAAGTTATTGATGAATATTTGAAAATCATCACTTGATATATTTATTTTTTCAGATGATATTTTATTTTTTTCATCTATCGAAAATGTAATAAGATTAAATAAACTAAAGTCCCAACTAATTAAACTTGTCTCTAATACCAAACCATTTGCGTCACTAATTTGAATTTTTTCTATTTCTAAATAAAACCCTTTTTCACTGGATCTTTTAAGAACAATATTTCCCACATCTGTATCAAAAGAATAATTTAGTTTCAGCTCATCTGATATTCTTTCTCCAAAGATATTAAGGTTTAATCCTCCAAATGATGCTTTGATTGAAACAAATGAAATAAGTAGAAATATCAATGCTGATATTGATATCGTTATATAAATAGATATTTTTATATTCTTACTCATACTTTATTTGATATTCGAGAAAATCAATTTATCAATATCGCCGTCTAAGACTGCATCTGGATCACTGTCTTCATAATCACTTCTCAGATCTTTCACCATCCTATATGGATGCAAAACATAAGACCTTATCTGATTACCCCAGCCAATATGAGATTTTTTATCCTCAGAAGCTTTTTTTTCAGATTCAATTTTTTGCATTTCCATCTCATATAATTTTGATTTAAGGAGATTGATAGCTGTTGCCTTATTTTTATGTTGAGACCGTTCATTTTGACATTGAACTACAATACCCGTAGGGACATGTGTTATTCTTATTGCGCTATCGGTCGTATTTACATGCTGACCTCCAGCGCCAGAAGCTCTGAAAGTATCTATTCTCATATCTTTTTCTTGAAGATTAATTTCTATAGTTTCGTCAACATATGGTGATATCCATACTGATGAAAAACTTGTGTGCCTTCTTGAATTTGAATCAAATGGTGAAATTCTAACTAATCGATGGATACCAGACTCTCTTTTTAAATAACCAAATGCATATTTACCTTCTACTAAAACTGTACATGATTTGATACCTGCTTCTTCACCAAATGACTCATATACTATTTTGAATTGAAATTTTTTTCTTTCTGACCAGCGCATATACATTCTTTGTAACATTTGCGCCCAATCTTGACTTTCAGTACCTCCAGCTCCAGCATGTATTTCCAAATAACAACTATTCGAATCAGCTTCACCGTTAAATTGCATTTGAAACTCAGACTTCTCTAAGTCACTTAAAAGTTCTTTTAGCGTATCGTTACATTCACTGATCATCAGTTGATCATTTTCCTCATTTGCAAGATTAAAATAATCCTTAACTTCGGTTATTTTCTTTTCAAAGTCAGAAATTAGTTTGATGTTTTGGTCCAAATCACTTATTTCAACCATTACTTTTCTGGCCTTATCATTGTCTGACCAAAAATTTTCTTGTTCACTTAGAGCTTTTAATTTTAATAATTGCTTTTGTAAGTTTTCTAGGTCAAAGATGACTCCGTACAAAATCAAGTTTTTTATTTGCTTTAGCTAATAAATTTAAAAAATCATTTTCCATAACTAGTAAATTGCATACTCCTCCATGACTTCATCTATGACCTGAATAATTTGAAAGCCTTCCGAACCAACAAGAATTTCTCCACTATTTACAAGATTATCACTTTTACTGAATGCTTCATAGACACTTTCACTGCTGTTAAAATTGCTTGATATTTCGCCTGTATCATAATTGACTCTAATCAACTCAATTCCATTAGGAATAGTGAATGGCAAAATTGGCTTTTCTTCGTAGTAATTTTTTACAAAATCACGAAAAATTGGCACAGCAACGGATGAGCCGGTTTCCCTTTTACCAAGTGAGCTAGGTCTGTCAAACCCTGCATATACACCGATAATTAAATCTGAGGTAAATCCAATAAACCAAGCATCAGTATTATTATTTGTTGTCCCGGTTTTACCAGCTATTTCAATTCCATCAATTTTTGTTTTTCTTCCAGTGCCTCTATCAACAGCTCCTTTTAATATAGAAACCATTTGATACGATTTAGCTTCATCAAATATATTTTCAGATGAATTAACGAGGTTTGGCATAGGATTTTCTTCTATATAGGGTTCTTCGCAATTCATACAAGCTATAAAATTTTCTAAAAAAATATTTTTACCTCTTCTGTCTTGTATTCTATCAATAAGAGTTGGTTCTACTTTTTTTCCTCCATTTACAAATGATGCATAGGCGGCAGTAAGTTCAATCAGTGAGGTTTCTCCTGCGCCTAGAGCCATTGAAAGGACATTTGGCATATTTTTCATTACTCCTGCCCTTTCTGCAATTTCTGAAACTTTTTCCATTCCTAAATATTGAGCTATTCTTATTGTCATTAAATTACGAGAATTTTCTATTCCCTTCCTTAAAGTAGACGGACCATAAAACTGTTTACCATAATTTTCAGGTTTCCATTTACCTAAGCCTGAACCCTGATCTACAACAAATGGGGCATCTAGTATCAAGCTATTGGGTTGTAAACCGTTTTCTAAAGCAGACATATAAACAAATGGTTTAAAGGATGAGCCTGGTTGTCGCTTGGCTTGTATGACTCTGTTAAAATTTGATATATTGAAATCAAATCCTCCCGATAGAGCAAAAACTCTACCAGTGTGAGGGTCCATTACAATTATTCCTCCATTAATTTTTGGAATTTGCTCTAAGTTGTAACTGTACTGACTATCACTGGATACGTAGATAATATCGTTTAATTGTAAAATATCACTTACCTTACTAATTTTAGGACCCAAATAACCACCGGATAGACTTTCTCTTGCCCATTTAAAATTAACAAGTTCTGCATCTACTTTTTTATCATTTAATAAAACTTCAATTCGAGCATTATTTTTTTGCTCATCAAATTTTACGATTTTTGCAATTAAAAAATTATGAGGAGGATTATTATTGATATATTTTAATTGCCAATTATCACTTGCATCATTAGTTACTGGTCCGCGAAAACCATGTCTCTTGTCATATTGTAGTAAACCTTTTTTTAGAGCTTTATCTGCAATAATTTGTATCTCAGTATTAAGAGAGGATCTTACCGATAGTCCTCCATTATACAGGTAATCTTCACCAAAAATTGAAATTATTTTTTTTCTAATTTCCTCAAGATAATAATCATTTGCAAAAACTCTATTATTCTCTTTTAAATGCGTACTAATTGAAATTTTTTTTAGTGAATTTAACTCTTGTTTATCAATATATCCATTTGCATTCATTCTTTCAAGTACCCAGTTTCTTCTATCAAATGCCAAATCATAATTTTTTTCAGGATTATATCTGCTTGGCGCTTTAGGTAGTGCAGCCAAGAAGGCCATTTCATGAATATCAAGCTCACTTAAAGCTTTTTTAAAATATCTATTTGATGCTGCGGCAATACCATAAGTTCCAGATCCCAGATAAATCTGATTTAAATAAAGTTCTAAAATTCGATCTTTTGACAATGTTTGTTCAATTTTAAGAGCAAGAAGTCCTTCTTTAATTTTTCGACTTATACTTAATTCATCAGATAAAAGAAAATTTTTAGCAACCTGTTGAGTAATTGTTGACGCTCCTTCAGGTCTTTTATCATTAAATAAATTTAAAATATTTTTTGTTACAGCTCGAATAATTCCAAAAGGATCAACTCCAAAATGTCTATAAAAATTTTTATCTTCGGCAGAAATAAAAGCATTTTTTAAATCATCTGGGATGTCTTTTACCGGTATAAAGATCCTATATTCTTTTGAAAATTCTTTAACAAGATCACCGTTTGATGCATGAATTCTGCTCATTACATTTGGCTTGTAATTTTGCAAACTTGAGTCGTCTGGCAATTGAAATATAAAGTATAAAATTATTCCAAATATCAGAAAAAATAGAAAGATCCCGATATAAGCAAAAAATTTTATTGTCTTCATCATTCGCATTTTGGATATTTAAATTAAAATATGGCATTGATTTGACTTAAAAAAGTTAATTTTTGACTAAAAAAACAAGATAATAAATCATTGATTTTTATAAATTCTAAATATAACAATAAATCATATAGTTAGACTATCATTATGATTAAAACAAACATATTCACATACAAATATTCTATACCACATATTGTGGTTATTACTTTGAAAGGCTTTCTTAAATGTCACAAAAAATACTCATCGATGGTTCGAGTGAGACTCAAACTCAATTTGCATTATTATCTGATAATGGATTGGAAGATTTTGAATTTGAATCAATCTCCAAAAAGAATTTAAAAGGAAATATTTACCTAGGTAAAGTATCAAGAATCGAAGCTTCTTTACAAGCCGCATTCGTTGATATTGGATCTGAAAAAAATGGCTTTCTAGCATTTGGTGAAATACATCCAAATTATTTTCAAATTCCAGTAGCAGATAGAGAAGCTCTTATACAAGCTGAAGCAGAAATAGAAGAAGATTACAACGTAGAAGATGAAAAATATGATAGCGAAGTGCGCGAAAATGATGGAGCTAATGAAGCTGATATCACTGATATTAAAAATGTTGATGAGACAGTTGGAGATATTGAGGAAGAAAGTAAAAATAATGAAATTGAAAATAAGGTTTTAAAAAGAAAAAAAACACATGCCCTGAGAAGAAGACTTTACCGTTCATATAAAATTCAAGAAGTAATAAAAACAGGTCAACTTATCTTGGTGCAGGTTGTTAAAGAAGAAAGGGGAAACAAAGGAGCTGCTTTAACTGCATATATTTCACTTGCAGGAAAATATTCAGTCCTAATGCCAAATTCAACAAAAACTATTGGAGTTTCAAGAAAAATTTCAATATCTGATGATAGAAAAAAATTAAAAAAAATAATTGAAGAGCTAAAAGTACCACCCGAAATGGGTCTAATTATTAGAACTGCTGGATTAAATCGAACCAAAAATGAAATTAAAAAAGATTATGCAACTCTAAATAAATTATGGGTACAAATAGTAAGTGATACAAAAAAAGCGATTGCTCCCGCACTAATACACGAAGAAGGAAATTTACTTAGAAGAGTTGTAAGAGATATATACTCTAAAGAAATGAAAGAGATTTTGGTGCAAGGAAAAGATGCTTATAAGGAAACAAAAAAATATATGTCTCAAGTTTTACCAGGTAGTTCAAAATTTGTTAAACTATATAAAAATAAGGAGCCTCTATTTGTAAAACATAATGTTGAAAAAGAAATAATTAAGATGTTTGATGCTGAAGTGAAGCTTAAATCTGGTGGCTATTTAGTAATAAACCCAACAGAAGCATTAGTTGCTATTGATGTAAACTCTGGAGGGGCTACTAAAGAGAGAAACATTGAAAAAACTGCCCTAAAGACGAATTTGGAAGCAGCTATAGAAATAGCAAAGCAAATTAAAATACGTGATCTATCGGGGTTAATTGTTATTGATTTCATTGATATGTATGAAATGAGAAATAATCGCCAAGTAGAACGTAAGATTAAAGAGCTTGTTAAAAAAGATAGAGCCAGAACGCAAGTCTCTAGAATTAGTCAATTCGGGTTATTAGAAATGTCACGACAACGCCTAAGGCAAAGCTTCATTGAATGGAAAACTGAACTTAGTCATTCTTCAATAGTCCAAAGATTTTTATATCAAATCAATGAAGAATTAAATAAAAACAAAATAAAAAAGCTAGGTTTGAAAATAAATCCCTATATTAAGAATCTTATTTTAACTAATTTTCAAAAAGAAATATCTGATATTGAACTATCCAAAGGAGTAACAATTTATTTGGTAGATGATAATCAACTTAAAAATTCAGAAATCGTTTTTGAAACTGATGAGTCTAATAAAAAGAAAAAGACAGATAATAAAAAAAGTAAGGCAAAGAAGGGTATTGCTAATTCAGTCAAAAAAAAGACAATTAAAGAAAAGGTGAAGGTGAAGGAAAAGAATATAGAAAAAGATAAAAATGAAAACTCCTTTAAAGCTAAAAATAAAAATCCAAAACCTGTTCTTAAAGAGATCAAGGATAAAAAAACAGGCTGGTGGCAAAAGTAATGAAATGTCACAAATTTTTTATTAATTTTTTTTTTATATTTTATTTATTTTTTTCTCAGGCAAATTCTCTTGAAATTATTAGGGATACAGAATTAGAGCAATTCACAGATGATATTGTCTCTATTTTATTACAAAATAGCAATCTTGAATCAGAAGACTTAGAAATTTATTTTATAAAAAGTGATCAAGTAAATGCATTTGTAACTGGGGGGCAAAATATTTTTATCAACACAGAACTTTTTATTAAGGCTAGTGACTATAGAGAATACGCGGCAGTGCTTGCACACGAACTAGCTCATATTTTAGGAGGGCATATTTTTAATACATCAATCGAAATATCTAATCTTACAAATAAGGCGTTTCCAATATATCTGCTTGGCATAATTGGAATGATTACTGGTTCGACTGATGCTGGAATAGCGGGCATTATGGTTGGACAAGCAAGTTTGAATGACAATTTTTCTTATTATTCTAGAACCCAAGAAGCTTCAGCAGATCAAGCCGCTGTAAAAATCTTATGTAATAGTGGAATAAACGGGAAGTATTTAATAGAATTTTTAAAAAAAATTGAAAATGCAAGTGAGACTTATGCATTAGATGAAAACAATTATCGATCTACGCACCCTCTTGTTCAAGATAGAATTGGATGGATTCATTCATCGCTATTAAGTTATAGCGAATGCGATTACGGATCAGATGAAATATTTGCAAATAAATTTGAGTTATTAAAAGCAAAACTGCATGGTTTTACTCATCCACATTATGAAACAGAGGCTATTTATAATTCAACGAAAGATGCAGATTTATACGCTACTGCTGTATCAAACTATTTTCAAGGTAACCACTCAAAGTCAATTGAAAATATGAAAAAGCTTATTAATAAGCAGCCATCAAATCCATTTTATAATGAACTCATAGGCGAAATATACTTTGCAAATAGTGATTACAAAAATGCTGCTCTTTATCATGGAGAAGCAATGAAAAATATTGATAAAGTAAATGACTTATATCACATGATGATGGGTAATTATTTATTAACGTTTGATGAAATAGACAAATCAATAGAAGCAATTAATAATTTAAAAAAATCACTTCTAATAAACGCAGAAAATGCATATGCATGGTATCTACTGTCTAGGGCATACGCGCAAACAGGATCAATTGCGCTCGCTAATTATGCCACCGCTGAACGATATTTTCTAATTGGTGAACGTGAATTATCATATGAATTTGCAGTTAAAGCATTAAAACATATTGAAGAAAATTCTCCAGAATGGTATCGATCCAATGATTTAATTGAAATTTTACAGAAAGAAGTTTCAAAAAGATGATGATTAGAAGTATAGTATTAAGATGAGTGAAAAGTTGATACAATTTATTGATGGGCCAAATTTAAATATGCTTGGTGAAAGAGAGCCAGAAATTTATGGTTCTATGACTTTGAACGAGGTTCATAAGACTGTAAAGGATCACATCAATCAAAACTATAAAGAAATTGATGTGAATTTTTTTCAATCTAATTCTGAAGGCGATATTGTAGACTGTATACAAAAATCAAAGAATACTGCATCTGGCCTGATAATCAATGGTGGGGGCTTTTCGCACACTTCAGTTGCAATATTAGATGCACTTTTAACAATAGAAATTCCAAAAATTGAAATTCATTTATCTAATTTATTTAGGAGAGAAGACTTTAGACATCATTCATATATAAGTAAAGGGGTGCACGGAGTTATTTGCGGATTTGGACCAAATAGCTATGTGCTCGCAGTTGAAGGAATGGTTAAATTAATATAAAAGGATAAACTAATGAGTGATAAGTCTAAAAAAAATATCGACCCAAAACCTATAAAAGATCTAGCAAAAATTCTTGAAGAATTAAATTTAACTGAAGTTTCATATTCAGATGGAGATTTTTCAGTAACAGTTGCGAAAGGTGCTCGCTTACAACCTGTTGATACAGATATTCCAATTCAAAATAATTCAGAAATACAAGAAAGTGAAGATGATTATAAAAACGATCCAAGGGTAATTAAATCTCCAATGGTTGGAACCGTTTACCTTCAACCAGAGCCAGGCGCTAATAAATTTGTAAATATTGGTGACTCTGTTAAATCAGGTCAAACAATTCTTATTGTTGAAGCTATGAAAACAATGAATCCTATAGAATCTTCACTGCAAGGAAAAGTAATCAAAATTTTAGTTGAAAATGAGCAAGCTGTAGAATTTGGCCAACCATTAATGCTCATAGGGTAATGTTTGACAAAGTTCTTATTGCTAACCGAGGTGAAATTGCAGTTAGAATAAATCGAGCCTGCCAAGAACTTGGAATTTCAACTGTAGCTGTTCACAGTGAGGCAGATAAAGAGTCTATGCATGTCAGGATTGCCGATGAGAGTGTTTGCATTGGGCCTAATCCGGTTAACAAAAGCTATTTAAATGCACATGCCATAATTTCAGCATGTGAAATTACAGGCGCTCAAGCAGTTCATCCAGGATATGGCTTTCTTTCTGAAAATGCTTCTTTTGCCAAAATGCTTGAGGATCATAAATTAACTTTTATTGGACCAAAGTATTCTCATATCGAAATGATGGGCGATAAAATTGAGGCTAAAAAAATAATGAAAAAATTTGGCGTACCAACTGTTCCAGGCTCTAAAGGTGAAGTCAAAAGTGAGTCTGATGCACTAACAGCTAGTGATGAAATAGGATACCCTGTTTTACTTAAGGCCAGTGCTGGTGGTGGTGGCAGAGGGATGAAAATTGTAAATTCTAAAAAAGAATTAAAGGACGCATTGCCAATAATTAAACAGGAGGCGCTTTCTTTTTTTGGAAATGACTCAATATACATTGAAAAATTTATTGACTCACCTCGACATATTGAAGTTCAAGTAATCTGCGACACCCATGGCAATTTTCTTCATTTGCATGAAAGAGACTGCTCTGTACAAAGACGTAATCAGAAAGTTGTCGAGGAAGCCCTTGCGCCCAATGTAGATGAGAAAAAAAAACAGAAACTATTTAAGACTTGCGTTGATGCAATGGAAAAGATGGGTTATTTGGGATTGGGTACTCTCGAATTTTTATTCGATGGTAAGGAATTTTATTTCATGGAAATGAATACAAGGCTTCAGGTGGAACATCCTATTACAGAAATGTTAACTAGAGTGGATCTCGTTAGAGAACAAATATGTGTTGCTCACGGAGATAAAATTTTTACAAATCAAGAAAATATTAAACCTCTCGGACATTCAATTGAATGCAGAATAAATGCAGAAAGCTCAAAAGATTTCAAGCCATCAGCTGGTAAAATAGAAATGTATCATCCTCCCGCAGGTAACGGAATTAGACTAGATACCTTTATTTATTCAGGTTATAAAGTTCCGCACTATTATGATAATTTATTAGCGAAGTTAATCTCTACTGGTAGAACACGAAATCATGCTATCAAGCGCGCATTGAGGTCACTTAATGAAATTGTAATTGACGGAATTGATACCAACATTGAGCTTCATAAAAAAATTCTGTCCTCTCCCGAGTTTAAGAATGGAGGGGTGGCTATAAATTGGTTAGAAAATAATATTGAGAAGCTATAGTTTATGGCAATCATCTACCCAGAGATCATATATTGGGTGTTCCATTGATGAGATTGATGGCAGAGATTTTATCATCCACCCATTAAATATTTTTTTCATCGTTTTCTCGTTATAAACATTTAAATATACTGCTGTTTCTGCTTTTTCTAATGGCTTACTATTATAGCAATCGATCACATAAATTTTTAATTCTTCATAAAGATAGTTTTCTTTCAATTTAATATCTATGGTTTTAACTTCTGCTGTAATTTTGTTTAATAAACTGATAGTAGCGAACGGCTCTTCAAAATTTTTATTTTTACTCTTAATAAAATCTTTTTCATTTAAATCATTTTCAATGTTTTGATCTAAAACTTCATCTTCATAGGTGGGTTCAAGTTCATTTAAATTTATCAATGGTAAATCTTCAATATTTTGAGCATAGAGGCTAGATAGCAATAACAAACTCAAAAATAATATATCAAATATTACTCTAATTTTTTGGACTCCATTTTTTATAATCATCATTTTTAGCAACTGACTTCATTTCTTTTTTACTATTTTCTGGATCATAGGCAGCATTAGTGCCTGTTAAATTCGGTACATGGTTTATCTGCCAATCATGTTTTTCAGATTCTGATGGTTTTGATAATGAAGTGTATCTAAGCCAGTTGTTCCATTCCGGGTTAACGAGAGTTGACTCAATTATGCTTTTGTAAATAACCCACCTCTTAGTATCTTTTTTATTTTTATAATATTTATTACCCTGATCATCAGTTCCGACCAAAACTCCATTAAAATATGACCAAATTCTGGTGCCTATGGTCTGTCCGTTCCACCAAGTAAATATCTCTCTCAACATGATTATTTATGAATTATTAAGCTTAAAATTAACAGTTTTTTCAACAATTAGTGAATTATCTTGAATAGATAAAACACTGAAAATACTGACTTTTTTTGATTTTGATAACATTTTCTATACCTTATATAGTGGTTTTCAATTTTTTTTACACAATATGTTGACTTCATTTTTCAAATAATAAATTATCAATAATCTAGAAAGTTACTCATTTAGCATTCTGGCACAATTTACGGTCGAGACCATTAAATTATTGATATTGGTTTTTTTATAAGCTCGTCTGTTGCAATGACTATATTTTAGAAGGGAAAATAATGAAAATAAATAGAGAATTTACAATTGCTAATCAATCGCCATACGAAAGTATAAATTTTAAAAAGGTTTCAAGTGAAATAGTCAATCCTGATGGATCTCTTGTATTTAAATTAGAAAATTTTGAGGTACCAGAACAATGGAGCCAAGTTGCTAGTGATATTCTTTCTCAGAAATATTTTAGAAAAGCTGGTGTTCCATCAAAACTAAAACGAACAGATGAAAAAAATACTCCGTCATGGCTTGCCCCAAGAATTGCTGATGATAGTGACGGAGAAGTAAGTTATTCGTCCGAGACAAGCTCGCAGCAAGTTTTTGATAGACTTGCAGGAGCGTGGACATATTGGGGATGGAAAGGTGGTTATTTTTCATCAGAAGATGATGCAAAAGCTTTTTTTGATGAAGTTCGTTATATGCTCGCTAATCAAATGGTTGCACCAAACAGTCCTCAATGGTTTAACACGGGATTAAACTGGGCCTATGGAATTGACGGTCCTTCTCAAGGACATTTTTATGTGGACCATGAAACTGGAAAGCTAACTAGATCTTCAAGTTCTTACGAGAGACCTCAACCACACGCATGCTTCATTCAGAGTATAGATGATGATTTAGTAAACGATGGTGGTATTATGGATTTATGGGTTCGTGAGGCGAGACTCTTTAAGTATGGATCAGGAACTGGAACAAACTTCTCAAATCTAAGAGGCTCTTCAGAAGGTTTGTCTGGCGGAGGAAAATCATCTGGACTGATGAGTTTTCTTAAAATTGGTGATAGAGCCGCGGGGGCAATTAAATCAGGTGGCACAACTAGAAGAGCTGCAAAGATGGTTGTAGTAGATATAGATCATCCCGATATTGAAGAATTTATTAAATGGAAAGTTACAGAAGAACAAAAAGTTGCATCCATTGTTACTGGTTCAAAAATATGTTCAAAACATCTTAAAAGTATTATGAATGCCTGCCACAACTGCGAAGCTGATGGTGAAAGTTGTTTTGAACCTGCAAAAAACCCAGCTTTAAAAAGAGAAATTATTGCTGCAAGAAAAAATGAAGTTCCTGAAAATTATATTCAAAGGATTATACATTTTGCGAAGCAAGGATATAAATCCATAGAATTTGAGACTTATAATACAGATTGGGATTCAGAGGCTTATGTGACGGTTTCTGGTCAGAATTCAAATAATTCAGTTCGTGTTACTGACGATTTTTTAAATGCTGTAATTGAAGACAAAGATTGGAACTTAATTAATAGAATTGACAATTCAGTGAGTAAAACAGTAAAGGCAAAAGACCTTTGGGATCAAGTTGGATATTCTGCTTGGGCCTGTGCTGATCCTGGTATTCAGTTCCATACGACAATTAATGATTGGCACACATGCCCAGAAAGTGGAGAAATTAGAGCTTCAAACCCTTGCTCGGAGTATATGTTCTTAGACAATACAGCCTGCAACTTAGCATCTCTAAATCTAATGACATTTATGGATGAGAACAAATGTTTAAACACTGACTTGTTCAAACATGCTGTAAGAATATGGACATTAATATTGGAAATTTCAGTCATGATGGCTCAATTTCCATCAAAAGAAATAGCGAAACTCTCTTATGAATACAGGACACTTGGTCTTGGATATGCGAATTTAGGAGGCTACCTAATGTCTAAAGGTGTAGCCTACGATAGTGAAGAAGGAAGGGCAAACTGTGCAGCTATAACAGCTTTAATGACTGGCATATCTTATGCAACTTCAGCTGAAGTCGCATCCGAACAAGGCCCCTTCCCCGGATATCAACAAAACTCTAAAAATATGCTTCGTGTTATGAGAAATCATAGAAGAGCCGCATATGGTAAAACTGATGAGTATGAAGGTTTACATATTAATCCTGTGCCATTTGTGGTTGAAGATTTAAGAGATACAAACTTAGGAATGGAAGCGCAAAGTGCATGGGATCAAGCTTATGAGAATGGTCAAAAGTTTGGTTTTAGAAATGCACAGACAACAGTAATTGCGCCAACTGGAACTATTGGTCTTGTAATGGACTGTGATACAACAGGTATCGAACCTGATTTTGCAATGGTCAAATTCAAGAAACTTGCCGGAGGTGGTTATTTCAAGATTATAAATAGAACGGTTCCAGAAGCATTAAGGCAACTTCAATACACAGAGGATGAAATTGAAGAAACAATTAATTATGCTGTTGGTCACGGTACGCTTAACAATGCGCCCGCTATAAATCACGAGACTCTAAAAGAAAAAGGCTTTGAAGAGGAACAAATCGAACTTCTTGAACAAAATTTAAAGAATGTATTTGATATTCGATTTTCTTTCAATTCATATACTCTCGGGATGGAATTCTGTAAAGAGAAGCTGAATTTTTCAGAAGAACAACTTACTGACATGAATTTTAATATGCTTACTGCTTTAGGTTTTACAGTTGATGAAATCGATGAAGCAAATACCTTTTGCTGTGGCACCATGACTTTAGAGGGCTCACCGCATATCAAAGATGATCATTTGGCTGTATTTGATTGTGCGAATCCGTGTGGTAGGATCGGCAAAAGATATTTATCTGTAGAAAGTCATATACGCATGATGGCAGCAGCTCAGCCTTTTATATCAGGAGCAATATCAAAAACGATCAACATGCCTGCGGAATCTGATGTGGAAGATTGTAATGAAGCTTATTTACTGTCATGGAAACTTGGCACAAAAGCAAACGCTCTCTATCGTGATGGCTCAAAACTAAGTCAGCCACTTGCATCAAAACTTGTTGATGAGGATGTTGAAGAAGATATAGAACAACCGGATAACCAAATTGATAGAACGATTGCTGTTGCTAAAGAGGCAATGAATTCTGTTGTATACGGCTCAAGAAATAAAGTTCCAGATAGAAGAAAAGGATACATTCAAAAAGCTATTGTAGGAGGTCATAAAGTTTATCTCCATACCGGAGAATATGAAGATGGCAGCTTGGGTGAAATCTTTATTGATATGCATAAAGAAGGAGCTTTCCTGAGAAGTCTGATGAATAATTTTGCAATCGCAATATCAATTGGTCTTCAATATGGAGTTCCACTAGAAGAGTACGTGGAAGCTTATACTTTTACTAGATTTGACCCTGCTGGGGTAGTGCAAGGTAATAATAGAATTAAAAATGCGACATCTATTTTAGATTACGTGTTCAGAGAACTTGCTGTTTCTTACTTAGGCAGAAATGATTTGGCGCATGCTGATAATACAGATGTTGACTTCTCACTTGGAACTGGAGCTGAGGAGGGAACATTAAAAAACAATGAAATCCCTTGGAAGCTTGTTAAAAAAGTTTCAAGCCAGGGTTATTTACGTAGTCAGGATGGACTTTCAGTGGTTAGTTCAAATGGAAGTATGGAGACTGTGTCAGCTGAACAAGCGCCAATTAGTGCTGCGGTAAGCACGGGTTCTAAATCTGATCAATCAATGAGTAGAGTTCAAGCTGCAAGAATGATGGGCTACGAAGGGGATGCTTGTCCTGAGTGTGGTTCTTTTACTCTTGTTAGAAATGGTACTTGCTTAAAATGCGATACTTGTGGTGCCACAACTGGCTGCTCATAATTTATTCATCAGTTGGTTTAACTTCTAAATTCAATTCATCAAGTGTAGCCTTATCGACTTCAGCAGGGGCCAGCATCATAAGGTCCTGGGCCTGTTGATTCATTGGGAACAATATTACCTCACGAATATTTTTTTCTTGAGCAAGCAGCATGACTATTCTGTCTATTCCTGGTGCAATGCCGCCATGAGGAGGTACGCCATAAGTAAAAGCGTTTATCATGCCTCCAAATTTTTCATGCACTTGATCTTTACTGTAGCCAGCTATTTCAAAGGCCTTATACATAATTTCTGGAACGTGATTTCGTATAGCGCCTGATGATAGTTCTACACCATTACAAACAATATCATATTGATAACCTAAAATATTTAAAGGATCTGAATTATTGAGGGCTTCTAATCCACCTTGTGGCATTGAGAAAGGATTATGACTAAAATCAATTTTTCCAGTTTCTTTATCTTTTTCATACATTGGAAAATCGACAATCCAACAAAACTTAAATACTCCTTTTTCAACTAGATCCAGATCGATTGCAATTTTATCTCTGGCTGCAGCAGCAATGTCATAAACTTCTTTGCCTTTAGCGCATGCTAAGAAAATTGAGTCTCCGGCCTTAAGGCCTGCTTTATTTAATATCATTTCTTGAATTTCAGAGGGTATAAATTTTGCAATAGGCCCCTTTCCTTCTAAGCCAGAAGAGCCTTCATCAAAAACAATATAACCTAAACCAGCAGCATTCATTTCTTTTCTTGCCCAATTATTAAGATTATCAAAAAAACTTCTAGGTTTTTGACATGAGTCAGGAGCTGGTATTCCAATAACCTCACCCCCTTCTTTTATAATTTTTTTAAATGCACTAAATTCAACTTTGTCATCATTAAATTCCTTCGTTAAATTAGAGAGATTGATTGGATTTCTAAGGTCAGGTTTGTCTGTTCCATACTTGCTCATAGCATCGGCATATGTAATTCTTGGAAAAGGTGCTTCTGTAACATTAAAATCAGAAAAGGTTGTAAATACAGAATGTAAAATGGGTTCAATGGCGTTAAATATATCGTCTTGCTCAACAAACGCCATTTCCATGTCTAATTGATAAAATTCACCAGGACTTCTATCTGCTCTTGCATCCTCATCTCTAAAACAAGGGGCTATTTGAAAATATTTATCAAATCCTCCCGCCATAATTAATTGCTTAAATTGCTGTGGGGCTTGAGGAAGAGCGTAAAATTTTCCTGGATGAATCCTGCTAGGTACCAAGTAATCTCTAGCCCCTTCTGGACTAGAAGCTGTGAGTATTGGTGTTTGCATTTCTAAAAAACCAGCGTCAGACATGAGCTTTCTAATGTGGGAAATAATTGAGGATCTTAGAACAATATTTTTATGCAATTCCTCTCTTCGAATATCAAGAAATCTATACTTCAATCTAATTTCTTCTGGATAGTCGTTTTCACCAAAAACTGGCATAGGCAACTCCTTTGCCTCAGATAATACTTCTACATTATCAACTGCAATTTCAATGGTCCCTGTATTTAGTGATTTATTAATAGTATCAGGCTCTCTTTCTACAACGTTACCATCAATTTTAATAACGGTCTCAACTCTTAAGCTGTCTACTAAGTTTAGCAATTTAGTATTTGTTTTCTCAATTACACATTGAGTAACGCCATAATGATCCCTTAAGTCAACAAATAGTACATTGCCGTGATCTCTTTTTCTATTTATCCACCCAGCTAATGATACTTTAGAACCAGCATCTTCTAATCTAAGCTGGTTACAATTGTGCGTTCTATATTTATTCATACTTTTAATTAAGGATCATATATAGTTTGATTTATGAAAATAGTCCAAGATAATAAATCCCTCGAGAAGCTATGTAAATTATTGAATAAGTATAAAATTATCTTCCTAGATACCGAATTCAAAAGAGATAATACATATTGGCCAATTTTATGCACTATTCAAATTAAAACTCAAAGAAAAGAATTCTTAATTGATATGTTATCAGAAGAAAAAATGAACTTCGAAAATTTTAGAAGAATACTCACATCAAAAAAGATATTGAAAGTTATTCACTCTGCTCGGCAAGATATCGAAGTATTAAATTATGCTTTTGAAATTAGTGTTGTGAATGTTTTTGATACTCAAATTGCTTATAATTCAATTTATGGAGGACAAACAATTGGATATACTAGTTTAGTAGAAAAACTATTCAAAATCAAACTTTCAAAAAAATATCAAGTTTCTGATTGGACTAAGAGACCTTTATCATCCGAGCAAATTAATTATGCAATTAACGATGTGTATTATTTGCCTAAAATTTATGTGAACTTATTGCAAAAAATTAAAAAAAGAAATCTCGTAAAAAGAATAAAAAAAATAATTGAAGACCATTTAGATACCAAAGATATCCACAACACTAAAAAATCCTATAAAAGAATAAAAATCAAAAATTTTTCAAAAAATGAAAAAAAACTAATTAAAAAATTTTCAGAATGGAGAGAAAATTATGCCCAAAAAGATGACCTTCCTCGTAATTGGATTGTTTCAGATAAAAATCTTATAAGAGCAAGTAAAAATAGACTAGGAGAATTAAAAAAAGGTAAAAATAAAAATGATCAACGTTTAGAAGTTTTTGAGAGTTATGTTAAGTCATTATATCTCGGATGAGATGTGTTGTTATTTTTGATTTTCTTTGCAAAGATAGAATATTAATTTTTTCAAGAATATTATATAATTTTTGATAATCACGATCTACCCTCTTTAATAAATATTCAATTACATTTTTGTCAACTTGAACTTGGGCATTACTAAAATATTTCATGATTATGGCTTTTAAAAGATCATCTTCTGGATTTTCGATTTTAGATGAAGTAAAGGATTTAAACCTTGAATTTAAGTCTTTTAGTTTGATTTCAAAATTTGAATTTATATCAACTGTCACTAAAATTATTTTCTTTTCTAAAATTAAACTATTATAAAAATGAAAAAAACCCTCTTCATCTTTTAAATTATGAAAATCATCAATTGCTATATTAGTATTAAACGAAATGTCATTCCAGCTTTGCACATCAAGACAATTAATTAAATTAGCATTGTTATAGCCTGACCATATATTTAAAAGATGTGTTTTACCTGATTTTTTTTGCCCAAATATTACAGCTGATCTATTAAACCAGTCCTGTGGAGATTTTAGTAAAGTTGAAACATTAAAATTACTTTTACTAATATAAAAATCCTCAGGATCATAAGTTTCTATATTTTTTAAATTAAAGATTAATTGTCCTTTTTCCATTTAGTTTATTTTTTTAAACCAATAATCTATATAATTTACTAAAGATAATAGAGTACATATCAATACAAAAGTAATTAATACTTCGTTTAACATTAATGCAGTGAAATATTTTTCATATCCGTTGATATTGCTAAGCATGGTCGTAATAACAAGACAAAACTGAAAGAATGTATTTAATTTACTGATTTTAGTTGGTTTAACCTCAATTTTTTTACCAACCAAAAAAGTGACTGCAAACGACCCTAAAATAATTATATCTCTTGAAATTATTATTATGATTATGAATACAGGTAACAGTTTGAGATTACCAATGAGTATAAAAATCGAAATTACAAATGCTTTATCAGCAATTGCATCTAAATATGAACCTAGTTCACTTTGAACTTTAAAATATCTTGCGATAAATCCATCTAAAAAATCACTTACAGCAATTAAAAGAGTAAATAAAGCCGCATAATTATATAATTCCTCTAAAAGAAACCACGCAACAAATGGAATAGTAACCAAACGATAAATTGATATAAAATTTGGTAAATTTTTAATCATCTAAAGAAATTCTATAATATGGTCCAAGATTTACTGCATTAATTTTATTTTGAGAGAGCAGAAGAACGAACTTATCTCCATTTCCTAAAAAATCCACGTACCCCTCAACCTTATCTGTAGTAAATAAAGATGGCTTATATTGTTCCAATAGCCTTACTGATTGCAGTCGATTTTGCAACTCAACCCAATCAGAAATATTTTCGATATCGTAAACAAACTTAAATCTGTAAACCTCATCAGATTGTTTTGTTAGATCAATCCATGTAAGTAAAAGTTCATTTTTTATATCCTCAATTAATGGTGAAAAAATATCATCCCTAAATAAAGAATAATCAGTCAAATAACTCTTTCTAATTATCTTTTCTTTTTGATTCAAATTAAACTTTATTATTAAATCAAATCTAAGCTCATTTAATTTTTCATAAATAGGGCTACACCATATTAATATTATGTCATTTTCATCATTTAAATTATTTCCTTCTATGTCTTTATTTTCCAGAAAATTAGATAAATCGGTATTACCCATTTCAGTCTGTGAAAAGGTTTTTACATCTAAGTTTATTTTATTACCTATATTTTTAATTTTTTTCCATTCAGTGCTCCACAAATTAAATAGTATAAAAAATTGATTAGAATTAGAAAATGCTACATTAACTGTGATATTTTGAGAACTTACCTCAGAAAATGTCAAAGAATTTGATTTGTAGAATTCTTTGATACGGAACGGACTAAAATATATATTAAACTCGCCAAAGTAAGTTTCTGTAGAAATTTTTTCATCAACAAACTCTATGCTTTCTACGAAATAAGAAATATCAATATCTTTTAATTTGCTTAATTTTTTATAATCCTCTGGTGTAAGAAGTTTAACTGATACTCTTTTAAAGGCAACTTCTTCGGCTTTAGATATCGCGGTATTTCTAATATCAGTATCATTTGAAAAAGATAAATTTACCTTTATGCCAGAGGATGAAAAAAAATCTTCATTCTCATTAGCAAGACAGGAATTAATGAAAGCAAATAAAAAAACAATCATAAAGCTTATTTGCTTAGTATTGATATTAAAAATCATATATAAGAAATCTAAATGAAGAAGCTATCATACTCAAGTTCAGGCGTAAGCATAAATAAAGGAAATAAATTTGTATCTGAAATTAAAAAAATAATTCGTAAAGATAAAAATCTTAAAAAATCCAATATTGGTGGTTTTTCAGGTCAATTTGTTCTTGATTCAAAAATTAAAAAACCGATTCTTGTTGGTGCAACCGATGGAGTTGGAACAAAGATTGAGATTGCCCGTATGATGAGAGACCATAAGACAATTGGCATTGACCTAGTTGCCATGTGCGTGAATGACCTAATCGTTGATCAGGCTAAACCTCTTTTTTTCTTAGACTATATTTCAACTGGAAAATTAGACATATCTAAAGGTAAAGAAATCATAGGGGGTATTATTAAGGGATGTAAAATGTCTAATTGTTCACTGCTAGGCGGAGAAACAGCTGAACATCCAGAAGTTGATTCAAACGATAAGTATGATCTTGCTGGATTTTGTGTAGGTGTAAAGAGTGGAGTTACTAAAGCAAGTCCAAAATTAAAGGAAAATGATCTTATTGTAGGAATTTCATCATCAGGTCTTCACTCTAATGGATATTCTCTTGTTAGAAAGATAATCAAAGAAAACAAAATAAAATTAAATAAGAAGATAGAAAAAAATAAAACCATTGGTGAACTATTGCTCAAGCCTACAGAGATATACGTAAGTCCAATACTTGAAATGTACACAAAAAAAATAATAAAAACATGCGCTCATATTACTGGTGGAGGAATAACAGAAAATTTACCAAGGTCATTAAATACAAATGTTTCAGCAAAAATAAATTTAGAAACCTTTAATTTGCCAACAATATTTAAATGGATACAAAGTTTTGGGGTATCGCAAAATGAAATGTTAAAAACATTTAATTGCGGATATGGTATGATAGTAATCTTAGATAGAACAAAGTTTAATCAATTTGAAAAATCAATTAAGAAACACAAACTTAAATACAGTATAATTGGCAATTTAGTAAATTCAAAAAAAATAAATAAAAGAGTTAGTTATATTGGCAAATTAAATTTTAATGATTAAGCATCCCATAGGTATCTTTATATCTGGACGTGGTTCAAATTTAAAATCGATTGTAGATGCATGTAAATTAAAAGAATATCCAGCAGAAATAAAAGTTGTTTTTTCAAATAATAAAAATGCTCCCGGCTTAAGTTTTGCAAAAGAGAATAATTTAAAAGCAATCACATTAGACTACCATAATTTTAAAAATACTGAAGAATATGAAGAAAAGATTATTAGTCTATTAAAACCTTATGACCTTGAACTAATTTGTTTAGCAGGATATATGAAAATATTATCAAAAAAATTAATTGATCATTATCCTAATAAAATTATAAACATACATCCTTCATTGCTACCTAAATATAAAGGGCTCAATACTCACCAACGTGTTCTAGAAAATAATGAAACTAAGACAGGTTGTACAGTGCACTATGTAAATCAAGAAATGGATGGAGGGGAGATAATTCTACAGAGAGAAGTAGAGATTAGTGCAGAGGATACAGAAACCTCAGTTTCTAAGAAGGTCTTAAAAGAAGAACATATTATTTATCCCGAAGCCATCAAGTTGGTGCTTACGAAATAATGTCTGCCTCATCAAAAAAATGATTTATCTCGATTTCAGCATTTTCAGGACTGTCTGATCCATGCACAGAATTTTTTTCTAAAGACAAAGCGTATTTTTTTCTAATCGTTCCCTCAGCAGCTTCCTCTGGATTAGTTGCTCCCATTACTTCTCTATTCCTTTGAATTGCATTTTCTCCTTCAAGGACCTGTACCACTATTGGCCCTGAGCACATAAAATCACACAAGCTTTGAAAAAAAGGTTTGTCGGAATGTACTCCGTAAAAAGAGGCTGCTTTATTTTGGTCTAATTGAATCCTTTTAGACGCAACAATTCTTAGGCCAGCAGACTCAAGCATTGTGGTAATTTCGCCAATTTTATTACGCTCAACAGCATCTGGTTTTATTATCGAAAAAGTTCTCTCAATTGCCACTATTTACCCTCATAATATTTAGATACAAATCTATTTAAAAGCTTAACACCAAAAGCTGTTGCACCCTTTGGCGAAGTTGGCAATGGTTGCTTGGTCCATGTGGTTCCAGCAATATCCAAGTGTGCCCACGGAACCTTATTTACAAATCTCTGCAAGAATTGTGCTGCTGTAATAGAACCTGGACCTCTTCCATTTGTAATATTTTGCATATCTGCAATGGGTGAATTTAACATTTTGTCGTACCTATCATTAAGTGGGAGTCTCCATAATTTTTCTCCCTCAATATCTCCAGACTCTGCTAGTTGCTTACTTAGTTTATCGCTATTAGAAAAGAGTCCTGCATATTCATCTCCTAATGCAACGATTATAGCTCCAGTTAATGTTGCAAGGTCAACCATAAGCTCTGGCTTATATTGCTCTTGCGTATACCATAAAGCATCAGCAAGAACTAATCTTCCCTCTGCATCTGTATTTAGTACCTCTATCGTTTGACCAGAATAAGACTTAACCACATCACTTGGTCTTTGAGCTTTGCTACCAATATGATTTTCAACTAGACCAACAACACCAATTACATTGGCTTTTGCCTTTCTTAATGCAAGAGCTTTCATTAAGCCAATTACAACTCCTGAGCCACCCATATCATATTTCATTTCTTCCATACCATTTGAAGGTTTTAATGATACGCCTCCAGTGTCAAATGAAACACCCTTTCCGATAAAAGCTATTGGTTTTTTTTTCTTATTTCTCGCACCATTCCATTTCATGATAACCAACTGTGACTCATGTATACTGCCCTGGCCTACACCCAATAAAGATCCCATACCAAGCTTCTTCATTTCTTTTTCACCTAACACTTTTACATCAACTCCGTATTCACCAAGTGATTTTGCATATTCAGCTATTTTTGGCGGGGTCATCACATTTGGCGGTTCAGTAACTAGGTTTCTTGTTAGAGTAACGCCCTGATGTATTGCACTTATACTTTCATAATTTTTTACAAGTCGAGTATGCTGAGATGAATAGATTTTTACTTTTTTCTTTTTAGTTTTAGTTTTATTTTTTTTGTCATCTTTTTTAGAAAAGTACTTTGTGAAGCTATATGAAGCTAATGACATTCCAAGAATCATTTCACTTATGGCATTTAATGAACCAACTTTTGATGAAGAAATGCCATCGGGATATACTATTATGTTGGTTTCCTTATAGAATTTGATGAGAGAATTTAAATGGCCACCTAGGACCTGAAAATCCCTTATTTGATAGTCCTTGAAATTTTTTAATTTAAATACGTATAATTTTGAAAGCTTTAAATTTGCAGGTTGATGTATTATTGAATAATCAAAATTTTTAGAGTTTCTTTCCTGAAATGATATATCTGATTTAATAATGTTTGATATATGCTTTTTTGATAATTGATCTAATTTTTTTCCAAATCCTATAAGCCGACACTTATTGTCACAAAATACTACTCCTATTGCATCTTTTTCTTGTCTTAAATTATTAAATTGAATATCCATACATATATACCTTTAGCAAAATATTGATATAATTGAGAAAATGTCAAGATTTACAACATATGCGATAAGAGAAATCTCTTCAAGTTTTTTATTGTTATTAATACTTTTAAGTTCAATTTTATGGCTTGGTCAAGGGCTTAGGCATCTTGAGCTGTTAACTTCCGATAATGTATCTTTTGTTTCATACATATCTTACATATTGTTACTATTGCCAAAAATACTTAGTATAACTATTCCAATCTGTGTATTCCTTTCTATTTTATTCAATATCAACAGATTAAGAAATGATAGTGAAATAATTATACTATGGGCTGCAGGTAAATCAGATTACGAAAGTCTACTAAAACCAATTTTGTTGTTTGCCTTCCTAGTATATTTTTTATCCACAATTTTAAGTGTATATATTACCCCATATTCACTTAATGAAATTAGGCACAAAATAATTGATATAAGGTCATCAGGTATCCACTCATCATTTTTGAAAGAAAAAAAGTTTATTTCACCTGCAAACAATTTAACAATCTTCCTCCAAGAAAGATCAGGTAATAAAATTACTGGCTTACTAATTCATGATATAAAAAATTCTAGTAGTCCTCAAACATATATTGCTGAAAATGGAGAATTTATTGAAGAAAATAATAAAAAAATACTCAGATTGTTTAATGGGAATATACAAATCTTTGAGAGAAATCAGAATAAAATATCCGAAGTGGAATTTGAAACTTATGACCTTAATCTTGCTCCATATAACAAACAAGAAAGTAAACATATTTACTCAGATGAGTTATTTACATATCAAATAATTAGCAATCTTAATGGTAAAAATATAAAAGATCTGAATAAATATGAAAAAGAACAGTTTGCTCAACTACATTCTAGAATTGCTAATCCTTTTTACATATTTAGCTTTGCCCTAATACCTCTAATCATATTAAAATTTTCAAAAAAGCCAGGTGATAGTTTTTTGGTACCAATATCATTTGTATCGGTAATCGCATTTATCTTTCAAATAACTCAAATCACAAGTTCAAATCTTCTAATTGATAAAAGTAATATGGTATTTATTATCTATTTTCTCCCTATTTCTTTTTTACTGATAATTATATTTGCAATTTTTTTAGATAATTTTGCATTAAAAAGGTTTTTAAATGTTAAATAAAATAAATTTATATATTTTAAAAAAGTTCTTTTACTCTTTTATTCTTACATTTCTAATATTTTCAATAATCTTATTCATTGGAGACTTTGTCGAACAATTCAGAAAATCGACAGGTAAAAGCATACCCTTAAATATTATATTTCAACTTACATTACTAAATTTTCTCAGTCTTCTATACTTTGCACTTCCATTGATAGTATTCTCAAGCTCAATTTTAGCTTATCTAGGACTAATAAAAGGATCTGAGAAAATAATTATAAATTCTGCCGGTATATCAAATATTAAATTTACTTTACCCGTAATAGCATTGTTTATTTCTTTAGGAATTTTTTTTATAACAATTGTCAATCCCTTAACTGCCTTATTTGATGAAAGATATAGTGAACTGGAATACCGGTATATCGACCGTGTCGATAAATTTGCTTCAATAACAAAGAACGGTTTGTGGTTAAAGCAAGAAAATAAAGAAAAGAAATTGTCCAGCGTTTTATATGCACAGAAAATAAAGGATCAAGGAAGATATATAATTGATTTCATGATACTTGAGTATGACGAAAAGGGATCGTTTCAAGGGAGATTAGATGGTGAAACTGCCGTGCTTATGAATGAATATTGGGCAATGGATAATATTCAAATAACACCAAGGTTTGGAGCAGCCTCTTTTGAAAAATCATTAACGTACCAAACAAATATAAAACCTGAAGACATTACAGACAGTCTCTCATCACCGACAAATATTTCAATATGGAGGCTTGTAACATTTATAAGTTTTTTAGAAGGTTTGGGTTATTCTGCAATAGATTTTAAAATGCACTTATACGACTTAATTTTTTTACCTTTTTTTATGGCCTCTCTTGCACTTTTAGCATCTGCATTGGTAAGAAAACTAAAACAAAATGATAGATTCACTGAAACAATAATTTATTCATTAGTTGCTATATTCATAATATACTTTATCTCTAATTTACTAAATGCTCTTGGATCAACATCTCAATTAAATCCAATAATTTCTAAAGCCTCGCTTCCATTAATTGTTACTTTTTTATCAATTTTAATATATCAAAAGGATAATCTAAAAAAATTATTTCAAAATGACTGAACTACTCAAGTTTAAATATTTCTATTTTATTTTTTTATCATTTATCGCTCTAACAGTTGTTACTTCAAATAAAATTTCTGCTGATCAAAAGATAAGAATTACTGCTGATGAAATGCAAATGGAACAAGAAGGCCAAACAATAAAAGCAAAGGGGAATGCTGTAGCTCAAGATGAAAAAGGTTTAAAGATGAAATCTGATTTAATGATTTATGATGAAAAGCAATCTCTTATAAAGGCTGATGGAAACGTAATATTTAATGATAATGATGGCGGTACTTATTTTTTTGAAAAACTTGAAACAGATGATGAAATAAAAAATTTAAAAGGAATTAATGTAAGAGCTAGACTAAAGGATGACTCAAGAATAGTTGGTTCTAGATTAATAAAAAAAGATCATATTACTAGTCTTGAAGAAGCTGAATATACGCCCTGTTTAGAGAAAGATTATTTAATAGAAAACTGTCCAGGGTGGAAATTAAAAGCAAATAAAATATTTCAAGATAATAAAACTAAAACAATTCATTATGATCATGCACGAATACACTTATTTAATATTCCTGTATTTTATTTACCCTACTTTTCACACCCAGATCCCTCTGTGAATAAAAGATCTGGATTTTTAATGCCGACTGTTGAAACTGATCAGAATTTGGGGGATGTTTTTTCAGTGCCAATATTTTATAATATTAAAAGTAATTTAGACTTAACACTCACACCAACTATTCATTCTAAAAGTAATAATTTCTATTCACTTAATTACAGACAGCTCAGCGATAAAGGCTTATTTAATATTGATACAAGTATAGATGATAATGATGACAATAGTGGTACAAGTAACCATTTATTTTTTGACGGAAATTTAAGTAATCCATATGGCTCACTAGATATATTTCTACAAACTAGCAATAACGATACTTATATGAGAAAAAATAAAATAAATAAATTAACTGTTTTAAAGTCAGGTCTTAGTTTTGAAACGTCTAATGAGAATCATTTTTTATCACTAGATACTATTAGCTATAAACATTTAGCAATACAGGATAGTGAGCAATGGGAGTATGTATATCCTAGAGTTGTATACAATGTTGATGATATTAAAGATCAAATTTTTAATGGAAAACTCTCTGTTAACAATCAATTTGATTTCAATAAAAACTTAAATGATAACTATACAATGCTTGCATCATCTCAAATTAACTGGAACAAAAATGTTATTGAAAACAAAAATGGACTAGTTTTTGAAAATAAAGCTAATCTTAGAGTTGTTTCAATTTCAGTTGATAGTAAAACAACTCATGATACTGATAATATTAGGTTTTATCCTCAATTGAGCAGCACTATAAGTTTACCACTATTAAAATCAGATCAAAGTTTTAATCAAACACTAACTCCAATTGTTATGCCTATAATAGCTCCTTATAATAATTATACTGATGCACAACCAATCTCTAATAGTAACCTCTTCTCAATTAATAGAGCAATATCTATCAAGGAATGGGAAAGTGGACCAAGAATAAATTACGGCATAGAATGGTTTTTAGATAATAATTTAGACAAAAACTTAAAATTAATATTCGGGCAAAGTTTTAGGCTAAATAAAAATAATTCAGATACAGCAGAAGAACTTTCAGACTATTACTTCTCTTCTGATGCTTCTATAAGTAACAATTACATCAACAATACAATAGTTGTAGATAGAAATGATATTGATATAAAATCTATAAGCATGAATACTTATTCTGAGATATACGATCTTAAGTTTAAAATAGATTATGATTACACTTCAGGAAAATATTCTACTCTTAAAGAACAAATTGCAGTAGGTGGCGAATATAACTTTAAAAATAATTTCTTTCTTAAATTTACTGGAACAAAAGATTTAGATACAAATAAAAACATTGGCTATCAGTACGGACTTCTTTATGAAGATAATTGTCTTGGTATCGATTTAAATTATTATAGAGATTTAACAATCGATAGAGATATAAAAGAGAGTGACGGGTATAGCTTTACTATAGTATTAAAACCGTTTGGATCTACAAGAAATTATGGAAAAAGTAAAGTATTTGGCCCATTAATAAATTAGCGTGATCATGAAAATTTATAAATTATTGCTTGTTTTATTCATTCTACTTTTTACTCCATATAGTTTGATTGCAGACGATAAAATTGAGCATAAAATTGCAGTTTTAGTTAATGAGGATATTATTACGTCATACGACATTATTCAAAGATTGAAACTTACATCAATTATCCAAGGTAAAATTTTGAACGCTCAAAATACCCAATTAATGGTAAATAATGTAGTTGATGAATTGATACGTGAAAAAGTAAAAATTAGTAAGATTAATGAATATCAAATAAAAATTGACGATAACGAATACAAAGAATTTGAAACAAATTTTTTTAAAAGAAAAAATCTTAAAAAAGATGAAGTATTAAATTTACTCAAAGAGTATAAAATAAATTACCAAGAATTCGAAAACCTTTTAATAGGTGAATTGTCTTGGAATAAACTAATTAATGGCTTATTTTACAGGCTTACTTCAACAAGTGATCTCGAGATAAGTGAATTAATAAAAAAAAATCCAAGTTTAACAAATGAGCAGGCTGAAAGCTTAATTGTTCAAAGACAGCTAGACTTACAAAGTAGCAAATTATTACGTGATATGATGAATGAGGCAACTATTGAATATAAATAAAGCTCACCCTAAGAAATCACTAGGACAAAATTTTATCACTGACAACAATTTTCTTTTAAAAATGAATAGTCATATAGACTCATCAAAAAATAATATAGTAATTGAAATTGGACCTGGAAAAGGTGCGTTAACTGAATATTTAATAAAAAAGAAATTTAAAAAACTTTTACTCATCGAAAAAGATAATAATTTAGCTAGTCAACTTAAACTAAAATATAAAAAAATAAAAAATGTTTTCATCATAAATGATGATGCATTGGCATTTGATTATAGTATTTTTAAAAATATAGAAGAAAAAGTTACCATATATGGTAATTTACCATTTAATATTTCAACAAAACTCCTTACTAACTGGATAAGTGATGATGAATGGCCTTATTTTTTCGATAAAATGATTTTAATGTTTCAAAAAGAAGTAGCCAATAGAATTGTTGCAGATCATAATAATAGGGAGTATGGACGATTGTCTGTTTTAGTGCAATCAAGATGTAATGTAGAAAAAATACTTAATGCACCATCGTCAATATTTTCACCAAAACCAAAAGTTGATGGCGCGGTAATCCAAATTAAGCCAAAGAATGATTACAATAGAGTCAACTTTAATAATCTTGAAAAATTATTAGAACAATCTTTTAGTAGTAGAAGAAAAAAAATTAAGAACACTCTGAGTGAATATAAGCAATTACTTGCCAAACTTAATATAGATGAAAATTTACGACCTGAAAATTTATCTGTTTCAAATTACTGCGACTTAGCTAGATTAATAAATTGAGTTTTTTCTTATACCATTAATAATTGATTCTATTTCACTAACACAAGTTTCTAACTTTTCATTAGTTACAATATAATCATAATCATTTTTGTGACTCATCTCTGTTTCATACTTGCTCATTCGTTTATCAATTGCCTTTTCATCATCACCCGATGTTTTAGCCCTTAATTTTAGTCTCTTATAAATTGTATCTTTTGAGGGAGGAATAATGAATATAGATATGATATTCGAGAATGATGAATTTCTTAATTGTTTAGCCCCTTGCCAGTCAATATCGAATAGAATATCCCTACCATTTTCAAAATGATGGGTTATATTTTTATATTGAGATCCATAAAAATTCCCAAAAACATTAGCATACTCAATATAAGAATTATTTTTAATTCTATTTTTAAACTCTTCCTCATCAATAAAGTTATAATCTATACCATCTTCTTCATTATCTCTTGCTGGCCTCGTTGTATCTGATATCGATAATGCTATGCTCTTGTCTCTTTCAGTTAATTTATGACAAACTGAAGTTTTCCCAGCTCCTGATGGGGATGAAATTACAATGATAATTCTTTTACTATAACTTGCTTTCATCAAACTTTTTTAAAATAAGAGAAACATTTGTTCCCCCAAAACCAAATGAGTTAGATAATATGTAATTAATATCTAAATCAATTGCATTTTCTTTGATAAAATTAATTTTTTTTGATTCAATAGCGCTTTCTAAATTCAATGTATACGGCAATTTTTTACGATTTAAACATAAAACTGAGTATGCTGCTTCAACAGCGCCAGCCGCACCTAATAAATGTCCTATTTGAGATTTAGTTGAAGATACATTTATTTTTCTTTTAGAATTCTCAAAAATTCGCTCAATAGCAATAGCTTCAGCTTTATCCCCTGAAGGTGTAGAAGTGCCATGAGCATTAATATAATCTATTTTATCTGAATTAATTTTTGCATCATCGAGTGCATTTTGCATTGCTCTTGATGCTCCATCTCCAAATGGTTCTGGTAATGTATAATGATAAGCATCGGATGACATGCCGTATCCATTTATCTCTGCTAATATATTTGCATTTCTACGAAGTGCATGCTCCAATTCTTCTAAAATAAGCATTGCGGAACCCTCACCCATTACAAAACCATCTCGTGCATCATCAAAAGGTCTAGATGCTTTCTGTGGGCTTTCATTATACTTTGTGCTAAGTGCTTTACATGCTGTAAAGCCCTCAATTCCGATTGGACTTATTGTTGCCTCAGTTCCTCCAGTCATCATTATATCTGCCTGACCATGTTGTATTAATCTAAATGATTCTCCTATAGCATGAGCAGACGAAGCACAGGCGGATACAGTTGAGTAGTTTGGACCTTTAAGATTATATTTAATAGATAAATAACCTGCTGACATATTAATGATTCTTCCAGTTATGAAAAAAGGACTTATTTTTTTTCCCCTATTAAAGGATAAAGACGTTTCTTCAATTCCAGGAAGGCCTCCCATGCCAGAACCAATAATGCATCCAGCACGAAATGAGTTAGGATCTTCAATATTTGTTAATTTGCTCTGTAGAAAAGCTTCTTCGCCAGCCGCCAAAGAATATTTTATGAATTCGTCTAACTTTTTTAATTCTTTTTTGTCTATCCATTTCTCAGCAACAAATGAACCTTCTATTTCACTATCTATAGGGACTTCACAAGCAACTTGACATTTATAATTGCTAGCGTCAAATTTGCTAATTTTTTTTGCTCCAGATACACCTGAAATTAAGTTTTTCCAATTTATATCCTTTCCGCACCCAAGAGGAGTCACTAACCCTACGCCAGTAACTACGACTCTTTTCATTTTTATAAATTATTTTGACTCTAGGTGCGAAATTGCATCACCTACTGTGAGTATTGTCTCGGCTTTCTCATCTGGAATTTCTACATCAAAAGCCTCCTCGAATGCCATAACCAGCTCTACAGTATCCAAGCTATCTGCCCCGAGATCGTCGATAAATTTTGCGTCTTCTGTAATCTTTTCCATATCATCTATGCCAAGGTGCTCAGCAATAATTTTTTTTACTTTTTCGGCAACGTCACTCATATGTACTCCTAATTATGTTTGTTCATATTTATTACGATATGCATCACATTGTCAAGCCGCCATTAACATGAAGCACTTGACCAGTAATATACGATGATTCTTCTGAGGAAAGAAAATAAACTACTGAAGCTATTTCATTAACGTTGCCAATTCTACCTAGTGGTATTTTTTCCTCCATCATGCTTAGTCTTTTTTTGTCAACCGAGTCAAGAATCTCAGTCTTGATAAACCCTGGGGCCACGCAATTTACGGTTATCCCTCTTGAAGCTACTTCATTTGCTATTGTCCTTGTTAAACCCTCAATTGCCGACTTTGAAGCTACATAGTTAGCTTGCCCAGGATTGCCTATTTTAGCCGCATCTGAAGAAATATTCACTATTCTACCCCACTTTACCTTTATCATATCTTTAATAACTATTTTGGTAAGTTTATAATTTGAATTTAAATTTATATCTATTACATCGTTCCATTCGTCATCTTTCATCCTAAGTAAAAGATTGTCTTTAGTTATTCCTGCATTGTTAATTAAGATATTAGTACTTCCATAATATTTATTTGCTTCCTCTATTAGATTAGTAATTTGAACATTATCTGAAAGATCACATTGTATACCTTTGAAACGAACATCATATTTATTTTCAAGAAGTTTGAGCTTTTCAGCGTTTGTTCCAGTTGCACAAACATTGTATCCATTTGCGTGGAAGATATTTACTAGGGATTGTCCTATTCCTCCTGTTGCACCTGTAATTAATACGTTTTTCATAATTCTAAATTATCAAGTTTATCAAAATCCTCTATCTTGCTTATTGAAATAGCTACTAGGTCTTTAGATGCTCTTTTGACTAAATTTGTCAGTACATTACCTGGACCTATTTCAATAAAATTTTGAACTCCATCTTTTATCATATTCTCAACTATTTCTCGCCATCTAACTTTAGAAATTATTTGCTCAATTAGTAAATTGGCAATCTCTTTCTCGTTACATACTTTACTAGTAACATTAGAATATAGAGGTACAGTAAAGGAATTAAATGAATAATTAGGCATTTCTTCCTTCATTGCCGTTGAAGCTTTATTAATTAGTTCGCAATGAAATGGAGCGCTCACAGGCAACTTTATAGCTCTTTTTAATCCCAACTCTCTTGCATTGGATGATATATAATCGACAGCAGAGATTTCACCACTTAAAACAATTTGACCTTTAGAATTATCATTTGCAATAAATATCTTTCCATATTCTTCTGCATTCAACATTACATTTTCTATATCTTCTTCAGTACAGCCAATCAAAGCGATCATCCCACCAGTTCCAAGAGGCATACTTTCTTGCATTGCTTTAGATCTGAATTTGAGAAGCTTTACAGAGTCTTCAAATCTCAAACCCTGATTAACAACTAATGCACTATATTCACCAAGAGAATGTCCGGCAACACAATCGTATGATTTTGTGTCTAAAAGATTTTCATATTTTAATGCTTCAAAAATGCAAATGCTTGTAGCCATTATTGCAGGCTGAGAGTTTTGGGTTTGGAGAAGTTCCTTTTCATCACCTGAAAAAATTAATTTGGATAAATTTCTGTCAATTGACTCGTTCAACCGATCGTAAATATCACGTGAAACATCATATTTTGAATAGAAATCATGACCCATTTTAACATATTGTGAGCCTTGACCTGGAAAAATTAATGCTGTTTTCATTAAAAAAGAATGCTTGCTTAAAAGATAATTATAGAATATTTATTCCACTTTTAACAACAAATACAAATTATAAATGGCTTTATTTGAACATATTATTATGCTTAGACAAGACTTAAGTTCTTCTGACCTTGAGGAGGTAATAAGTATTCACGAAGAAACTCTAAGTGAACTTAATGGAAGCGTTGTCTATAAAGAAAGTTGGGGACTGAGAAATCTTGCATATCCAATAAAGGAAAATAAAAAAGCGTTTTATGAGTTCATGAACATTGAATTGCCACAAGATAAAATTGACACACTTAATTCTAAGTTAAATTTAAATGATAAAATTATTCGTTACTTATCAATCAAAGTAAAAGATTTTTGTGATACACCTACCACAATGGTTAAAGATAAGGATTAATATTAAGTTATGGATAAATTTTCAAAAGATTCAGAAGTGATTTTTGACTATAAAGATGTATCAAGTCTTAAAAGGTTCATTTCAGAAAAGGGCAAAATTACTCCAAGAAGAATAAGCTATATCTCAATAAAAAAACAGAAAGACCTTTCTAATGCGATTAAGAGAGCAAGATATCTTGCCCTTTTACCCTATACAGGAAAATAATATGCAAATAATTTTGTTAGAAACACTCACTAAACTTGGAAAAGCAGGTGAAGTAGTTAGTGTAAAAGATGGATTTGCAAAAAATTTCTTAATTCCTCAAAAAAAAGCAATTATAGCTAATAAGAAAAATTTGAATGACCTCAATTCAAAAATAAGTCAAATCAATGAAAATAATATGAAGAAGATTTCTGAGGCAAATGAGCTTAAAGCTAATTTAGACGGTAAAGAAATTAATATCAAGATGGAAGCAAATGAAGACGGTAATCTCTATGGTAATATTGGCCCAAGGCAAATAAGTGATAAACTGATTAATGATTTTTCTATTGATATTGAGCCTGGAAATATTGTTTTAGATAATATAAGCGCCATAGGAAGTCACGATGTCACCTTAAGAATTTATGATGATATAAGTGCCACGCTCAAACTAGAAGTAACAAAAAAAATCTAAGAGTAATTTCACTATATATCAATTATTTAATAGGCATATTTATAGATATACCTTACAAATTACTAATATTAACAATATTATATATCTGTTAATATCTTTTTAATTAATTCTGCTGACAGACTACCCAATTTAATATTATGTAAGCAGAATTATGTCTACATCATTTCAATTACAGAATAATGCTCTAAAAGAATTGCCTCATAATATCGAAGCTGAGCAAGGTATACTTGGAGCAATATTGTTAAATAACGAAATTTTCTTCGATATATCAGAAACAATCAATGTTGAGCATTTTTATGAGCCGGTTCACAAATTAATTTTTGATGTAATTGGCAAAATGATTTCCAAAGGACAAATAGCCACGCCAATTACTCTAAAAAGTTTTTTTGAAGTTGAAAAAAATCTTGAGGAAATAGGAGGCTCAAATTATTTGGTAAGACTGGCAAATTCAGCTGTATCACTTGATTATGCTAAAAACTATGCTCATATTATTTATAATCTTGCTGTTAGAAGGGGTCTATACGAATTGGGTGGAAAAGTTCAGCATGATGCAATTGAAAGTGAAATTGAAAAAAAACCAGAAGACCTTATTGAGGAAGCGGAGAAAAATTTATATCAAATCTCTGAAAAAGGAACCTCCCAGAACCAAATACAAACATTTCAAACTTCAGTTGAAGAAGCAATTGAATTAGCAAAAAAAGCATTTGAAAAAGATAGTAGCGTCGTTGGAATTTCGTCAGATTTTACCGATCTTGATACTAAACTTGGAGGGTTTCACCCCTCAGATTTAATAATAATTGCCGGAAGACCATCAATGGGAAAAACCTCGCTAGCTACAAACATCGCATTTAATATCGCTAGAAACGCTCACAACGCAAAAGACATGGACTCAAGTGTACTTTTTTTCTCATTAGAAATGTCATCTGAACAATTAGCCAGAAGAATTTTATCAGAACAAGCAAGAATTAGTTCAAACGATATAAGAAGAGGAAATTTATCAGAGAATGATCTTGATAATTTAGTTTCTGTATCAAAAGATATATTAGAAATTCCCCTTTTTATTGATGATACTCCGGCAGTAAACATCGGAACTCTATCATCGAGGGCTAGAAGATTAAAAAGAAAGAATGGTTTGGGCGCTGTAGTTATAGACTATTTGCAGCTATTAAGACCAAGTAAAACATCTAGAAATGAATCAAGAGTTTTAGAAATTTCAGAGATAACTCAAGGATTAAAAGCGCTTGCAAAAGAATTAAACATACCAATCATTGCTTTATCTCAGTTATCAAGACAAGTAGAGCAAAGAGAAGATAAGAAACCACAGTTATCAGACTTAAGGGAGTCAGGATCAATTGAGCAAGATTCAGATGTTGTGATGTTTATATACAGAGAAGAATATTATCTTGAAAAAAATGCCCCATCACCTGGAACTGCTGAATTTATAGAATGGCAACAAAAAATGGACGAGATACATGGTCAAGCTGATTTACTTATAATGAAACAAAGACATGGACCAACGGGTAATATAAAATTAAGCTTTGATGCTAAGTATACTAGATTTGGAAATTTTATTAGCAAAGATCAAATCAACAACTACGAATAATTCTCAAGAATGATTAATGTTGATAAAAATACATTTCTAGACATTGACTTAAAAGCAGTTAATAAAAACTATAAGATCATTAAGCAAATTGTTGGTAAGAAATGTATAATTGCAGCGACCGTGAAAGCTAATGCCTATGGATTAGGTGCTGATCAGGTTGTTACCAGCCTAATAAAAAAGGGTTGCACATATTTTTTTGTTGCTACTACAAACGAAGCAATTTATTTACGTAAAATAAACAAAAAAATATTTATTTTTATTTTAAATGGATTGGTTACAAACGAATTAAAATATATTCATAAGTTTAATTTAATTCCCGTTATTAATAACCTTACACAATTAAAAAAAATTGAAAAATATCAACAGGAAAATAATTATTTTCTTAATATCGCTATCCACTTTGATACTGGGATGTCACGTCTTGGTCTTGATCAAAATGAAACAGAAAATCTGATAAAAAATAAGGCATTATTGATAAAAAAATCGAAAGTTCGATTAATTATGAGTCATCTATCTTGCGCTGATGACAAAAAGTCAAAATTGAATAAAATACAATTAAATAAATTTAATTTTATTAAATCTTATTTTCCTAATTCTTTATGTAGCTTGTCTAATTCTGCGGGTATATTACTGGGTAAAAAATATCATTTTGATATGGTAAGGCCTGGAATCTCGCTTTATGGAGGTCAATGTCAAATAAATGAAAAAATTATTTATAAAAATGTTGTCTCTATAAAAGCAAAACTAATCCAAATAAGAGAAATATATAAAGGGGATACAATAGGATATGGAGCGACTTTTAAGGCAAAATCAAAAATGAAAATCGGTACTCTTGGCTTTGGTTATGCGGACGGTTTTAATCGCCTTTTTTCAAACAATTATAAAATATTACTTAGAGGAAAAAAAATTAATTTGGTGGGTAGAGTTTCAATGGATTTGATAACAATCGACTTAACAAATATAAAAACAAAAAACAATATAATGAATGAAGAATTTGAAGTAATCGGAAGCAAGTTTTCAATAAATACCATTGCAAAGACAATAAATACTATTCCTTATGAAATACTAACTAATCTAGGCAAAAGATATGAAAGAAGATATATTTCATAACTAATGGAAAAATTTTATTTATCCCTATTCAATAAATACACAAACACCTCTCTAGTCGTTTTATTATTAATAATTTCATTTTTTGCCTTTAGTGCAAAAGATTTTCAGCTTGACGCATCATCAGATACCTTAATCTTAGAACAAGACGAAGACCTTAAAAAATATAGATTAGTTATTGATGATTATGGGTCAAATGATTTTTTAATTGTTACTTTTACAGATGAAAAAAGGATCCTAACAAAAGATAATTTAAATCAAATAAAATTATTCGTTGAAAGAGTTGGTAAATTAAATTGGGTTGAAAGTATTCAGTCTATTTTTGATGTTCCATTATTAGAAGTAAATGATCAAAGCCTAACAGACTTAATTAATGAAGTTCTGACAATTGAATCGCCAGGTGTTGATTTGATTGATGCTGAAAAAGAATTATTAAATAGTCCTATTTTTAAAAACCTTATAATCAGTGAAGATGCATCAAGTACTGCTGTACTAATTAACTTTAAAAAAGATGAAAAACATGAATTCTTAATTCAAGAAAGAGAATGGCTTAGAAATTTAGATGAACCCTCAAAAGAGGATATAGATAATTTAAAAAGAATTAATTTAGATTATCAGATAAGTAAAAAAAATTTTGATGAAAAGCGTCATAATAATATTGGCGAAATAAGGAAGATAATAAACACATTTGAAAATAAACTAGATATGCATCTCGGCGGGGTGTCTATGATTGCTGACGATACAATAACATACGTTAAAAATGATATAGTCGTATTTGGATTTGGTGCTCTTGTTTTTATTTTAGCGGTCCTTTTTATAGTCTTTAAAAATCCACTATGGATGCTTGCATGTATATCTAATTGCTTAGCTTCATTAATTGTGATGATAGGCACTGTATCTTTGATGGATTGGAAAGTAACTGTTATTTCGTCAAACTTCATAATGTTGATTTTAATTTTATCATTATCAATGACTGTACATATCGTAGTTAGATATAGACAATTCATAATGCAAGATAACGACCAATCTATTAAGCATGCTCTTTTGCTGACGATTAAAAACATGTATAAGCCATGTCTATTTGCAGCATTGACAACTACATTTGCATTTGCGACTCTCTATACAAGCGGAATCAAGCCAGTTATGGATTTTGGCTTAATGATGTGTGTTGGCTTAATAATAACTTACATTACAAGTTTTTCATTCTTGCCAGTTGTTATATTTTTTCTTAATCTTAATACAACAAACCATACTTATCTTAATCAAAAAGAAAGTATATTCGCATCTTTAGCAATAAAATCTCCTAATATTTTATTAACTCTATTTATATTTATTTTTTGCTTAGGAATATACGGCGCCACTAAATTAAAGGTTGAAAATAGTTTTGTTGATTATTTTAAAAAAGAAACTGAAATCTATAAAGGCATGAAATTAATTGATGATAAACTGGGCGGAACAACTCCCTTGGATCTAGTAATAAACTTTAATTCAGTGGCGAACAATACAATTGAGGAAGATTTTGAAGAGGATTTCCTTGATTTTGGTATTGAATATGATCCTGCGGATTATTGGTTTACTGAAGAAAAGGTTAATGTTATTAAAAAAATTCATGATCACCTAGAGCAATATTCTTTTGCTGGCAAGGTTTTATCTCTTGCTTCAATAGTTAGGACGGCTGAAAAACTTAATGCAAATAAAGAATTTGATACTCTTGAACTTTCCGTTCTCTATAAAAAATTGCCAAATGACCTTAAAGATCAGATTATCAAACCGTATGTGTTACTAGATAAAAATCAAGCAAGAATTACTATGAGAATTATTGATACACATCCTCAACTAAATAGGTCGCTTTTTATCAAAGATCTTAATGACTATATAAACACTAATTACTCTAAAACAAATATCGATGTATCAACTACGGGAATCTTGATTCTCTATAATAATATGCTTCAAAGTCTGTTTGACTCCCAAATAAAAACATTATCTATAGTTCTCTTGGGTATCTTTTTAATGCTATTTTTTTTATTTAAATCATTAAAGACTGCTTTAGCAGCTATTACACCTAATCTGATTGCCTGCTTTGTAATACTTGGAACAATGGGACTACTATCTATTCCTCTGGATCTAATGACAATAACAATTGCTGCAATTACTATCGGAATTGCTGTAGATAATTGTATACACTATATTTATAGGTATCGAGAGCATATATTGTTAAGCAACGGTAATCACGATGAAGCTTTAATCAAGTGCAATGAAACTGTTGGTGTGGCAATTAAAAACACTTCATATACTATAATTGCTGGTTTTTCTATTTTGATATTTTCAAACTTCTATCCAACTATTTATTTTGGTATATTTACTGCGCTTGCAATGCTTGTTGCACTTTTTGGGAGTCTTACACTATTGCCAGTTCTACTAAAAAAACTTAATTGAATAAAATAATGAATTTAGATCTTGCTCAGTTATTGAATCCTTATGATCTTATTTTTTTATTAGTTATCTTAGTTTCTTTTATATTTGGAGTAAAAAATGGATTAATAAAAAGCTTATTAAATCTTATAAAATGGATAGTTATTTTTTATTTAATAAAAAATTGTTTTGATATTTTAAGACCGATCTTTGACCAATATATACTTAATCAAACTCTTTCTGATATACTAATATTTTTCTTCACTTTAATTACAGCCTATATCTTAATATCATTTATTAATCGTATGATTATTGGAATATTACAACCTAGGAAATCTTTATTTATTGACATGTCCTTTGGTGGTGTTCTTGGAATTTTAAGGGGATATATAATTTTTATTCTTATAATTTTTTTCATAAATAGCAATTTTTCCTCTAATTTAATACCAGAGATTATTAAATCAGGTACTTTTCAAGAGATAGTAAATTACGGGGTTGATCTACTTGATCAAATGCCAAGGAATATTAATGAAATTTAATTTAATACATTAAACTATGAAAAAACTTAACTGCCTTGTAACAGGTGCGTCCTCAGGAATAGGAAAAGAGATTTCAATAAAGCTATCTGCCTATGCTAAACACATATACATATGTTCTCGAAACGTACAAAAACTTGAAATTGTTCATGATAAAATAATTAAAAATAATTGTGAGTGTACAATTGTTCCTTTAAATTTATGTGATGAAAATGTAATTGAGAATTTAGCTAAACAAATACAGGTCAAAGATACTTCCTTGGATATATTAGTTCTTTCAGCAGGAATTATTAACGAACTTTCTCCTGTTGAGTCAATTGATCTAGAGAATTTTAAGAATATTATAAACTTGAATTTCTTATCAAATTTTAGAATGGTTAAGAGTTTTCATTCATTGCTCAAAAGTTCAAATAATGCTTATATAGCTGCAGTGTCTTCACTAAAAAACCCTTCAAAAGAATATTACTGGGGCATTTATCAGCCTATTATGACAGCGTTAAATGAGCTTTTATTGACCTATTCAAAAGAAAACAAAGGTACAAATATAAAAACAAATGTTTTTTGTCCACTTGCCGTTAATACAAAGCTAAGAGATGTCATAATGCCTGGCGAAGATAAATCTAAGATAAGTGATCCAAAGGATGTAGCTGTTAAAATTGTAAATTATATTTTAGAGGCAGCTGGTACAGGAGAAATAATCGAAATCACCTGATATAAGGATTCTTTGAAGTTTTGAAATCATACAAAATAGGCACACCATCAAGTTTGAAATAGCTTCTAAAAGAATTATCAAAAAATTTTTGAAATAATTGTGGTGGTTTTTTCTGAATATTTATAAATATTTTAAACTTTGGAATTTTATTTTCTAATTGAACAATATATTTTGGTTTTATTTCTATTTTATTAAATCGTGGTAACGTTGATTTTTTGTTTAAATAATTAATAAATTTGTTTAGTTTTTGTTTATTAATTTTTATTGAAATCAATTCTTTTTTTAGAATAATTTCTCTTAAAACATTTAATATTCTTGTGTTATTTTTTGCAGAAATAAAATCAATATTAATTAATTTGTGTTTACTATAATTATTGCGTAAATGTTTTTTTATATTTAATTGGTATTTTTTTTTATCATCAAGAATATCGAACTTATTAAATAAAAAAAATAAAATCTTATGTTTGCTTAATGCTAAATCTGCAAGACGAAAATCTTGTCTTGTAATACCTTCTAGTGAGTCGATTAAAAGCACTGTGACATCAACATTATTTATTATTTTAATAACTTCTGAATTGCGAGCCAATTCATGCTCTTCTTTTACTTTACTTCTTCTACGCAACCCAGGCGTATCAACGATAATAAATTCGAAATTTTTGTGAGTAAATTTTTGTTTAATGAGAGATTTTGTTAGTCCATATTCATCGCCAACAGGTGAAATATATTCACCAAGCAATGTATTAAATAATGTTGATTTTCCAGAATTTGGCTTTCCAATAATGCCTATATTTATTTTAGTTAAATTCATAAACGTCGGAGTTTTCGTCAGACAAATAAATTGAATTAGACAGGATTATAGGTGGGACTAATGCACCTTTAACTCCAATTGATTCAGTTAAAAGTATTTCGCCTGAAATAGGTGAAACTACTTTTAACTCACCAAAATATGAAATATTATAAATTAAATTATTTATTAAATAAGGACCTAGCCAAAGATTTAAATTTTCTGCCTTTTGACCTTTTTTATGCTTTGATAGTTCAGTAATCCAGTAAACCTCTGAACTATCTTTGTTCAAACAAATTAACTTTCCATCTTCATTAATAATATATATTTGATTCCCTGTAATAACTGGCGTTCTATACCCTGATAAATCTCTCGCCCAATTTCTCTGTCCGTTAGTGGCATTAACAGAAACAAGTTTTCCGTTCGAGCTTAATGAATAAATAGTATTGTTTGATACCACAGGGCTTGCTGATATATCTTTAATATCAAAGTTACTGACCATTGATATTTTTGAGACATTTTCTGACCAGATAGGCTGGCCAGTATCAAAAATAAAAGCTACCAGCTCTCCATTACTAAAAGGGGCAATAATTGTATTTTCGAATGCTACTGGAGATGAGGTAAATAAATTTTTCTTTGTTTCTGAAATTGTTTGAAATGACCAATTTACTTCTCCGCTTGTCACATCAATTGAAAAAATTCTGTTGTCAGCTGAAATAAAATATATGTATCCTCTATATATAAGCGGTGGCGACAAAATTGGATATTCTATTTTTGTTGACCAGAGTTCTGTACCATCTTCAGCGCTCAATAATTTTATTTGACCGTATCCATCTACAAATACTAATTGATTGTCAAAATAAGCAATTCCACCTCTAACAATCTCGTATTTTTTTATTCCCTCAATTTTAACATCTATTTTGAACAATGTTTTTTTTGTTAAGGTGTCTACACATTCAATATAGCCCTGGCTTAACACATGGCACAGATTATCATTAAAAAAGATGGGTTGTATAATATTTACTGGCCCTTTTTTACCCGAAATAATTTTTGACTTATCATTAAAAGAGGCCTCTGAGTAAATATTATCTAGATCATTTGATGGATTTAAAAAATGCTGAGACCAAAAATTTACTTCTTTTGGTTCATTTATCAGTATGTCACCAGGATCAAGATTTAGAGTTTCAGAGATTTCTGCGCTATAACTTAAAACAGGAAAGCCACTTTCAATTTCGTTGATTTCTTCATTACCGGAACATGAGATAAGAAAGAAAGATATAAGTAAAAATATATATGATTTGTTGAACATACTAATTTATAATTTCAATAAATTTGTTAGCTCTTATTTTAATCTCTACAGGGACATCTGGATTATCAATTAAATTCTGAAAATTTTTTTTACTTTCTTCATTTTTTCCAAGAATAAGCTTTTTAAAAGAGATAAGTTCATTAAATAGATATTTGAAGTTACTATCACGCATTCTGTAATCAGTGAGATAGCTCATAAATTCTTCTTCGCTCGAATTATCAATTTTAAATAAAAGTAAAAAATATGTTGCTAAATCTGCAATTATTGGATCATATTTTTCATCGTCAGTTAATTTTTCTAAATCAAGAATCCCATCTTTAATATTACCATTTTCTATCTTTAAATTTGCAATTTTTAATTCAGCTATGCTTGATATATAGTTGTTGTTAGAGTTAATAAGCTCATCTAATAAAGAGTATTGTTCCGAAATGTTTTTGCTGTTTGTTGCTTTAATATATGTTTCGATGAGTTTTTCATTATTTGATTTATCAATTGAAACCATTACTTGATATCCGATAATTGACCCTATTATGATCACTAGAGTTAAAATTACATATAAACCGTATCTTTTAAAAAGATTAGACAGTTTTTCTTTTCTTAAATCTTCATCGACCTGTCTTAAGATATCGCTCATTGATCTTTACCGTTATTACTTACGATTTGTGGACGCATGTGATAAATATGGTCTGACGATGGAAAGGTTCTATCTTTAACTTCTTCGGCATACTTACTTACAGCTTTCTTAATAGTGTTATCTAAATCGACATATTTTTTTACAAATTTTGGAGCAACGTTTGTTAATCCCAACATATCTTCTGTTACTAATATCTGGCCATCACAATTTGGAGATGCTCCTATTCCAATAGTAGGAATGTTTAAAATTGAAGTTATTTCTGCAGCTAATGGCTCAGCCATGCCCTCTAAAACCACTGAAAATGCTCCCGCTTCTTCAACAGCAACTGCATCATCGATATATTTTTGCCACTCAGATTTTACTTTTCCTCTTACTTTATAACCTCCATCAATCAATACACTCTGCGGTTGAAGACCTATATGGCCCATAACGGGAATTGAGCTTTTTGTAAGATGTTCAATTGTTTTGGACATGTTTTGACCGCCTTCAAGCTTAACTCCGTTGCAATTGGTTTCTTTCATAACACGAGCTGCATTCAAAAATGCTTTTTCAACAGATTCTTCATAGGTTCCAAATGGCATATCAACAATTACACAAGATTTATTTGAAGCTCCAACAACAGACTTCGCATGCTTAATCATTTGTTCAAGCGTAACTTGAAGTGTGTTCTCATAATCATAAAGGACCATCCCAAGCGAGTCTCCAACCAACATTAAATCAACCTGTTCGTCAATAGCTCTAGCAATTGGTGCCGTATAAGCAGTTAGACATACAATTGGATTCTTTCTTTTGAGAGATTTTATATCATTAGCTGATTTTCTTAACATGGGATCGGTTTATACTTGATAAATTGGAAAAATTCTAGGGAAAGCTTAGTTATAGAATTATTCTTCTAATTCACTGTCTATTAATACAGCTATTAGAAGAGCAGGCTCAGAGCCATTATTTACCCATGCGTGATTTGTGCCTCGCTGTACTACAACATCAAATGGATTTATTTTTACCTCTTCTTCATCCAAAATTAGAGTTACATCTCCTTTTAGCAGTATAATGTAATCAATTGTCTTAGTTTTGTGCATTGCTGGATGTTTTGTTATATCAACCCGGTGATGAGCTGCGCCTATACGGCTGAAGGCTTCCTCAGCCATTTTATTTAGTACCTCTAATGGAACACCTTTAGGAGTTGGCATTATTTGAAAATATCTAAATTTTGAACCTCCTTGTGGCGGGGATAAAATTATATCATTGTCAGCTCTGTCTTTACTGCTTTTTGTATCAATAGTATTTCCGTCCTCATTCCATATCTCGAATAAACCTCCAATTTCTTCTCCTATAGATCGTGCTGGAGGACCATCAATTTTAATTACAGATTTGCCATTGTCATTATGTCCTGTAACAATTCTTCTCACTTAGTAATCTCCTTTATTTTAATCCCTTCTTACGTTTGGGATAATTTCTTCTTGGTAACCTTCCTTAAAAGTAGCTCGATCCCCATAAATTTCAGTTTCAAACCATTCGACAAATTCTTTTGATTTAATCCCCCTCCAATATTTCCAGGTTGACTGTGCAATAGGTGCTTTCATTGTGCCCAATTTCAACATATGCATTCTCATTTTTAAATGAGTTTCATCAACAAAACCTTTTTCAACTTTTTCATATGTGTCAAAAATATCAACTAGTAATGCATTTACATATACTGCTACTCTCCATTTATCCGCGTTATCTAGTTCGCCTGCAGCCCAATCCTTCGAGAGAAAATTGCTAAACTCTTTATCTTTCGATGTATTAAAATACCTCTCATACATTCTGTGTGTTAAAGAGTGTCCAAACTGCGCTTTTGTGATTTCATTTTGCTGATGTATTTGTATTCCTAAATAAATAACAGACACAACTACACCAAATGCTGCAACCATTTGTACTATAATTATTATTGTATCTGCGCTCATAAATACAGACTATACATTATTATAATTTTGTGGCAAAAACTTTGCTTAAATCGGTTTATTTAAATTGATTTTAATAATTAACTTTTAGTAGTAGCGAACGCTTCCAAAGCTTTTTGTCTAGAGGAACCAATCTCGACAATTGGCATTGGATAATCTTTACCAAGTTTAACATTTGCCGAGTCTAAAACATCATTAGGTGCCTCCCAAGGATTAAATAAATACTTATTTGGCATATCCTTAAGTTCAGGAATATATTTTTTTGTATATTTGCCATCCGGATCAAATTTCTGACCCTGCATAACTGGATTAAATATTCTAAAATATGGCGCTGCATCAGCTCCTGAGCCGGCAATCCATTGCCATCCTGCACTATTATTAGCAAGATCGGCATCAACTAAACAATCCCAGAACCATCTTTCACCGTGGTGCCAATGCAACAATAAATTTTTGACTAAAAATGAACCTACAACCATTCTCAAACGATTATGCATATACCCTGTCTGCCACAGCTCCCTCATACCAGCGTCTACTATTGGATACCCTGTTAGTCCTTTTTGCCATTTCTTTAATGCATCTTTATTTTTGTCCCAAGGAAATTTATCAAATTTCTTTTGAAGATTTTCTTTTGGTAAAGTTGGGAAGTGATACAAAAGATTGAAAGAAAACTCCCTCCATCCAAGTTCACTTAAAAAATGATCCAAATCTCTTTTAATTTCTTTTTTTCCTTCTTGGGTTTTTGATCGATACCAAACTTGGTTTGGTGACACTTCTCCAAAATGTAAATGAGGTGAAAGTTGCGAAACATTGTTTCCAGATGGAAAATTCCTACCATCTTTATAGTTAGCAAGGCCTTCTTTTATAAAGACATCAATTTTATTATGGGCGCCTTTCTCTCCTGGAGTCCATAGTTTTTCCATCGCAACATGCCAATTGTGTTCTGGCATTAGTTCCAGATCATCTATACTAATACTGTTCATCTTATCAAACAGTAAATTGTCTAACTTAGGTTTTTGTATTGGTGTTCTTGGCATTTCAGAATTCAAACAACCTTTTCTGTAGTAAGGAGTAAATACCTTATATGGAGTACCATCATTTTTGACCACATTCCAAGGTTCCCAAAGAAGAGATCCATTATATGTGTTCACGTTTATTTCTTTGTCATCAAAAAAACTTTTGATTTTTTTGTCTCTTTTTATTCGCCACGGTTCATAACATCTATTCCAAAATATCTCTTTAACATTATAAGTTTCAGAAAGTTTAATTAAGATATTCTTTGGATCACCTCTGTAAAAACTCAAATTATTATCTAAAGATTGTTTTAGAGCAATTAATGAATGGTGAAGCCACCATTTACTAGCAGAACCATTTATATGTTCTTTCGAGTTTTCATCATCAAATATGAAAATTGGCAACGTTGCCCCATTTTTAATCGAATTATACAATCCAGGATTGTCTGATATTCGTAAATCTTGTCTGAACCAGAAAATATTAATATCTTTTTTGGGCATAAACAAAAATATAGTCTAAATAATTAAACTTTCCATACCAGCCGAATTTATTGAATCTTATATTCAAAATTTTGAGTTGTTGGATTGTGCCCCAATAATTTAGCTCCATTTCTTATATGATAGTGCGTTGCCATAGGCGTTAATGGAGAAAGTGTAACTATTCTTTTGTACCCCATTTCCTTGCCAAATTTTAAAGCCTCTTCCATAATTTTTCGTCCCGCTCCTTTTTTACGAGACCATACAGTGTAAGCAATAATTGTATCCGCATTTTGCTCGTAAACTGCTAAACGGCTCATCAAATCTAATTCTCTTACTGAATGTGGAACGTCCTTAGTAAACGCCAAGCACATAATGCCTTCAATTTGATTATTGTATTCCAGGCCATAAATTTTTCTATCATGAGAAGTTCTCCATTTTACATCAAGCTCAGGCCTCACTGGATCTTCAGTCACGTCAATATGGTCTAATTCAATGAATTTAGATGTCTTAATCCAACTGAAATCAGTTAAATTAAAATTAAATATTGATTTAAAAAAATTTAATATTTTTTGAAAAAAATTATTCATTAATTAATCAGTTTTATAAAGCCATTACATTGGCTCAATTACTCCTATCATTTTAGTGTCATCCTTAAAAGGCAAATTATTATCTTGACTCATAAAAGAAGGCAGATCTTTAGCATACCAATTGGTTATGATCTTCTAGTAATTATGGTGTTTATTACAAAGTTATCACCCGCTCCTTTTTTAAAGTAATCAAAAAAAATTTTTGGGTCGATAATTGGTGACTCTGGAGTATGAACTCCATTTTTATTAATTTTACCATCAATAAACATTTGGACGCCCGCTGTCAGAGGTAACGAGGTTGCTTGACCCATAGAAAAATTATTAATATCACCATCAATTGTAACTCCAATTGATGTGTATTTATTTCCTTTTAGACCTTCTGCATAACCATAAATGCTAGGAAGATTTTCTTTTTTATAATCTAGCATATCTGAACCATTTAGACTATCAAGCCAAGTTAAAATTCTTGCAGCAAAATTTTTGGTAATAATTTTTATATTTGTTAAAAATCTAATAGTTTTTAAAATTGCTACAAAACTACTCTCAATGCCATGCATTAAATTATAAGACTCTCTAATATCTTGGTAGTTATTTGGAAATGTTATGGCCTCAGGGTGTCCAAAAATATACGTGCTTCTTTTCCCAATATCGGGGTAATCAATCTTGATTTCTTCAAGAGGTTTTACCATTTCAAAATTTCCATTTTTAAAAATTTTAACCTTTCCAATCATTTGCTCTATACCATGCACCATTGCAGCACTAACTCCCGATTGAGATGACTCACTTTCTGGCTTTGCAGCAGACATATCCCAGCCTGTATAAACTTTTCTAACTTCATCGAGTTCAGATATTGCTATATGAGCCAGTATATTTGTTAGCCCTGGACTTGCTCCAAGACCTATAATAGCTGTGATATTTGCCTTTTTTGCATCGTCATTCATTTGAATCATCTTTTCAGTTGGCTCCCAATCGTCGCAGATATCAAAGTAGTGTGTGTTAGTTTGAATTGCAGCTTTGAGTATGGGTTCTGCAAATAAAAAGAATGGGCCGGTCGTATTGACTACAATATCAACTTTTAACATTTCTGATTTCAGAGTTTCAAAGTCTCTGATATCTAATTTTAAACCTTCAACTCTGTTGTCAAAATGTGAAGCAAACTTTTTTGCCGATAAAGAATTAACGTCTGCTACATAAATCTTTTCAATCTGTTTTATGTTGTGCAAGTATTGAACTGCATATCTTCCCATGCCGCCACCTCCACCTAATGCTAGGACCTTCATAAATTACTCCCACTCAATAGTGCCTGTTTGTAGAAGCTTTGTATAACAATGCTTACAGCGGCTATTTTTAAAGTGTGTAAGTTTTGTGTAAGTTTTCATTTATCTAGCATGTATATTTTAGAATTATTCAAATTTTTTCTGACTACCTTTTGCATTAAAAAAATTTGAGATGTTTATGATATTATTTTATTCTTTTCATTATCAACTATAACAGGGCTTTCATAGTATTCAATTTCTGGTTTAGAGTATCGTTCTGTTATCCATTTAATCCTATCTTCACTAAACCATTCTTTGGCATTTTCTATTGTTGAAAAAGTATAAACACCTCCAGCAAAGCCCTTCTCAATATCTGCTATGTAATTTTTTCTTAATAGACCTTCTACATCCACATATAAAACTGAAGTTTCAATAAATTTTTCTTTAAGAGTTTTTAAATTAAGTTCGTCAGATATTTTAAATTTAACTAGTACTGTAATCATTGCTATCTCCTAATATTAAAGAATTAAATTTTTTTATTTTAATATGCATTTTTCTTATTCCCACTCAATAGTTCCAGGTGGTTTTGAAGTAGTATCATATACCACTCTATTTATGCCCTTAACCTCATTTATTATCCGTGTTGAAACTTTACTCAAAAATTCACCTTTAAAAGGATAAAAATCTGCAGTCATTCCATCAACAGACGTAACAGCTCTTAATCCGCAGACTTGTTCATATGATCTATGATCACCCATAACACCAACAGTTTTAATTGGCATCAAAACTGCAAATGCTTGCCAAATTTTTTCGTATAAACCTGCTTCTTTAATTTCTTCGATATATATATTATCGGCCTCTTGTAAAATCTTTACTCTATCTGCTGTAACCTCACCCAGTATTCTTATTCCTAATCCGGGGCCTGGAAATGGATGTCTGTTAATGAATTTTTTTGGAAGTCTCATCTCAAGCCCTAATTTTCTAACTTCATCCTTAAAAAGTTCTCTTAAAGGCTCAACAAGTTTAAGTTTCATTCTTTTTGGTAACCCACCGACATTATGATGAGATTTTATGACTGATGTCGGACCACCATGAAAGCTCTGACTTTCGATTACATCAGGATAAATAGTTCCTTGCGCTAAAAATTTAGCGCGTTTTATTTTGTTTGCCTCTTGGTTAAATATTTTAATAAAAAGATTACCTATTATTTTTCTCTTTTTTTCTGGATCTGTGGCACCTTTTAGAGCTTTAATAAATGTCTTTCTTGAGTCTTTGACAATTAAGCGAGATTTAAAATGTTTTTTAAACATTTTTACTACCTCCTTTGTTTCATTTAGTCTCATTAAACCCGTATCAACATAAATGCATGTTAATTGCTTATTTATGGATTTTGAAATTATAGCTGCAGTAACAGTACTATCCACTCCACCCGACAATCCACAAATTACCTGATCCTTGTGAACTGAATGTTTAATCTCAGTAATCTGATTTTTTAAATGATTTTTCATGCTCCAGTTTCTTTTTACCTTACAAATTTTAAATATAAAATTTTCGATTATCTTATGACCATTAGGTGTATGGACAACTTCAGGATGAAATTGTAAACCATAATAAGATTTTTTTTTATTCTCAACTGCTGCAAACTTAGTATTTGAACTTGATGCAATGCTTTTAAAATCTCTTGGCAGACTAATAACCTTATCACCATGGCTCATCCAGACGTAATTCAAGCTCATACCTTTTTTAAATCCTGAGAATAAAACACTTTTTTTTGATGGCTTTATAAGTGTTTTACCAAATTCTCTTTTCTTCGAAATTTTAACTTTCCCACCAAGTTGGTAACATAATAATTGCATACCATAACAAATTCCCAATATTGGAATATTTAAATTGAATATTCTTTTATCAATTTTTGGGGTATTTGATTTATGAACGCTTGCTGGACCCCCAGAGAAAACTATTCCTGAACAATCTCTTTTACGTATTTGCTTATAAAGTGATTTGCTAGACACAATTTCACAATATACCCCAGCTTCTCTTACTCTTCTTGCTATTAACTGTGTTACTTGAGATCCAAAATCAACAATAAATATCATTATTTATTCCGCCAAATCTTTTAATTTGACAATTTCTTCGCATGAGGTTTCACATAATATTTCAAGATTAGATATTTGCTCAGCGTATTGCTCAATTAGTCCCAACTCATAAGACACTTTCCCTATTAAATAATTAAGCTCAAGATTATGTGGGATAAGCGTAAAGGCAATTTCATAATATTTAAGAGCATTATTCTGATCGTCTATGCCTTCATATGATTTGCCTAACAAAATATAAGACTCAGATGATTTTGGATTAAAAACAATATCTTTTTCCAAATACTTTATTGCTTTTTTAAAATTTTCTTCATTGAAATCATTTAACGCTGATGAGTAAAAACTATTTGAGGCAAATATACTTGTTGGCAAAATACAAATGACTATTACCAACATTGTTTTCATTATACGTTTATATATTTGTCGGATAATTTGGTGACTCTCTTGTAATATCGACATCATGTACATGGCTTTCTTTGAGACCTGCTCCAGTAATTTCTAAGAACTTAACATTCTTTTTAAATTCTACTATATCTTTTGAACCAGTGTATCCCATTGATGCTTTTAGGCCTCCAACAAGCTGGTATATGATAGGCGATATCGGTCCTTTGTACGGAACTCTTCCCTCGATTCCCTCCGGAACATGTTTATTACTCTCAGTTATTTCTTCTTGAAAGTACCTGTCTGCAGATCCCCTTGCCATAGCGCCAAGCGATCCCATTCCTCTGTATGATTTATAGCTTCTTCCCTTAAATAAATATACCTCACCAGGAGACTCGTCAGTTCCAGCAAAGAGTGAACCAATCATAACCCCGCTTGCTCCTGCGCCTAAGGCTTTTGCTATATCACCAGAATACTTAATTCCACCATCTGCAATTATTGGCACTCTCTTTTTTGCTGCAGTTTCAGCACAATCTAAAATTGCTGAAAATTGGGGTACACCAATTCCAGCTACTACTCTAGTAGTACAAATTGATCCTGGGCCTATTCCAACTTTCACACAATCAGCTCCTTGATCAATAAGCTCTTCGGTGGCTT
>CACGAG010000003.1 GCA_902571005.1 uncultured Pelagibacteraceae bacterium
AATATATTCCGTATCTTTTTCGCTATATTCTTTTAAAGACCATTTTTTATTTGTTAGAGAAAAAAAATCTTCGTCGAAAGAATCTTTTCTCATTGTTCAATCTTTTTTGTGATAAGTCTCGATATACTGAGATGCGGCTTCGCCAGTTCTTAGAACAAGTGAATGGGTTATGTAGTGACTGCTGTCAGATCTTACACCTCTAACCATAGTACCTTCTGTTACACCTGTAGCAGAAAAGATAATATCACCGTGTGCAAGTTCATTAAGATTATATTTTTTTTCTAGGTCTTTAATACCAATCTTTTCAGCTCTGTTTTTTTCATCGTCATTATTGATTACAAGTCTAGTTTGCATTTGACCACCAATGCATTGCAGTGCTGCAGCAGCTAAAACTCCCTCAGGAGCTCCGCCGATGCCAAGGTAAATATCAACTGGATTATGTTCTTGTGTTGTCATAATTACTCCCGCAACATCGCCATCAGGAATAAGAACAATTTTTGAGCCAATTGTTCTTAAAGACTCAATTATATCATTGTGTCTGGGTCTTTCTAATACACAGGCAGTAACTTCACTAATTTTAACTTTTTTAGCTTCCGCGATACTTTTTATGTTATCTTCGACAGCTGCATCAAGATCTATAACATCTTTTGGAAGACTACCGCCAACTGCAATCTTATTCATGTAAGTGTCTGGAGCATAAAGCAACCCTCCTTTTTGAGCTGCAGCTACTACAGATAATGAATTTGGCATGCCCTTAGCTGTTATAGTGGTTCCTTCTAAAGGATCTAACGCAATATCAACTTCGTGATTTTTGCCAGTTCCCACTTCCTCGCCAATATAAAGCATTGGCGCTTCATCTCTCTCACCTTCACCAATAACAATTCTACCATCAAAATCAATTGCGTTTAAAGCTGTTCTCATTGCGTCTACAGCAACTTGATCTGCTGCTTTTTCGTCACCAAGACCTATTAATTTAGACGATGCAATTGCAGCTTTTTCAGTCGCAGCTACAATTCCTGATGCATATTGAGTTGATATTACGGTCATAACGAATCTTCAATTCTGATAAATTTAACAGATGAGCTTACTTCTGGTAATCTTTTTATCTGTTTAATAGATGATAAAAGCGAAGATTCTTTAACTGTGTGCGTTATCAAAATAATTTCAGCAAAATTTGACCTTTTCGATGGCTTTTGAATTATACTTTCAATCGAAATTTTTCTTTTTGATAAAGCTTTTGAAATTTTTGCCATTACCCCGGCTTTATCTTTGGCTGTAATTCTCAAATAATATGGGAATGACAAATCATCAATTTTCTGGATTTTTAACTTCTTTTTCTTTTTTATTGATACGCCCAATGGATAATTATAGGTACCTCTTATAATATCCATAAGATCTGACATAACAGAGGCTCCCGTTGGTCCAGCTCCAGCACCAGGGCCTTCAAAAATATTTTTTCCAATTACTGAATCATTTACGACAACAGCATTAATCTCGTTACTCACTTTTGCAATATCTGATTTTAGTTTAACAAAACAAGGATGAACTCTTTGTTCGATCTTACTTAATTTTTTAGAAGCAACTGATAACAATTTTATTGAGTATCCTAATTCTTTTGCAAAAACAAAATCATATTTATCAATCTTAGTAATACCTTCTATAAAAGTTGCTCTAAAGTTTACAGGAATGTCAAAAGCAATACTTGATAACAACGTAATCTTATGAGCTGCATCAATACCCTGAATATCAAAAGTTGGATCTAACTCAGCAAAACCTTTTTTTTGAGCATCATTTAATACATTTTTAAAATCTCCCGCATTATTTTCCATCTTTGTTAAAATGTAGTTACAAGTACCATTCAAAATTCCATAAATTTTGTTTATTTTATTAAGACGCAAATTTTCTCTTACGGCTTTTACAATTGGTATACCGCCAGCAATTGCTGCTTCATAATTGAGACAAACATTATTTTGCTCAGCAATTTTAGATAATTCATTTCCATGTACTGCAAGCAAAGCTTTATTAGCGGTAATTACATGCTTGTTATTTTGGAGAGCTTTTTTAACCACTTTGTATGCTATTCCCTTTGAGCCACCAATGAGCTCAATTAAAATATCTACATTATCATTTGTTGCTAATGACATTGTATCAGTAGTTAACGGTAGAGACTTAACTGATAAACTTCTTTTTTTTCTTAAGTTCTTAACAGCAATTTTAATTACATTGATATTTGCAGTTTTTTGTGAGGGTGATTTAAAATTTTTTAATTGTTGGAGAAATCCTAATCCAACTGTTCCTAGTCCTGCGATTCCGACACCATAAGTTTTACTCATCGATTTCAACCTTTTCTGGTACACTCTCTAAATCTGGTTTATGAGCATTTTCTTGATTATCTAAAATTAATTCTGCAGCATTTGGGTTGATAAAAAACTCATAAAAAGAAAAATTTTTTGCTGATGAGCAGGCATTGAAAGTAAATAAAAATAAAAATAAATTAAAAATAATTATAATTCTTTTTCTCATTCTATTCCTAACCTCTCATCATAATCATTCATAAGATTAAAATTTTGAACTGCTTGTCCAGCAGCTCCTTTTACCAAATTATCTAAAACACTAACAATACATAATTTATTTTCTTTATATCCCTTTTTTAATCCTATGACTAAGTTATTAGTACCAACTACGTCCCTAGAGGAAGGAATTTCATTCATTGGTAGCAATTGTATAAAATGCTCATCATTAAATCTTTTTTGCAATATATCGTAAATATCATTTTGAGATGTCTTATTTGTGTCAATATAAATATTACTCAAAATACCTCTTTCAACAGGTAGTATATTAGCAGCAAAGAAAACTTCAGTTTGAGTATTTTTGATTTTACTTAGTTCTTGGTTTATTTCAGCTATGTGTTTGTGATCTCCAATACCATAGGTTCTGATATTTTCATTTACTTCTTTAATTAACTCTTTTCTTCCCTTTGTTTTACCTGCACCTGAGTAACCTGATTTTGAATCAATAACAATATCGTTGGTGTTAATTGCATTTTGTTTAATCAATTCAATTAGTGGAATTAAGATACTAGTTGCATAGCAGCCAGGGTTTGCAATATGCTTACATTTTTTTATCTTATCTCTATTAAACTCTGTTAGTCCATATTGGAATTCATCGTTTACCTCAAAGTTGCAGTGTTTAAAGCCATACCAGTTCTCATACTCATTCTTATCATCAAGTCTAAAATCAACTGAAAGGTCAATTATACTGATATCTGATCTCAATAGATCACTTCTTTTGTGAAGATTTTCATTAGGTAAGCAATTAAATACATAATCAATGCTACTAAAATTTATGTCTTCATAACTTTTGTATTTGAGTGATGTTTGTATACCATCTGAGTCATAGATTTGTACTTTCTCACCTGCTGATTTGTTTGCAGATAGAGCCTCAATACTTACATGGGGATGGTTGAGGCAAATTTTAATTATTTCATGTCCTACAAAGCCACTAGCACCTAATATAGCTACGTTTTTCATAATTAATTTTTAATTTTATAATAGAAGTTTGAAAAAAATTATCTTTTTGAGAATTGGAAACGTCTACGCGCTTTACGTCTACCATATTTTTTTCTTTCAACAATTCGGGAGTCTCTCGTAAGTAAACCTTCAGTTTTAAGGATTGGCCTTAAGTTTGGGTCTAGCAAAGTTAGAGCTTTTGAAATTCCATGTCTGACAGCACCAGCCTGACCAGACATTCCACCACCACTAACTGTAATTGTTGTGTCAACATTCATTTTTTTATTTGTTAATTCAAGTGGTTGGTTAACTAGCATATTTAGAACGGGTCTTAAAAAGTATTTATCAACATCCTTACCATTGATTACTATTTTTCCAGAACCACTTTTTATCCAGACTCTTGCGACAGCATTCTTTCTTTTACCGGTAGCATATGATCTTCCCAGGTTATCCAATACTGGTTTTGCAGAATTTTCCTCAGAATTATTATTCATAGTTTCGTTCATTTAAACTACATCCTGTATGTTATATATTTTAGGATTTTGAGCCTCATGAGGGTGCTTGTCACCTATGTACACCTTCATATTCGACAGTTGCTTTCTTCCAAGTGGTCCTTTAGGTATCATTCGTTTAACGGCCAGTCTAACTAATCGGTCTGGGAATTTTCCTTCTAATATTTTTCTAGCATTGATACTCTTAATTCCACCAGGATATCCCGTGTGTCTATAATAAGTTTTGTCATCGAGTTTTTTGCCTGTAAGCTTAATTTTTTCTGCATTAATAATAACTACATTATCACCACAATCTACATGTGGAGTGTATGATGGTTTATGCTTACCTCTTAAAATATTTGAGACATTTGTAGCAAGTCTACCCAAGACTATGTCTTTTGCGTCGATTAGTAGCCAGTCTTTTTTGATGTCCTCTTTTCTTAGAGACGAAGTCTGCTTTAGTATCTTAGATGTAGTCATGCTGTTGTTTATTAGAGAATACGGTAAAATATGTCAACAACATATATTTATATAATAAATTCATATATTTAAATAATGGTATTATGATACTTTTTAAATTATTAGGCTTTACATAAGTCTTAGAGTGTTATTCAATATATTGTCGAGTTTAATACAGCTTGCGGACTTAAACAGCTAAGCCATCAGCCGCACATAGTATTATGATGCGGTTTTTTTGTTCGCTGTGAAACTCGAAGAAAATATAAATAGAGGTAAAAAAATGGCAAAAAATAAATTTAATCCAGCAGATTCTGTAAACCCTGAAACAATTGCATTACATGGAGGTGATTATAGAAGTGACCCTTCTACAACGTCAGTAGCTGTTCCAATTTATCAAACAACTTCATATCAGTTTCATAACACTGAACATGCAGCTAACTTATTTGGAGCTAAAGATTTTGGTAATATTTATACAAGAATTATGAACCCTACAGTTGATGTACTTGAAAAAAGAGTCGCTGCAATGGAAGGTGGCGTGGGCGCCCTATGTGTAAGCTCTGGTCAATCGGCTTCAATGTTGAGCATTCAAAACTTAGTAAAAGCTGGAGATAATATTGTCAGCTCAACAGATTTATATGGAGGTACATGGAACCTGTTTGCAAATACAATGAAAGATTTAGGCATCGAAGTAAGATTTGCAGATCCTACAGATCCAGAAAGTTTTAGAAAAATGACAGATGATAATACACGTGCTTATTATGCTGAAACTTTACCGAATCCAAAACTTAAAGTCTTCCCAATTAGAGAAGTTGCTGATATTGGTGATGAATATAATATTCCTTTAATTGTAGATAACACTGCAGCACCCGTCATTTGTAAACCCATTGAACACGGAGCAACAATCGTTGTTCACTCCCTTACAAAGTTTATTGGAGGTCATGGTACAACTATTGGTGGTATAATTGTTGATAGTGGAAAGTTTGATTGGGCAAAAGATCCTAAAAGACAGCCAATGCTTAATAATCCCGATCCAAGCTATCACGGGATGGTATGGACAGAATTTGCAAAAGCAGTTGGTCCGATTGCTTATATTGTAAGAGCAAGATTTGTCGGATTAAGGGACCTAGGCCCTGCTTTGCCACCACAAAGTGCTTTTCAAATAATTCAAGGCCTAGAAACTGTATCCTTGAGAATGGAAAAACATTGTTCTAATGCAGCCAAAGTAGCTGAATATCTTTCAAATCATAATAAAGTCTCAAGAGTTATATATGCTGGTCTTGATGAGGGGGAAGCAGGCGAAAGAGCCAATAAATACTTAAAAGGAGGACATGGTGCACTCTGTGGTATTGAACTCAAAGGGGGCAAAGCAAGTGGAGAAAAATTTATTAATAACTTAAATATGTTCTATCATGTTGCTAATATCGGGGATGCGCGTAGCCTTGCAATTCACCCTGCTTCCACTACTCACTCACAATTATCAGACGAAGATATGGAATCAGCCGGGGTAAATCCAAGCTATGTAAGATTGTCAATAGGCATAGAGCATATTGATGATATTATTGAAGACCTTAAAAATGCTCTTGATGCTGCATAAACTTAGAATTAAAGTCTCTTCAAGCTGAATTAACTTGAAGAGACTTTTTGCTAAACATCCACATCGTTATTGAAACTAAATACAAAATGATTGCATTACCTTGGTGAATAAGAGCTAAATGCCATGGAATGTTTTGTACAGTCATTAATACTCCCAGTAAAATTTGGATAATAAAAGTAAAGTTAAATATCAATAATAAATAACTTTTACTAATAACCTTATTTTTTTTATAAAATATATAGTTTATGAAAATAACTAAAAGAAAAAGAATTAATGCAAAAGTTCGATGAACAAAAATAATATACTCTCCTGTTTCAAAGAAATTTATAAAACCTCTCATGGTATTATTTTCAATCATTGGAAAAATATTACCATTATACATTGGCCAGGTGTTAAATAGTAATCCCGAATGAGTGCCAGAAACAAAAGCTCCATATGCGATCTGTAAAAAAATAGAAAGAAATAATAATAAAAATAAATTTTCACTATTCGTTTTATAATAAATATTTCTATTATCGACACGTTTCATATTAGCCTCTAAAAGTATTTGAAATGTAATACCTAAAATAATAAAAGCCATACTCAGATGCATTGCTAAACGGTACTGACTAACATCAATCCTTCCAACTAGACCACTCTTGACCATATACCAGCCTATGAAAGCCTGAACTCCTAAAAGAAAACCGACCAAAAAGACTCTAATTAAATATTTTTTATGAATTGTTTTATTAATTAAAAAATAAATTAGTGGAACTAAATACAATATCCCTATAAATCTCGCAAAAAATCTATGAAACCACTCCCAGAAATATATAAATTTAAATTCATTTAGCGTCATTGTGCTATTAACTAACATAAATTCATCAATTTTTTGGTACTTACTGAATTCAATTTGCCATTGAGCTTCACTTATTGGGTACATTACCCCTGTAACTGGTAACCATTCTGTAATTGACAGGCCAGAGTCAGATATTCTTGTATAACCACCAATAAGAATTATTGTACAAATAGACAATGTTAGAGATAATAGCCAAATAGAAAAAATATTGATTTTCATAATTATAATTATTAAATATTTAACATGTTAAAAACAAAAAAATTACTAAGTATTATTTTTTTTATTCTAATGATGTTTTTATACTGTTTACTAGTTATGGTTTTTTTAATTAAAATCAACTTTAATAATTGGATAGTTGAGTTTATTGTTTATTTTATTTTGGGAATTATCTGGGTTTTTCCGTCAATGTATATTTTAAGACCGTTTAAAAAAAGATGATAAGAAAAAAAAATAACTCCTCTAAAATGAAAGAAATTAGAAAGAGTATTGATGAAGTTGATTCTAAAATACTTCCATTGATGGTTAAAAGATCTAAATTGGTAAGCAAAGCGCTTGATCTTAAATCTAAAAAATCTGAGATCGTTGATTTAAAAAGAATAAACCAAGTTAAGAAAAATGTTGCAGATCAAGCAAAAAAACTTGGAGGGAATCCAAAGTTAATCAGTGATATATGGTTATCAATTATAAAAAATTTTATTAACTTTGAGAAAAAAAATTTTAAAAAGTAACTATTTGCTATGAGGTGGAAGCTTTTTTTCTACAAACCACTCATGCTTTTTGGTTGCAGGATTATATTTTTTCATTCTTAATTTATCTTTTGCTTTCAAACCAGATGTTGGTTTTTTAGCGTAATAATAAAATTTACTATCAGATTTTTCTTCAGGAACAAGACGAACCTTTACTGTTGATTTTTTTGCCATTATTTATTGTCGAGCTTTTTTCTTAATTGCACTAAATCCTCCAAAACATTCATTAGCTTTTTACGCTTTGTCTCATCTATAGAATATTGAGGTTGTTTTTGTTCATTTGCAGAGTAGTTATAATTTTTTTTCATTTCTGTAAAGCTTTTATCTTCAGACTGAGCAGTTAATAATTTTTTTGTGCCATTTTCTTTTATTACTTTTTGAACTCCTCTAATTGTATAACCGTCTTTATACAAAAGGCTTTTAATACCTTTTAACAACTTTACATCCTCAGGTCTGTAATATCTACGGCCTCCGCCTCTTTTGATTGGCTTTATTTGTACAAACTTTGTCTCCCAGAATCTAAGTACATGCTGTGGCAACGATAAGTCTTTAGATACTTCGCTTATAGTTCTAAAAGCTTCAGGTGACTTTGAACTCATTTACCCGACTCCTGTGAAGTCATTTTATTTCTTGAGTTAACTTTTGACTTTAGTACATTAGATGCACGAAAAGTTACAACGCTTCTGGCTGTTATAGGAACTTCCTGACCAGTTTTTGGATTTCTACCAATCCTCTCTTTTTTTTGCCTAACTACAAATGTACCAAAAGACGAGATTTTTACATCGTCTCCATTAATTAAGCTTTTTAATATTTCTACAAAAACTGAGTCTACAAGTATTGCAGATTCATTCCTGGAAAGTCCCACATTCTTAAAAACAGCTTCACTTAGAGTTGATCTAGTAGTAGTCTTATCCATAAGAAAATTATATAAAATTAATAACTTATAACAATATATTAATTATTTTTTTTGTGATCTAAAAAGCTATCTTATTTTGAGTATCTAACACATATCTCTTAATTTTTTCATTTACATCATTTTCAAGCAAAGAATATATGATATCTGCAGCATAAGAAACTCCTTTAAATTCAGATTGACCATGACACTTTACAACTAAAGCATTTAATCCCATAAATATTCCACAATTGTGAACTCTCGGGTCAAGTCTCTCTTGCACAGATTTTAAAGATATAGAAGAGAATAAATACCCCAACTTTGATAAGAAAGAACTCCGATAAGCATTATTTAAATGACTTTGAAACAACTTAGCGGTTCCTTCAGCAGTCTTTAATGCTACATTACCTGTAAAACCATCTGTAACAACAACATTTGTTTTTCCTATAGAAATGTCATTTCCTTCAATATATCCATGATAATTAATCAAGTTATATTTACTAAGTTCTTGTAATCTATCAGAGGCGTTTTTTATCTCTTCATTTCCTTTTATCTCCTCTTTGCCAACATTTAATATACCAACTGATGGTTTATCTATCTTGAATAAAATACTCGCCAGGCTAGAACCAAGAATTGCACTATCTACAAGGTACCTTGAACTTGACTTTGTATTTGCACCCAGATCTAAAACTATTGACTCACCTTTCATGTTTGGCCAAATTGATGCAATAGCTGGGCGTTTTATTTCTGATAATGTCTTAATATTTAATAATGATAAAGTCATTAATGCTCCTGTATTGCCAAACGAGAGTAATGCATCTGTTTCATTTTCTTGAATGGACTTAATTGCTAAGTGCATGCTTGAGAAATCTTTGGATTTAATTATTTCAGAAGGCCTATCGTTCATAGAAATACTCTCTGAGCAGTCAATGATTTCAGAAGCTGACTGAAGTTTTTTTAATTTTTTTATTTTTTTATTTATCGTTTCTTTCTTTCCAAATAAATAAAATTTGTAATTAATATTCCTTAATAAAGACTGTTCAAGACCTGTTAATATTTCTTTTGTTTTTGTTTCACTGCCCAACATGTCCACAGCTAATTTAAAATTTTTTTTCAAAATACTAACCAAATTTTATAAATTCAAAATTACTATCAATGTTTTCCTTTTCGGACATACCCTGAAATTTATTAATATTATTAATCGTATAATTAACAAACTTACTTACATTTTTCTTTCCAGATAAATTTCCTTTAAATATATTATTTAAGATTGTTTGCTCAAGCAATGATTTATCACCCTGTTTTTTAAAAAGATCAATACTCATACTATATTGTGATAATCTGCCGTAAAAAGCTCTTATAAAAAGTTTCATTTTTTTATTTACTGCAATATCTCCAAATCCCATTTCTCTGAGATTATTCTCAAAATCATTAAACATATAATCAAATAACAACTGTGACAAAGACGATTTGTTAATATTTTTACTTTTGTAAAAATAAAAAACCATAAACGCATGAAATATAATCAAATCGAATCTGGTTTCAAAGCTGTCATCTAATTCATAATCAATGTAAAAAAATTTTGATCTCGATATTTTAACAATATTCTGATAGATTTTTTCAATAGTATGATGTGTAATTTTTAATAACATAATGGTTTTTAAATTTTTCAATTTTATCTTTTTGATAATATTCTTATATAGTTGCTCTCCCATAAATAAGCAACATGGTTATCTGTTGGATGATTTACTTACATCTTCTGAAGAAATACTCAAATTTGAGTTAGAAAGCACTACAAAAAATGAAGTTCTAACCGCTATGGGTTCACCATCAATTGAGATACAAGATGTTGAGAATGTATGGATTTATCTTCTATCTCTGAAAGAAAAAAAGGTTTTTGAGGAAGACACATTACTTTTTCAAAGTATTTATAGATTTGAATTTGATGATAATGGAATATTAGTTGATCAAAATTTTTTGACTGCTGATAATTTTAATAAAATTGCTTTTTCATCTGAAAAGACAAGAGTAGAGAGGAATGCCTACGGAATTACTGACCAACTTTATGATGCCTTTACAAGAGGGCAGTAAATGATTGATTATAATGCAGCTAGTAATAGTAATGCTACAATATTCGTAATTTTGATCATTGGATTAACTGCTGGACCTGCAGTATCTTTATATGGGTCTCCTACAGTATCACCTGTAACCGCAGCTTTATGAGCCTCAGATCCTTTACCTCCAAAGTTTCCATCTTCAACATATTTCTTAGCATTGTCCCAAGCGCCACCACCAGCAGTCATTGAGATTGCAACAAATATACCTGTAACAATTACACCGAGCAACATAGCACCTACTGCAGAAACAGCTGCATTCTGATCAGCAACAATTGAAACAATAAAAAAAAGTATTATTGGTGATAATACAGGCAACATGGACGGAATTATCATCTCTTTAATTGCTGAACGAGTAAGCATATCGACTGATCTGGAGTAATCAGGCTTTGATTCACCTGTCATGATACCGGGATTATCAGCAAATTGTTTTCTAACTTCTTCAACTACTGCGCCACCTGCCCTGCCGACGGCCATCATTCCCATTGATGCAAATAAATATGGCAATAACCCGCCAATCAATAACCCAACGACAACATAAGGATTTTCAAGACTAAAATTGGGTGTTAAGTTTTCAACTAATTTTAAATCTTCCACATATGCAGCAAACAAGACAAGCGCGCCTAAACCAGCTGAGCCAATTGCATAGCCCTTCGTGACTGCTTTTGTTGTATTTCCAACTGCATCAAGCGCGTCAGTTGTTTTTCTTACATTTTCGTCTAAATTTGACATTTCTGCAATACCACCAGCATTATCTGTGACAGGACCGTATGCATCAAGCGCAACAACCATTCCAGCTAGTGCAAGCATTGCAGTTACTGCAATTGCAATTCCAAATAAGCCAGCTAACTGAAAAGTCATTACAATACCGATTACAATAACTAATGCTGGTAGCGCTGTTGCTTCCATGGAAACCGCTAAGCCTTGGATTACATTTGTTCCATGGCCAGTCGTAGAAGCTTTTGCAACACTTTGAACGGGTCTATAATTTGTTCCTGTATAATATTCAGTGATCCAGATAAGAAGTCCAGTAATCACAATTCCTATTATTGAACAAATATAAAGCGAAGTTCCAGAAAACGTCGTATCGCCAAAAGTAAATTCTTTTGACATATCGCCTAATACGATTTGAGTTACTGGATATATAAAAATCAATGAGAGTATTGCTGATGCAATAAAACCTTTGTATAACGCACCCATGATACTTTGAGAAGACCCAAGTCTTACAAAAAAAGTACCAATAATAGAAGCCACTAAACAGCTACCACCAATCGCCATTGGATAAATAGTCATCATGCGTGCAATTTCACCAGAAAAAAATATTGTGGCTAAAACCATAGTTGCTACAATTGTAACGGCATAAGTTTCAAATAAATCAGCTGCCATGCCCGCGCAATCTCCAACATTATCGCCAACATTATCAGCTATAACTGCAGGGTTTCTAGGATCATCTTCAGGAATACCTGCTTCAACCTTGCCAACTAAATCAGCTCCAACATCTGCCCCTTTAGTAAAAATTCCACCACCAAGTCTTGCAAATATTGAAATAAGTGATGCACCAAAACCTAGAGCAACAAGTGCATGCTTGAGTGTTTCCTCAGATACAGAGTAAGAGTCTAGAATGGCGTAGTAAACTGATATAGATAATAAAGCCAGACCAGCAACAAGCATTCCAGTTACAGCGCCTGCTTTGAAAGCAACATTTAGACCTTTACCTAAACTCTCACTAGCCGCTTGAGCTGTTCTAACATTAGCTCTAACAGAAATTATCATTCCTATGTAGCCTGCCGCACCTGATAGTATTGCACCGATTAAATAACCACCAACAACCCAAAAATCTCTAAAAAACAAATATAAAAGAACACAGATAACTGCACCTACAATAGCAATAGTTGTATACTGTCTATTTAGATAAGCTTGGGCACCAATTTGAATTGCTGATGAAATTTCTTGCATCTTTTCACTACCTGGATTTGATTTTAAAACTGAATTTCCGGCCCAAAAACCATAAATAATTGATAGTATTCCTGAGAAAATAATTAGGTTTAATATGCTCATATCTTATGTCCTTAATTGTTTATTGCTGGTGGTGAAAATGCCAAAAATTACATAAATATGCAACTTTTATTTTAGTCTAATTTTACCTAAGGTTATCAAGTACCCCGTTTAGAAGTGTAGCCTCTTTATTACCAAAAAAATGATTTGATATCAATAAATACTCTGAAATCACAATTTTCTTTGAAATTTGTTTTTTTACTTCAATCTCATATATCGCACACCTAAAGATAGATAATAGTAATTTATCAAATGATTGGACTTTACTTTTATTGTTAAGTGAACTTCTCAATATTAAGTCTATTTCTTTCAAATTAGAAAATACACCTTTGAAAATTTCTTTAGTAAGTAATAGTTTGGAACTATTTATTTTATTTTTAAAATCACTATTTTCAACAATGTGAAGTATCAATTCTTCAAAGGAGTCATTCGCTCCTTTTTTATTAATCGTAGACTCGTAAAGAGCCTGAACAGCTAATAGCCTTTGATATGATTTTATATCAGACATCAAATTAATTTTTTAAAACTGATATAGCTGCTAAAACTGCTTCTCTTGCTCTATTGATTTTTTTTGAAGATCTTTCAGTTGCTTGTTTAACACTTGAACAAGTAAGAACAGTATTTGAAATTGGAATTCTATTTTCAACAGAAATCGAAAGCAGTGAATTTGTAATTGAATTTGCAATGAACTCATAGTGATCTGTTTGACCTTTAATAATACAGCCCACTGCAATAACTGCATCGTATTTTTTTCTCTTAAGAAGTATCGAAATTTGAACGGGGATTTCTAGTGATCCGTTTACTTTAACTAGATCATATTTAAATTTTAGTCTTTTTAATTCAGTAACTGCACCATTTAATAAACCCTCTGTTATTTTAGGATAAAAGGTTGAGGCGACTATTAAGAATTTATATTTTTTATTCATTTATAGTATTTAAAAATTTAGTCTCAATAATTTCTATATCAAAAGCATCTAAGCCAATGAATTTCCATTCAGTATTCGTAAGAAGTATCATTTTTTTTACTCCAATTTCCGATAAGATTTGCGCCCCCATACCATATATTCTTAGTTCGTCACTCGTAGTTTGTATTTGATTTCCTTGATTTGATTGGTTTGTTATTAAACTATTAATAATAGATTTACCAGTATCTCTGATTAAAATAATTACTCCTCTATTTTCCTTTTCAATAATCTTAATAGCTTTGTGCAATGAAGCATCATCACTTCCGTAGTTACCAAATAAATTATCAAAGTAATCTGTAACATGTACTCTGACCATAATCGGATTTCCATCACTTACATCTCCTTTTGATAGTAAAATTTGCTCAGTACCATCAAAGAGTGACTCATATATTTTGATATTAAATTTACCACCTGAGTCTAAGTTTATTTCTGAGTCATAAGATTTTTTAATAAACTTGTCTTTATTTCTTCTATGTGAAATTAAATCCACTATCCTTCCTATTTTGATGCTATGCTTTTTTGAAAATTCTATGAGGTCGGGTATTCGAGCCATAGTGCCATCATCGTTCATTATTTCGCAAATAACTCCTGCTGGCGTATACCCGCTAAGCCTAGCTAAATCAACTGATGCTTCAGTGTGACCAGCTCTCATTAATACACCTCCGTCTCTCGCAACTAATGGAAATACATGTCCAGGGCTCATAATGTCTTTTTTTGATTTATTTTGATCAATTGCAGTTTGGATTGTTACAGCTCGGTCTTGCGCAGAAATACCCGTTGTAACACCTTCTTTTGCCTCTATGGATATTGTAAATGCAGTAGTGTCGCGAGAATCATTATTTTGTGACATCAAAGGTAAATCAAGTTCCTTTACTCTATCCTCTGTAAGCGATAAACAAATCAAACCCCTCCCATGAGTTGCCATAAAGTTTATTGCTTTATCGTCAACTTTCGCAGCAGGAATGATCAGATCTCCCTCATTTTCACGGTTTTCATCATCGACCATAATTACCATTTTACCAAGTTTTTGGTCTTCAATTATTTCTTCAATAGATGATATAAATTCTTTATTCATAAAAAATATAGTTCAACGATTTTGCGTAACATATCTCGCAAGCATATCTACTTCAAGATTTATTCTATCGCCTACTTTTAATTTATTAAGATTAGTTTTTTTCCATGTGTAAGGAATTATATTAAGATGAATTTCATCTTTTTTAAAATTATTGATAGTAAGAGAAATACCGTTTATGGCTACAGATCCTTTTTTTGCGATAAACTTACTTAGTTTTTTAGAAATTTTGAATTTTAACTCATAAGAGCCACCAATTTTTATTGATGATACTAATGAAGCAGTATCATCTACATGTCCAAAAACGAAATGCCCACTAATTTCATCTCCAACTCTAAGAGATTTTTCAATATTTACTAGATCGCCTATTTTTATATAATTAAAGTTTGTGCAATTTACTGTCTCTTTTGAAACATCAAAGCTAAGTCTTGTTTTTTTAGATAGTTTTTTTTTAGATGTAACGGTTAAACATACTCCATTACAGCAAACGGAGCTTCCTTTTTTTATATCTTTAAAGTTAAGATCAGTATCAAGTACAAGCCGATAGTCATGTAGTTTTTTATACTCTTTAACAGTTCCTATATTTTCTATTATTCCTGAAAACATGGATTATTTTTTCCTGTAAATAGATAATTGGTCATGATCAATTGATTTAACACTAATTAACTTAAATTTTTTTAAATTTTCAATACTCTCAATATCTAAATTTGAAATAGCATTAATCCCTTTATTTCCCATTATTTTGCTCGCCCTAAACCAAGCTATTTCGTCAATTAGATTTTCATTTAATAGAGAAGCTGATAATTTTGAGCCTCCTTCAACCAACACCCTCATATACCCTAAATCAGATATTTTCCTTATGACAGTATTTATATCTAACACGTTATTTACTTCTTTAATTTTTATATACTTTATATTCTTTGAATTTAAAATTTTTTTCTTCATTTTATCAGAATAAAAAATATATATTTTACGGTTTTTATTGCTAAATATTTTTAAATTATGCTTTAAATCTAGTCTTCTATCTAAAACAAATATATCAGGAGATCTTTCACTTAATCCTTCAAGCCTACAATCTAATATGGGGTTATCTTTTCTGATTGTACCTGTTCCCACAATCAAACATTCGTTCAACGATCTTAATTTATGGCCAAACATTCGTGACGTGGAATTAGTGATCCATTTACTTTCGTATAAATTTGTCGCAATCTTACCATCAGCTGTAGATGCAATTTTAAGTGTAATGAATGGCTTAAGATCTTTTATTGAATTAAAAAAAATATTATTTAATTCTTTAACTTTATCTCCAAAATTTTTAATAATAACCTCAATACCAGCTGATCTTAACTTCTTTACTGAATTATTATTAACAAGGGGATTTTTATCAACCTGAGAGATGATCACTTTTGCAAATTTGAGTTTTATAATTTTATCAACACAAGGAGGGGTTTTTCCTTCATGCGAACAAGGTTCTAGAGTGCAATACAAATGAGCACCTTTAATATCTTTTTTATTTTTAATTTGGTTTATTGCATGAATTTCGGCGTGAGGTACACCTTTAGGCTGTGTCCAACCTCTTGACAAAATTATACCGTTGTTAACAATTACTGCTCCTACCGGAGGGTTTGGATACGTTGTGCCAATGGCCCTAATTGCCATTCTTTCAGCGATTCTAAAGTAATTTTTTTCACTCAAATGCTAACCTAATCTTCAGTCGAAGAAATTACACCTAAAAACTCTTCAAAATCTTTTGCCTCACGAAAATTTTTATAGACCGATGCAAAACGAACATATGCGACAGAGTCAATGCTTTGTAATCCTTCCATAACAATTTCACCTATCACATCTGATGAAACCTCTGTTTCACCTAAACTCTCAACTCTTCTAACTATACCACTAATCATTCTATCAACTCTTTCATTGTCAACTGGTCTTTTTCTTAGAGCTATTTGTACTGATCTTTCTAGTTTATCACGATCAAATGGGACTTTCTTTCCTGATTTTTTAAGAACAGTCAGTTCCCTCAATTGTATACGTTCAAATGTTGTAAAGCGTGCACCACATGCAGAGCAAAACCTTCTTCTTCTTATAGCAGAATTATCCTCCGTAGCTCGAGAGTCCTTGACTTGGGTATCATTATTTCCACAAAATGGACACTTCATATTGTCACCTAATTATAAATTGGAAATTGATTACAGAGATTTATCACTTTCTCTTTTACTGTTTTTTCAACTTTACTATTATCATTTGGGTTTTGTTTTAATCCTGATAACGTTTCAAGGATTAAATTTCCAACAGTTTCAAATTCCTTTTCTTTAAAACCTCTTGTTGTAGCAGCAGGAGTCCCCAATCTGATTCCAGAAGTTATTTTTGGTGGTTTCGGGTCCTTTGGTATTCCGTTTTTATTACATGTAATGTGAGCCTCCTCAAGACTTGTTGAAGCTGCATCGCCTGTCAGGTCCATTGGGGTTAAATCAACTAATATTAGATGTGTGTCTGTGCCTCCAGAAACAATTTTGAGACCACCATCTACTAGTGTTTGACTAAGAGTTTGAGCATTTTTAATAACTTGTTTTATATATTCTTTAAATTCTGGTTTTAGAGCTTCACCAAAGGCAACAGCTTTACCTGCTATTACGTGCATTAGAGGTCCACCTTGATACCCTGGGAATACAGCTGAATTAAATTTTTTGCCTAAGTCATTATTATTGGAAAGGATCATGCCACCTCTAGCACCTCTTATAGTTTTGTGAGTTGTCGAAGTAACAACATCTGCAAATTCTATAGGATTAGGATACTCGCCAGCTGCAACTAATCCTGAAAAGTGAGCCATATCTACATGTAGATATGCTCCTACCAAGTTACAAATTTCACGAAATCTTTTGAAGTCTATAATTCTCGAGTAAGCACTTCCTCCTGCAATTATTATTTTAGGTTTATGTTCTTTTGCGAGCGACTCAACTTCATCATAATTTATCAACCCTTCATCATCCAATCCATACTGAACTGCATTAAACCATTTTCCTGACATGGATGGTGCTGACCCATGAGTTAAATGTCCGCCAGCATCCAAGCTCATGCCTAAAATGGTATCTCCTGGTTTTATTAAAGCTAACATAACCGCGCCATTAGCCTGCGCTCCTGAATGAGGCTGTACATTAGCATATTCGCATTTATATAGTTTTTTTAGTCTCTGAATTGCAAGGTCCTCAGCAATATCAACAAATTCACAGCCTCCATAATAACGGGCAGCCGCATACCCTTCTGCATATTTATTTGTTAATACAGATCCTTGAGCTTCTAATACGGCTTTTGATACTATATTTTCTGATGCAATTAACTCAATCTGATTTTGTTGTCTTGAAAGTTCTTTGTTTATTGCTTCATGAATTTCGTTATCGATTTCTTGAAGCGGAGATGAAAAAAAAGTCATATAATTATCCTATTTTATTTATTCTAACAGCGTGTCGGCTGCCTTCAAAGTCCGTATTTAAGAATGTTTCAACTAAACTTAAGGCTGTAGCTTCATCTATAACACGGGCGCCTAAAGTCAAAATATTTGCATCATTATGTTCCCTAGCTAATTTTGTAACCTCACTGCTATAACAAAGAGCAGCTCTAATCCCAGGTTTTTTATTTGCTGCCATTGCCATCCCTTGGCCAGTTCCACATACTAATACGCCCTTATGAGCTTTTTCATTTAAAATATCATTTGTAACTTTTGAAGCGTAGTCAGGATAATCTACTGGATCTTTTTTATCTGGTCCTCTATCAATAACATCAACTCCACAATCTAAAAGGCGTTTAATTATTTGATCTTTTAGATCAAAACCTGCGTGGTCTGAAGCAATAGATACTTTAGTTTGTTCACTCATATAGGATATTATTAAACTAATTATACTAAATCTTGTATATAAAAAAATACAATAATTAATTCCAAAGAGACTTTTTTTGTAAGACTTTTTTTAAAGTTATCGGTTTATCTGTCATTATACCGTCAACATTTATATTTATTAGATCTATCATCTGGTTTTCATCATTAATTGTCCAGACATGTATTTTTTTTCCAAGACTATGAACATGCTCGACTAGATCACTAGTAACAATTCTAAAGCCCATATATGTCATAGGTATTTGAAGACATGGAATACTATTATCATAGATAGAAAAAAATCTATTAAGAAAAAATAGTATAGTCTCACTCTTAGTCATGGATGAACATAGATTATCTTTAAACTCATTTCTTAAAATATTTATCTTAGTATTACTAAATGAACCAATACATATCCTGTCAATATTTTTCATAGATTTTAATTTATCTTTCAATAAGTATGCAGACTCTAAACTTTTGGGTTCAATATTAAAATTTATCTTTGGCCAAGAAGATAAGGCCTCGTCAAGTAATGGGATTGTATGTGTCTCAAAAATTTTTATATTTTTTAACTCATCATAATTTAAATGCTCTATTTTTGTATCTAGGCCAGTAATTCTTTTTAAATCTGGATCATGAAATATTATTAACTTATTATCTTTTGTATGCCTCACATCTGTTTCGATGTGCCGATATCCTAAATTAATTGAATTATTGAATGCATCTAAAGTATTTTCACAAAAATCATAGGAACCGCCACGATGTGCGAATGGAATAAAATTATAATTGTCTAAAAATTTAAAAGACATATATATACTGAATAATGTTACTTAATTTTATAACTATATTAGGCTTCAATTTTATCGTCATCACTATTTTGTGGATATCATCCCTTAAGACTAGAAGAGCAGATTTTATTGATATTTACTGGGGTCCTAGTTTCTTTTTTTCATTTCTGTTGGCTCTGGTAATAAATAATTCATTTTCTGTTACTGAAATAATATGCTTATTTCTAATAACAATATGGGGTTTTAGACTTGGTATCTATCTTTTAATTAGAAATGTTAATAAGACTGAGGATATTAGATATGTTAAAATTAGAGAAGCTAGAGGAGATATTGGTCTTTATTTAACGGCTTACTTAATCCAAATAATTTTAATTCCAATTATATCATTGCCCCTGATCAGCATTTTAGAAACTAGTATTGATCTAAGTTTTGTCCATTGGGCAGGTATATTGATAGCACTTTCAGGAATTCTTATTGAAACGATAGCTGATATACAATTATCCAAATTTAAATTGGATCAAAATAATATTAATAAAGTTATGGATAAAGGGCTTTGGTATTATTCAAGACATCCTAATTATTTCGGAGATAGTCTATTTTGGTGGGGTATTACAATTTACTGTTTTGCATTATCCAACAATTTATTAATTTTTATTGCTCCAATAATAATGACTTACTTATTACTTAGGGTTTCTGGTGTGACTATGTTAGAAAATAGATTATCAAAAAAGAAGGATGGTTATACTGAGTATATAAACTCTACTAGCTCTTTTATAATATTGCCAAAGAAAAAATCTAAATGAGCGTATCAGAACTTAAATATCCAAAAAATAGATTGCGCCGAACTCGTCAAGCTAAATGGATTAGAAACCTTACTCAAGAAAGTATGCTTAGTTCAAACGATTTAGTATGGCCAGTTTTTGTATGTGAAGGAAAAAATATCAAAGATGAAGTTCAATCAATGCCTAATGTTTATAGGTATTCAATAGACAATTTAAATGAGGTCTATGATATTGCTAGTGAGCATAAAATAAATCTTATAGCTGTATTTCCGTTTACGCCTCAGGAGCTAAAAACAAAATATGGAGATGAAGCACTAAATCCAGATAATTTAGTTTGTAGGTCTCTTGAAAAGCTTAAAAGTCATAAGTCTGACTTTGGTATTATGTGCGATGTTGCATTAGATCCATATACAGATCATGGTCATGATGGATTATTAAGCGATGAAGGTAAGATTCTAAACGACGAAACTAATGGTGTTTTAGTTAAACAATCTATCCTGCTTGCTGAACATGGTGCAGATATAATTGCCCCTTCAGATATGATGGATGGTAGGATTGGCATGATTAGAGACGAGTTAGAAAAAAATAAATTTGTGGATACTCTCATTTTGTCTTATGCAGCAAAATATTCATCAAGCATGTATGCGCCATTTAGAGATGCTGTTGGTTCATCCAAGAATTTAAAGACAGATAAAAAAACTTACCAGATGAATATATTGAATTCTGATGAAGCAATCAGGGAGGCATCAATGGACATAGCTGAAGGGGCAGATATGATAATGGTAAAGCCTGGAATTAGCTATTTGGACATAATATACAGAATTAAAAATGAACTTAAGTATCCCACATTTGCCTACCAAGTTTCAGGTGAGTACTCACTCATTAAATTCGGATCACAACAAGGTATAATTAACGAAGAAACTATGGTTATAGAACAATTGTCTTCATTCAAAAGAGCAGGAGCAGATGCAATTATTACTTATTATGCGCCTGAAGTTTCAAAATTTTTAAAACTAATTGATTAAACGTTTTATTAAACTTGATGTATCAAGTTTATTTCCCCCTAAATCTTGAATATCGCTATAGAATTTATCGACAATTTTAGTCACCTCTAAATTAATGCCATGTGTATCTGCTTCTGCAAATGCAATAGAAAGATCTTTTCTCATTAAATCAACTGCAAAACCAAAGTCGAATTCTCCCGCTACCATTGATTTAAAACGATTATCCATTTGCCATGATTGTGCTGCTCCTGATGAAATTACTTCCAATACATCATCAGGGTTTAAATCGGTCTGTTTCATGAAATAAATAGACTCTGATAAGCCTTGAACTAGTCCTGCAATACAAATTTGATTAATTATTTTCGTTAGCTGACCAGATCCTGAAGTTCCCATATATTTTATTTTTTTTCCATATGATCCTAATATTTCAATACTTCTTTCATATGCCTTCTCTGAACCTCCAATCATTATACTCAATTGGCCTTTTTCCGCTCCCGCTTGTCCACCTGATATTGGGGCATCAAGGAAACTAACACCTAAATTTTCTAAGTTTTTTTCTACTTCTCTGACAATTCTTGGTGATACAGTTGAATGATCAATGAATATTGACTTTTCTTTAAGAGAGTTAAGGCACCCCTTATCTATTGAGGTTATTTCTTTTAAATCTTCATCGTTGCCTACACATGATATAATAAAATCATATTTTTGATTAGTTTCTGATAATTTATTAATAACTTTACCTTTATAATTTTTGATCCAGTTATCACATTTACTTTTTGTACGATTATAAATAGAAACATCATGTTTTTTTGACAGGTAGCCAGCCATTGGATAGCCCATTTTTCCAATCCCTATAAACAGAATGTTATACATTGAAAATATCCATCATTCTTTGCATAGAGCTTATGGTTACAAGCAAAGGCATCCTAAATAATCTTCCTCCAGGAAAATTTTTGTGTTTAATCTTTTCAAATGCCTCGAGCTCCTTTGTTTTTTCACTTACCATATTTTCTGCTAAAATCTTTCCAGCAATTCCAGTTAATGCAACTCCATGTCCTGAGAAGCCTTGAGCATAATAAATTTTATCATTCACCATCCCAATGTCAGGCACTCTATTCATTGTTAACGCTATTAATCCACCCCAGATATAGTCAATTTTTAATTCACTTAAATTTGGATACACTTTATTCAATTGCCTCTTAGTTCTTTTTTTTAATCCCTCTACAATCTTCAGTGAATAGCCTACTGCACCACCAAATATCATTCTCTTGCTGTCAGATAATCTATAATAATTTAAATCAAAATTTGTATCACTAACGCAATAATCGTTTGGCAGTATTTCTCTCTGTAAATTTTGACTTAATGGCTCAGTACAGAGAATATAAGTGGCACATGGCATTATTCTATTTTCAATACCTAAATTTAGACCTTTTATATAGGCGTTACAACATACTGCTATCTTTTTAGCTTTTACTATCCCTCTATCTGTAAGAACCTCAACCGCATGACTTGTTTGATTAATCTTAGTAACCACAGATCTTTCATAGAGTTTTACATTTAATTTTTCTGCCGCTTTTACCAAACCCAATGCATATTTAATTGGATGTAAATGCCCCGCCCCTTTATCAAGGACACCCCCGTAGTAAAGTGATGAACCAATTTCTTTATCGACACTATTTTTGTCAAGGAGTTCTAATTTATTATAGTTGTATTTTTTTATTTTATACTCTCTATTTTCTTCATACTCTCTAAGTTTGGCCGCACTAGTAGCAGCACTAATTCCCCCATTTTTTTTATCACATTCAATGCCAAATTCCCTTATTCTGTCATCAATTAAATCTACAGAAGCTTCAGATATATCCCAGATTTGCCTTGCAAGTTTAATTCCATATTTCTTCTCAATTACGTCTATACCCCATGAAACGTCATTCCAGATTTGGCCTCCATTTCTGCCCGAAGCGCCCCATCCAAATAAATTTTGCTCAATTACAATTACCTTTAGTCCTTTTTTTGCAGCCTCAATGGCTGTTGATAGTCCTGAAAAGCCTCCGCCGACTACACAGATGTCGCACTCATGATTATCAATTAGTTGATCATAAGGTTTCTTTAGGGCCTCTATATTTTGTGCATAGTAACTGTCTGGATAGTTTTCCATATAAAACTAAGATAGATATTAAATTTTGGAATGTAAACTTTTAGGTTCAATTTTACCAGCATGAGCTCTTTTACCCAGCCATTTTTTTATTTCATTGGCCGCCAAAAGAGTTTTACCATTATTCTCATTTAAAATTCCTTGCTTAGAGTCAAAGCAAATACCGCTCAAAGTTTTTCCACTTTTGAATTTCTGTAATGTCATCCCTCTTCCTTTTTGCATTAAGGGTATTTCTGAATGATCAAAAATTAGAAGTTTTACCGCTTTCTTTTCACCGCTAAAAACAGCTATTAAGTCTCCTTTTTTTTGAAAACAGGAAATGGCTTTTTCATTACCTTTTAAATTCATGACCCTTTTACCCGATTTAGTAGACGCCATTAAATCTGAGGTATTTACGAAAAATCCCTTGCCTGCACTACTGGTAATTAGATATTCTTTCTCTTGCTCATAAGTAGTTGCAAATAAAATTTCTTCATTATCATTTTTATCTATCAATAGACTGACAGGATCGCCAAAACCTCTTCCTGCAGATATTTTGTTACAATTAATTGTATAAAATTTACCTAAAGTAGAAAAAAGTAGAAGTTTACTATTATTTTTTAATTTTATAATAAATTTCTCAGCATCTCCTTCTTTATACTTTACGTTTGTATAATCATCCTGATGTCCTTTTATGGTTTTTATCCATCCATTTTTTGAGAGTATCACTGTTACGGGATCTTTACTTTCAAATTCTTCAGTCGAGTAATCAATTTCTCTATATTCTGAATTAACAACAGTTTTTCTATTTGTAGCATTTTCATCTTTTGAAAATATTTCTAAACTTTTTGTGAATTCTAAATTTAATTCCTTTATTTGCTCTTTTTTTGATTTAAGTAGTTTGTTTAATTCTTTCTTGTATGTATTCAAATCTTCATTTTCTTTTTTAATTTCTTTTTCTTCTAATTTTTTTAATTGCCTTAGCCTCATTGCCAATATTGCTTCGGCTTGCCTCTTATTTATTCTAAATACGCTAATCAACTTTTTCTCAGGGTCTGCTTCTGTTCTAATAATTTTAATTACTTTGTTTAAATTTTTATAAACTATTAAAAAACCTCTGAGTATTTCAAGCCTATTCTGAGTTTGAATTAATCGATACTTTGTTCTTCTTTTTAAAACATTAAACCGATGGTCAATAAATGATTTTAAGCTCTCTTTAAGTGAAAATAATTTTGGCTCGAGTTTGTGATTGATTGCATTAAAATTGATGGCGTATCTAATTTCTAAATCTGAATTCTTACATAAGTCCTCAAAAATTACTTCAGCTTTAAAACTTCTATTTTTTGGAATTAGAACTATTCTGATGTCTTCTGCAGACTCATCTTGAATTGCCTCTAGGTAATTTGCTTTCTTATTATCAATAAGATCAGATATTTTTTCTATAATTCTGGCTTTATTTACTTGATAGGGAATTTCATAGACAATAATTTGATATTGACCTCTTCCGAGGTCTTCTTTTTTCCATCTTGCCCGAAGCCTTATTGTTCCCTTTCCTTTGACATAGGCATCTTTCAATGCAATATCACTATCAATGATTTCTCCTCCTGTTGGAAAATCTGGTCCTGGAATAAGCTTTAGTAATTGTGAATTAGTATAATTTGGATTTTTTAATAATTTTGATAAAGCCTTAAACAATTCATTGATGTTATGAGGAGGAATATTTGTCGCCATTCCAACTGCAATTCCTGAACTTCCATTAGCTAGCAAATTTGGGAAAGCTGATGGAAGAACTATTGGCTCGTGATCGATGCCATCATATGTATTAATATAATCAATGGTATCCTCTGATATATCTTTTAGCATTAGTTCTGCTAACGCAGTCAATCTTGCCTCTGTATATCTCATTGCAGCTGCATTATCTCCATCAATGTTGCCAAAATTTCCTTGACCATCAACTAACGGATACCTTGTTGAAAAATTCTGAGCTAATCTCACGAGTGCTTCATAAACAGACTGATCTCCGTGTGGGTGAAATTTACCAATTACATCGCCAACTATTCTTGCTGATTTCTTAAAACCAGAACTTGAGTTTAACCTTAATTGAAACATTGCAAACAATAGCCTTCTATGAACTGGCTTTAGCCCATCACGAATATCTGGTAGTGCTCGATGAGTAATTGTTGAAAGTGCGTATGCTAGATACTTTTCTTCTAACGCGTCAGTGAAGTTAATGTTTTTGATTTTCATTTTATAATTGAAATTTTTAGATGATTCCTGCTTTTTGGGAAATTAAGATTATTTGGCTCATAAAATCTCTTACGAAAAAAATGCTCTGTCAGACTAAGTGCGTTCTCTAAATCCTCATTATTATATTCAGACGATCTGTTGATTAAAAAGTTGGGTAGTTTAAATAGTTTATCTTTATAAGATCCTGCTCCTTCTATGGTTACAGCCCTTCCACTGCTTGGCGAAACAAACTTTAAATTTTCTTTCTCAGATGTTACTGCGCATTCAGTTAAATCTAGGCCGTAACCGATATCTGACAGTAAATCAATTTCCCAAAAAATATAACTTTTAATCCAATCTTCTTTATTTTTACATATATCTTTTATTAGACTTAGTGACTTTTCATACATAAACGCATTTTGCTGTTTCTCTGCCATAGTAGATATAATTATTGAACAAATAGAATTTATACCATGCAAATTTACTTTACGATTCAGTATAAAAGATGACCACAATTTAATAGGTTCAACAGTATAATTACCCAAGTGACTTTCTAAACGTCCAGACCAATTTAACATTACTTCATTTCCTGGCTCTATTACTGCACGTAAGTTTTTTGAATGTATTCCTCTAATTAATCCCTTATGCCTTCCATGGTCTTCTGTAAATGCATCTAAAATATAAGATGACTCATTATATTTTTTAAATCCTAATATAAATCCTGGTCCAGACCACCTCATATTTTCTTTTCTTTAGCCAGCTTTACAAATAAAAATAGGTGAATCTTTTTGTTTTCAAATCTAGCAATTTCTTTTCTTGAAGCTTGACCAATTTCTTTCAACATTGAACCTTTCTTTCCAATAAGTATATTCTTATGTGATTGTCTTTTAACTACAATCGATTGGTATATTTTGATTTGACTTGCAACCTTATTAATCTTTTCAGTTACAACATCACACTGATAAGGTATCTCTCTATGTATCTTATCTAGTATTTTTTCTCGTGTTACTTCTGAGTAAAATAGCTTCTTCTTAATCTGTATATTACTAGAAGGCTTACTTTTTATTGAAGTTTTAATAGTAAATTTTTTTGAAATTTTTATGAGATTTGCAACTCCTTCACCTGTGAGACTTGAGATTGGAAATATTTCATTAAATATTTTTTCTTTTGAATAAAATTTAATTGCGCTAAGTACTTTATCTTTCTTAACTTTGTCTATTTTATTTAGTATCAGAAATATATGCTGTTTTTCAATTTTATTTTCTAGAGAGTAAATAATTTTTTTATATTCATTATTAGTTCTTAACGAAATATCTACGACAACGTAAATTAAATCTGAAGTCTCAATTTCCGCAAGGGGAGATGAAATGATATTATTATTAATTTTTTTTCTACTCGAAAAAAAGCCCGGAGTATCTTGGATAATAAATTCGTTTTCAGAGAATTTCTTATAGACTTTTTGATTAAATGTAGTTGACTGTTTTTTCCTTGAAACAAGTGATACCCGCTGTCCCATTATTTTGTTAACAAGAGATGACTTTCCAGAATTTGTTGGTCCAATTAATACAATGTTTCCACTCTTCATTTAATAGAATTTATCTTATTTTTCTCTATGAAAGCAAGTGCAGCATTTTTTTCTGACTCTTTTATTGATGAAGAAATTCCTATAGCTTTTTTATAATTCATAAATTCAACTTGAATTTTAAATTTAGGATTATGGTCAGGACCAGTTTTACTGATTATTTTATACTTAGGAAGGGTTTTATATTTTTTTAGAGTCCACTCTTGTAGCTTTGATTTTGCATCAATAATATCTTCAGCAATATTATCAAACTTTTTTTTCCATAATGCTAATATAACTTTTCTTACTTGAGTGAAACTAGAGTCTAAATATATTGCTCCCAACAATGCTTCACATGCATCAGATAGAATGCTTTTTTTATTGTTACCGCGTGATGATTTTTCAGTTTGTCCTAAAAGAATAAAATCTCCAAGGGATATTTTTTTTGCTATTTCATGGCATGCATTTCTGTCTACCAGACTACTTAGCATTTTGTCGAGAGAACCCTCTTGTTTACCTGGTTTATCTACTAAAAGTTTTTCAGAAATTACTAATCCTAATACCCTATCTCCAAGAAATTCTAAATTTTCATTACTTTCTAGTTTTTTGAAACTCTTATGTGTGACTGCCCGTTTTAATAGGGTTTTGTCTTTAAATTTGTAGGAAATTTTTTTTTCTAAAATTGATAAATTTTTTGCCATTAACTTATTAGCTTAAGCAACCTTTTAAATTGTATATCAAAAGGCCACTTCCAAATTTCATAAAATTTTGAACCACCTTCAGTTGAAAAAAATATTATTTGTGCCTTACCTACTAATCTATCAAAATTTACAGACCCCCAAAATCGGCTATCATTTGAATTATCTCTATTATCACCTAGGAAAAAGTAACTGTCATTAGGAACAATTATTTCATTAGTATTATCGCCAGGGGATCCATCTATATAATTATAAATTTCATATGATTTTCCATTTGGTAAAGTTTCGATGAGAACTCTTGCTTTTACTACGCGTCCATTTTTTAAAATTTTCGTATCCTCTCTTAATTCTTGATATTTAGCGCTTTCACCATTAATGATTAATTTACCATCTTTAACTTTAATGATATCACCCGGCATACCTACTAATCTTTTAATATAGTCCAAATTAGTATGAGGCGGTTTAAATATTATAACATCTCCTCTTTCTGGATTTGTTGATAAAACTCGATCTGATATTGGCCCAAGACTAAATGGAAATGAATGTTTACTGTAGCCATAATCGTACTTTGAAGCAAATAACCGATCACCAATAAGTAAGTTTGGCTCCATCGAGGAAGAGGGAATAAAAAATGGTTGGAATAAAAAAGTTCTGATCAATAAAGCTATTAACAATGCATAAATCAATGTTAACAAATTTGATTTTAACCATGATTTACTAAGAAATTTATCAGTCATTAAATTAATTAATTGTTACAATTGCTTGAGCGTAAGGAAACTCATCAGTAATTGTTAAACTTATGTCTGGCTCCTTATCGTTCGCAATTTTTTTGAGTTGAAGTTGAGAATTTCCATGAAAAGTAATCGTAGGTTTTCCTGAGGGAAGATTAGTAACTTCTAAATCTCTCCAAAATACACCATTTCTAAAACCTGTACCAAGAGCCTTTGCCGCAGCTTCCTTGGCTGCAAACCTTTTAGCATAACAAGCTGCACTTTCTTTTCTTCCTTCACATTTTTTTATCTCATTTTCTGTAAAAATTCTTTTTTTAAACCTATCTCCAAACTTTGAAAGCGTGTTTTCTATTCTGCGAATATCAATTAAATCTGATCCTAAGCCTATCACTGAATCTCCCTTCCTTTTTTAATCAGTTCTCTAAATTTGCTTATTGATTTTTCTAGTCCAAGAAAAACTGACTCAGAAATGATAAAATGTCCAATGTTAAACTCTTTTACTTCCTTTATCTTAGATAGTTCCCCTACAGAATCGAATGTTATTCCGTGACCAAAATGTAATTCAAGTCCAATGCTATTACTAAAATCTGCTGCTTCTCTAATTCTTTCAAGTTCTGATGAAGCATCTTCGTTATAGTTAATTTTACGGCAAAATTCTCCCGTATGAAGCTCTACAATGTCAGCGCCAATCTCTTTGGCCATTTTGATTTGGTCTATTGAAGCATCTATGAACAATGAGACCCTTATGTTATTTCTTTTTATCTTTTCAATTTTTGGTACGAGATTATTATGATTACTTCTTATATCTATTCCGCCTTCAGTGGTTATTTCTTCTCTTTTTTCTGGAACAATACAACATGCATTCGGACCTGCATTCACTGCTATGTTAACCATTTCATCGGTTGGTGCCATTTCAAAATTTAATGGAATGGAAATGTTCTCAATAATTTCATTAATATCATCGTCTCTTATATGACGCCTATCTTCTCTTAGATGCGTAGTTATGCCATCTGCTCCATATTCTTGGCATAAAAGAGCAGCTCTTAAAGGGCTTGGATAGTTTTCTCCTCTGGCATTTCTAAGAGTTGCTACGTGATCAATATTTACACCAAGACGAGGTAGAGTCATTTATATTACTCTACTACCAGGTTTTGTTGCAGGTATTTTATTAAGATCGTCTGGGAGGTTGTTGGGATCATAAAGTGGAATATCTAGTTTAAGGACTGATATTACGTTGTGATCTTTAAATAATTTATGATTTGAACGATCAACGATTGTTGCGATGCCTAATAAATTAACATTTAGGGGTTTTAGTTTTTCTAAACATTCATTTGTTGATTTCCCTGTTGTAATTACATCCTCAACGAATAAGACGTTTGCATTTTCCTTAATATTAAAGCCTCTCCTCAATTCAAATTCGTTATCGACTCTCTCATAGAATATAAATTTAGATCCTAAAGATCTTGCAAGCTCATACCCTACGAGAAGACCTCCTAAAGCAGGAGAAATCACATAATCAATCTCGTCATCAATATTTTCTTGCACCCTGTACTTTAACTCTTCGCAGATCATCTCTCCATTTCGAGGGTCTTCAAATAACTTTGAACACTGGCAGTAAATTTTGGATCTTTTTCCCGATGAAAGTATAAAATGTCCATTCTGAATAGCTTCTACTTTTTCAAAAAAATCTTTTATTTCTTTTTCAGTCTTCATAAATTTATCAAAAGCCTACTTACAGAACTTACAATATCCACCACTGAGAGAGTTTCTATAATCTTGTCCAGATGATCAAGATTATGAACGTCAATAATAAAAATCATATCAAAATAATCATCGCCTTTTTCAGATATGTTGAGGTTAGTTATATTGCCACCTGCACTTCCAACAATGGTTGCTAATTTACCTAAGGATCCAGGTTCATTTTTAACTGAGACTTTTATTCTTGACGAAAAATACTGCTTTGGATCTACATCTTTCCATGAGGCAGTGATCCAATCTTCTTTTTTTGTTTCTTTATCTAGCTCCTTACATAAACTGGAGTGAATGATTACACCTGAATCTTCTGATGTAAGTCCCAAAATATTTTCATTGGGTAAAGGGAAACAGCATTCTGCATAATGAATTGCAATTCCAGGTTGGAAGTTGCTTATCTCTAAAGGCATCTTATCGTTTGTGTCTCTTCTTCTGTATCGAGAAAAAAATGATAGAGTTGAACGGGGCTTAAACTTTGATAATTGATGTGGCTTTATACTTCCTTTACCAATTGCAACAAGAAACTCCTCAGGACTTTTCCTATTAAAACTTTTTGCAAAATTACTAATTTCTGTGTTTGAAATATCTTCATTTCTACCTGTGACTTTGTGTAATATTTTTAACCCTAGACTTGTAAATTCATCTTTTTCTTGCTTTTTAAAAAATCTTTTTATCGATGACTGCGCCTTTGCAGTTGTAACAATATTTTCCCAAGTTTCAGATGGAGATGGTTTTTTTGATGTTAGTACTTCAATCTCATCTCCATTTTGAAGTTTTGTAAATAAGGGTCTAGGTTTTCCATTAATCTTACATCCAACGCAACGATTTCCAATTTCAGAATGAAGGGCATAAGCAAAATCGATAGAGTTAGAGTTTGCAGGCAAATGAATTAAGTCACCTTTCGGTGTAAAACAAAAAACTTGATCCTGAAACATTTCTAATTTTGTAGCTTCAAGTAAGTCCTCAGAGCTTCCACCACTGTCCAATATTTCTACTAAATCTCTCAACCAAGTAACATTAACTGGATCTGAAGAAGAGTTATCTACTAAATTATAATTCTCTTTATAGCTCCAGTGTGCGGCTATACCCTTATCTGCTATAGTGTTCATTTCATTCGTTCGAATTTGAAGTTCAACTCTCTGTCTTTCAGGACCGACAATCGTTGTATGAATTGACTGATAATTATTAATTTTTGGTGTCGATATATAATCCTTAAATGACCCTGGTACAGCAGACCACCGGTTATGAATGATGCCCAATATACTATAACAATCTTCAATACTATTAGTGATAATCCTATAAGCAAAAATATCCGACAATTGTCTAAAAGCAATTTGTTTATTCTGCATTTTATTCCATACAGAGAAGATTTTTTTTTCACGTCCTATTATTTGACAATCAATTTCATTTTTTTCTAAAAGACTAAAGATCCTTGTCTTTATTTTATCAGTTAAATTAGATTTATCTTTCTTTAAATACTCAATTCTTGTCATCAATGAGGAATATGCAGATGGATTTAAAATTTGAAACGATAAATCTTCCAACTCGTCTTTGAATTCATGCATCCCCAATCTTCCAGCAAGGGGGGCATAAATTTCTAATGTTTCTGATGCAATACGTTGTCGTCTTTTTTCCTGTGGAATAAATTGAATCGTTCTCATGTTGTGCAAGCGGTCAGCTAACTTTACTAACAAAACTCTGATATCCTTCGACATTGCTAAAATTAATTTTCTGAAATTTTCAGCCTGGAATTTATTTTCAGTATACGTTTCAATTTTTGACAGTTTTGTAACGCCGTTTACTAATTGAAGGACTTCTTTTCCAAATTTTTCTTCAATTTCATTTTCTGTAGCAAGAGTATCCTCAAGTGTGTCATGTAAAAGGCCCGTTATAATTGTGGAAGTATCTAACTTTAAGTTTAATAGAATATCTGCAACTGCAACTGGGTGAGATATATAAGGATCACCTGAATGCCTTTTTTGTGACTTGTGACACTCGACTGCAAAAGAATAAGCTTTTTCTATTAATTTAGAATCAAGATTCTTATCAATTGGTTTTGCAGGTTTATAGACTGTTGATTGTGCCATAATGCACTATTAATCATACATTATATACTAAGTGAAGCCCAAAATAATTGACAATTTATAAAGTATTCAAGACTTTGTATAATTTATCTTCAATATGCAAGCTTTTATGAAGCCTCATAATAGATGATTTTTTTTCAGAGTGGAGCCATCCAGGACAAATGTCCAATAAAGGCCTTAATACAAAATTTCTCTCATGAAGTCTTGGATGTGGAATTTCAATAGAATTTTTGTTCTCATTTATCAATATTCTACTGGACTTGCTGAGCAAAAGAATATCCAAATCACATGTTCGAGAAGTATTTTTACGATAGGCGTATCTTCCAGTAATTCTTTCAATTTTTTTTAAAATTATTAGTAAATTTTTAGGTTTTAGTTTTGTTTCAACAACTAAAGCAGCGTTTAAAAAGGTTTCGGCAGCCGTTTTAAAATTTTTAGGTGGCGATGAATATAATTTAGACTTTTTTATTACTTTGATATTGTTACGCTCCAACTCTTTTAAAACAAATTTAAGTGTATTTAATTTATTACCAAATCTTGAGTTAGAATTTGACCCAATTCCTAGAGCGTAAATCATCCGTACTTTTTTTTCTCCCTTACCCAATCTTTTCTTTTTTTAGCATCTCTTTTATCGTGTAGTTTTTTTCCTTTAGCAAGAGCAATTTCCAACTTTGCCTTACCTTTTTTATTGAAGTATATTTTTGTTGGGATCAAAGTAAGTGACTCTTTATTTAATTTTCCAATGATTTTTCTGATTTCTTTTTTGTGTAAAAGTAATTTTCGTGGACGGTTTTCAACATGATTTAGATATGAAGCATTAGAATATTTGGAGAAATGTGAGTTTATTAAAAATATTTCACTATTATCTTCCCTTGCATATGACTCAGCTATCTCAACTCTTCCATTTCGAAGAGATTTTATCTCACTACCTTGTAGTTCAATACCTGCCTCAAATAATTCAACAAATGTATAATTATACTTTGCTTTTCTGTTTTGAACTGCTATTTGCAAGGCTATATTAATGATGCGTGCTTCATAGCTTTATCAACTAATTGCTTAGTTTCATCTGATATACTTGTGAGCGGCAGTCTTATGTCATCTTTGCATAAACCAAGCTTAGAAGCTGCATATTTTACTGGGGCAGGACTGGACTCAACAAATAAAGCATGATGCAACGGCATCAATTTGTCATTTATCTCAGCAGCCTTAGCAAAATTTTGATCTAAACAATGTTTCATAAATTCAGAACATAATTTTGGGGCGATATTAGACGTCACTGAGATAGATCCGTGACCACCATAAATCATAAAAGCTAACGTAGTTGCATCATCTCCTGTTAATTGATTAAAATTTTCTCCTATTGTTGTTTTCGTTTCATAAACTCTTGGTATATCTGAAGTAGCATCCTTTACTCCAACAATGTTTTTAATTTTAAACAAATCCCTCATTGTTTTTGTATTCATATCAACAATTGATCTGCCAGGAATATTATAAATAATAATTGGAAGTGTAGTTGCCTTACTAATTGCCTCAAAGTGTGAGTATAAACCATGTTGAGTAGGTTTATTATAATATGGTGTAACTACTAAAGCTCCATCAGCACCTGCTTTTTCAGCGTGCATGGTGAGATCGATAGCTTCGTCGGTGTTGTTTGATCCTGTTCCTGCTATTACAGGCACACGTTTTGCTGTTTCTTCAACACATATCTCAACTGCTAACTTGTGTTCTTCATGGCTTAAAGTTGGTGACTCGCCTGTTGTACCTACAGGAACCAGTCCATGTATGCCTTCTGTTATTTGAAAATCTATCAGAGATCTGAATGATTTTTCATCAATAGATTTACCGTCAAAAGGCGTAATTAACGCTGTATGAGATCCTTTAAACATTGTTTACAATAGCACTTTTAATTATTTAAAAAAACCTTAATCATAAATATACTTGTGCAAATCAAACAAATAACTATTTCGTGAAAAAATTAATCATTTTTGTAGTAAGTCTATTTTTTATTTCAGGAATATCTTCTTATGGAGAAATAACGCCTGTAAAGAGAAGTCTATACATTGAATTGCCGGGACCTGGGTTCTCGATCCCAACAAAAAAACCAGTGCAGCCTGCACTCTCTCAATTGTTGAGCAATAAAGACTATGAGTTATTTGAGTTAGCGCTCGACAAAGCGGATGAATATAAATGGGATCGAGTAACTGGAATAAGCAGTAATATTAAAAATGAAACAGCAAAAGAAACTATAAACTGGCTTAAATATTATAATGGCGCAGGTAATTTAACATTTTCTGATTACAGAACATATATTAAGAAAAATTCAAATTGGCCTGAAATAGAAAAAATAAAGCTCAAAGCTGAATCAAAAATTACATTTAGAGATAATTATGACGATTTAATAGATTACTTTAGCAATAATCCTCCAGAAACAGGCTGGGGTCGAATATATCTAGGTAATGCACTACTAAACAGTGGCAAATCTGAAGAAGGAAAGAGACTTATCATTGATGGCTATATCGGTGGCAGCTTTACTAGAAAAGAACAATCTCAAATCATAAAAACTTATAAAAGTATTTTAAATAAAGATCATCATCTGAGAAGAATAAATAAATTACTGTGGGAAGGAAAATATAGGACTGCAGCCAGATTGGTAAAATATGTTGATAAAAATTATCAAAAACTATTTGAAGCCAGGATAGGATTAATTTCATTTGCGGGTGGTGTAGATAATTTAATAAAGCTGGTTCCAGATGAATTGAAAAATGATCCTGGGCTTGTTTATGATCGAATCAATTGGCGAATTAAAAAAAGAAAGTATGATAGTGCACTAGTATTATTATTAGATATCAATAAATCAAATTCAAGTGAGTTAGTTCGCCCAGACAAATTTTGGGATAAAAAAAGTTTTCTTATTAGGCGTTTAATTGACCGTCATGAATATGAAACTGCATACGCGCTTGCAATAAATCACGGTTTGAGTGAAAGTAAAGATATTGCTGAGGCCGAGTGGTTAGCTGGTTGGATAGCTCTTACTTTTTTATCTAATCCAGAATCAGCCTATCTTCATTTTCAAGAAATTTGGAATGTTTCATCAAGACCAATCTCAAAAGCAAGAGCCGCCTATTGGATGGGAAATGCATTAGAGGAAGTTGGTAGTTCTGCAGAGTCGCAACGCTGGTATGAAAAGGCTTCTTTGTACAGTCTTACTTTTTATGGTCAGCTCGCAGCGAGCAAATTATCAGAAAAGAAATTATTTAATCCATTGCTTGTAGAGTATTCCGATGCTAACAACGCTGATTATAAAGAAAATCGACCAGTTTATTTATCAATCTCTTTATTAAATGAATTTGATAGACCTAAATTGGTTAAAAAATTTATTTGGGATCTTGCTGATCGTGACAATCTTAGTACTTCTGTAAATTCTGTCAAAACTGCAAATGACATAGGCAGACATGATTTTGCAGTTCAAGCAGGTAAAATTTTATATTATAACCACACAATTCTTGACCCTCTAAGCTTTCCTCAAATTGAAAGACCTGAATTTGGAAAAATTATTTTTCCAGAACAAAGTCTAATACATTCTGTAACAAGACAAGAGAGTCAGTTTGATCCTAAAGCTGGAAGTTATGCAGGAGCTAAAGGATTAATGCAACTTATGCCGTATACTGCAAAAAGGGTCTCAAAGGGTTTAAAGCTTGAATATACAAAAAGTAAATTAACTGAAGATCCAAAGTATAATGTAATTTTAGGAAGTGCTTATTTAGATAAATTACTCTCAAACTACAATGGCTCATACATTTTGTCTCTTGCAGCTTATAATGCGGGTGAATCACGAGTTTCAAGATGGATAAAAAAATATGGGGACCCAAGAAAAGATGATATTACAAGTGAAAATTGGATAGAGTTGATACCTTTCAAAGAAACAAGAAACTATGTTCAAAGAGTAATGGAAAATATTCAAGTATATGAATTTATTGAGAATGGATTGAAACCAATTGAGTACACTTTATCGAATAATCTTAATCGTGCTTATGTTGGTGGGAAAACCTTAATTAAACCAAGTAAGAAAAAAGAATCGTAGTAAAATTAGTGTGGCGGAGAGAGAGGGATTCGAACCCTCGGTACGGGTATAAGCCCGCACAACTCCTTAGCAGGGAGCCGGTTTCAACCACTCACCCATCTCTCCACACATTGTTTTAATATATCAAATTTATATTGATTAAAAGAAATTACTTTATTGTGATAACTTTTTCTTGATGAGGTCATTAACTATTTTTGGATTAGCTTTACCTTTAGAAAGTTTCATAGCCTCGCCAACAAAAAAACCAAAAAGTTTATCTTTTCCATTTTTATATTTTTTAACGTTTTCTGGATTTGAATTTAATACAATATCAACTAGGCTTTCTATTTCATTTTCATCACTAATTTGGGATAAACCTTTTTCATCAATAATCTCTAACGCACCTTTTCCACTTTCACACATTTCCTCCAACACTTCCTTTGCTTGACGGTTTGAAATCTTACCATTTTCGATGTTATCAACCAGTTCACCAAGTTGTTTTGAAGTAATAGGACTATCCTCAATAATCAGATTTTTTTTATTTAGTATTGAAAATAATTCTCCAGTAACCCATGTTGTTACAAGTTTTGGATTTCTGTTCTTTACAACGTCTTCGAAATATTCACTTGTTGCTTTGTCTGAAACAATAATATTTGCATCATAAGAACTAAGAGAATATTCATTAATAAATCTCTTTTTTATTTGATCTGGCAATTCTGGTATTGAGTCTTGTAAAACTTTAATCCAGTCATCATCCAAAGTGAGTGGCAAGAGGTCTGGATCAGGAAAATATCGATAATCATGAGCATCTTCTTTTGACCTCATTGATCTCGTTTCACCAGACTGCGTATTAAATAATCTTGTTTCTTGATTAACACTTTCTCCTTGCTCAATAAGTTTTATTTGTCTTTTTGCTTCATAAACGATAGCTGCATGAATAAATTTAAATGAGTTTAAGTTTTTGATTTCACACCTTGTACCTAATTCATTTCCAGGCTTGTTTACAGAAACATTTACATCGGCTCTTAAAGATCCTTGTTCCATATTTCCGTCACATGTACCAAGATATCTTAGAATACTTCTAACTTTTCGAACATATTCAACAGCCTCCTCTGGTGAGCTCATATCTGGTTTAGATACAATTTCCATTAAAGCAATTCCTGAACGATTCAAGTCAACAAAAGTGAAGTTTGGATCCTGATCATGCAAACTTTTACCTGCATCTTGTTCTAAATGAAGTCTCTCAACTCCTATTTTCTTTTGACCGTTTTCAGTTTCTATTTCAACAAATCCTTCTCCCACTATTGGGTCCTTAAACTGAGATATCTGGTAGCCTTGTGGTAAATCTTGGTAAAAATAATTCTTACGATCAAAAATAGATTTTTTATTTATTTTTGCATTTAATCCAATCCCTGACTTAACGGCTTGCTCAATACAAAATTTATTAATTACAGGCAGCATACCTGGCATTGCTGCATCAATTAGACTGACTTGACTATTAGGTTTAGATCCAAAATCGGTTGGTGATGGTGAAAATAATTTAGATTTTGAATTAACTTGAGCATGAATCTCTATTCCAATAACTAAATTCCAACTCTCAATCATTTGAGCCACCATTTTTCTGGAGTTTCTGAATAGTTAATAGTTTTCTCTATATTTCTAGCAACATTGAGTAATTTTTGTTCTTCAAATGAATTTGTTATCAATTGTAAGCCAATTGGCAAATTATTTTCGTCATTTGTGAAGGGAATTGATATACCTGGTAAACCTGCTAGATTTACAGGAACAGTAAAAATGTCATTTAGATAGTTTTGTACTGGATCAGAAGGCTCATTTGCAATTTCAAATGCCGTTGAAGGTGTTGAAGGGGTGAGAATTGCATCAACTTTTTTAAAAGCTTCAACGTAATCACTTTTTATTAATGATCTAATTTTTTGGGCTTTAATATAATAAGCATCATAATACCCTGATGACAATACATATGTACCAATTAATATTCTTCTCTTTACTTCATCGCCAAATCCCTCTGATCTTGTTTTTTCATACATATCAATGAGATTATTTCCTTTTACTCTGAGTCCATATCTCACTCCATCATAGCGCGCTAAATTTGATGAAGCTTCTGCAGGTGCAATAATATAGTAAGCAGGTAAAGCGCTCATTGTATAAGGTAAGCTAATATCTAATATTTCTGCTCCATTAGTCTTTAGTAGATCTGCGCACTCATCCCAGCTTTTTTGAGTACTAGCTGGAAGCTTGTCGCTTCTAAATTCTTTTGGGATTCCAATCTTCATCCCTTTTATATCTGGATTTAAATTTTCATAGTAATTTTCTTTTGGATTGACCGAGGAAGTTGAGTCCTTTTCATCGTGACCCGATATTATATCTAAAAAAATTGCAGCATCTTCAACGGTTTTTGTAATTGGTCCCGCTTGATCTAATGAAGATGCAAATGCGACTATTCCCCATCGCGATACTCTTCCATAAGAAGGTTTTAATCCAACAGTGCCTGTAAAAGATGCAGGTTGTCTAATTGAGCCTCCAGTATCCGTTCCAAGAGAGGCTACACAAAGATCACCCGAAACTGCTGCTGCTGATCCTCCGGATGAACCTCCTGGAACAAGTTTATTATTAGAATTTACAGATTTCCATGGATTCATTACCGGGCCAAAAAAACTTGTTTTGTTGGTTGAACCCATTGCAAATTCATCACAATTTAATTTGCCTAAACTAATCAAGCCTGCATCATCACACTTTTGAGTTACAGTAGACTCATAATTTGGAACAAAGTTTGATAAAATTTTACTTGATGCAGTAGTAGTCACACCCTTAGTACAAAATAAGTCTTTTATTCCAATTGGAATTCCGTCGAACTTACTTCTGAGATTTTGATTTTTTCTTCTCTCGTCAGATTTTTCAGCATCAATAAGAGCTTTCTCTTTTGATACAGTATTGTAGCAATTTAACTCTTTACCACGTTCAATATTTTTCAAATACTCTGAAGTTAACTCTTTCGATGATATTTTATTATTTTCCAAAAGAGTTGCCAGCGATTTTAATGTATAACTATCTTTCATTATTCAATCACTTTTGGAACAACAAAAAAGTTCATTTCTTTTTCAGGTGCATTTTCTAGCACATCTTCAGTACTATTCTTATTTTCTACTTTATCATCTCTAACTTCTAGTTTTTGATTAAGAGAATTAGATGTCGGATCAACTTGATCAGTTCTAATTTCTTTTAACTGGTCAACAAACTCTAAGATTGAATTCAGATCTTGACTAAGATTATTGAGTTTATCGTCACTGATAGAAATTCTTGCTAACTTACCAAGCTTTAAAAGACTTTTCTTATCAAATTCCATATTTATAAGAGGTACTAACTTAAATTAATGTATGATATACAGTCAAAAAATGACTAATGAAACAAAAAAAGAAGTAGATATCGCTGATTTTAAGTCATTAGTGGAAAGTAACCATAAAATTCTAGGATTGGATATTGGTAGTAAAAGAATTGGAGTTGCAATTTCTACATCAGATATGACAGGGGCTCTACCATTAAGAACTATTAAATATTCAAATTTGAAAGACTTTCTGAAAGAAATAAATGAGATAGTTAAACTTCACGAAGTTAAAGCCCTCATCATTGGACTGCCTTTAAATATGGATGGAAGTGAGGGAAAAAGTGCTCAATCAATCCGTGATAAATCAAGAGCCATAAATTTGTCTTTAAATATTCCCTATTCTTTTTGGGATGAGAGACTTTCTACTGTTGCTGTGGAAAAATTATATACAGATAATTCTAAAAGCAGAAAAACTGCCCATAATGAAAAAAAAGAAATTGATAGTCTAGCGTCAGCATTTATCTTGGAAGGCGCATTAAATTATATTAAAAGAATGAATTAATGCTTGAAAACATTCAAATCCCTAAAATCTCTCAAACCCATCTGCATGGCATAAAAGATCTTAGTATTGAGGATATAAATAATATTTTAGAACTCAGTAAAATTTTCAAAGAACACAACAAAGAAAAAGATAAAAAAATACCAATTTTAAAAGGTAGAACAATTATAAACCTTTTTTTTGAACCCTCTACAAGAACACTAATCTCTTTTGAAATAGCAGCTAAAAGATTAGGTGCTGATGTAATTAATATGAATATTGAAGGATCCTCATTAAGAAAAGGTGAGAGTTTATTTGATACTGCTCAAACTTTAGGAGCAATGAATCCTGATCTAGTGATAATCCGACATGGAGAAAATGAGGCCTCAAAAGAAATTGCTAAAATATTAAAATGTCCTGTTATAAATGCTGGAGAAGGTGTAAATGAACACCCTACACAAGCATTGCTTGATGCTTATACAATCATGAGTCACAATCGAAAACTTAATGATATCACAGTTTCAATATGTGGTGATCTTGAACATAGTCGAGTAGCAAGGTCAAACTACTATCTTCTAAATAAAATGAAATCAAAAGTTAGATTCGTATTTCCTGATTATTTTAAACCAAAAGATTTAGATAAATACGATGTTGAAACGTTCACAAATCTAGAAGATGGTATAAAAGATGCTGATATAGTAATGATGCTTAGAATTCAAAATGAAAGAATAAAAGATTTAAATCTTCCATCAGCAGATGATTATTTTAGAAGTTTTGGGCTTACTTATGAAAAGTTAAAATCAGCAAAGCCTGAAGTACTAGTGCTTCACCCTGGTCCAATAAATCGAGGTGTAGAAATAGAGAATGAACTAGCTGATGATGTAAATAAATCAGTGATAACTGAACAGGTTGAAAATGGAGTAGCTGTTCGTATGGCTTGTTTGTCAATTCTGGTTAAATGATTTTCGAAATAATTTTAATTATTTACTTTTCCTACCTTTTGGGTTCAATTCCAACTGGTATTTTGGTATCGAGGTTATTCAATTTAGGGGAGCTTAAAAGTATTGGCTCAGGAAATATTGGGGCTACGAACGTATTAAGAACTGGAAACTCCTCAGCTGCAGGAATTACATTATTTGTTGACTTTTTTAAGGCGTTAATACCAATAACCCTTACTCTGGCAATCAATGATAATTTACTTTTTATATCTGGAACTTTTATTCTATTTGGTCATATGTTTCCTATATGGCTTGATGATTTAAAAGGGGGTAAAGGATATGCTTCTTTTATGGGAATTATATTTGTAGTTAACTTTTATTTATTTTTAGCTCTTGCAGTAAGTTGGATTATAATTTTTGTAATTTATAGATATTCGTCACTTGCAAGTTTGCTGTCTGCAAATTTAATTTCGTTAATTTCATTATTTTATTTTGATTTCAACGTTTCTTTTATGTGTTTAATTATAAATCTAATTATCATCTTTTCTCATCATGAAAATATAAATCGCTTATTAAAGCGTCAAGAGAAGAAATTGTATTAAGCCTTATATTCTGCCAATTATAAAATATTTTTTGTGAAAATTTGACAAAGCTCACAAAAATATATTAAAGAGCGCGTTTATAAGGATATGAATTTAGTAATAGTAGAAAGCCCAGCTAAGGCTAAAACAATAAATAAATACTTAGGAAGTGAGTTCAATGTACTTGCAAGCTTTGGTCATGTTCGTGATTTGCCATCTAAAAATGGCTCTGTAGATCCAGAAAATAATTTTGCTTTTGAATGGGAAGTTTCTTCAACTTCAAAGAAACATATGAAAGAGATTTATGATGCCAGCGCTGATGCATCTACTCTTTATCTTGCAACTGACCCAGATAGAGAAGGTGAAGCGATTGCATGGCACATTGTTGAGCTATTAAATAAGAAAAAATTATTAAAAGATAAAACTGTCAAGAGAGTCGTCTTTAGTGAGATCACAAAAAATGCAGTAAAAAATGGTATTGCCAATCCAAGAGATATTGACACTGATCTTGTAGATGCCTATTTAGCTCGAAGAGCACTGGATTATCTATTTGGCTTTAATTTATCACCGGTATTATGGAGAAAGTTACCTGGAGCTAAATCAGCAGGAAGAGTTCAATCAGTTGCCTTAAGATTGATATGTGAACGTGAACTTGCCATAGAATCTTTCGAACCTGATGAGTATTGGAAAATTAAAAGCAATGTTAAATTTGAAGATGGTTTTTGTATAGAAGCTAATTTACTTTCTGTAGAAGGAAAAAAAGTAGAAAAATTTAGCTTTAAGTCTGAAGATGATGCGAAAAAAATTGTAAATTTATTCTCGGATAATAAATTTGAAATAATAGATATTACAAAAAAACCAGCATCGAGAAACCCGGAGCCACCTTTTTCTACCTCAACACTCCAACAAACTGCATCAAGTATTTATGGTTTTGGCGCTTCTCGAACAATGCAAATTGCACAAAAATTATTTCAAGGTATTGAAATTAATGGTGAAACAGTTGGTTTAATAACTTATATGCGTACTGATAGTACTGATATATCTAAAGAAGCAATTGAAACGTATAGAAACTATTTGAAAAAAAATTTTGAGAATGGGTATTGCCCTTCTGAAGTAAGAACTTACAAATCAAAAAAAGCTAAAAACGCCCAAGAAGCTCACGAGGGAATTCGACCTACTGATATTGAATTAACACCTGATCAGGTTTCAAAATATTTAGATACAGATAGCTTAAAATTATACTCATTAATATGGAAAAGGGCGCTTGCGAGTCAAATGAGTTCTGCTGTATTTGAAAGAACAGCTATTGATATCAGCTCTGAAAAGAATGAATTGAAACTGAGAGCAAACGGTTCTGTAGTAAAATTTGATGGGTTTTTGAATATTTATAGTGAGTTTAAAGTAAAAAGTGATGAACAAATTAAAAAAGATGAAAATGAGGAAGATGAAGATGAGGTTACATTGCCCGCTATTTCGAAAGGAATGAAGATAGAGTCAGTTTCACCAGCAGAAACACAGCATTTTACTTTACCGCCCCCTAGATACTCTGAAGCAAGTTTAGTAAAAAAATTAGAAGAATTGGGCATAGGAAGACCTTCAACTTACGCAAGTATTATATCTGTTCTAAAAACAAGAAATTATGTTGAACTTGATAAAAATAGGTTTGTACCTGTTGATAGAGCAATATTGATAACGGCGTTTCTTAAAGGATTTTTCTCAAAGTACATTGATTACGAGTTTACTGCTGGAATGGAAGAATCACTTGATGAAATTACTTCTGGAAAAATAAAATGGACTGAATTTTTAGAAAATTTTTGGAAAAATTTTTCTACAAATGTAGGTGATGTTACTGATTTGAGAATTACTAATATATTAGATAATTTAAATGAAATTCTTAAGTCCCATATATTTGAGCAAAAAGAAAAAACTAACGGAGAAAAGGCAATATCAAGAAGTTGCCCTTCTGAAAACTGTGAAGGTGAACTAAGTCTTAAAGTAAGTAGATTTGGAGCGTTCGTAGGCTGTTCCAACTATCCCGATTGTAAGTTTACTAGACCTATCTCTCATAAAAAAATTAAAGAAGCATTTGAAGATACAATTCTTGGAAAAGATGCTGAGTCAGAACAAGATATTAAATTATTGAATGGAAGATTTGGGCCATACGTTCAGCTTGGTGATGTGGTTGAAAAAGAAAAACCAAAGAGAGCCTCGGTACCTAAAGGAATTTCCCCCTCTGCAATAGATTTAGAGAAAGCTCAGTACTTATTAAGTTTACCAAGAGAGATAGGTGGTCATCCTGAAACAGGTGAAATTATTACTGTGAATTATGGCCGCTATGGTGGCTACATTAATTGTGGTGATAAAAATGCTAGCCTTGAGGATAATTCTGAAATTTTTGATATTGGTATTAATAGAGCAGTTTCTCTACTTGCTAATGCAAAGCCTGGCAGACTTAAAAGTTCATCTGAAATCAAAACTTTAGGAGAACATCCTGATGATAAAAAACCAATCAAAGTTATGAAAGGGAAGTTCGGGCCCTATATTAAATATAAAAGTATTAATGCCACAATTCCCGATAATATTGACCCTGAGGAGATTCTAATGGAAGAAGCTATTGATTTGATTGAAAAAAAACTAGAAAAAACAGGTAAGAAAAAGAAAAAATCTTCTAAAAAATAAAAAAACCTGTATCTTTATAATCTTTACAAAAATTAAATTATTAACAAGTTGAAAGGTTAACTATGGCTCTCGCTCTAAATGATGTGATGGAAAAAAAATCATCTCTGGATTTTAAAAATCAGGCTTTTATTAATGGAAACTATATAAATTCAGTAACAGGCAAAACGTTTGAGAGCATTAGCCCTGTTGATGGATCAATAATAACTAGCGTTTCAGAATGTGACGTTGAAGACATAAATATAGCTGTCAAAGCTGCGCGCGATGTATTTGAAAAAGGGTCATGGTCTAGAATGGCTCCTTCAAAAAGAAAAAAAATACTCTTTAATTTCGCTGACTTAATGAAAAAAAATATTTTAGAGCTTGGCTTGCTAGAAACCTTAAACATGGGCAAGCCTATAACTAGAGCAACAGGCGATATAGCGGCATGTATTAATTGTACAAAATGGTATGCTGAGGCAATTGATAAACTCTATGATGATGTAGCACCAACAAGTGATAATTTAATTGCCACTATCACAAAAGAACCTCTGGGTGTAGTTGGAGCAGTTACTCCTTGGAATTTTCCTTTGTTAATGGCTTGTTGGAAATTTGCACCTGCGTTAGCGACTGGAAATAGTTTTATTTTAAAGCCTGCAGAACAATCACCTTTATCTGCATTAAGAGTTGCCGAACTAGCAATGGAGGCTGGTATTCCAGAAGGAGTCTTCAATGTAGTGCCGGGTTATGGTCCTACTGCAGGAAGAGCATTAGGGACTCACATGGATGTTGATAAACTTGGATTTACTGGATCTACTGAAGTTGGAAGATATTTTTTATCTTACGCAGGTGAGTCCAACATGAAGAGGGTTTCACTGGAGTGTGGAGGAAAGTCTCCAAATATAATATTTGCAGATGCACCTGATTTAGACCACGCCGCGAAAATGGCAGCCGATGGCATGTTTGGAAACAGTGGTCAGGTATGTGATGCGCCCTCAAGGTTGCTACTTCAAAAATCGATAAAAGACGAATTTTTAGAAAAAGTCGTAAGCTACTCTCAACCTTGGATGCCAGGTAACCCGTTTGATCCAAACACTTTAATGGGCTCAATAGTCGATAAAACCCAAACTGATAGAATCATGAATTATATAGATAAAGGTAAATCTGAAGGTGCAAATGTTATAACTGGTGGTGATCAAGTGCTTCAAGACTCAGGTGGCTACTATGTCAGTCCTACGGTATTTAAAGATGTTCAAAATTCAATGACTGTTGCTAAAGAGGAAATTTTTGGACCAGTATTATGTGCCATAGATTTTGAAAATGAAGATGAAGCTCTTCAAATAGCAAATGATACTCATTATGGACTTAATGCAATGATATGGTCTAATGATTTAAATAAAGTACACAAGCTTGCAAAAAGAATTAAAAGCGGGAAAGTTCTGATAAATAGTTTGAGTGATGGAGATATGTCTTTACCTCATGGTGGATACAAGCAGTCAGGTTCTGGAAGAGATAAATCTCTGGAAGCTCTTGGCCAATATACTCAAACAAAACTTACATTGATAGAAGTTAAGTAATTAGTGTCATATAAGCTATCTGATGGCCTTCAAAAGCAAATAAACAAAGCAACCCTTTTAAAGAATAAACCACTGCTCATAACTGATGCTGATGAAGTCTTATTAAATTTCGTAAAATGCTTTGAAATTTATTTAGAAAAAAAAGGATTTTGGTATGACCTAACTTCATACGCTCTTTTTGGAAATATAAAACAAAAAGGAACTGATGAAGTTGTATCTAATGAAGTTATACTTGAATATTTAGACGATTTTTTTCGAACAGAATCAAAAGATATAACTTTTGTCGAAGGATCAATACATTTTATCAATAAACTTTTGGAATCTAATTTTCAAATTTTAGTGCTGACTAATATTCCATTCAAATATTTGGATGATAGAAAGCATTGTTTTCAAAAGAATGGTCTTAATCTTCAAATAATTGCCGGAAACGGACCGAAAGGGTTGGTAATTAGAGAATTAATTAGAGACTTTAATGAAAAAGTTTTTTTTATAGATGATTTAGCTCCCCACATATCCTCCGTAAAAGAAGAAGTACCAAGATCTAAAACTATTCATTACATATCTGATGAACGATTATCTAAACTTGCAGTTTCACCGAAAGAAGCAGATTTTCGTGCATATAGTTGGAAAGATATATATAATTTTCTTATTAATGAAGTTAGCGGATAAAATACTCCAAGTAGAAAAAGATTATAAGCAATTTAAGCTTGTAACTCTTGGGAATTATTTGCCTTTTAAAAAAATAGGCAACTTAGTTTATGTATCTGGGCAACTTCCTATAAAAGATGAAAAAATTATAACTGGCAAAGTTCCATCAGAAACTGATATTAAGGAGGCATCATATGGATCACGCATATGTATGCTTAATACGTTGTCTATATTAGACCAACTAAACCCTTCATGTGAACTTAGTGATTTTAATTGTATTCATGTTGCTGGTTACGTAAATGCTGATCATTCATTTTCTGACCATCCCTTAGTCATCAATGGTGCATCAGATGTTGTTTGCGATATTATGGGAGAAAAAGGAAAGCATTCAAGAATTGCGGTGGGAGCAAACTCTCTTCCAAAAAATGCTAGTGTTGAAGTTGCATCAATATTTGAAATTCTGAAATAATGAAACCTTTTCTTGATCGTCCGATTGCCCATAGAGGGCTTCATGATAAAAAATTAATCATTGAAAATTCTTTGGAAGCATTTGAAAATGCAATGAAACACAACCTTGCAATAGAATGTGATATTGTCTTATCTAAGGATAAAGAAATTATAGTATTTCATGATTACGATTTAAAAAGGATGTGTGGAATAAATTCTAATATTAATGATCTAAGTACGAACGAAATAAGAAAACTAAAGCTTTTAGACACAGATTGTAAAATACCATCACTTGATGAGATGTTGCATTTAGTAGATGGCCAAACACCTATTTTAATTGAAATAAAATCTGGTTTTAATCCTGAAATTGAAGAAAGGTTAATCGAAATAATTCGAGCTTACAATGGGGAAATTGCGTTGCAGTCATTTGATTATAAAATGTGTGAATGGTTTAAAATCAATGCTCCATTTTATAAAACAGGCCTAATAACTAGTGACGAAAACATCGATTTTAAAAAGATTTCTCATCTCAACATTAATTTTTTAGCGGTTGATGTAGAAAAAATAAGTATGAGTAATATTCAAAGTATAAGGACGAAAAATATTCCACTATTAACTTGGACAATTAATAGTATGGAAAAGTATAATTTGTCAAAGAAGTTTGCGGATAATATTATTTTTGAAGATATACATAATGAAATTAGTTAAGAGTATAAAATATCTCGATAAAATCCTAAATCGTTATAGAAGTGATGGTTTTAAAATTCACTTAACACCCACAATGGGAGCTCTACATGCAGGACATTTAAAATTAGTAAAGGAGTCAAAAAAACTAAAATCAATTGTTGTAGTTAGTATTTTTGTTAACCCTACACAATTTGGACCAAAAGAAGATTATAAAGATTACCCAAGGACGCTCAAAAATGATCTTAAAGTTTTAAAAAAATACGGTGCTGATATTGTCTTCACTCCAATACAAAAACAAATTCTGTCCCATAAAACAAAACATAATTGTCCACAGTTTGCAATTGAGAAACGACTATGTGGTAAATCAAGGCCAAATTACTTTCCAGGTGTAAAAAATATTGTACTTAAACTTTTTGATATAGTGCAGCCAGATGCAGCATTTTTTGGTGAAAAAGATTATCAACAATATTTAGTAATTAAAAAAATGACTGAGTCATTAAAATTAAATATAAGGATAATATGTGTTAAAACTGTTAGGGATAGGAATGGGCTTCCACTTTCATCAAGAAATAGCTACTTAAGTGGTCAGGAATTTAAAATTGCTATTAAAATCAACAAATTACTTAAAAAATTACCTCCATTGATAAGAACCAAGTTAAAGATTAAAAAAATACTTAATCACACAAAAAAAGTCCTGATAGATCATGGTGTTGATAAAATTGATTATCTGACTGTTTTAAATGATGATCTCTCTGTTCGAAAAAAAATAAGTGATAAATCAAGAATATTTATTGCGGTTAAAATAGGAAATACTCGATTAATTGACAATATAAAAATCTAAAATAAATAAATTGAAGCTAGCCCTAAAAAAGATAAAAATCCAAATACATCAGTTATTGTTGTTACAAACACACTTGATGCCAAAGCGGGATCAATCTTAACTTTATTAAAAATATAAGGAATTAGGAAACCAAACAAACCCGCAGATAAAATATTTATTACCATTGCTGCTCCAACAATTATAGATAAACTAAGATCAGAAAACCAAATCCAAGCAGCAAACCCTGTTATAATCGCAAATAATATTCCATTTAATACTGATATCGCAATTTCTTTGAAAAATACCTTTCTTCTATTATTATCTACTAATTCTTTAGTTGCGATAGCTCTTACAGTTAGTGTTAACGTTTGTGTTCCTGCATTACCGCCCATTGATGCAACAATTGGCATTAAAATCGCCAATGCTACCATTTTCTCAATACTGGCATCAAACAGACTTATTACATAAGATGCAAGAATTGCAGTTAATAAATTTAGAAATAACCATATAAATCGTCGCCTCGTTGATCTTCCGATGGATTGGTTCATCTCACTTTCTGAAACGCCACCCAACCTCAAAATATCTTCTTCTGCTTCTTCTTGAACAACCCACACAATATCATCTGCCGTAATTCTTCCAATTAATCTATTTTGGTCATCGACAACTCCAGCTGACACCAAAGAGTATTGCTCAAAGAAAAGTGCTACTTCTTCTTGATCCATAGATGCCTTAACAAATTTTGGATTTTCTTCTAAAATCTCATTTAATTTTGTATCTCTACGTGACTTCAGAACTTTAGAAACTGAAGCGCTCCCCAACGGTTTATTGCTCGGGTCAACAATAAAAAGTTCATAGAATTCATCGGGTAAGTCAATTTGTTCTCTTAAATGATCAATAGCCTGCCCTACTGTCCAAAAGCCTGGCATTGAAACAAATTCTTTTTGCATTCTTCTTCCAGCAGTATCTTCAGGGTAATTAAGACTTTCTTGTAAAATTTCTCTCTCTGTGGGATTTACTTGGTCTAAAATTTTCTTTTGAGCTGATGGTTCCAAAGACTCAATGAGGTTAATTGCATCATCTGTCTCCATCTCACTAATGGAGCGAACTACTTTAGTATCCTCTAATTCTTGAACAGTTTCATCAATAATAGTGTCATCTAGCTCAGCTAGAACATCTGTATAGCGGTCTTCACTGAGATTATTAAGAATGTAAGATCGTTGCTCTTTACTAAGAAAAGTAAAGAGATCAGCCAAATCTGCAGGATGAAGAGGAGAAATAATATTAGCTAGTTTATCTTTTTCTTTGTTATTGCAAAAATTTATTACATCATTAATTAGTTGATTATTAAATGTAATATTCTCATTTTGAGGAGGTTCATTTACAATATTATTCATAATAAAAACATGTACATCAATTTAAGTTATTATCCAGAAAAACATGGAAATTAAGATAGACAATTCAGCTCAAGACTACCTAAAAAGTCTTAAATATATGGAAAATAGAGTGAATGAAATAATTAAAAACCAGAATGACGAACTTGCTTGGCTCTTAAGTCATCCAGCGATATATACATCAGGGTCTACTGATCATAAAAGTGACCTTCTTAATAATAATAAAATACCTGTAATTAAGACTAATCGAGGAGGAAAGTATACTTATCATGGCCCTGGACAAAGAGTTATCTACCTTATGATCAATTTAAATAATAGAAAAAAAGATATTAAATTTTTTGTAAACCAAATTGAGAAATTGATCATAGAAATTTTAGGTAATTTTCAAATTGTTGGAGAAGCAATACCTGATCATCACGGAGTATTCGTTAAAAAGGATAATGGTCAACTCTACAAAATTGCCAGTATCGGTCTAAAGGTAAAAAAATGGGTTACTTACCATGGTTTTTCAATAAATATAAATCCAGATTTAAGTCACTACGAAGGTATCAAGCCATGCGGAATGAGTAGCAAATTTGTCACTAGTTTTTCAGATTTAGGTTATAATATAAAAAATATGGAAATTGATAAAACAATTGAAAAAACTCTAGTTAAATATTTTAATTAAAATGAACTTTATTTCTGTAAAAAATAATAAAAAAACTATAAATCTCAAAAACAAAACTAAGAACTATGAAGTAAATGCTCAATGGCTTTATGAGCATAGTAAGAACAGCGAGATAAGAGATAATTATACAAATCAACTTTTAATAGAGGCGGCGGAAATAGACAAACATTTATACGTTAAATCAGCCAAAATAAAAAAAAATATTTTACAAATTCAATTTTCAGATAATTCAAAACATTCGTATCAATTTAGCTATCTCTACAATCAACTAGAATCCGAAAAATTTAAGTCTAAAAAATGTTTATGGAATAAAGAGAATATAAAAATTCCAAAATATAACTTTCTGCTAATAAATGAAAAAATGTTATCTGACATTTTGTTATCCGTTGAAACATTTGGTTTTTGTTTAGTCAGAAATATTCCAAAAACTAAGAATGGATTAAATGAACTTATGAAACTTATTGGACCAGTTAAAAAAACAAATTGGGGCGGTATTGCTGACGTTAAAAACATAAATAAGGCCTATGACTTAACTATGACAACAAGAGCACTAGAGAACCATACTGACAATCCATATCGCTTCCCTACACAAGGATATATTTTTTTACACTGCATAGAAAACGCTTCAATAGGTGGAGAAAATACAATAGTTGACGGTTTTAATGTTGCAAAAATTTTGCGAGATGGACATAAACAATTCTTTAATACACTTACAACTTTCAATACTTTTTTTAGATATAAAGATGAAAATGCCTGTTTAGAAAATAAATGTAAGCTGATCGAGTTAGATGATATGAAAAATGTAATACAAGTAAGATACAACAATAGAACTGAATTAATTCCATTCAATAAAAATAAAAAAATAGACGATTATATAAATGCAAGACGAAAGTTTTGGGATTTAATTAAGGATAAGAAAAATAATATTCGCATTAAACAACGACCAGGTGACATGCTAATTTTAGATAATTATCGTGTCTTGCATGGGAGAGGTTCATATAAAGATACTAAAAATCGTCGCTACTTTAGACAAGGCTACATGGATAGAGATATTTTTCAGAGCAAATTGAAAACTCTGGCTATTTAGAAAATATAATAAGCTCCTCATCAGCGCCCACACTATCACCTGGCTTTATTAGAACTTTATCAATTACGCAGTCTTTTTCACTTTTTAAAATATTCTCCATTTTCATTGCTTCAATGATTAGCAATTGATCGCCGCTTTTGATCTTTTGTCCTTCGGATACGTCTACTGACTTGATTAGGCCAGGCATTGGAGAAATTAATTTTTTTGATAAATCTTCTAATTTTATTTTTGGCATAAGCCTTATGTAAGTTTCATGTTGTTTACTTACAACTGTGGTCTGACATCTACAATCATAGTAACTGACATCCGAAGAGTTAAGGTTTACAAGTTTATTTAATTTAAAATACTCTATTTGCCGATTTATACTAACCTGACACAACCTCTCGTTTAGCTTTATTGATGTTTCAATCTCATACTCTTTTTTTTCTATTTTAAATGTTCCATAAAATCTTTCTTTTTCAAATTTAGATTCTGTAACTTTGAGGTTAAGAAAATCTTCTCCTACCTTTATTACAAAATCATTTGAAGTTAATATCTTGCTTTGTAATTGGAATATAAATAAAACCTGAGCAAAAATTGCAATTCTGTGTTTATTAAATTCACTTAAATTATGATTAGAATAGTAACCCTTAGGGAATTTTTCTTTGATAAAATTTGTACTTATTTCGCCGTTTCTAAATTTTTTGTCATCTAAAATTGAAATCAGAAATTCAATATTATTTTCAACTCCTGATAAGTAATAATTTTGCAGTGAATTGATCATTAAGTCTATTGCAGTTGCTCTATCCTTACTATGAACCGCTAGCTTTGATATCATAGGATCATAAAATAAAGAAACTTCAGATCCAGGATTTATTCCTGTATCGTTTCTAATAATTTGATCTTTATCCTCGATTTTTGATGGCTCTATGTATTCAGTCACTCTACCAATTGAAGGTAAAAAATCTTTAGTTGGATCTTCGGCGTAAATACGAGACTCAACTGACCAGCCTTTAAGGTAAATATCTTTTTGTGATATACTTAACTTTTTATTATCTGCACAATAAATCATTTGTTCAACCAGATCTACGCCTGTAACAAGCTCAGAAACAGGATGTTCAACTTGAAGTCTTGTGTTCATCTCGAGAAAATAAAAATTTTTGTTAGCATCTACTACAAATTCTACAGTCCCCGCTGAATCGTATTTAACTTCCTTTGCAAGGGTTAGGGCTTGTGCAGCCATTTCATTTCTCATTTCTTCATTTACAAATGGCGATGGGCACTCCTCAATAACTTTTTGATATCTCCTTTGAATTGAGCATTCTCTCTCACCTAAATGAACTTGATTTCCATGTTTGTCACAAAGAATTTGTATCTCAATATGTCTTGGTTGCTCAATATATTTTTCAATAAACACACGATCATCCCCAAAGCTTTTCTTCGACTCACTCTTTGCAGCATTAAAATTTTCTTCTAATTCACTATTTTTTCTTACTATTCTCATTCCTTTACCGCCACCTCCAGCTGATGCTTTTAGCAAGACCGGGTATCCAATTTTATTTGAGATTTTTAATGCTTCTTTTGAGTTTTTTACTGGAGCGGTATGACCAGGTATTACGTTTAGTTTAAGTTTTATTGCAAGATTTTTAGACTCAATTTTGTCTCCCATTTTTTTTATAGCATTAGGATTGGGTCCAATAAATTTTATTTTCTCTTTAGCCAGTCTTTTAACAAAAGCTGCATTTTCAGATAAAAATCCGTATCCTGGATGAATTGCGTCAGCCTTTGATTTTTTTGCAATATCAATTATTTTATTAATATCTAAATAAGACTCAGCTGGCTGAGAGCCTCCTAAATGGTAAGATTCATCTGCCTGCTTTACAAACAAAGAATCTTTATCAGCATCAGAATAAACAGCTACAGTATTAATATTCAACTTTCTTGCTGTACGTATAACTCTGCACGCAATTTCTCCTCTATTCGCAATTAGAATTTTTTTAATCATTAATTATAAAGGTATATTATCGTGTTTTTTTAAAGGAGAAGATAATTCTTTATCTTTGAGATTTTCAAGTGCTGTCGCTATACGACGACGTGTTGAATGTGGTCTTATTACATCGTCTATAAATCCTCTCTTTGAAGCAATAAATGGATTTACAAACTGATCTGTATATTCTTGTGTTCTCTTATCAATTTTCTTTTTATCCTTAATTTCATTTCTGAACAAAATTTCAGTAGCTCCCTTTGCACCCATAACTGCAATTTCTGCGCTTGGCCATGCATAATTAATATCACCCCGCAAATGCTTCGAAGCCATTACGACATATGCACCTCCGTAAGCCTTACGAGTTATTATTGTAATTTTAGGAACGGTTGCTTCAGCATAAGCGTATAAAAGCTTGGCACCATTTTTAATGATACCGTTGTGTTCCTGAGATACACCTGGCAAAAAACCTGGTACATCAACAAAAGTGATGATTGGTATATTGAAACAATCACAAAATCTTACAAACCTACCTCCTTTTTTACCAGAGTCTATATCAAGACAACCTGCCAAAACTAAGGGCTGGTTTGCCACAAATCCAACTGTTCTTCCCTCAATTCTACCGAAACCAGTGATAATATTTTTTGCGAAGTCAGGTTGAATTTCAAAAAAATAGTTATTATCAACCACTTTATTGATTAGTTCCTTCATATCATATGGTTTATTTGCATTTTCAGGAACAAGAGTATCTAATGAGTAATCTGGACTTAGGTCTTGAAAACTATCTTTAGTATTTTTGGATTTTTCTCGATTGCTTGAAGGCAACAAGTCAATAAGACTTTTTACTTCCTGGAGTGTTTCAATATCATTGTTGAATGCTCCATCTGCTACAGAAGACTTTGAAGTATGTGTTTTAGCGCCCCCTAATTCCTCTTGAGTAACATTTTCTTGTGTTACAGTCTTTACAACATCTGGACCAGTCACAAACATGAATGAGGTATTTTTAACCATAAATATGAAATCTGTCATTGCGGGTGAATACACAGCTCCGCCAGCACATGGACCCATAATGACTGAAATTTGAGGAACAACTCCAGAGGCAAGAACATTTCGTTGAAACACCTCTGCATAACCCGCTAGAGAAGCAACCCCCTCCTGAATTCGTGCACCACCAGAATCATTAATGCCGATAATAGGAGCACCAACTTTCATTGCCATGTCCATTATTTTGCATATTTTTTCTGCATGAGCTTCAGATAGTGAGCCTCCAAAAACTGTAAAGTCTTGACTGAAAACGTAAACTAATTTTCCATTTATTTTTCCACTACCAGTGACCACTCCATCGCCCGCATACTTCTGATCGGCCATGCCAAAGTCATTAGTACGGTGTTCCACGTACATATCGTACTCTTCAAAAGTGTCTTGATCTAAAAGTACCTCTATTCGTTCTCTTGCTGTTAATTTGCCTTTTGCGTGCTGAGAGTCAATTCGTTTTTTTCCTCCACCCAGTTTAGCCTCTTCGCGTTTTTTTTCTAATAATTTGATGATATCACTCATGAAGTTACTATCTTATATAATATTTCTGAATTATCAATTTATAAGTACTTTCTAAAGTGATTTGGGAGTTCAGTCTCTATTTTGACTTTTTTATTATTCATATCGATGAATTCTAAAGAGCCAGCATGTAGAAATAAATTAGAAAATTTTATTTGATTGTGTTCAATATAATATTTTTTATCACCAAGGATCGGAAAGCCATTCATAAAACAATGTTGCCTAATTTGATGTTTTCTACCTGATTGAGGATTTAACTTTAAAAGAAAATATTCTCCAGGAAGTTTTTTTATAACTTGATATTTTGTTTCAGCAGAAACATTTTTTTTATTTTTGGGAAGCATGTCATTAAGTATTCCCTTTCTATTTTTGGGTTTTTTTACAACTATTGCATAATAAGTTTTCTTTATTTTATGGTTGGAAAGAATTTTATGAAAGTACCTTGCTGAATTTAAATTTTTTGCAATTATCAATAGACCAGTTGTGTCTTTGTCAAGGCGATGCACTAGCTTAGGATGACTATCTTTAGTGTTAAAAAATTGAAGTAGATCATCAATTGATAGATTAATTTTTGATCCACGCTGACATGGTATTCCAGCCCATTTATTAATAATAATAAAGTCGTTAGATTGAAAAACTACTGAACTTTTAATTTTTCTCTTGATTATATTAGGTATTTTTACTGAAGATTCATTTTTATGAATTAATTTGAATTCCTTGAAAACATCAATGATATCATCTTGTTTAACTCGATAACTTCCAAGTTTTTTTTTATTATTTACTTTAATTGATTTTTTTCTGAGCTCTTTATGAAGTAATGAGAAAGGAATATTTAATTTTTCTTTTAAAAACTTGTCTAATCTTACCCCGTCTGAAGCACTGTCAACAATTATAGTTTTTTTAGATTTCATCTAAATTTATATGTTTAGATAAATCAACTTATTATTAATTAGATATTATTTATCTTGATCAAGAATTTGAATGTAAGCCATAGGTGCATTATCACCTGATCGATAGCCAGCTTTTACAATTCTACAATAGCCACCGTTTCTATCTTTGAATCTTTCAGATAAATCTCCGAAAACTTTTGTTACTGCTTCTTTATCTCTAAGTGAGTTAAAGGCATTTGCCCTTGATGAACTTTTATTCTTTTTACCTAGAGTGATAATTTTTTCTACAAATGGTCTTAATTCCTTTGCTTTTGGAAGTGTGGTTTTAATGGTCTCATTTTTGATTAGAGAAACAGCCATGTTCTCAAGCATCGCTATTCGATGCGATGATGTCCTATTTAACTTTCTTTTTGCAATTCCGTGTCTCATTTTTAGTTATATGGATCTTCAATCTTCCTTGCCATTTCCTCGATATTTTCAGGTGGCCAATTAGGTACTTCCATGCCTAAATATAGTGACATGGTGCCTAGTACTTCTTTTATTTCATTTAGAGACTTACGACCAAAATTAGGTGTACGCAACATTTCAATTTCACTTTTTTGCACAAGGTCTCCAATGTAAATAATATTATCATTTCTAAGGCAATTCATTGATCTCACTGAAAGTTCAAGCTCCTCAACTTTTCTTAAAAGATTTTTATTAAATTGAGGTTCCAATGCATCAGGTTCTTCCTGTATCTCTTCAGGTTCTTCAAAATTAATAAACGATTGCAATTGATCTTGAATTATTCGTGCTGCAAAAGCAATAGCGTCCTCAGGAGATACTGATCCATTTGTCTCAATTGACATTGTTAGCTTGTCGTAGTCCAGGACTTTTCCTTCTCTAGTATTTTCTATACTGTATGAAACTGTTTTAACTGGGCTAAATATGGAGTCTATCGGAATCAGGCCTATTGCAGAGTCATCTGGCTTATTATGTTCAGCGGCAACATAACCTTTACCTTTTGCTACGGTAAGCTCCATATTAAATTCAGTATTGTCATCAAGATTACAAATAACTAGCTCTGGATTTATAATATCAATTTCAGATGGTGTATTTATCATGCCCGCTGTAATCTCACCAGGACCAGTTACATTGAGATTCATTTTTCTTACACCTTCAGAATGCATATTTAAAGAAAGGGACTTAATATTTAACACTATATCTGTAACGTCTTCTCTTACTCCATCAATAGATGAAAATTCATGAAGAACGTTATCTATTTTAATTGCTGTCACAGCAGTACCTTGTAGTGACGACAACAGCACTCTTCTAAGAGCATTTCCAAGAGTTAAACCAAAACCCCTTTCAAGTGGTTCCGCAATTAATGTTGCTTTATATTGGGTGTCTTCATCGTTGATTAGCTTAAGTTTTGAAGGTTTTATTAATGCCTGCCAATTATTAATAATACTCATAGTTTTTTTTCCTTTAATAAATATTAAACTCTTCTTTTCTTTGGTGGACGACAACCATTGTGAGGAATTGGTGTAGTATCTTTTATAGAAGTTATATAGAATCCTACAGCTTGTAATGCTCGTAGTGCCGACTCTCGTCCTCCGCCTGGTCCTTTAACAAATACTTGTAAATTTTTTAAACCAAACTCTTTTGCTTTAGTGCCAGCATCCTCAGCTGCAATTTGTGCAGCGTATGGCGTGGATTTTCTTGATCCTTTAAAACCTTTTACTCCCGCAGACGACCATGCAATACTATTGCCTTGCTCATCTGTAATGGTAATCATAGTATTATTAAATGTAGCATTAATATACGCTAATCCAGAAATGATATTCTTTTTTTGTTTTTTCTTTTTTACAGTTTTAGCTTCAGCCATATTTATTTAGTAACCTTTTTCTTGCCAGCAATTGCAATAGCTTTTCCTTTTTTTGTTCTAGCGTTTGTATGAGTACGCTGACCTCTACATGGCAAATTTTTTCTGTGTCTCACACCTCTATACGTACCAAGGTCCTTTAATCTTTTGATATTTCCAGAAACCTCTCTTCTTAAATCACCTTCAACTAAAAATGATGATGAAATAACATCACTAACATTTTTTATTTCTGCTTCAGATAAATCTTGGACTCTAGTATTTGCATCTACATTTGCCTGAGAACATACATCTCTTGAAGTCTTATCACCAATTCCATAAACGTAGGTCAAAGCAACTCCTAATTTCTTTTGGGTTGGAATATTTACTCCAGCAATACGAGCCATTAATAAAGACCTAACATTTTTGGTTTGAGAGATTGCGGGATTATAGGATTATTAATTAATTGGTCAAGCATATTAAAGGTGATCTATAATTAAGTTAATTGATTGATTTATATGCATAATTTCACCTACACCATTGACTTTTTTTAGCAGTTTTGCTTCACCATAATATTTTATTAAAGGCATAGTTTCATTAAAATATGTTTCGAGTCTTTTAATAAGAGTTTCCTCATTATCATCTGATCTTCCTTCTTCTTTACCTCTAGATAATATTCTTTCTTTTAAATGTTTTTCATCAACATCCAGCTGAATTACGCATGATATATTGTTTTTAAGTTCTAACATCAATTTATCTAGAAGCTTAGCCTGCTCTGTATTTCTTGGAAAGCCATCGAGTAGATATCCGCTTGAATTTTTATTATTATTAAAAAATGATTTAATAACATTAATTATGATATCGTTAGAAACTAGTTTTCCCTCATCAATGATTTGTTTAGCCTTTACCCCTATCTCACTTTTATTAGCTATCTCGACCCTAAGCAGGTCACCTGTAGATAAGTGGCTTAATTTATATTTTTCACAGATTAAATTTGCCTGAGTTCCTTTTCCAGCTCCTGGGGGTCCCAATAAAACTAAATTCACCTTCTTGTGCCTCTTAGACGAGATTTTTTTATTAAAGCTTCGTATTGATATGCAAACAAATGGCTTTGAATTTGTCCAACAGTATCCATACCTACAACCACAACAATGAGTAATGATGTACCTCCCAAATAAAATGGTATTGAGTATTGCGCGATTAAAATTTCTGGGAGTATGCATACAAATGCTAAATATAATGCCCCAATGGTTGTTATTCTGGATAAGACAAAATCAATATACTCAGCAGTTTTTTCACCTGGTCTAATTCCTGGAATAAAGCCGCCTTGTCTTTTTAGATTATCAGCAGTTTCAACTGGATTAAATACAATTGAAGTATAAAAGAATGCAAAAAATATAATTGCCGCTGCGTACATCAACATATATGCCGGTTGGCCTCTACCAAGAAGTGCTGCAATATCGTTTAATAATCCTGGCTCAGCAGACACATTGAAGTTTGCAATTGTAATTGGTAACAATAAAATAGATGAAGCAAATATTGCTGGTATAACACCTGCGGTGTTAAGTTTAAGAGGTAGATGCGTGCTATCTCCAGCGAACATCTTATTTCCCATCTGTCTTTTTGGGTACTGAACTATTAATCTTCTTTGAGCTCTCTCCATAAAAACTATAAAGATAACTACAGCTACAATCATTAATAAGAGCAATACAAGTGTAAGAGTTGAAATTGTGCCCTGACGACCCAAAGTTAATGTATTAATTAATGCGCTGGGTATTTCTGCAACAATGCCAGAAAAAATAATGAGTGATATGCCATTTCCTATACCTCTACTGGTTATTTGTTCTCCAAGCCACATCAAGAAAACTGTTCCCCCAGTTAATGTAATTGTTGTGGAAAGTCTAAAAAATAGTCCAGGGTCTGTAACAACTTTTCCTGCAGATTCTAAACCAACAGAAATCCCATATCCTTGTAATAACGCAAGTAAGACAGTTCCGTATCTTGTATATTGAGTAATTTTTCTTCTTCCAGGCTCACCTTCTTTTTTTAAGCTTGCCAAATGAGGCGATACACTTGTCATAAGTTGCATAATAATTGATGAAGATATGTATGGCATGATACCTAATGCGAAAATAGCCATTCGGCTTATAGCTCCACCTGCAAAAACATCAAACATTCCTAGAATTCCACTTTGATTAGTCTCAACAAGTAGTTTTAACTGCTCAATATCTATCCCTGGCAATGGAATATATGTGCCAAATCTGTAAATTATTAAAGCACCTAAAGTGAACCAAATCCTTTTCTTTAATTCAGTAGCCTTGGAAAAGACACTAAAATTAAAGTTTGATGCTAATTTTTCAGCTGCTGAAGCCATTTCGCTAGATTGCTTTACTTATTTTAAATTCAATACCAAGTTTTTGAAGTTTTTCTTCCGCAGACTTAGTTACTTTACTGCATTCGATAATATTTTTTGATTTTAATTCACCTGTGCCAAGAATTTTTAAAAGTTTTTTATCTTTACTTTTTAAAATACGTAACTTTTTTAAGAGTGCAATATTAATGATCTCAGACTCATTAATAGAGTTTTTATCAATCAATTTTTGCAGTGTAGAGAGATTTAATTCAAAATACTGTTTCTTTGTAAAATTTGAGAAGCCAAATTTAGGTAATCTTCTATGCAAGGGCATTTGTCCACCTTCAAAACCATGAATAGCAACTCCAGAACGGGCTTTTTGTCCTTTATGGCCACTTCCAGAGGTTTTACCTTTACCCGAGCCTATACCTCTTCCAATTCTCTTTTTTGATTTAAAGCTCTTGTTTTTATTGATTTGATTCAGTTTCATTTAATTATTTTCCGTGATTACTAAATGTTTGATTTTTTTAATCATGCCTAATGTTTCAGGCGTTGCCTCTCTTATGACGCTGCTGTTAATTTTTTTTAGTCCCAGCCCTTTAACTGTCGCTATTTGTCCCTTTTGAGAACCAATGGTACTTTTTTTTAGTGTAATTTTTAATTTTTGAGTCATGTCGTCTCTCTTGCAGAAGTAATGTTGCCGACTTTTTTAGATCTTCTTGCAGCAATTATCTTTGGTGATTTTTGCTGTTTCAGTCCATCTACTGCTGCTCTAATAATATTATAGGGATTTGAGCTACCAACTGACTTTGCAACAATGTCTTGTATGCCTAATAGTTCAAATACCGCCCTAACTGATCCTCCAGCAATAATACCTGTACCTGAAGGTGCAGATCTCATTACAACGCGCGATGAACCATGTATTCCAATTATATCATGATGTAATGTTCTACCTTCTCTCAGTGGTATTCTAACCAAACTTTTTTTAGCAGAATCAGTTGCTTTTTTAATGGCCTCAGGAACCTCTTTTGCTTTTCCATGACCAAAACCAACTTTACCAGACTCATCACCAGCAACAACTAATGCTGCAAATCCAAATCGCCTTCCTCCTTTAACAACTTTTGTAACACGGTTAATTGCCACAAGTTTATCTTTAATTTCAATACCGTTTTGATCTTTGTTTTTATTTTCTTTCACCATAATATTTCCTATAAATTTATACCCCCAGATCTTACTTCATCAGTAACTGTTTTTACTATTCCATGATACAAATTTGGACCCCGATCTAAGAAAACATCTTTAACGCCCTTTTCAGCTGCTGACTTAGCAAGTTCATTGCCTAATATTTTTGCATTTGCAATATTACATGAATTTTTACTTTTTTCTGATTTTAGAGTTGAGGCACTGCAAATGGTAATGCCTTTATTATCGTCAACGATTTGAGCATACAAGTGCTGTGATGACTTATAAAGAGTAAGTCTCATGCGAGATTTATTATTTTTCTTTAGCTTAAACCTGACCCTGCTTGATCTTTTTTGTTTCTTTGGAGATAACATTATTTTTTCTTACCTTCTTTTCTATTTATATACTCATCAGCGTACTTAATGCCCTTTCCTTTATAAGGTTCTGGTCCTCTAAAATTTCGAATTTCAGCGGCAGTTTGTCCAACAAGTTGCTTGTCGGGACCCTTAATCTCAATATTATTTTGTTTATCAACTGTAACCGTAATATTTTCTGGAATATCGTAATTTATGGGATGACTATACCCAAGCAATAATTCAAGAGTTTTACCTTTTAAAGCTGCTCGATATCCAACACCATTCATCTCTAATTTTTTTGAAAAGCCCTCACTTACACCAATAATTAAATTATTAACTAAATTTCTCTGTAATCCCCAGAAAGAAACTAAAGCTTTGTCATCAGATTTAGGTTTCATTGTAATTTTTTGACCCTCAACTATTACTTCGATTTGAGAATTTAACTTAGACTCAAGCTTGCCTAATGGGCCCTCAGCTGAAATTAACCCTTCTTGAAGATTAATTTTTACACTTTCCGGTATATTTATTTCTTTTGATCCTACTCTAGACATAACTAAAACACTCTACAAATAATTTCCCCACCAACTTTTTGATCTCTTGCATCTGCGTCTGTCATCACACCTTTCGAAGTCGAAATAATTGAAATTCCAAGGCCATTATGTACATACGGGATCCTTCCAGCGCCAGAATAAACACGCCTACCTGGTTTTGAAATTCTTGTGATCTCTGAAATTACTGGACCTTTTTCATCATATTTCAGTTCAATATCAAGCTCTTCCCTGCCAGATGAGTGTTTGGTTCGAGCATATCCTCTTATGTAACCTTCTTTTTTAAGTACCTCTAAGATATTTTCCCTTAACTTAGAAACGGGGGAACTAACGATTGGTTTATTTCTCATTTGTGCATTTCTAATTCTACTAAATAAATCGGACAACGGATCTTGTAATGACATATTTCTTCCTTTCTACCAGCTTGATTTATTCATTCCAGGGATTTGACCTTTAGATGCAAGATCCCTCAAGGCAATTCTAGATAATCTCACTCTTTTATGATAACCCCTTGGACGGCCTGTTAATTCACATCTATTTCTAACTCTTGTTCTCGCACCATTTCTTCTTAATTTGGAAAGTTTTAATTGAGCTTGAAACCTATCATCAATAGAGGTTTTTTTATCCATGATTAGAGATTTCAATTTACTTCTCTTTTGCAGATCTTTTTCAGACAACTTGATTCTTCTTTTGTTTTTTTCTATCGAACTTTTTTTAGCCATGTTTTTACCTAATCATTAATTGGAAAATTTAGAGATTTTAACAGCAACAATGCCTGCTCATCATTTGAAGCTGTAGTATTTATCGTAATATCTAACCCACGCACCTTATCAAGTTTATCAACGTTAATTTCAGGAAAAACTGTACATTCTTTAATTCCGAAAGAGTAATTACCTTTTCCATCAAAACAGTTTTGTTTCAATCCTCTAAAGTCTCTAATACGCGGAAGAGCAATAGTGACCAGCCTATCAACAAACTCATACATCCTATTACCTCTTAAAGTAACCTTTACTCCTAAAGGCATGCCAGCCCTGATTTTAAAAGTAGCGATTGATTTTCTTGCTTTTGTCACTAGAGGTTGTTGACCTGCTATCGAAGCTAATTGATCAGAAGCCAGTTGAATTACTTTAGAGTCATTTACTGCTTCTCCAAGACCCATGTTTAATGAAACTTTTACTAATTTAGGTAGTGCAAGATCATTCTTTATGGAAAGGTCATTCTTTAGCTTTGGCACTATAGTATTTACATACATTTCTTTTAAACGTGGGATATAATTATCCATCAATTTGATCTCCTGTTTTGATGTTAATTCTCACTTTTTTATTGTCTTTTAAGTATTTATAACCAACTCTAACACCTTTGTTGGTTTTTTTATCAATCGGCATCAAATTAGAAAGCATTATTGGCATTTCCTTATTTAAAACCCCACCTTCATTTTTCTGATCTTGTTTTTGATGTTTCTTTGAGATGTTCACACCTTTAACAATTGCTCTCATGCCTAATATTTTCATTACTTCACCAACTTTTCCCTTATCCTTGCCTGTATTAACAGTAACTTGATCACCTTTTTTTAACCTCATGCTCATTATAAGACCTCTGGTGCTAGTGAAATGATTTTCATTTGTTTTTTTGATCGTAGCTCTCTACAAACAGGGCCGAAGATTCTTGTTCCTACCGGTTCACCCTGATTATTAATTAATACAGCAGCGTTTGTATCAAACTTAATTGTACTTCCATCAACTCTTTTCAACTCTTTTCTAGTTCTTACGATTACAGCTTTATGAACAGTTCCTTTTTTAACCTTCCCTTTTGGTATTGCGTCTTTAACAGTTACTACAATGATATCTCCTACAGATGCGAAACGACGCTTTGATCCACCAAGAACTTTAACACATAATACCTCTTTGGCTCCTGAGTTATCCGCAACATTTAATCGAGACTCAACTTGTATCATTTAACTAATTGCAACCCATCTTTTTAGTTTAGAAATTGGTTTAGACTCCATAATTCTTACTTTATCACCTGCATTAAATTGATTGTCTGGATCATGTGCACTATATTTTTTTGATCTTCTAATCACTTTTTTTAACACTGGGTGTTTAAACTTTCTTTCAACCAAAACTGTTATTGTTTTATCTTGTTTGTTACTAATAACAGTTCCTTGCAATATTTTTTTTGGCATATTAGCTAACTGTTTTTTCCTTCATTATTGTTTTTATTCTTGCGATCAACTTTCTTACCTTAAAGATACGAGACGTATTCTCTAGCTGACCCGAAGACTTTTGAAATCTCAAGTTAAAAGACTCCTTGTATAAGTTTTGCAACTCAGTCTTTAGTTGATCCATTGTTTTTTTTCTAATTTCTTCTGCTTTCATAAAGTCTCTATTTAATTAACTGTTCCACTACTTTTGTTTTAATAGGTAGTTTAGATGAAGCGCGTCCAAAAGCCTCTATTGCAATTGCTTGAGAGACCCCATCAACTTCGAATAAAATTTTTCCAGGTTTTACCCTACATGCCCAATACTCCGGTGATCCTTTACCTTTACCCATCCTAACTTCTGTAGGTTTTTTTGAAACTGGAACATCAGGAAATATTCTCACCCATACCCTTCCAGCTCTTTTCATGAATCTTGTCATTGCAACACGGGCAGCCTCAATTTGACGAGCTGTGATCCTTTCAGCTTCTAAAGCTTTCAAGCCATATGTCCCATAATTAAGTGTTGTTGCTGACGTTGCAACCCCCTTAATTCTGCCCTTGTGAGCTTTTCTATATTTAGATTTCTTTGGCTGTAACATATTTATCCTAATTTATTTGGATTATTGTCTAATTCATGTGGCGTATTATCATCTATGTCGCCTTTATATATCCAAACTTTTATTCCGCATGAACCATATGTAGTTTGTGCTGTTGCGACAGCATAATCTACATTTGCTCTAAAAGTATGCAGAGGCACCCTACCTTCTCTATACCACTCAGTTCTTGCAATTTCAGTTCCCCCAAGTCTACCTCCACAATTCACTCTAATGCCGTCTGCTCCTAAACGCATTGCTGACTGAACTGATCGTTTCATCGCTCTTCGGAATGAAACACGTCTTTCTAATTGTTCAGCTATGCCATCGGCAATTAATTGTGCTTCTACTTCTGGTTTTCTAATTTCCACAAGATTTATAGAAACTTCATCAGAAGTAAATTCAGAAATTTTTTTCTTCAATTTCTCAATATCACTACCTTTTTTACCAATAATAAGACCTGGACGCGCTGAATATATTGTAACTTGTGCTTTTTTTGCAGGTCTTTCAATCTGTATTTTTGCTACAGCACAATTTTTAAGCTTATTCTCAAGATAAGCTCTGATCTTTAAATCTTCTTGCAAGAATGATCCAAATTCTTTTTTTCCAGCGTACCATCTAGATTGCCACTTCTTATTAAGTATTAATCTAAGTCCAATTGGATTTACTTTTTGACCCATATGCTACTTTGCCTTCTCTTTCTTTACTTCTGTTACTTGATCTTCAGAAACTTTTATTGTGACGTTAGTCAGAAATTTATTAATTCTTCCCGGTCTACCCTTTGCTCTCGCTCTCCATCTTTTCATTACCATGCCTTTACCACAATATGCTTCGGTAACTTTTAAAATATCAATATCCAACTGATGATTGTTTTCGGCATTAGCAATTGCACTATTTAAAACTTTAGAAATATTTTTAGCAACTCCCCTGGGCGAAAATTTTAATAAGTTAAGCGCCTCAGATGCCTTTTTGCCTCTAATCATTTCAAGAACTGCATTAGCTTTAGACGGACTTACTCTCATGTTCCTCTGAATTGCGTATGCTTCGTTATCTTTTCTTACAAGTTGTCTCATATTTACTTCGTTTTCTTATCACCTGTGTGGCCATTAAAAGTTCTTGTAGGAGAAAACTCTCCAAGTTTATGGCCAACCATGTCTTCAGTTACGTTTACAGGTATAAATCTTTTGCCATTGTGAACAGCAAAATTTACACCTACAAATTCTGGCAGTATAGTTGATCTTCTAGACCAAGTCTTAATGACACTATTGCCACCAGAGTCAGATGCAGCTTTTACTTTTTTTAATAAATGGCTATCAACAAATGGTCCCTTCCAAATAGATCTTGTCATTTATACCTCTATTCTTGCTTTCTTATCCGTTTTTCTTTTAATAATAAATTTATCAGTTCTTTTATTATTTCTTGTCTTCTTTCCCTTTGTAGGTTTACCCCATGGAGTTACAGGATCTCTTCCACCAGAAGTTTTACCTTCACCACCACCATGTGGATGGTCGATAGGATTCATCGCAACTCCTCTGACAGATGGTCTTATACCAAGCCACCTGTTCCTACCAGCCTTGCCTAACTTTTGGTTTTTTTTATCAATATTTGATAAAACACCTATTGTAGCTCGACATTCTTCTCTAATTTTTCGCTGTTCCCCTGAAGGCAACTTAATAGCGACATAACCATTGGATTTTCCAACTATTTGGGTTGATGTGCCTGCAGACCTTGCTAATTGTGCGCCACTTCCTGATTTTAATTCGATGTTATGTATATCAATGCCTACAGGTATGTCAGACATAGGCATGCAATTTCCATCTCTGATTTCTTTTTTTGATCCAGAAATAACTTTATCTCCGACCTTTATATCTTTTGGAGCCAATATATAGCTTCGAATACCATCATCATATTTAATCAATGCTATATATGAAGATCTATTTGGATCGTATTCTATTCTTTCTACAGTCGCACTCACATCTATCTTATTTCTTTTGAAATCAATTATTCTATATTTTGATTTATGGCCACCACCTTTTCTTCTCATGGTGATCCTGCCTGTATTATTACGTCCACCTTTTTTAGAGATACCAGTAGTAAGTGATTTTACAGGTTTACCATTCCATAATCCCTTTTTATCAACTAGAGTAAGTCCTCTAGTTCCGGGCGTGTTAGGTCTGAATTTTTTAAGTGCCATTTATTTATACTCCCGCATTGATATCAATTGTTTGACCGTCTTCAAGGGTAACGAAAGCCTTCTTATAATCCGACCTTTTACCAAGAGACCCCCTAAATGATTTAAGCTTTCCTTTAACGATCGAAGTATTTACTTTTTTTACTTTAACTTTAAAAATATTTTCAATTGCCAATTTAATTTCTCTCTTTGAGCTTGTTTTCTGAACCTGGAATGTAACTTGATTATACTCTGAACCCATTGAGGACTTTTCCGTAATTATAGGTTTGATTATTGTTTTAAAATCTTTAACTGTAGCCATCTTAATTAATCCTATTTTCAAGTATTTCTAAGGCATTCTTACTCATGATCAATTTTTCAAATCCGAGTAAGTCGAGTGCATTAAAATTATTTATACTTGAGTACTTTATATTTTTTAAGTTTCTTGATGCTAATGCAAAATTAGGATCAGGTTTATTGCCCTCTAGTATGAGAGCAGAGTGTACATTTAAATCTGAGAGGCTTTTAACTAGTGTTTTCGTCTTTGGCTCTGCAATTTTAAGTTCTTCAACAATTATCAAATTGTTGTTCTTGATTTTATCAGAAAGAATATGTTTAAAAGCCTCCTGCCTAGTGCGTTTTGGCATCTTTTTTAATGAACGAACTCCTCTTAAGTTATGAGCCATTCCACCACTTCTAAATATATTAGCTTTTTTGGAGCCGTGCCTAGCTCCTCCACTACCTTTTTGTCTTCCTAGCTTTTGTGTTGTTCCTTTCACCTCAGACCTGTTTTTAGTCCTCGCTCTTAGAGGTTTCTGGTTTGATTCATTCCATCTAACTAGAGAGCCAACAACACTTAGATCGGATTTACTATTGAATAGTTGATCTTTCAAATTGACCGACCCACTCTTTTTTCCATCTATTTTGTGCATGTCAATTTGCATTTAATTATTTTTCCTTCTTAACTTCTTTTTCTGATTTTACTGGTTTGGCTTCTACTTCTTTGATGCCATCTTTTTTAATAGAGTCTTCAACAACTAACCAAGTTCCACTTGAACCAGGTGTAGCTCCTTTTACACAGATTAGATTTTTTTGTTCATCGACTTTTACAACCTGTAAGCTTTGAAGAGTTTTATGGACATCTCCGTACTGTCCAGCCATCTTTTTTCCTTTGAAAACTTTACCAGGGTCTTGGCACTGGCCTGTAGATCCATGGCTTCGATGTGAAACTGAAACACCATGAGAAGCTCTCAAGCCAGAGAAATTGTGACGTTTCATTACTCCAGCAAATCCTTTACCCTTCGTGTATCCAGAAACATCAATAAACTGACCTTCCTTAAAATGACTTACTTTTAATTCATCTCCACTTTTAATCTCTTGATCCTTACTAATTTCAAACTCTCTAAGATATTTATAAGCATCTGATTTTTTTTTATCAAAGAAGCCCTTTTGTGATTTTGATATTTTTTTTAACTTACAGGCACCAACCAATACCTTGTCTGAGTTTTCATTTTCCAAAGTTATTCGGTCAATAATTTTACAATTTTCAACGTGAAGCACAGTAACAGGAATATTTGTTCCACTTTGTGTGTACAAATTACTCATTCCAATCTTTTTCGCTATGATACCTGATCTCATATCTTATAATTTGATCTCTACATCAACTCCTGAAGCTAAATCTAATTTCATTAGTGCATCGACTGTTTGCGGTGTCGGGTCAACTATTTCTATTAATCTCTTATGTGTTCTGATCTCGAATTGCTCTCTACTTTTTTTGTTAACATGAGGAGATCGAAGAACTGTAAACTTCTCATTATTTGTAGGTAAAGGTATTGGACCTTTCACCATTGCCCCAGTTCTTTTAGCTGTATCAACAATTTCTACCGATGATTTATCGAGTACACCATGGTCAAAAGCTTTCAATCTTATTTTGATATTCTGATTTTCCATTTTTATTCCTTATGCAAACTTTGCTTTTACCTCATCTTGAACGTTTTGAGGTACTTGCTCATAATGATCAAAAAACATTGAATACTGAGCTCTTCCCTGTGTCATAGACCGTAATGTGTTAACATAGCCAAACATATTGGCAAGAGGTACCATTGAACTAATTGCTGTTGTATTGCCTCTAGCTTCACTTCCACTAACTTGACCCCTTCGACTACTTAAATCACCTATAACATCCCCCATAAACTCCTCAGGAGTAACCACCTCAACTCTCATAACAGGCTCAAGAAGTTTTGGGCCTGCTTTTTGACAAGCGTCTTTAAATGCCATCCTTCCAGCTATCTCAAAAGCTAAACTACTAGAGTCTACATCGTGATATTTTCCATCGATTAGTGTGACTTTATAGTCAATTATGGGGAAGCCGGCTATGACACCAGTATCAGCGACACCCTCAATTCCCTTTTCAACTCCTGGAATATACTCTTTAGGTATATTACCTCCCTTAATTTTGTCTTCAAATAATCTTCCTGTCCCCGGTTCACATCCTTCGACAATGATCTTTACTTCAGCGAACTGACCGGCTCCTCCGCTTTGTTTTTTATGTGTATAAGTTACTTCAACTTCTTTAGATATTGTTTCTCTGTAAGCAACCTGTGGAGCTCCTACATTGGCTTCAACCTTGAACTCTCGTTTCATTCGGTCAACAATAATATCCAAATGAAGCTCTCCCATTCCTTTAATAACAGTTTGTCCAGACTCATCATCAGAGGTTACTCTAAAAGAAGGGTCTTCTTTAGCAAGTCGAGCAAGCGCTTCACCCATTTTTTCTTGGTCAGCTTTTGTTTTTGGTTCAACTGCAATTTCAATCACTGGATCAGGAAAATCCATTGACTCTAATATGATTGGCTTTTGAGAGTCACATAAAGTTTCACCAGTTATGGTGTCTTTCAGTCCTGCTATCGCAACAATATCACCAGCGTACGCAGTTTTAATATCTTCTCTGTTATTTGCATGCATAAGTAACATTCTTCCAATTCTTTCTTTATCACCTTTAACAGAATTCATGATTGTTGAACCAGCCTCTAACTTTCCTGAATAGATTCTTGTAAATGTAAGAGAGCCTACGAAAGGATCGTTAGCAACTTTAAATGCTAATGCAGAAAAAGGCTCTTCATCTGATGCTTTTCTTATTTCTTCTTCTTCTTTGCCAGGTATATTGCCTGTAGCTTGTTGTACCTCACTAGGATCTGGCATAAAGTTTACAATGGCGTCTAAAAGTGGTTGGACACCCTTATTTTTAAATGCACTACCTGTTAAAATTGGAACGAACTCAAAATTGATCGTACCTTTTCTTATACAAAGATTGAGAGTTTCTTCATCAGGCTCTTCCCCGTCTAAATATTTTTCTAAAACCTCTTCATCTTGCTCAACTGCCATTTCAACCATTTCAGATCGATATTTTTCAGCAGTCTCTTGTAATTCTGCTGGTATCTCTGTGTATTCATATTTTGCTCCAAGGTCTTCATTTGCCCAAACAATTGCTTTATTTTTTACAAGATCAATAACACCCTTAAGATCAGATTCACTTCCATAGGGAATTTGTAAAACTAAAGCATTTGCTTGAAGTCTGTCTTTTATCATATCAAGACATTTATAAAAATCAGCTCCGGTACGATCCATCTTGTTAATAAAGCACATTCTTGGAACCTTGTATCTATTCGCTTGTCTCCATACAGTTTCTGTCTGAGGTTCAACACCAGCAACACCATCAAATACTGCGACAGCACCGTCGAGAACTCTTAGTGATCTCTCAACTTCAATAGTAAAGTCAACGTGGCCTGGGGTATCAATTATATTGATTCTATGATCATTCCAAAAACATGTAGTTGCTGCTGAAGTAATTGTAATTCCTCTTTCTTGCTCTTGTTCCATCCAGTCCATAGTAGCTGCACCATCATGAACTTCTCCGATTTTGTGACTTTTACCGGTGTAATAAAGAATTCTTTCTGTAGTAGTGGTTTTCCCTGCATCAATATGAGCCATGATTCCTATGTTTCTGTATTTCTGCAGTGCGTATTCTCTAGTCATATTACCACCTGAAGTGCGCAAAAGCTTTATTAGCTTCTGCCATTTTATGAGTGTCTTCTCTTTTCTTTATCGCTGAACCCTTGTTACCAGCAGCATCCATTAATTCCGAGCTTAGTTTATCAACTAAACTTTTTTCTTTACGATTTCTAATTGCGCTAACAATCCATCTAATTGCCAAAGCTTGAGATCGGTTACTCTTCACTTCTACTGGCACTTGATAAGTTGCTCCACCAACTCGACGTGATCTCACCTCAACAAGCGGTCTGACATTTTCTATGGCCTTATTGAAAACATTCATTGGGGGTTCTCCAGTTTTGCTCTGAATATTTGTAAAAGATTTATTAATTATCGACTCTGCAACGGTTTTCTTTCCATCGAGCATTATGGCATTAGTAAATTTTGTTAGGACCTTGCTTCCATGAACCGGATCTGGTAGTATTTCTCTAACTTGAGCTTTTCTTCTTCTAGACATTTACTTGGGTTTCTTTGTTCCGTATAATGATCGACGCTGTTTTCGCTCACCGACACCTTGAGTATCTAAAACGCCTCTTACTGTATGATAACGAACACCTGGCAAGTCTTTAACACGACCGCCACGAATTAATATAACTGAGTGTTCTTGCAAATTATGACCCTCACCACCAATATAACTTGTAACTTCAAATCCATTAGTAAGTCTTACTCTCGCAACTTTTCGTAATGCTGAGTTTGGTTTTTTAGGTGTAGTTGTATAGACCCTAGTACAGACACCTCGCTTTTGAGGATTTGCTTTTAATGCTGGAACCTTATTTCTTTTTTGAACTTTGGTTCTAGGTTTTCTAATCAGCTGACTTATAGTCGGCATAAAATATCTCCAGTCTTTACAACTAAAAGGTTAACTATTTTAAAAAAATTAATAAAAAGTAGCGTTTAGATTTCTCTACCGCCTACTATTTAAGAATGCAGAATAATACTTAATAGTTTATGCAGGTCAACAAAATTTATTAAGAATTCTCTTGTATTTCAGCTGATTCTTGCTCTTTCTTTGCCTGAATTGCCTCAATTTCAATTTTTGCCTCTTTATCGAGCAATTTTGCCTTATTTTCAATTTGATTGAAGGTCCGTCCTGTCCCTGCTGGAATTAACCTTCCAACAATTACGTTTTCTTTAAGGCCCTCAAGCCGATCCATTTTTCCTCTAATAGAAGCATCAGTAAGAATTCTTGTTGTTTCTTGGAAAGATGCAGCTGAAATAAAAGACCTTGTTTGCAGAGATGCTTTTGTAATACCTAATAATACAGGTTTAGCTGTTGCAGGTTTCTTACCTTCACCCTCTAGCTGTTCGTTTGTAGTCAAGAATTCAAACCTATCTATTTCTTCACCTTTAATAAATGAACTATCCCCAATTTCAGTAATATGAACTTTCTGTAACATCTGCCTGCATAGTACTTCAATGTGCTTATCGTTAATTAAAACACCCTGCAACCTGTAAACTTCTTGGACTTCATTTATCAAATAATCAGCTAAAGCTTCAATTCCTAAAATCTCTAAAATATCATGCGGATCAGGGTTACCATCAAGTAAGTAATCACCCTTTTCAATTGTTTCACCTTCTTGATATGCTATGTGCTTTCCTTTAGGAATTAAAACTTCAACAGGATCACCTTCTTTTTCAGGCGTAATTATTACTTTTTGTTTTCCTCGAATATCTTTTCCAAAAGAAATAACTCCAGAAGTTTCAGAAATGATTGCGTGGTCTTTTGGTTTTCTCGCTTCAAATAATTCTGCTACTCTAGGTAAGCCCCCAGTGATATCCTTTGTTTTTGAAGCAGCTTTCGGTGTTCTTGCAAGAACATCACCCGCATGAACCTCTGATCCATCTGCCACAGAAAGAATTGAGTCAGGTGGCAAGAAGTATCTGGCTTCATTACCATTTGCAAGAAGTATAACCTCACCTTTTTTATCTCTGAGTGTTATTCTCGGCTTTAACTCACTTCCTTTTGAATCTGATTTCCAGTCCTTAACTTTGGTATATGTTAATCCAGTTTTTTCCTCTGTTTCCTCAATAAGAGAAATTCCTTCTTCCATGTCTACGTAATTAGCAGTTCCTGATTTTTCTGATATAACTGGGTTTGTAAATGGATCCCACTCACAAATTTTTGTACCACTCTTAACTTTAGAATCTTCTTCTACTAGTATTTTTGTTCCATAAGGAACTTTATAATTTGCAAGTTCTCTTCCATTTTCATCTTGAATTGCCAACTGGCAATTTCTACCCATGACTATCAAATCATTATTACTGTCTTCAACAGTATTTTTATTCAAAATTTTAAACATTCCATCAGTATTAATCTCGATAAATGACTGATCGTTAATTTGAGCGGCTCCACCAATGTGAAAGGTTCTCATTGTAAGTTGTGTGCCAGGTTCTCCTATTGATTGTGCAGCAATCATTCCAACAGCTTCACCTTCATTTACAAGAAAACCTCTTGCTAAATCACGGCCATAACATTTTACGCAAATACCTCTTTTACTATCGCAAGTTAATGGAGATCTGATATATAGACTCTGAATACCAGCATTTTCAATTTTTTCTGCAATAATTTCATCTACATAATCATCTTTTTTTGCAATATTTTCACCTGAAATTGGATGGTTTACATCTTTTTGAAGGAATCTTCCTAATACTCTATCTGCTATGGATATTATTACTTCACCCCCCTCAACGACATCTGAAATCCATACTCCATTATCTGTACCGCAGTCAGGTTCAGAAATGGTACAATCCTGAGCAACATCACAAAGTCGCCTTGTTAAATACCCGGAGTTCGCAGTTTTTAGTGCGGTATCTGCAAGGCCTTTTCGTGCACCGTGAGTTGAATTAAAGTATTCTAGTACATTCAACCCTTCCTTAAAATTAGAGATAATAGGTGTTTCAATTATATCGCCAGATGGCTTAGCCATAAGACCTCGCATGCCAGATAATTGCTTCATTTGCGCTGCTGAACCACGAGCACCAGAATTTGCCATCATATAGATTGAATTTATTGGCATTTCCCTTTTGGTTTCATCATCAAATTTTTTGGAAGATATTTCGTTCATCATTTCCTGAGCAACACGGTCAGTACATTTTGCCCACGCGTCGATTACTTTATTATATTTCTCCCTATTTGTAATAAGACCATCGTTGTATTGTTTTTCATATTTTTCTATCTGGCCAGCTGTTTCAGAAACAAGTTTTTCTTTTGTCTCTGGAATTATCATATCATCTTTTCCAAAAGAGATGCCTGCCTTGTACGCATAATGAAAGCCTAACGCCATCAATTGATCAGCAAATATCACTGTATCTTTTTGTCCACAATATCTATAAACTGTATCAATAAGGCCTGAAATTTCTTTTTTACCTAAAAGTCTATTTACTAGTTTGGGATCAAGATCTTTATGTTGTGGGACAAGGTTCCAAAGCAACATCCTTCCAGGTGTTGTCTCAATTCTTTTTAGTTTTTTGTTACCTTCTGGATCAATAAAATTGATTCTTGCATGAACTTTTGCATGGACGGTTGTTGCATTATTTTCAAGAGCTTGTTGTACTTCATAAATATCTTTAAATACAGCTCCTTGACCTGGTTCATTTTCTTTTTCTTGTGAAAGATAATAAATACCCAAAACGATATCCTGACTCGGAACAATCACCGGTTTTCCGTTTGCAGGGTTAAGTATGTTGTTTGTTGACATCATTAGAACTCTCGCCTCAAGCTGAGCTTCTAAACTCAAAGGCACATGTACTGCCATCTGATCGCCATCGAAGTCAGCATTGAACGCAGTGCAAACCAAAGGATGAAGTTGGATTGCCTTGCCTTCAATTAAAACTGGTTCAAAAGCCTGTACGCCAAGTCTATGTAAAGTTGGTGCTCTATTTAGTATTACAGGGTGCTCCCTTATCACACGGTCTAATACATCCCATACTTCCGGACGTTCTTTTTCAACCATTTTTTTTGCTTGTTTTAATGTTGTAGCTAAACCCAAAGACTCTAACCTTGCATATATAAATGGTTTAAATAGCTCGATGGCCATCTTTTTTGGCAAGCCACATTGATGTAGTTTTAATTCAGGGCCTACAACGATCACAGACCTTCCAGAGTAATCAACTCTTTTCCCTAATAAATTCTGTCTAAATCGACCCTGTTTACCTTTAAGCATTTCTGCAAGCGATTTAAGAGGTCTTTTGTTTGTTCCAGTAATTACTCTCCCTCTTCTTCCATTGTCAAATAGTGCATCAACTGACTCTTGAAGCATTCTTTTTTCATTTCTAATTATTATATCTGGGGCCCGTAGTTCAATTAATCTAGATAATCTGTTATTTCTATTGATAACTCTTCTATAAAGATCATTCAAATCACTTGATGCAAATCTTCCTCCGTCAAGTGGAACGAGTGGCCTTAACTCAGGTGGGATAACAGGTACAGACGTTAAAATCATCCACTCAGGTCTGTTTCCTGAAGATATAAAAGCTTCAAAAATTTTAATTCTTTTTACTAACTTTTCCGACAGTGCGACAGCTTTTGTTTCTGCAAGTTTTGCACGTAAAGCGTCAAGCTCTGATTCAAGTTCTATTCTTTCAAGAACTTTTCTAACTGCCTCAGCTCCTATACCTGCTGAAAAAGAGTCTTCTCCATATTCTTCTTTAGCATTCTCCAATTCTTCTTCATCAAGTAGTTGATTTTGTATTAGAGGTGTTAATCCCGGTTCAGTAACCATGAATTTTTCAAAATAAAGAACTTTTTCAAGATCTTTAAGCTTCATATCCATCATAAGAGCGATGCGGCTTGGAAGAGATTTTAGGAACCATATATGTGCAACTGGAGCAGCTAATTGAATATGCCCCATTCTCTCTCTTCTGACATCTTTTTTTGTTACCTCGACACCACATTTCTCACAAATAATGCCCTTAAATTTCATCCTTTTATATTTACCACATAGACATTCATAATCTTTAATTGGACCAAAAATTCTTGCGCAGAAAAGACCGTCTCTCTCAGGTTTAAAAGTTCTGTAGTTTATTGTTTCAGGCTTTTTTATTTCACCGTATGACCATGACAATATTCTTTCTGGACTTGCAATTGAGATTTTTACCTGATTAAAATCATCTCTTGATGCGGCAGGATTGAAAATATTCATTAACGATTGACTCATAGTTTTTTCCTAATTCAAATTTGAAAGTTCAATATTTAGACCCAATGATCTGATTTCTTTAATCAACACATTAAATGATTCAGGTGTTCCAGATTGGAATACATCTTCACCTCTGATAATAGTTTCATAAACTTTAGTTCTACCTGCAACATCATCAGATTTAACAGTTAAAATTTCTTGAAGAGTATAAGCCGCTCCATAAGCCTCAAGTGCCCACACTTCCATTTCACCAAATCTCTGCCCACCGAATTGGGCTTTACCACCAAGTGGTTGTTGTGTTACTAGGCTGTAAGGTCCAATAGATCTTGCATGAATCTTGTCATCAACTAAATGGTGAAGTTTAAGCATATAAATATAACCCACTGTTACTTTCCTCTCAAATTTTTCACCGGTTAATCCGTCCCACAGCTGTGTTTGACCACTTTTATCAAAACCAGCTTCACCCAACATTTCTGATATTTCAGCTTCAGATGCTCCATCAAAAACTGGTGTTTTAATAGGTACGCCGTTTGCAATATTTATTGCAAGTTCTTTTTGCTCATCTTTACTTAATAATGATATTTCATTTTTATATTGATCTTTGCCATACACCTTTTCAAGAGATTGGCCAATTACTGAGTGGTCATTTGAAGACTTATATTGTGCAAGAGATTTATTTATTATTTCTCCAATTCCAGCACATGCCCAACCTAAATGCGTTTCTAGTATTTGACCAACATTCATTCTGCTCGGCACACCTAATGGATTTAAAACAATATCAACTGTTCTTCCATCTTCTAAATATGGCATATCTTCAACTGGAGCAATTTTACTTATTACTCCCTTATTACCATGCCTACCAGCCATTTTGTCCCCTGGCTGCAATTTTCTTTTAACAGCAACAAATACTTTTACCATCTTCATCACGCCTGGTAAAAGTTCATCGCCTCTTTGAACTTTATCAACTTTATTATCAAAGCGAGATTGAATCGCAGATCTCGCAATATCATACTGTTTTTTTAAATTATCAACTTCATTTTGCTCGTTTGAATTTTCAAGTTTTAATTTCCAAAGAGAGTCTAATTTAATATCAGATAATGTAGCTTTATCGTATTTACTCTGGCTTTCAATATCTTCAGGGGACTCAGATATATTTTTTTCATTAATTAGCATTATAAGTCTCTCTTTGATATTTCTATTGAGAATTCCTAACTCAGCTTCTCTATCATTTGCTAATTTTTCAATCTCATCTCTTTCAATAGACAAGGCTCGATCATCTTTTTCTATTCCGTACCTATTGAATACTTTTACATCGACAACAATACCACTTGAACCAGGAGGAAGTCTTAAAGAAGTATCTTTAACATCGGTTGCTTTTTCTCCAAATATTGCCCTTAATAATTTCTCCTCAGGAGTTACAGGGCTTTCACCTTTAGGTGTAACTTTTCCTACAAGAATATCACCAGGATTAACATCAGCACCAACATAAACAATGCCCGCTTCATCTAGGTTACGTAACAATTCATCACCGGCATTTGGAATGTCTCTTGTGATTTCCTCTGATCCTAGCTTAGTGTCTCTTGACATAACTTCAAATTCTTCAATATGAATAGAAGTAAACTTATCTTCTTGAACAATTTTTTCTGAAATTAAAATAGAGTCTTCAAAATTATAACCCCTCCATGGCATAAATGCCACAACCACATTTCGACCTAAACCAAGCTCGCCAAAGTGTGTTGATGGTCCGTCTGCAATAATATCACCCCTCGATACCTTATCGCCAACTTTAACTAAAGGTCTTTGGTTAATGCATGTACTTTGATTTGATCTTTGAAATTTTTGAAGTGTATAAATATCAACACCTGACTCGGTCGTTTTAATCTTTTCTGTAACCCTAACGACAATTCTTTTTCCATCAATTTTGTCAACAATGCCATCTCTATTTGCTACTATAGTTACTCCAGAGTCTACAGCAACGACCTTTTCCACTCCTGTTCCTACCAATGGAGACTCAGCTTGTATTAGAGGAACTGCCTGTCTCATCATATTTGAACCCATAAGAGCTCTATTTGCATCATCGTTTTCAAGAAAAGGTATTAGAGATGCCGCACAAGAAACTACTTGCTTAGGTGACACATCCATATAATCTATTTCTTCAGGAACAGTCATGACAAAATCACCATTTCGTCGGCAAGATACCAATTTAGTGATAAAGCCACCTTTATCATCAATCTCACTGTTAGCTTGAGCAATAGTATAATCTGCTTCCTCCATAGCAGGAAGATACTCTACTTCATTACTAACCTTTCCTTTAATTACTTTTCTGTATGGACTTTCAATAAAACCATATTGATTTACTCGTGCATGAGAAGCTAAGCTATTTATCAAACCAATATTAGGTCCCTCTGGTGTTTCAATTGGACAAATTCGGCCATAATGAGTTGGATGTACATCTCTAACTTCAAACCCAGCTCTCTCTCTACTAAGTCCACCTGGTCCAAGAGCTGATAATCTTCTTTTATGCGTAATTTCAGCTAAAGGGTTAGTTTGATCCATGAATTGTGATAATTGTGAAGTGCCAAAAAACTCCTTAAGTGATGCAACCAATGGCTTTGCATTAATTATATCTTGAGGGGTAGCAGCATCAACCTCTAGAGAATTCATTCTTTCTTTAATAGATCTTTCCATTCGGATGAGTCCCATTCTGAATTGATTTTCAACTAATTCGCCCACTGACCTAACTCTTCTATTGCCCAAGTGGTCAATATCATCCACTTCACCCTTTCCAGTTCTTAGATCCATAACCGTTTTGATAACTTCGATAACATCCTCACTACGAAGCACAGTAACAGTGTCAGGGCATTCTATATTAAGCCTGTAATTCATTTTGACCCTCCCAACATCAGAGAGGTCATATTTTTCTGATTTGAAGAATAATGAATTAAAAACTTCAAATGCTGTCTCTAAATTTGGGGGCTCACCAGGTCTCAGGACTTTGTATATTTCAACTACTGCTTCCTCAGGACTTAGGTTTTTATCAACCCTCAGCGTGTCACGTATAAATGAACCTATATTAATTCCATCAATTTCAAGTACTGGTATTTTTGATATTTTTAGTTCTTTAATTTTCTCAATTGTTTCAGATGTAATTTCGTCAGATGACTCGAAAAAAATCTCTCCAGTTTTTTCATTAATAATATCATCAGCGATAAATTTACCAATTAATTCGTCATCTCCTAGCAATAAGTTTTTAAGGCCGTCATTAAAGAGCTTTTTTGCTATAGCTGGGTTTATTTTTGTTCCCTGCTTAACAGCAACCTTTCCATCAACTGCATTAACAAGGCTTTTCTGCAACTTTCCAGTCTTAATATTTTTAGGATTAAAGCTAACCTTCCATTTGCCATCTTTCGCATTTAAAGAGTAAGTCTCAGTATTATAAAATAAAGATAGTATTTCATCACGTTTAATTCCCATTGCCATTAAGAATGTAGTGATTGGAATTTTCTTTTTTCTATCTATTCTGCAGTGAATAATATCTTTGTGATCAAACTCAATATCTAGCCATGAACCTCTGTAGGGTATTACTCTCGCGCCAAATAACAGTTTACCACTAGAGTGTGTTTTTCCATTATCATGATCAAAAAATACTCCTGGACTTCTATGCATTTGACTGACAACCACCCTTTCGGTTCCATTAGTAATAAATGTTCCTTTTTGAGTCATTAATGGTAAATCACATAAGTAGATTTCTTGTTCTTTAATATCTTTAACAGTTCTGGACTCTGTTTCTTCATCTATATCAAAAACTATAAGTCTTAATTTTACATTTAATGGTGTGGCGTAGGTCTTATCTCTTTGACGGCATTCATCTACATCAAATTTTGGAGACTGAAAATCATACTCAATGTATTCAATCCTTGCCGACCCCGAAAAATCTTCTAGAGGAAATACGCTTTTAAAGACTTTCTGAAGACCTTTGTCTGGCCTTTCAGACGGATTTAAATGTTCAAGTAAAAAATCCTCATAAGATTTTTTTTGTATTTCAATAAGATTAGGGAATTTAGATACTTCTTTTAACTTGCCAAAGTTTTTACGGACTCGTTTTCGTTCAGTAAATGATAATATATTAACCATTAATATGTATTCGCCCTATAAACAATAGTTATGTATTACAAACTATTGAGTAAAAATTTTTAAAAAAATTATTTAAGTTCTACAGTTGCACCAGCAGCTTCTAACTTTTCTTTAAAGCCATTAGCCTCATCTTTTGAGACGCCTGTTTTCAATTCCTTTGGAGCTCCCTCAACAAGATCTTTTGCTTCCTTTAAGCCTAATCCAGTTATTGTTCTTACTTCTTTAATAACATTAATTTTTTTGTCACCAGCAGCAGCTAAAACAATTGTAAATTCATCTTTTTCTTCTGCAGCGGCAGCATCTCCTGAAGGTGCAGCTCCAGCAGCGGCAACTGCAACGGGTGCTGCAGCAGATACGCCCCATTTCTCTTCTAGCATTTTTGATAACTCAGCAGCTTCGATCACTGTTAAGTCCGATAGTTGATCAACTATTTGTTGGAGGTCAGCCATGGTTGTTCCCTTTCTTAATTAAATTACTTTGTACTATACGCATTAAATACTCTTGCTAAATCACCTGATGGAGCAGTTAAAATTGAAGCAATTTTCTGCGAAGGTGTACTTATCAAACCTATTAATTGTGCCCTTATTTCCTCGAGAGATGGCAATTTAGATAAAATTTCAATTTTTTCAACAGTTAAAATTTCATTGTCCATTATGCCACCAAGAATAACTAAATTTTTGTTATTTTTAGCGAAATTCGTCAAAAGCTTAGTCAATTGTACAGGATCATTTGAGTAAGCAATAGCTGTAGGACCATCAAAAAGGTCTGATAGCTCCGATTTATCCGTACCCTCAAGGGCCAATTTTGTTAACCTGTTTTTAGTAACTTTTATATTACAACCTGAGTTGAAAGACTGAACTCTTAAATCAGTCATATCAGTCATAGACATTCCTCTATAATGAAAAACTAGTACAAGATTATTTTCACTCAAAATAGTTTTCAAATTCTTAATAAAAATTTCTTTTTGTTCTCTTTTCATAATTTATGCTCCAAAAGAATCCAAATTAATATTAATACCTGGTCCCATAGTTGGACTTATAGAAACTCTTTTTACAAAATCCCCTTTTATACCTGATGGTCTTTCTTTTGATATAGTTTCATAGAAAAATTTTATATTATTAATTACATCACTCTTATCAAAATCAGATTTTGCAATTCCCGCCTGGACTAATGTATCACTGTTTTTAAATTCTAGCTCACCTGCTTTAGCATCCTCAACTGCTTGTTTTAAGTCATTTGTTACGCTGCCTAATTTTGGGTTGGGCATTAGGTTACGGGGTCCTAGGACTTTTCCCAATTTACCAACTTTAGACATCATGTCAGGAGTAGAAATACATCTATCAAAATCAACAAATCCATTTTCTACTTTTTCTACGAGTTCGTCTGATCCTACAATATCAGCGCCAGCATCTTTAGCTTCTTGCTGTTTATCATCTGATGCGAACACACATACTTTAATATTTTTTCCTAGATTTTTTGGGAGCTTAACCTTTCCTCTTACATTTTGTTCACCATTTTTAGGATCTATATTTAAGTTCATGCAAATATCAATTGTTTCATTAAACTTAGTTGTTGCTGATTGAATTGCCAATTCTACTGCGTCTTCCAGAGAATAACTTTTTGAAAAATCGTTTTTAGAATTAATATTTTTGAGTCTTTTACCCATCAACCCGTTACCTCTATACCCATGGACTTTGCAGATCCTACGATTATTTTAACACCTTGCTCTACAGTGTTAGCATTCAAATCTTTTAATTTTTTCTCAGCTATTTCCTCACATTGTTTAATGGAAATAGTTTTAATTATATCTCTTCCAGGTTCCTTGGATCCTTTTTTTATTTTTAAAGCCTCTTTAATAAAGAAAGATGCAGGTGGAAGTTTTATGTCCATTGTAAAACTCTTGTCTGTAAAGTATGTGACTACAACAGGCAGCATGACTCCTGGTTGTTCATTTTTACTTTTGTCATTAAACATTTTACAGAAGTCCATGATGTTGATTCCTCTTTGTCCAAGGGCAGGTCCAACTGGTGGAGATGGATTTGCCTGTCCTGCAGGTACTTGTAATTTTAGTGTGCCTTCAATCTCTTTTGCCATTATGCTTTCTCTACTTGTGTATACTCCAATTCTACAGGTGTTGATCTGCCAAATATAGACACAGATACTTTTACTCTTGCCCTTTCTTCATCTATTTCTTCAATTAAGCCGTTGAAAGAAGCGAAAGGTCCATCACTTACTCTTACTTGCTCTCCAACTTCAAATGTAATTGACGGCTTAGGACTAGTTACACCTTCTTCAATATCTTGTAAAATCTTATTTATCTCACTCTCAGGAACTGCTGATGGTTTTCCTTGTGTATGGCCAAGAAAGCCACTTACTTTCGGTAAAGCCTTTACCATATGGTAAGTTTCATCAGTCATTTCCATTTTAGTTAGAACATAACCTGGAAAAAATTTCCTTTCAGCGTTTTTCTTTTTTCCTTTTTTTACTTCAACAACCTCTTCAGTTGGCACAATTATTTCACTAAATGCAGACTCAATATTTTTTATTTTTGCTTTTTCTGAAATTGCCGCAGCAACTTTTTTTTCAAAACCAGAATACGCATGAACTATGTACCATTTATGTGACATATTTAAACAGCAACCCCAATAAGTTTATCTAAACCAAAACTGAATATCTGATCAATTATTAGAAAAAAAACTGCCGCAAACGCAGTAATCAGCACAACCATAACCGAACCAGTTAATGTTTCTCTAGAAGTAGGCCAAGTGACTTTACTTCCTTCCCTTCTGACTTCTTGAATAAATTTAAATGGCTTCATAAAATCTACCTTAAATGGCAGGAGCGAAGGGACTCGAACCCCCAACCCCCGGTTTTGGAGACCGGTGCTCTACCAGTTGAGCTACACTCCTCCAGTTATGAGATAATCTCAGTTACGACGCCTGATCCAACTGTACGTCCACCTTCTCGTATTGCAAAACGTACTCCTTTATCCATGGCAATTGGAGCTATAAGCTCAATCTCCATTGCAATATTGTCACCAGGCATAACCATCTCAGTTCCATCAGGAAGCTTACAAACACCTGTAACATCCGTAGTTCTGAAATAAAACTGCGGACGATAATTTGTAAAGAAAGGAGTGTGTCTACCACCCTCTTCTTTCTTCAGAACATATGCTTCACATTTAAATTTAGTGTGCGGTGTAATGGAGCCAACATGAGCTAGAACTTGACCTCTTTCTACTTGGTCTCTCTCAATGCCTCTTAATAATGCACCGATATTATCACCTGCTTCACCAGTATCTAGGAGTTTTCGGAACATCTCAACTCCAGTACAAGTTGTTTTTTGAGTTTCTTTAATTCCAACTATTTCAAGCTCTTCACCTACTTTAACGATACCACTTTCAACTCTTCCTGTGCAAACGGTACCACGTCCAGAGATTGAAAATACATCCTCAATTGGCATAAGGAATGGCTTATCCTTATCACGCTCAGGTTGAGGGATGTGATCGTCTACAGCTTTCATAAGTTCCACAATTGAATTTTTTCCAATTTCATCATCTCTACTCTCTACAGCTGCCAAAGCTGAACCTTTAACTATTGGAGTAGTATCGCCTGGAAACTCATATTCATTTAGAATATCTCTGATCTCAACTTCAACAAGCTCTAATAATTCTGCATCATCAACTTGATCAACTTTATTTAAGTAAACGACTATTGCAGGAACTCCAACCTGACGTGCAAGAAGAATATGCTCTCTAGTTTGCGGCATTGGTCCATCCGCAGCGTTTACAACTAATATTGCCCCATCCATTTGCGCAGCACCTGTAATCATATTTTTTACATAGTCAGCATGACCTGGGCAGTCAACGTGCGCATAGTGTCTTGCGTCTGTTGTGTATTCAACGTGAGCAGTTGAAATTGTAATTCCACGTTCTTTTTCTTCCGGAGCTTTATCGATTGCATCATATGCTGTAAATTCTGCTCCACCTGATTCTGATAATACTTTTGTAATTGCTGCAGTCAAAGTTGTTTTACCATGATCCACGTGACCGATAGTACCAACATTACAGTGTGGTTTACTTCGATCGAATTTTTCTTTAGCCATTTATTTGTCCTCTCAGTTTTTAGTCTTCGTTGTTTTGGAGCGGGTGAAGGGAATCGAACCCTCGTAATCAGCTTGGAAGGCTGGAGCTTTACCACTAAGCTACACCCGCTTGTTCCTTCAAGCTACCCTAAGGTACCTTAACGTGGTGGAGGGGGTTGGATTCGAACCAACGTAAGCATAGCTAACGGGTTTACAGCCCGTCCCCTTTAACCACTCGGGCACCCCTCCCGAGATAGTTTTCAACATCTCAAGATAAGTTTCCCTAGACTTAGTCTATAGAACCTTAAGGGGTGACTTATATGGAAAAAAAGACCCTAAATCAATAAATATTAATATTTTTGAACCCAAATAAATTATAAATGTTAAATTATTGAGGTAATGAGCAAGAGATCAAAAAAACTCCCAAAAAAAAGGCAAAATTCTAATTACTGGATATACGGCCATCATGCTGTGGTTGGGGCTCTAATGAATGAGAATAGAGTAAAATACGAAATTTATTTCACTTCTGAAGCTGAAAAAAAACTCAAAAACGAAATAAAACTAGAAAATTTAAACATCATCTCCATTAAAAAAACTAGAGATGAAATTGACTTGCTTTTAAAGGGCATCTCAAATCATCAGGGAATTTGTTTACGAGTAGAAAAAATACAAACACCCCAACTTTCTGATTTTATCAAAAATTTAAATGACGAGAAGTCTATTATCTTTTTATTGGATCAACTGGATGATCCACAAAATGTTGGCGCAATATTTAGATCAGCTCTTGCATTTAACATTGATGGTATAATATTGACAAATAATAATTCAGTAACTGAAAATTCGTTTATCGCAAAAACAGCATCTAGTGCCATAGATAAAGTACCATTTACGAAAATCCAAAATATAAGCTCTTGTATAAAAATTTTAAAAGATAATGGTTATTGGATTTATGGCTTAAATATGAAAGCTAAAAGCTTAATAACAGATATAAAATTTCCAAAAAAAATTGTTTTTGTTTTAGGTTCAGAGAACAAAGGAATGAGAAAGATCACAGACACACTATGCGACGAAAGTCTTAAGATTAAAATGAGTGATAATCTTGAAAGTTTAAATGTATCGAATACGGCAGCTATAATGATGTTCTATATTTCAACGATAAATTTAAAAAGCTAGAGCTATCATTGAGATAACTAGAATAAAGAAAACAACTAAATAGGCTAAAGCAATTTGGCCACCGATAAAATCTAAGAATTTTTTCATACTCGTATTTTACAAATAATTATAGACAATTAAAACTTAAAAATTTAAAAGTTTTATTAGTTGCCCCTATAGCTCAATTGGTAGAGCAATTGATTTGTAATCAATAGGTTCGCGGTTCAAGTCCGTGTGGGGGCACCACTAAACGCTCAAATATTCCCTTTATTTATTTTTATATTGCAAAGTAAAATAACTATTCTAAAAATTAATTATGGAAAATCCTGAAGTTATAAAAATCATTGAAAATCTCAGGGGACGAAGACCTTATGAAGAAAAGAGAGCTGCAAAATTAGGATTTGCCTCTCTTCATGAATATATTGAAAGTAAGATTCAAAAAAAACAATTAGCTGACAAAAAACTTGAAGAAACCGAATGTGAAGCTTCAAAAGTTGATAGTCAATCTAAAAACAATAGTTGTGGTTGCTGCTAAATTGGTATCAATAAATTTGTAATTAATGGGTTCGCGCGCCAACTTTGTTTGTGAGCGCTTCTAATTTAATCTGTATAACCCGCTATCGACTTTGCTGTAGTACTTTTTTTTATAGACTTATTGTCCTTTAAAGTTCCAAAAAAATAATCACCAATCATATTGGTAATTCCCCAATTATAATTTTCGTTATGAAAATGATGACTCATATGTGCATCTCTTAATTTTTTTCCAAGTGAAGAAACTGGCTTATACTCTTTCGAATGATGAGCTAGATGTATCCATTCATACCATAGGTGGTAAACAAGATGGCCTGTAAAGGGAACCATGGCAGCCGGAAAACTCCAAAGTATAAGTGAGTAAAGTAAATATACTTGTCCATAAGTATAAATTAAGTATCTCCAAGGTGCAAATTGAAGTTTGATATTGTCAGGGTCTTTATGGTGTCCATGGTGTAATACGATCTGATATCTTCTATACCACCCTTCTTTTTTTGTAAGCTCTCGGTGTAATTGGTACTTATGAACATACCACTCGTAAAAAGGTGCTAAAATAATTGGAATAAAAAACCAAAATAAGTACTCTGTTAAAAGACTGTTTGAAACAATAAAAAAGAGTCCGAAGACTGCCATTAAGAAAAATCCATAAATGGTTGAATGTGAAAAATAGTTTTTAAATACGCTAAGCATAATTACATTATATAGGACGGATTTAACTCCGTCCCAATATAAAATTTATACTATTTTCGTTGGTATTTTGCCGCTTCTTCGGAACCACTTGTAGCAGAGCCTTCGCTATAAGAGTGCGCACCAGTTCCAGCCAGTGCTCCATCTTTAACAATTGTATACTCCGTTCTTTGATCTTCTTCAGCAAAGAAACATTCAAGAATTTCCCTAACACCAGCTGCGTATCTTGCTTGTGCTGATAGCGAAGTTCCTGAGGTATGTGGTGTCATTCCATGATTTGGCATCGTTCTCCATACGTGATCATTTGGAGCAGGTTGTGGAAACCATACATCACCAGCGTAGCCACTTAGTTGGCCTGACTCTAAGGCACGCGCAATTGCATCACGATTACAAATTTTACCACGTGCAGTATTTACAATATATGCTCCCTTTTTCATTTTTCCGATCATTTCATCGTCAAAGAGATTTTCAGTTTCAGGGTGAAGTGGACAATTAATAGTTACAACGTCACACACTGCAACCATTGATTCAACAGAATCATGAAAAGTCAAATTCAATTCTTCTTCTACTGATTCTGGCAATCTGTGTCTGTCAAAATAATGCATGTGAACATCAAAATGTTTGAGTTTTCTCAATGCATCTAAACCTATCCTTCCAGCTGCAACAGTCCCTACATGCATACCTTCAAGGTCGTATGATCTTTGTACTGCATCCGCAATATTCCAACCACCTTCATTTATAATTCGGTATTGATTATGATAATCTCTTACCAGGGATAAAATCATCATCACAATATGCTCTGCCACAGATCTTGAATTACAGAAGGTAACTTCCATTACATCAATTTTATTGTCCATAGCTGCTTGTAAATCAACATGGTCTGAACCAATACCAGCTGTTATTGCCATTTTTAAGTTTTTAGCCATAGCAATACGTTCTTTTGTTAAATAAAATGGAAAGAAAGGTTGAGAAATTACCACATCAGCGTCAACTAATTCTTTTTCCGCTACACATCCAGGTGCATCTTTATCATTTGTAACTACCAACGTATGGCCAGCGTCCTCAAGAAATTTTCTTAAACCTAGTTCACCAGAGACACATCCAAGCAATTCACCTGGATTAAAATCTATCCCTTTTGGTGTTGGCAATGTTTGTCCATCTGGATACTTTTCAATTTTTGGCAAAGTTTCCACAGGATAACTTGACGGCATTCCGGCTTTTGGATCATCGTATAAAATACACAATACTTTCATCTATATCTCCTTATTTATTATGATTAACTAAGAAAAGATGAGTCTAGTCGCTCCATCTTTCTTTTTACTGCAGGCCATAGCAAAGCCGCAGCCATTTCTCTTCCCTCACCTTGTTGTCTTGTTGTTTCAATTGATTCCTCTGAGGGATAGTTCAATTCAAGATTTCCAGAAAGAGCTCTCACTTGATAAGAGCATGCTTTCTCTAAGAAATATATATTTGTAAATGCTTCTGCAACATTTTTACCTAAAGCTAATGTTCCATGATTTCTAAGTATCATTAAACGTGCTTCACCAAGATCCTTTACCAATCTTTCTTTTTCTTCTTCAAAAAGAGCAACTCCTTCATAATCGTGGTATGCGATTTGACTTCTAACTAACATCCCAGTTTGTGATAAAGGCAATAAACCATCTTTCAGTGATGCAACTGCTACACCATCATTTGAGTGAAGATGAACAATACAATGTGCATCCTCTCTTTTCTCATGTATTGCGCTATGAATGGTAAAACCTGCAGGATTTATAAAGTTATTTGTGTCACTAAGTATTTTTCCCTTTAAGTTAACTTTCACCAAGTTTGAAGCAGTTATTTCATCAAATAAAAAACCATAAGGGTTAATTAGGAATTCATCATCAGTCCCAGGAACTTTAGCCGATATATGTGTAAATATTAAATCATCCCAACCAAAATATGGAATTGTCCGATAGAATGCAGCCAAGTCTTGTCTTGTTTCCCATTCTTCTTTTGAAACATTATTTTTTACATCAACCATTATTCATAAGTCCTTTTACAGTTTTTAACCATCTATAATATTGTTGATCTGCCTCGTCCAACGAAATAGCAGGCTCAAATTTGCGATCAGTTTTCCACAATTTCTCGACCTCTGCAACATCTTTGTATACACCAGATTTCATTCCAGCTAAGTAAGCTGCACCCATAGCAGTCGATTCTTGATTCAAAGGCCTTTCAATTCTTACTTGGGTGATATCCGATAATAATTGCATCATAAGATTATTGTTAGACATGCCTCCATCAACACGAATAGTAAAATCGTTTCTCTTTAGTTCTGTATCGTTAAGCAGGCACTCAAGAAGATCTCTTGTTTGATAACATATTGATTTTAATGCAGCCATGGCAATATCAGCCTTTGAAGTATCTCGAGTAATACCTGTAATTTGACCCCTAACATCAGAATTCCAATAAGGAGCACCCAAACCAGTAAAAGCAGGAATAAATTGTATTTCGTTAGTACTTTTATTTGCGAGCTCTTCAACCTTGCTTGCATCGTTAATGAAATTCATTTCATCACGCATCCATTGAACAACAGTACCCGCATTGAAGATACTACCCTCTAAAGCAAAATCTTTTTTATCAAATATATTATAAGCTTTTGTGGACAATAATTTGGACTCTGATTCTATAAATTTATTTCCAGTATTCATTAATAAAAAACAACCTGTACCATAAGTTGATTTAACCATTCCTTCCTTGAAACAAGCCTGTCCAATAGTAGCTGCCTGTTGGTCACCGGCTACGCCGCCTATTGAAATTTTTTCTCCAAAGAAACTAGAATCTATTGCTCCAAAATCATCAGCACAATTTTTTACATCAGGCAAAATATTTTTATTAATATTAAAAATATTTAATAATTCATCATCCCAACAATCTTCATTTATATTATAAAGCATTGTTCTTGATGCATTTGTAACATCAGTATAATGACATTCACCTTTTGTAAAATTCCAAATGAGCCAAGAATCAATAGTTCCAACTAATAAATTATTTTCACGAATTGATTTTTTTGCTTCTTCAATATTTTCAATAATCCATTTAATTTTTGTTGCTGAAAAGTAAGGATCAATTATGAGACCAGTCTTTGATTGAATTAGTTTTGTTAAATTATTTTCTCTTAATGTCTCACAAAGGTTTTCTGTTCGTCTGTCCTGCCACACAATAGCGTTGTAGACCGGCTTTCCAGTTACTTTATTCCATGCAACGACTGTCTCTCTTTGGTTTGTAATACCTGCAATATTAATATCTTTTGGGCTTATGTTAGTTTCTCCAATCACAAATTTAATAGCGTCTTGTGTTGTCTTTAAAATTTCTATTGGATCATGCTCAACCCAGCCATCATTCGGGAAATACTGTTTAAATTCGAAGTTTTTTTGACTAATAATATTTCCTTGAATATCTAAAATTAAGGCCCGTGAACTGGTTGTGCCTTGATCTATTGAGAGTAAATACCCATCTAAAGACATAAGATAAGAATAATTAATTAATTATGTTCAATTAAAAGGGATTTTAGGATAAAGGAATACTTTTTTGTAGGTAAAAAACCATGAATTTGAATAAACCAGTTTTTTTGGCTTCTAGTAGTGATGAGGCAAGTTCTCAGAAAAAGATTTTAGAAGACAAATTTGGCAGAAATGACTTTGATAAAGCTGATGTAATAGTGGTCTTAGGTGGCGATGGTTTTATGCTTGAAGCTATAAAATCTCACATGGATAAGCACTTGCCAATATTTGGTTTAAATTATGGTAGTGTTGGATTTTTGATGAACTCTTCAAATGAAAATGATTTGATAAATAGAATTAATCAATCGCAATCAATTAAAATATCTCCGTTGATAATGAAAGCCGTTGGTGTCGATGGCTCCGTTCATGAAGCAATTGCTGTTAATGAAGTATCATTACTTAGAGAAACACATCAGGCATCAAAAATAAAAATTTCAGTTGATGGAAAAGTTAGGATAGATGAGCTTATTTGTGATGGTGTATTAATTTCAACGCCATCTGGAAGTACAGCTTACAATTTATCTGCTCACGGTCCAATTCTGCCAATAAATGCAGATGTTCTTGCATTAACTCCCATAAGTGCTTTTCGACCTAGAAGATGGAAAGGCGCGATATTAAATAATGAGTCAAATGTAAAATTTGAAATTATTGAAAGCAAGAAAAGACCCGTAAGTGCCGTAGCTGATAGTGCCGAGTTTAGAGATATCAGTTCTGTTGAAGTACATCAAAGTAAAGATCAAGTTGTAGAACTTCTATTCGATGAGGATCATTCATTTGATGAAAGAATTTTAAACGAGCAATTTAAATTTTAAAACTAATCAGTTGTTATAATTGCTTGAAAAGGTCCACTACCAAAAGTTATCTGGTTTGAACCGTCGTCGTAAAGCGACATTCCCTCACCAACATTGAATGACATTGTCAAAGTTGTTGTAGCCTCTGTAAAATTAACTGCATCTGCAAAGACTAGAGATCCTGTTAATTTGTCTACATCAGCATCGTTTACGGCTAAGTTTCCATCTGTATCAACCAAGTAACCACTTATTGATGCGGAAGTGCCATTTAAATTATCTGCTGTAACACCACCAAGAAAAGACTCGCTGTCAAAACTTGTAAGGGTTTCAACAAATTTTCCTGGGGTAATCGCTGAAGATCCACAAGTTGAACTAGCAGTAGGTATTGTTCCTGAAGATCCCATTGTTCCACTACCAGCTACTGAAGCACAGTAAACTCCTGAAGTACCATCTTGTCCTCCAACAGTCCCATCAAACTGCATAGCCATAGTAATTCCAAATGTATTATCAATTAACATTACACCATGAGTATAGGTTCCATTTGGTGGCCTGGACATAGTGCCTGGAACATCTATTGTCTGATTTTGTTGAATGGCTAGTGTTGCACCAGAAGAAGACTCCCAATTTTTAAAGCAATTATCTAATCCCATCGAAGAAGATGTTGTGGGTGCAGTTGGAGCTGCCGTGCAAAGATACATTGCATACACAACAACTTCATAAGACTCTGGAGCACTTGCACAATACTCTCCACCTCCATCACCTATTACTTCAGCAGCTGAAAATACTCCATTTGTAATAGTACAACTATTAACATGGCTGTCAGCAAATAAGCTCGACATAGGAGCAAAAATTAAAAATAAAAAAGTATATATTTTGATTATTACTTTGAATTTCATTATTTAAAACCCACTTGCTTTAACATTTAGTGTTGTAGAGACAACTCTAATCTTATTTTCACGTTTAACTGGTTCATACAATCTTTCAGCAACGGATGTATACTCAAAATAGTTAGAGGAGTTATTTTTAAAAGAACTATTACCACTTAGAGGCACAACATAGCTTATATTTGCAAATGTGCCATCACCTGTTTTATTGTCATCGATATATCCAATTTCTAAATCGAGGTTGTTACCAATTAGATTAAGACCGTACTTCTCTCCTTCTAATTCATAGGAACCAGCTCCATTTTCAAATTCAAATAATCCTGCAAATAATCTCGCGTTTGCTTTAATAGGTAAATGATAATCAAGTCGCATATCCCATCCGTCCATTGCCTCTTCATCTTTACCTGTAGAAACTGTTTCGATACCTGATGTGGCATCATAAATATTAGATCTCAAATCAAAAACACTACTTATTACCTCAAGGCCTGCTCCATTTCTCTGATGTGAGTCATCAAATGCATAATCAAAAAATAAATTTAATCCAAATATAACTTTTTCATCATTGAGGCGAGTTCTATGTCCAATCCCCAGGTTAATTGTTTGGTCATTGTTATGAAGGTTTAGAGAGTTCTGATTAAATATTGCGCTATTACCATACTCAGAAATCATGTTTACATTAGTAAGTGAGATTGTTGGCTTAAAATGTTCCTGTACACCCAAATTTAAATCAAGATACTTCACTCTACTATTTTCTTCTAGTAATGAAGAGACACTTGTACCTAAGCTATTAGCTAGACCATTAAAATATGAAGTAACTCTATTTTCTAAATTAGAGGCACTTGAAATACCTATAAACAAAAAGATAACAAAGATTGAGCAAATATGGGTTTTAAAATTTCTCATAAAATATGATTATATCCAAAATATACGTAATAGCACTGATAAAAATTATCTAAACATTTGGTGGCCTCACCCGGACTCGAACCGGGACGGGAATAAATCCCAAAGGATTTTAAGTCCTTTGCGTCTACCAATTCCGCCATGAGGCCAATACAACAATTTATAACTCTATGTGTAATTAAGTTCCAGAACTTTAACAATGGATAAAAAAAAGGGGCCCGAGGGCCCCTTCTTTATTATTTATTTCGCAGTTAATTAGTTGCTGTCTGATACTGCAGCTACATAAATAGCCATACCAAATGCAATTTTATTAACAAAGTCTGCAAGGTTATAGATTAAGTTCAATGAACCAGCGTCTACGCCGCCACCGAAATAACCCACAGCATAACCAATTGGATAAATTGCCCATCCTACTGTAACAATTAATCTCAATGCGTTAAATGCAGTCTGACCAGCAGCGTTTCCACTACCAGCACTTGCCTTGCTTGCTTCACCTGCAAAAACCTCGTAGATGATATATAACCATCCAGCCATACCTATTACGAAGGCTAGAGTTACATTCATCGCTCCAGTTTCACCCATGTAACCGAAGACAAGCATAATAATTGATGCAATTAATAGTCTCCAGAAAAGGCTTGAAGCAACAGCCGTCATCGCTGCAAGAATTACATAGAATTCTACAATTTGTAGAGGCACAGTAATCAACCAGTCAATGTAACGAAGGACTGTTGGTGAGTCACCAGTAGCAACCCATACGCCTCTCATGTAGAAGTAGTGCCACGCCGCAATACCAGTAACCAAACCAGCTACTGTAAGGGACGTTTTCCATTTAGCTGCTACACGATCTCTTTCAAGAAAGAAGAAAGCAGTAGCTGCAACCATGGCCATAGAGATCAACCAAAACGAAATCGCAACGTGATCTCCGGGATTTAGCATTAATACTTTCATGTTTATTTTCCCCTTAATTTTATAAAATTAGGCAATTATTATTGAGAATCCTTCTTAAGTAAATATTAAAAAAATAATAATAATCAATTAAATCAATTATTTAGGGTTTTGTGGATAAAAATTACTAATACTTTGTATCATAATTTTTAACTAATTCCTTTAATTCTGCATCACATTTTGACAGCTGATCGTCGCTTGTAGCACGCATAACAATTGATGTTCCAAATCTATTTTCCTTGCTAAATGGATAACTACCTATTTCCACAGAACTATATTTTGCTTGAAGGTTAGTGAGTATCTCAGCAACGTTACTTTCAGGTGTAAAAATATCGACTGATTTAGATTTTACCACATCTCCTTTCTTAAGGAATTGACGAGCTCCTTCCAACATGCCTTGCATAATTCCTGGTATACCCGCCAAAACAAATACATTGTCCATTTTAAATCCTGGCGCTCTGCTGACTGGATTTTCAATGAGCTCTGAGCCAATAGGCATTTTTGTCATCTTCATTCGAGCTTCTGTGAGCTCTCCATCTTTATAATACTCTTTTAGTATTGAGAGCGCTCCCTGATTTATTTCCAAATCAACAGAAAATGCTTTAGCTATTGACTCTGAAGTGATGTCGTCGTGCGTTGGTCCAATTCCACCAGTGGTGAACACGTAGTCATAAGTTTTTCTTAAATGGTTAACTGTCTCAACAATTACATCCTCTTCGTCACGAATTACCCTGACTTCTGTTAATTGAATACCTATTTCGTTCAACCAATTTGCAAGATATGATAGATTCTTATCTTGTGTACGGCCTGATAAAATTTCATTACCTATAATAATTAATGATGCTTTCATAATCTTATGTCAAAAAATTCTAAAAATTTCCTCACTGGTAAATTCATAAAGAGATATAAGAGATTTTTTGTAGATGTTCAACTTGATAGTAAAAAAATTGTCACAGCTCATTGTCCTAATACAGGCTCAATGATGGGGCTGCTCAAAAAAGATAATTTAGTCTATTTAACAGAAGCAGATGACCCAAACCGAAAACTAAAATTTACTTTAGAGGCAATTCAATCAAACGGGGCTATGGTTGGAGTAAATACTCATCGAGCTAATCGAATTGTTGAAGAAGCAATAAGCAAAGGTAAAATTTCAGAGCTAGGAAAAATTGTATCATTCAAAAGAGAAGTTAAGTACGGACAAAATTCTAGAATTGACTTCTTAGTTCACAAAAAAAATGAAGATATATATGTAGAAGTTAAAAATGTTACTTTATCGAGAGATAAATCAATTGCAGAATTTCCTGATGCAGTCACTGAAAGAGGACTAAAGCATTTAAATGAGCTTTCCACTCTACCAACAGAGTCTGTTAGATCTGTAATGCTTTTCTTAGTCCAAAGAGATGATTGCAGTAAGTTTAGGATTGCTGCAGATATTGATACTAAATATGCAGATACTTTTAAGAAAGTTAAAAAAATGGGTGTTGAGCCTATATGTTATGACTGTTCTTTTGATAGAAATGGTATAAGTGTAAATAAAAAAATTAAGATACTAAGTTGAATAACACAATTCATAGCTCAGATGATTTTGAGGGGATGCGTAAAGCAGGAAATCTTGCAGCATCTACGTTGGATCTTCTTGTTGAAAAAGTAAAACCTGGTGTTTCCACTGAAGAATTAGATAATATTGCATTTGATTATATAGTTCGTCATGGAGGCCTTATTGCCCCTTTATTTTATAAGGGTTATCCTAAATCAGTTTGTACTTCAATTAATCACGTAATATGTCATGGAATTCCTTCATCAAGAATTTTAGAAAATGGAGATATTGTGAATATCGATGTAACCGTAATTGTTGATGGTTGGCATGGCGATACAAGCCGCATGTTTCCTGTTGGAAAAATAAATGCTAAAGCACAAAAATTAATTGATTGCACTTTTCATGCAATGCATGAAGGCATAAATGCTGCTCAACCTGATGCTACATTAGGTGATATTGGCAATGCCATTCAAACATATGCTGAAAAACAAAACTACAGTATTGTTCGTGATTTTTGTGGTCATGGCCTAGGAAAAGTTTTTCATGAGTTTCCAAACATTCTTCACTACGGGGATAAAGGTAAAGGTGATAAAATTGAACCAGGAATGTTTTTTACAGTGGAGCCGATGATAAATTTTGGAAAATATGATGTTAGAATGTTAGGCGATGGTTGGACGGCTGTTACAAAAGATAAAAGTTTGTCAGCACAATTTGAGCATAGCATTGGCATTACCAACGATGGTGTAGAAATTTTTACAAAATCACCTGCTGGGCTTGATAAACCGTAAATTAAAGATTAAAAACATACTTATATGATCCCTCGTTATTCTAGAGCCGAGATGACTGACGTTTGGAGCTCTAACTCTAAATTTAAAATATGGCTTGATATTGAACTCTATGCTTGCGAAGCCATGGAGAAATTAGGAACTGTTCCCAAGGGAACAAGTAAAAAAATTAGATCAAAAGCAAAGATTAATGAAAAGAGAATTGATCAAATTGAAAAAAAAGTGAAACACGATGTAATTGCTTTTTTAACAACAATTTCTGAATACGCGGGTCCACCTGCAAGATTTCTTCACCAAGGGCTAACTTCTTCAGATATTTTAGATACAGCCTTTAATGTTCAACTAAAACAGTCCTCGGTCATTATTGATAAGGAACTATTAAATTTGCTAAAATCATTAAAAAAGATTGCAATAAAACATAAGAACACTCCTTGCATTGGAAGAAGTCATGGGATTCATGCCGAACCCACAACCTTTGGAATTAAAATGGCATCTTTTTATGCAGAATTTCAAAGGAACCATAAGCGTTTTTTAAAAGCAATCGAAGAAATAAATATATGTGCGATTTCAGGTGCAGTTGGCAATTATGCAAATATTGATCCACGTGTTGAACAGCACGTCGCAAAAAAGTTAGGCATGAAAGCAGAAACGATTTCAACTCAAGTTATTCCAAGGGATCGTCACGCAGTATATTTTAATACTCTTGCGGTAATTGCAAGTTCGATTGAACGTTTAGCTACCGAGATAAGACATTTGCAAAGAACTGAAGTTCTAGAAGTTGAAGAATTTTTTTCAAAAGGACAAAAAGGGTCATCAGCAATGCCTCATAAAAGAAACCCGGTTCTGACTGAAAATTTAACTGGACTGGCAAGACTGATTAGAGGTTATACGGTTCCTGCTTTAGAAAATATTACTCTTTGGCATGAAAGAGACATATCACATTCAAGTGTAGAGAGAATAATGGCGCCAGATGCAAATATTATAATCGACTTTGCACTTTCACGAATAAATAATGTGATATCAAATCTTGTTGTATATCCAAAAAATATGAAAACTAATTTAGATAGATTAAAAAAATTGCCAATGTCAGAAGGTTTAATGCTAGCAATGACACAAAAAGGTTTATCGCGAGAAAATGCATACAAGATAGTTCAACGTAATGCAATGGAAGTATGGAAAACGAATACAGATTTTGAGGTAATACTTAACAAAGATGAAGAATTAAAAAAATACCTAAGCAAAAAAGAAATATCAAAAATTTTAGATTTAAAACATGCCGCTCGCAGAACTGACTATATTTTCAAAAAAGTTTTTAAGTAATTTAGTTTGAATAGTAAATTGCGACTGCAAATAAACCAAAAATCAGCGCATAAGCACCTGCATAGTAAAATACGACATAATTAGAACGATCAATCATATCCACTAAAGAAGCTTTCTTTTTACTAACTGATTTTTTCTTTGTTGATTTCTTAATAATCCTCTTTTTAGTAACTTGCTTCTTTTTTTTGGTTACTTTCTTTTTTACCGACTTTTTCTTTTTTTGGGCAAACTGATACTTCATAAAAAACTCTTATATGTTGTCTTTACCAATAATTTCTTCTTTTGCTTGAAGTAAAAATTGATCCATACTTTGTCTTAATTCGTCGTCTGAAATTGAAATACCTTTATCGTCAAAATCCTTTCTAACCTTTCTGAAAACATCCATATCCCCGTCTTCTTCAAGATCTGATTTTACAACCTCTGCAAAATATTCTTCAACAGCCGGGCCTGATATGCCTAATTTTTCAGCTGCCCAAACACCTAAATACTTATTTCTACGGGCTAATATTTTAAACTCTAGTTCCTGGTCACGAGCAAACTTACCCTCGAAACCTTTTTTTCTCTCATCAAGTTTTTTCATGATTTTTTGTACTTTTGAATGAATTTAATTTAATTTAAGCACTTATCTTAACAAATATTTTTATTACCTGCAATGAGATCATCTAAAACTTTATATGAAGGTAAGGCTAAAAAAATTATTAAAGGGCCTAAAAAAAACACACTCATTCAAATTTTTAAAGACGATGCTACAGCCTATAATAAAAAGAAACATAAAATTTTTAAAGGCAAAGGCGTACTTAACAATCATATTTCTGCACACATAATGCAGTATCTTAAGTCAAAACGCATCCCAACACATTTTGAAGAAAAGCTGAATGACCGTGAGCAACTTATAAAAAAATGTGAAATTATTCCGGTTGAATTTGTTGTAAGAAATATTACAGCTGGTTCTATTGCGAAAAAATTAGGTATTAAAGAAGGATTAAAGCTTAAAAAACCTTTATTAGAATATTATTACAAAGAAGACAGTTTGGATGACCCAATGATTTCAAGAGACCACCTTATCACTTTTGGCTGGGCAACAAACTCTGAGCTGAAAAAAATAGATAAAATGTCTCTTCAAATTAATAAGCACTTAAGAAATCTTTTTTTTAAAAAGAATATCATACTTGTAGATTTCAAAATTGAATTCGGTAGACTCTCATCGAACCCCAAAAAAATTGTATTAGCTGATGAAATAAGTCCTGATTCTTGTCGATTATGGGATAAAAAAACTAATAAGAAACTTGATAAGGATGTGTTCAGAAGAAACCTCGGCAGTTTATTAAGTGCATATGAGGAGGTTGCCTCAAGATTAGGAATCGTGCATTAAAGTCTAATGCTAGCCAAAATTCATATCACATTAAAAAAAGATGTACTTGATCCTCAAGGCTCAGTTATTGCAAATTCACTGAAATCCCTTGGATTCGACAACGTTAATGATGTCAGACAGGGGAAATTCATAGAACTTGAAATCAACAGTAACAGTAAAGAGGAAGCTGAGAAGCAGTGTAATGATATGTGTGAAAAACTATTGGCTAACTTAGTTATTGAAGACTACTCAGTAGAAATTGAAAATTAAATGAAGACACATGTAATTGTTTTCCCAGGTTCGAACTGCGACAGAGATGTAGCTGTTGCAATTCAAAATATTATTGGCTCTTCGCCTGAAATGGTTTGGCATAAAGACACGACAATAAATCAATCAGATTTGATTGTTGTTCCTGGTGGATTTTCTTACGGTGATTATTTACGATGTGGCGCGATGGCATCAACGTCACCTATCATGAAAAGTGTGATTGAAAATGCAAATAAAGGTGTGCCGGTAATGGGAATTTGTAATGGATTTCAAATTCTTATTGAAAGTGGTCTTCTTCAAGGTGCACTAATGAGAAATAGTAGTTTAAGTTTTATATGTCGCGACATAATAATTAAACCAGCAAATACAAAAACCATATTTACTAATAAATCTACTATTTCGAAAATGCCAATAGCTCACAACGAAGGAAATTATTTTGCTAACAGTAATCAGATAAAAGAAATAGAAGATAACGATCAAATTGCCTTCCAATACTGTGACGAAAATGGAGATATTAATGCCTATTCAAATCCAAATGGATCAATAAATAATATTGCCGGGGTGTTCAACAAAAGCAAAAATGTACTAGGTATGATGCCCCACCCCGAAAGAGCAGCTGAAAGCATTCATGGGTGTGATGATGGAAGAAATATTTTTGAAAGTCTTCTAAGTTAATGACTTCATCCAATTGGCATTTTGATACAGAAAAATCACTTGTAGAAAGTCACGGTCTTAAACTTGACGAGTTTGAAAAAATTGTTGAGGGACTTGGGCGTGAACCCAATCTTACTGAACTTGGAATATTTAGTGCAATGTGGAATGAACATTGCTCCTATAAATCGTCTAAATATTGGCTAAAAAAATTACCAACCTCAGGGAAACGAGTTATCCAAGGACCAGGTGAAAACGCTGGTGTGATTGATATCGATGATGGAGATGTTGCGGTTTTCAAAATGGAAAGTCATAATCATCCTTCATTTCTAGAGCCTTACCAAGGAGCTGCAACTGGTGTAGGGGGTATTTTGAGAGATGTATTTACTATGGGCGCAAGACCTGTAGCAAACATGAATGCACTTCGATTTGGAGATCCCAATCATCCAAAAACAAAGCATTTAGTCTCAGGTGTCGTCGGTGGTATTGGTGGTTACGGAAATTGTATTGGAATTCCAACTGTTGGAGGTGAAGTAAATTTTCATCCATCGTATAACGGCAATATATTGGTTAATGCTATGACAGTTGGTATCGCAAAAAAAGATAAAATTTTCTATTCAGCGGCTGCAGGAATAGGAAATCCAGTAGTGTATGTTGGTTCAAAAACAGGTAGAGATGGTATTCATGGTGCAACAATGGCATCAGCTGAATTTGATGATGACTCTGAAGAAAAAAAACCCACTGTTCAAGTTGGTGATCCTTTTACTGAAAAACTATTACTTGAGGCTTGTCTAGAACTCATGAAAGAGGATGCAATTATAGCAATTCAAGATATGGGAGCTGCAGGTTTAACTTCATCATCAATTGAGATGGCATCCAAAGGAAATGTAGGGATTGATATAAATTTATCTAAGGTTCCTATGCGAGCGGCTAACATGACTGCCTACGAGCTCATGCTATCAGAGAGTCAGGAAAGAATGCTAATGGTTATTCAGCCCAAAAAAGAGGAGCTCGCCCGAAGCATTTTTAAAAAATGGGATCTTGAATTTGAAGTGATTGGTGAAGTTACAGATACAAAAAAATTAATATTGCATATGGATGGTGAAGAGCAGGCAAGTATACCAATTAATATTTTGGTAGAGGATGCGCCAGAGTATCAGCGAGATTATATTGTCAATGACCCTTCTCCCCTAATTAGTTTCGAAAGTAAGGATTTTGAAGATAAAGATATCTTAAGCGATTTATTAAAAATGATCAGTCATCCAAATTTATGCAGCAGACAATGGATATGGGAACAATATGATCACATGGTTATGGCAGATACAGTTGTACGACCTGGTTCTGATGCAGCTGTTGTCAGAGTGCATGGAACCAACAAAGGAATAGCGATCAGTACAGACTGTTCACCCACCTACTGCAGACACAATTCCTATGAAGGAGGAAAGCATGCGGTTGTTGAAACTTGGCGTAATATTGTTGCATCCGGAGCTGAGCCAATTGCAATTACAGATTGTATGAATTTTGGAAATCCTGAAAAGCCAGAAATCATGGGACAATTTGTAGAATGCATTCGTGGCATGGGAGAGGCTTGCAGTAAGCTTAATTACCCTGTCATTTCAGGAAATGTATCACTCTATAATGAAACTAACGGTGAAGGGATTTATCCTACTCCCGCTATTGGTGGAGTTGGACTAATTAGAGATTTATCTAATACAATGACAATAGATCTTAAAAATGAGGGTAATGTTTTATGCCTCATTGGGGAAAGCAACAATCATTTAGGCAATAGTCATTATCTCTCAATCATACAAAGTAGAGAAGACGGCGGTACCCCGTCAATTAATTTGGATGATGAATTAAAAAATGGAAAATTCATTTTAGATTGCGTCGCTAAGAAATTACTAAAATCTGTTCATGATGTTAGTGAAGGTGGTGTTCTTGTTGCAATTGCTGAAATGTGCATCTCAGGTAAGCAAGGTATAAAAATTGATATAACAAAAGATTTTCTTCACGGATTCTTTTTTGGAGAGGATCAAGCTAGGTACCTGGTTGAGGTCTCACAAAATAAACTTGAACAACTAGAAGTTGACGCAAGCAAGAGTGCTGTCAAAATAGAAAGAATTGGAGAAATTGGAGGAACATCTATCTCAATCAATTCAATTGGAGAGGTTGAATTATCAAGCTTAATTGACCACCATACAAAATGGTTCAATGAATTTTGACCTAAAGGGCTCAAAATTATTATTGAATAATTATAAAAAGCAGTTAATTCTTCAATCATGACTGATACTGTGCAAGATGAAATAAAAAACATTGTTGATCAAAACGATGTAGTTCTCTTTATGAAAGGGACAAAGGACCAGCCTCAATGCGGTTTTTCGAATGCTGTTGTAAATACTCTTTCTTTTATGAACGTAAATTATAAAGATGTAAATATTTTGGAAAGTGACGAACTAAGACAAGGCATCAAAGATTTCACTAACTGGCCTACAATTCCACAACTTTATATTAAGGGAGAGTTTATAGGAGGATGCGATATTATTTTAGACATGCATAAAAGTGGAGAGTTAGCATCAGTTTTTGATACAAAAGGAATTGCGCACGATTAGTCTATTGAAATAAGATATTCGACTGCTCTGTTAAATACAATCTTTCCTCGCACAATTAAACTTTCATGCCATTTCCTATTGTCTGGATTAAATGTACGTAATAAATTATTTCTACTCCAATGTTTCATAATATCCAAAGGATCATTGAGTTTATTATTTTGTGTCCATCTATTTTCAGCTCTTAAATTTTTAAAAACTGTTACAGGTCCATAAGTTCCAAATTCTTGTGTAATTGTAAGCCACTTAATAGATGGAAATTCAGCTGAAATTCCAGAGTGAATGTCGCCTGTTACGTGATAGCCCACCCCCTTATTTGGATCCAACGGTGCTATATGACTTCCATATAAATTTTGCAGCAATTCATAATCAGCTTCACCAATTTGGTCTGAAATTAAAATAGTATCGTAACCAGATTTACCAAGACCAGTGTGTAAATCGATACCAAATATCATTTGATTTTCTTTTAAGTTATTTCTTAACCAATCAATTAATAATTTAGGACCTTTTTGGAGTTTATCACCTCCATACTGCAGGCTGGATGGCCTTGTGTACTGACCTTGAGCAAACCATTGCTTGAAATTAGTGAAACCATATTTCAAAATTAATTTTATTCCATCTATATAAAAGGATAATTCAAATTTTTTTGGTATTGTGTTTGGATTCAAATATTTATCTATTTTTTTGTAGCCATCAGGCTCACCGCTATGCGTGTTAATAAAATTTCTATTCATATCTACATTGTTTTCATTGACTCTTCGATGCCAAGCCATGCCAAAAGGATTAATGATATGTACGAAGATTATGCAATAATCCTCAATTAGCTTTTGATTTTTTAACATATTAATGACTGAAAGTTGTATAGCTGAACCGGCAAAACCCTCAACGCCGTGTATACCAGAGGTATATAACAATAATTTATTACTTGTTAAAGATCCAAGAACTGCGATATCTATTGTGAGATCCTCTCCATCAGGACCTACTAAATCTAATGATAAGCTATCACGTTGAACTTGATGACCCAATGACTCTAGTTGATTAACAGATTCGTGAAATCGTTTCTTAGCTTCAGTATAAGATTTGGAAAACCAGTGCGATGCACTCATTTTAATATTATCGAGAATAATACTCGATAACTAGTTTCGGATCCATTTGAGTTGCATATGGAACTTCAGCAAACTGAGGTGTCCTTACAAAAGTTGAAGAACATTTTTTTTCATCAACTGTAATGTATCCTGGGATGTCTCTTTCCTGGCTTTTCATTGACTCAACTACTAATGCCATCTCTTTAGATTTATCTTTGACTTCGACAACATCACCTTCTTTAAGAAGACAGCTTGCAATATTAACTCTTTTTCCATTAACTTTGACATGCCCATGATTAATAAATTGTCTAGCAGCAAATACAGTTGGTACAAACTTTGATCGATAAACAATAGTATCAAGTCTGCGTTCTAAAATAGCAATTAAGTTTTCACCTGAGTCACCTTTTTGTCTAATAGCCTCTTTATAACAATTACGGAATTGTCTTTCGTTGAGGTTTCCATAATAACCTTTTAGCTTTTGTTTAGCATTTAACTGAACACCATAATCAGACAATTTACCTGTATGCTTTTGTCCATGCTGTCCGGGTCTGTACTTTCTTAGGTTGAATGGGCTTTTTGGTCTGCCCCATAGATTAACACTCAGACGTCTGTCTATTTTATGTTTTTGTGCAACTCTTTTTGTCATATTTGATGATCCGTGGTTTATACTGGTTTCCTCGCCAATGTCAAACCTGAAAGCTAAATTTCCTTGGTTTTTCTATATTCTGTAAGCACTGTCACAACCCCTCTAAGTGTTGCTATCTCACGTTCACTGAGATCAGCACGATGAAAGATATTTCTTAGGTTTTGCTTCATTTTTGGCATTTTTTCTTCAGGTTGAAAAAAACCTCTAGATTCAAGCTCTTCTTCTAAATGATCAAAAAAATACATCAGATCATTCTGACTTCCATGAGGCTCAGAATTCTTATCAACTAACTGCTCCGTTTTAAATACTTGGGAAAATAATGAATAACAAAATACATTGACTGCATGAGATAAATTAAGAGATGAAAAATTTTCATGCGTATCAATAGTCACACATTTTGTTATAAGTGACAAATGGTCGTTTGTAAGTCCTGAAGCTTCGCCACCAAAAACAACACCGATACCATCATTAATTTTTTGTTCTTTTATTTCACTGATAATCTTAGAATTGTCACTAAATTGTTTACTCATATCTCTTAAACGTGCTGTATAGCCAATTGAATAATTGGAGTCACTCAATGCCTCTCGAAGAGAGCTATATACTTTGATATTTTCAACTATGTTCTTAGCATCTACAGCTACAGCAAGTGCTTTTTCTGATGGCCATTCGAGTTTAGGTGATACCAGTTTTAAATTAGTGAAACCAAAATTATACATAGAGCGAGCAACAAGACCAACATTTTCAGGTAATTGAGTATCAACAAGAATAATCGAAATTTTATCAAAATTCATTTGAATTTAAACTTTTACTTGTTCTTTCATTAATTTAAATTCAACACTATCAATAAGTGCTCTAAAAGATGCTTCAATAATATTTTCTGAAACACCTATCGTGTACCAACTTTTCTTATTTGCATCAGAACTTTCAATTGAAACTCTAGTTATCGCATCGGTACCCGTATTGAGAATTCGAACCTTATAATCAATTAATGATAAATCGTTTATGTACTCTGCATAACGGCTCGTCTTAAAATTATTTCGAAGAGCATTATCCAATGCATTGACTGGACCAACTCCTTTACCGGTACCAATAATTTCATCATTATCAATTTTTAATTTCACAGAGGCTTCTGACATGGTCTGCCCCTCTTCACCTGAATTTTGTACATTCACATTAAAACTAATTACTTCAAAATACTCTGGCATTTTGCCAAGTACTTTATTAACAAGAATTTCAAAAGAAGCATCGGCACCATCGTAAGAGTATCCATTAAATTCTCTTTCTTTTACTCGATCTAAGATTTTTTGAATTGTCTTATCGTCTTCATTAACTTCTATTCCTGCTGATTTTAACTTTGATAAAATATTAGATTTTCCTGATTGTTCAGAGATGATAATTTGCCTTTGATTGCCCACAAGTTCAGGATTGATGTGTTCGTAAGTCTTTGGATCTTTATTGACCGCAGAAACATGTAATCCACCCTTATGTGCAAAAGCAGAAGAGCCAACGTAAGGTGCTGTTCGATTTGGGACTCTGTTTAAGATTTCATCAAGGAGCCTTGAAAGCTCAGTTAAAAGATTAAGTCGTTCTCTATTAATTGATAAGTCATATTTGTTTTCAAATTCATTTTTAAAAGCAAATGTTGGCAAAAGTGAAATCAGATTGGCATTTCCACATCTCTCACCTAAACCATTTATCGTGCCCTGAACCTGTCTTGCACCTGATCTTACAGCAGCAAGAGTATTGGCGACTGCATTACCTGTGTCATTATGTGCATGAATTCCAAGATGATCTCCTGAAATTTCTTTAGAAACTTTTGATACGATATCTTCAACTTCATGCGGGAGGGTTCCTCCATTCGTATCACAAAGAACAAGCCACCTTGCACCATTTGACTTTGCAGCTTTAAGACATTCAATTGCATAATTTGGATTAGATTTGTAACCATCAAAAAAATGTTCAGCATCGAAATGTACTTCTTTTTTCGTTTTTGCTAAAAATTTTACTGACTCTCCAATATTTTCTAAATTTTCCTCATTAGTAATTCCCAGTGCAAGATCAACATGGAAATCCCAAGATTTTCCAACAACACATGCTGAAGGCGCATTAATATTTATCATTGCAGCCAAACCAGGATCATTTTCTGCGCTGCGACCAGATTTTTTAGTCATGCCAAACGCAGTAAACATTGAGTTTTTAAATTTTAAATCTTCATTAAAAAACTTAGTATCAGTTGAGTTTGCGCCTGGCCATCCACCCTCAATATAGTCAACACCAAGCTCATCTAATTTTTGTGCGAGAAGTTTTTTTTCATCAACATTAAAATCAACACCGTAAGTTTGAGCTCCGTCTCTAAGAGTCGTATCAAATATGTATAACTTTTCTTTCACTTACTTAACTTTCCAAGTTGTTTCGCCACCTTGATCTTCAAGTATGACTCCCATTTTGTCTAATTCATCTCGGATCCTATCAGCATCATCAAAGTTCTTGTTTGATCGTGCCTCATTTCTTTGAGCAATAAGCAACTCAACTTGAGTGGTATTAATATTTAAATTTTCCTTTTTCCAGGAAAGCCATTCAGATGGTTTTTCATTTAAAAGTCCAAGCATATTTGCTGAGTATAAAAAATTGCTTACTAAGCCTTTATCCCCTGATTGGCAGTCTTTAAATTTTTGATGAAGCACGCTAATAGCTTTAGGTGTATTCATATCATCCAATAATGTTTCCATAATTTCATTATCATTATTTGCATCTTTTAATTCATCACCATTAAAATTGCTCAAGAATGTGTACCATTTATCTAAAGTTTTTTTACTTTCATTGAGGTTATCCTTAGTCCAATTCAGAGGTTGTCTGTAGTGAGTTGATATCATGGTAAGTCTAATAACTTCCCCTTGGAAACTTTCTTTTAACTCATTTACAGTTACAAAATTACCATCAGACTTTGACATTTTATTACCCTCAACAGTCACAAAACCATTGTGAACCCAATAATTTGCAAATTTGTTATTATTTGCACACTCACTTTGAGCAATTTCATTCTCATGATGTGGAAATATTAAATCTTGGCCTCCTCCATGAATATCAAAATTTTCCCCCAAAAGTTTTTCACTCATTGCAGAACATTCAATGTGCCAGCCAGGTCTCCCATCTCCCCATGGACTTTTCCAACTGGGCTCATCTTCTTTTGAAGGTTTCCATAATACAAAGTCAGACTCTTCTTTTTTATAACTTTCTACACCTACGCGTGAACCAGCAACCATTTCATCTAAATTCTTGCCGGAGAGTTTTCCGTATTCTTTAAATTTATTTGAAGAAAAAAGAACATTACCATCCGCTACATATGCAAACTCTTTTGATATGAGTTTTTCTATCAACTCAATCATCTCAGGTATATGTTCGGTTGCTCTTGGCTCAAATGTAGGTTTTAAAGCACCAACATATTTCGCATCGTCATGAAAATAATTAATTGTCTTTTCTGTAAGCATTCCAATGTCTTCATTTTGATCATTAGCTGCGTGTATAATTTTATCATCAACGTCAGTGATATTTCTTACATAAGTTACATTTCCACTGCCATAAATTTTTTGGAGTAATCGAAATAAAATATCAAACACTATAACTGGTCGAGCATTACCTACATGCGCATAATCGTAAACAGTTGGCCCACAAACGTACATTCGTACATTATTTGAATCAATTGGTTCAAACTTCTTTTTTGAATTAGTAAATGTATCGTAAAGCAATAAGTCCATTTAAGTCTGTATCCTCTCAACAATTTTGTCTCTACCAATTAGTTGTATGAGAAGCTTCATTTCTGGACCATGTGTCAGTCCTGTGAATGCGACTCGCAATGGAAGAAACAATTCTTTGCCTTTGCGTCCTGTTTTTTCTTTTATGGCATTCGTCCATGTGGTCCAAGTATCATCATCCCACGGTTCCTCTGGCATCAACTCCAATGCTAATTTTATGTAATCTTTATCATCAGACTCAGCAGGCTTGCTTTTAAATACAATGTCAGTCCAAGAAGATATTTCTTCAACAGTTTCCAAATTACCTTTTATGGTGTCCCAAAACTTTTTATCAACATTTTCATCAATCTCAGTAAGTCTTGATTGAATTTCCTCATAATCAAATTTTTGGACTTGTTTTTTGTTAAGCGCCTTTAGGACGTCAATTTCAATACGTCCTGGTGATGTTGAGATTGTCTCAAGTTTAAATTCGTCAATGATTTGTTTTATCCCACTCTTTAGCTCAATTGAATTTGAAGTTCCAATCGTTGCTAGTAAGCTAAGAATTGAGATGGGCTCAATATTATCTTTTCTGAAACTATCGATTGATATTACATTGTCTCTTTTTGATAGTTTGTCTCCTGTAGATGCCTTTAAAAGGGCATGATGTGCAAATGAAATTTTATTTTCATCTAATGCATTTATGATTTCAATTTGTACAGCGGTATTACTAGTGTGATCATCCCCTCTAATTACATTAGTAATGTTGTAATCAACATCATCTACAGCTGAACTGAATGTATAAAGTGGAACACCATCTTCTCGAAATAAAACAGGATCTGATAAGCTTGTTAAATCAATATCAATTTCACCCTTTAATAAATCATTCCATTTCATGCGTTCTGTTTGAAGAAGAAATCGCCAATGAGGTTTTCTTCCATCATTCTCATAATCTTTAATTTGTTGCTCCGTTAATTTTAATGCAGAACGGTCATACACTTGCTTTCCACCGGCAGCCATCTGAAGCTTTCTTTTTCTCTCAAGTTCTTCAGGAGTTTCATAGCAAGCATATATCCTGCCATCAGATTTTAATTTTTCGAATTGCTCTTTATATCTTTCAAATCTAGAAGACTGATTAAAAGTCTCATCGTAGTCTATTCCCAGCCACTCCAAATCATTTTTTATTTGAGAAATGTATTCATCTTTTGACCTCTCTTGATCGGTATCATCAATTCGAAGAATAAATTTTCCACCACTATTTTTAGCATACAACCAATTTATGAGGGCTGTTCTGATATTACCCAAGTGCAATAATCCTGTTGGACTAGGCGCAAATCTTGTTATCGTTGTCATCTATTTTTCCTTATCTCTGAATGCATTTGTTATTGGGTATCGTCTGTCATACCCAAAATTTCTCACTGAAATTTTTACACCCGGAGCAGCTTGTCGTCTTTTATACTCAGAATTATAAAGCAAATTCTGAACTTTTGTAACCAAGCTTGGCTCATAACCTTTCGAAATAATCTCATTAATTGAACTTTCTTTTTCAACAAGTAAGTACAAAATCTTATCCAAGACATCATATGGCGGAAGGGAATCACTATCTTTCTGATCCTCTTTAAGTTCAGCAGTGGGCTCTTTTGTTATAATATTTTTAGGAATAACTTCCTTTGCTTTAATTGCTGAAAATGATGGAAGATTTTCGTTTCTCCATTCGGAAAGTTTATATAAATCAGATTTATAAATATCTTTGACTACTGAAAACCCCCCACACATATCTCCGTATAAAGTTGAATATCCAACTGAGACTTCTGATTTATTGCCATTAGTAACTACCATATGGCCAAACTTGTTTGAATAGGCCATCAATATTGCGCCTCTGGTTCTTGATTGAATATTTTCTTCAGTAATATCTTTTTCTTTACCCGCGAATAAATTTGAAAGAGTGCTATCGTATGAATTCACGATATCTTTTATAGAAACACTTATTAACTCGATACCTAATTTTTTTCCTAGCTGATTTGCATCCTCATTACTTTCCTCGCTTGTAAACTGAGATGGCATTAAAATCCCTTTTACTCTCTCAGGCCCTAGTGCATCGGTTGCAACAACTGCGCTAAATGCACTATCTATGCCTCCTGAAATACCAATGACAACTCCTGGAAATTTATTTTTTTCAACATAGTCTCTTAGCCCAAGCATGAGATTGGAATAGACAATATCGTGCTTGTCACTAATGAGAGGTACCTCTTCTTCAATATGAAAAGTCTTGGTATTGAGGTTGAATGTATATTCCCTGCTCTCTTCAACGCAGTATTTAAATTTAGAAATTACCTTTTTTTGATCACATAAGAATGATGATCCGTCAAAAACAATCTCATCTTGACCTCCAACTTGATTTACATAAATTAAAGGAGCATCAATAGAGTTTGCAAAACCAAGTGCTTTTTTTTCTCTTTCCTCAATTTTATTTATATCAAATGGGGATGCATTTAATGATACCGCCAAGTCAATTTCATTTTTATCAATCTCAACAATTGTATCGTTCACCCATATGTCCTCACAAATAAATAAACCCAATTTAATTCCATTAAATTCGATTATGCTGACTTGCTCTCCATTTGAGAAAATTCTTTTTTCATCAAATACACCATAGTTTGGCAAAGCCATTTTATGATGTTTGTGTAAGATCTTACCCTTTTTAATTACTAGAGCTGTATTGAACAGTTTGCTCTCTTCCAAAAAAGGAGTGCCTATGATTATTGTTGAATTACTATTTTTAGAACAATTCAAAATATCTGAAATTGCATTGTTAACTTTTTCCATAAAAGCTGGTTTTAAAACCAAATCTTCTGGCGGATAACCTGTAAGCATCAATTCAGAGAAAATTATGAGATCAGATTTATTGCTTTCAATATGATCAATCACAATTTGTTTGTTCTTATCAATATTTCCCACTTGTGGATTTGACTGAACAATTAATATGGAGGTTTTTTCTGTCATTTGACTGATCTTACAACTAAATAGTTTAGTCGCAATTACTTAGCAATCGTAATCTTTGAATTATGTGGTTCTTGGGACTCTCTGAGCTTGTCAGATATTAAAAATGCAAGTTCAAGTGCTTGATTGGCATTTAGCCTTGGGTCACAGTGGGTATGATATCGTGCTGAAAGATCTTCATCCTTAATGGCTTGAGCTCCGCCAATACATTCAGTTACATTTTGACCTGTCATTTCTAAATGTACTCCACCTGGATATGTTCCCATTTGATGATGAATATCAAAAAATGTCTCGACTTCTTTAAGAACACTTTCAAATGGTCTTGTTTTAAAGCCTGAGTTAGCTTTCATGGTGTTACCGTGCATTGGATCACAAGACCAAACTAAATTGTGATCTGAATTTAAAAACGGTTGTATAAGCTTTGGTAACTTTTCATTTATAATCTCAGAACCAAATCGACAAATTAATGTTATTTTTCCAGCCTCATTCTCAGGGTTAAGAATATCAAGAAGCTTTTTCAATTCCTCAGGATCTAACGATGGTCCACATTTAATTCCAATTGGATTTTTAATCCCTCTGCAAAATTCTACATGTGCTCCGTCAGGCTGTCTGGTTCGATCACCAATCCAAACCATGTGAGCTGATGTGTCATAAACCTCACCTGATGTACTATCAAGTCGCGTCAGACATTCTTCATAAGGTAGTAATAGAGCCTCGTGACTTGTAAAGAAGTCAACGCTTCTTAAACGTTTTGTGTTTCTTGAAGAAATTCCAATAGCTTCCATAAAAGATAGCGTGTCCGAGATTTTATTTGCTAGTTCTCTAAATTTCTTTCCTTGAGAACTTTCATCTACAAATCCCATATTCCATTGATGAACTTTATTTAAATCTGAAAATCCGCCTTTAGCAAAAGCTCTTAATAAATTAAGTGTAGCAGCTGATTGTGTGTATGCTCTGATCATACGATCAGGATCGGGAACTCTCGCATCTTCAGTAAATTCCATATCATTTATAATGTCACCCTTATAGCTATCTAACTCAACGCCATCTATTTCTTCTTTAGGCGCACTTCGCGGTTTTGCAAACTGACCTGCCATTCTTCCAACTTTTACAACAGGGCAATTACCTGCAGCGGTTAATGTGACTGACATTTGCAATAATACTTTAAATGTATCTCTTATATAATCTGCATTGAAATCATCAAAACTTTCCGCACAATCACCACCTTGCAGCAAAAATGCTTTACCCTCTGAAACTTTAGCAAGATTCCTTTTTAAATCTCTTGCTTCACCTGCAAAAACAAGCGGTGGGTAAGATCTTAACTGATCCTCAGTTTTTTCTAATTTCTTCACATCTGGATACTCTGGCAAATGCTTAGCCTCGTAATTTCTCCAACTGTTAACAGACCATTTCTTCATATTTTTTAAATATTCATTTTGCGGGCTTTATAGTACTAAATAAAGTAAAATACTAGAGTTTCAGTAAAATACATTGATTTTACTTAGTTTATTGCTCCTAAGGTATCTATCCCAGCACTTATTTTTGCTGCTACATCTTCCTGGTCGAGTTTTTTGGTTTGCTGATATTGTGGATGAGCGAGTGTTGCTAAATCTTTTGCTTTAGCCATTGCAAGGTCCATTAACTTTTCATGTTCAGTTACTTCATCTAAATAACCTGGAGCAATAGCATCTTCTATTGAATACATTTCTGCATTTAATAGTGCTCTCTGCTTGTGCGGTTTTGTCAATTTAAATTTTGCAAGTTCAAGTATTGGTGTTGGAATAATCATATTATTTCGTAATTCGTTAGCTCCAATTTTAAAGTCACCTTTAATTCCTATACGGTGATCACAGCTACAAAGTAAAAAAGCACCAAGTGCGATTGCGTGTCCGCTGCAAGCTGCAACAATCGGTCTTGGAAAAGTAAAAATTTTTAATAATAAATTAAAACCACTTTTAACCATATCAGCTGCATTTTCTGGACTAGACATCATAACTTTTAGATCAAACCCAGCAGAAAACATTCCTTCTCGACCTGCTATTAAAACAGATCCTTTGTCAGATGGAACTTGATCTAATATTTCACTAAAATTTTTTATCATGTCTGGAGAGAATACATTTACTTTGCCATCATCCATTTGAATGATTGAAACATCTCCATCTGATCTTAAAGTTACTGTCATATATTCAATTTTAAATAAAAGTTTAGTTTATAATAGGTATAAATTTTATATTTTCTAGTTTTTTAGAATAAAATCATTTATTAAGTTTGCTAGTTCAGGTCCAGCCTCTTCTTGGCAGAAATGTCCAACTCCTTCCAAAGTAACAACAGTCGGGTTAGGTATCCTAGTCAAAAAATCTTCCTTCATAGTTAATGTTATTCGTTCATTACCTCCAAAAGCCACAAGAAAAGGTTTATCCCATTTTTCATAAACATCTTTCCAGTATTTCTCATTCTCGGATAATTGTGTTGGTATAAAATAAGCCATAACATGAGCTCCTGCTTTATATTGACCTGAAGGAAACGGAGCCTCATAAGCTCTGATTTGCTCATCAGATAGCTCTAAACGCCCGAAGGTAGAAATAATTCCTGATATATCCATATCATCCGAGTAATACGAGTGTGCAATCCATTTTGAAAACATTCTCATACCTTCAAGCGGTGATGGCTCTTCCAACATTAGTGCTTTATCGGCAGCAGTCTTAAGTTCCTCAAAAGTGACCTCTCCATTCCACCAGACCATAAACTTTACGAAATTTTCAAATAGCCATGCCGTTATTCCATCTCTTGCAGCCAAGCCTGTATTTGAAACAACAACTCTTGCAAAACGATCAGGCATCTCAGCTACAACCCGAAGTCCGATCATGCCTCCCCAATCTTGTCCAAAGAATGTAGCTTCTCTTAAATCAAGTTGTCCCACCAACGCCTTCATGGTGTTGATATGAAACTCATAACTATAGTCATATTTAGAAATAAATTTATCTGACTTTCCAAATCCTACTAGGTCAGGAACAATAACTCTATGACCTGCGTCAGTTAACACCGGTATCATTGTTCGAAATAGATAGCTCCAAGTTGGTAAGCCATGAAGAAGGAAAATTGGATCACCATCTTTAGGTCCTTCATCGAGGTAGTGAATTCTTAAACCATCAATTTCAATATAATTTGATTCAAATGGATAATCTTCTAAATTTTCAAATTGTGTGTCAGGAGTTCTCAAAACACCAGGTGAAACTTCATATGCATGAATAAAACTTATTGCATTAAAAAAAAACAAACAAATAAGGATACTTATCTTTGCCAACATTTAGACAAAGATAATATGTTGCTAGTTTTTGTGTCAATAAATTATTCTACAGTAACAGACTTAGCAAGATTTCTTGGCTGATCGACATCATTGCCAAGCTCCACTGCCGTGTAATAGGCAAGCATATGAATGGGAACTGAATAAACGATTGCTTCAATTGATTTAGGACATTTTGGTAAACGAAAGACTTCCCAAATATTATCAGAATTTGACTCCAATGTTTCATCGTCTGTTATCATTAATATTTTACCCCCACGAGCAATAACTTCTTGTATATTTGATATTGTTTTATGAAAAAGGGGACCTGGTGGAACAATGCACACAACTGGCAAATCTTTTTCTATTAAAGCAAGTGGACCATGTTTCATTTCACCTGCAGGATATCCCTCTGCGTGAATATATGATATTTCTTTAAACTTTAATGCTCCTTCAAGTGCCAATGGAAACGCAGTACCGCGGCCAAGATACATTACACCCTTGGCATTTATAATTGCCTTTGCCGTGTCTTTTAGTGAATAAGATCTCTCAATTGCTTGTTCAAGCAATAGAGGTGCTTGCATAATCTCCTTGCATAATTTTGTATTTTCCTCAATAGACATGAATTTTTTTTCTGATGCTAAATGAATTGATAGAGATAGAAGTGCTGACAATTGAGCGGTAAACGCCTTCGTTGAAGCAACCCCTATTTCTGCTCCTGCCTTAGTATAAATACAGTGATCACTATCTCTTGCTATTGAACTATTTTTAACGTTTACAATACTCAACGTCTGAATTTTTTGCTTTCTACAATAATCTAATGCAGCTTTAGTATCGGCGGTTTCACCAGATTGAGAGACAAATATACATAATGCATTTGGATCAATTACTGGATCACGATAACGAAACTCTGATGCCATATCGCATTCAACTGGTGTCCTTGCATATTGTTCAAAATAATATTTTCCCACCAAACACGAGTAATAAGCTGTTCCGCAAGCAATCAGATAAATCTTTGAAATTTTATCAAAATTTAAATTAATATTTGAAATTGCGATTGTACCCTTATCGTAATCTACAAATTGTCGAAATGTTTCACCTACTGCATGAGGGTGCTCATGTATTTCTTTCTCCATAAAATGTTTATAGGGACCTTTTGAAACTTCCGACTCGTTTATTCCTATTTCAACAAATTCTCTATTCGCTCTTTCGCCCTCTAGGTTATAAATTTCTATACTTTCTTTGTTTAATACTGTTATATCCCCGTCTTCCAAGTAACATACTTTATTGGCAACTGAGCTTAGTGCAATCGAGTCAGATCCTATTGAATTGCCAATTCCATTTGTACCTGCAACAAGTGGGCTTCCATTCTTAGCGCCATAAATAGTGTCTTCACTATCACTAAAAATAATTGCTAGTGCGTATGATCCCTCTAGAGAAGAAATTGTCTTTTGAACACTCTCAAGATGGCTCAGACCTTCCTTTAGATAAAACGTTAATAATGCAGTAATTACTTCAGAATCAGTGTCAGACTCAAAATGGTAATCTTTAACCTCCTCTGATTTTTTCAATTCTGCGGCATTTTCAATTATTCCATTATGTACAAGCGATACCGAGGTTGATGAATGGGGGTGAGCATTTTTATCAGAAGGTTCCCCATGAGTAGCCCAACGAGTATGACCTATTCCCGTATTGCCATCAAATTGATCTTTCTGAAGAGCGTAAATCAAATTATCAAGCTTGCCTTTTACTTTTCTTTGATTGATCTTATTAGCAGTGTTTATTGCAATACCAGCAGAGTCGTAACCACGATATTCTAATTTTCTTAATGCATTTATAATGTTCGAAGACACATTCTCTTTAGAAGCTATACCAATGATACCGCACATTACCTTTTCCCTTTTTTATTTGACCAATTTTTTACCATCTTTTGAGATGATCTTTCAACCGCAAGACTGTTCTCAACTACATGTTTAGTTATAGTTGAACCAGAACCAATATACGCATTCTTACCTACAATTAACGGGGCTACTAAAGATGAGTTTGAGCCTATAAATGCTTTATCTTTGATAACTGTTTTAAATTTTGAGGCACCATCGTAATTGCAAGTAATAGTTCCAGCCCCCACGTTAACTTTTTTACCTATTTCTGTGTCACCTATATATGATAAGTGATTAACTTTTGACCCCTTATCTATTTTTGAATTTTTGATCTCTACAAAATTACCGACCTTAGCATTATCATTTATTTTTGTGCCTGGCCTTATTCTTGCATAAGGTCCAATACTGACTTCTCTCCCAATTTTACAATCTTCTATATGACTGAATGCGTGTATCTCAGTATTGTTACCAATAACGACGTTTTTACCAATAATCACAAATGGATGAATTGTAACGTCTTTTCCAATTTTAGTATCTTTCGATAAATATACAGTATCAGGGTCTCTCATGGTCACGCCTGCAGTAAGATGCTTGGATCTCAATTCATTTTGGATTTCTTTTTCAGCCATCGCTAAATCATTTTTATCATTTACACCCATAACTTCTGTCTCCGCGGTTTGTATTGGATTGACTTTTACACCTTTTTTAAATGCCAAATTAAATATATCAGTTAAATAAAATTCTTTCTTCTTATTATTATTATTTAATTTAGGTAACAAAGAGCTTAATAGCTTTGTCTCGATAGCAAAGATTCCTGAATTACATAAGTAGTAATTTTCATTTTTCTTTAGCTCTTTTTGCTCAATCACCTGACTGATCAAACCGTCAGTACCTAATATAACTTTACCGTAATTATTTCTTTCTTCTTTATTGAAACATAATAAGTTAACTGTGTTTGTTTTAATTTTTGAAACGTTAAGAATACTTTTATGTTTTATAAGAGGGACGTCACCGTAAAGAACTAGAGTGACTGAGTCTTTTTCAAGACTTTTTATAGCAGACTTTATTGCATCGCCAGTGCCATTCTGTTTTTTTTGAATAACAATATTTAATTTGTTATAGTTTTTAAAATTGTCTTTAATTTGGTTGTTTACAACTAAATGAATTCTTTTTGGCTTCAATCTAAATGATGCATCAATCACATAATCAATTATTTGCTTACCACCCAAATCATGAAATATTTTGGGTTTGCTTGATTTCATTCTTGTGCCTTTACCAGCGGCAAGTATTATTATTTCTAAATTTTTCATTGAATTTTTTTTGGAAAATAACCAATATGCCATTAATTGTATCGTAAAATTTTATTTCAGAGATTTACTCATAAAATGAATTTAAAAAATAAGAAACTCTTCATATTTGACCTAGATGGAACGCTAGTTGATACAGCTCCAGATTTTAAAAATTCACTGAATTATATGCTATCAGAGCTGAATGAACCGCTAGTCACATTGGAGGAGATAAGGAACTTAGTTGGTTACGGAGCTCGCGAATTAATTCGAAGAACAGTGGTTACTAAAAATATTCCTCACGATGAAAATAAAATAAATGAGATGTTAAAGATATTTCTGCTTCACTACACCCATAACATTGACGACGATAGTGTATTATTTGAAAATGTTGAAACGGTATTAAAGCTCATAAAATCTAAAAAATTAAAATTGGCAGTTTGCACGAATAAAATGGAAAAGCTCAGCAATATGTTATTAGAAAAACTTGGAGTCTTGCATTACTTTGACTATCTCGTTGGTGGAGATACATTTGCAAAAAGTAAGCCTGACCCATTTCCATTGATTGAAATATGTAAAAAATTAAGTGTAAGTGAAAATGAGTCAATAATGATTGGAGATAGTGCAACAGACTTAAATGCAGGTCATAATGCAAATATGCCAGTTGTTTTGGTGGGTTATGGATATACTGATAATAAAAATATTTACAATGATGCTGATTTAGTTATAAACAATTTTTCTCAATTAACGGAATTAATCGAATAGGAGTTATACATGACAATTAGTTTTAACGATAAAGTTGCAATAGTTACAGGCGCAGGTGGTGGTCTTGGAAGATGTCACGCATTAGAATTTGCAAAAAGAGGAGCTAAAGTTGTCGTGAATGACTTAGGTGGTTCTGTTGATGGTACTGGTGGATCAAGTGAAGCTGCTGATAAAGTAGTTGATGAAATAAAAGCCATGGGTGGTGAGGCAATTTCTAACGGATCAAGTGTAACTGACAAAGCAGGCGTGAAAAAACTAGTTGATGATACAATGGCTGCCTTTGGTCGTGTTGATATTTTAGTAAATAATGCAGGTGTTTTGAGAGACAAGTCGTTTGCAAAAGTAACACTTGATGATTTCGAATTTGTAGTAAACGTTCATATGATGGGTTCTGTTTATTGTACAAAAGCGGTTTGGCCAATTATGACAGAACAAAATTATGGAAGAATAATCATGACATCTTCTTCATCTGGTGTATTTGGAAATTTTGGGCAATCGAATTACGGTGCAGCTAAAATGGGAGTTGTTGGGCTAATGAATACTCTTAAAATTGAAGGTATGAAATATAATATTAAAGTAAATTCTTTAATTCCTGTTGCGGCAACACGAATGACAGAAAATTTAGGAATGCCTGATGCAGTTTTCGATAGTTTAAAACCTGAAACTGTTTCACCTGCAGTCATGTTTATGGCATCAGAAGATTCACCGAATGGTGCGATGATATCAGCCGGTGCTGGTGTATTTGCTTCTGCAGAAATAGTTCATTCACAAGGTGTTGCTCTTAAAGGCGATGAACTTAATGCGGATATGTTAGCTGAAAAGTGGGCTGAAGCATCGAATATGGATGGCGGTAAGGCACTCAAAACAGGAGCAGAACATACAGCTCACATATTTAAAAAACTCGCTGAATAAAATTTATTTAGGTAACACTGACTGAAATCGCTTCGTCAGATGATGAAATACCTGATTGGGTAAGAGTCATATATCTTTTCATATGATAATCAGTATTACCAAATAATACTCCAATCATTGTCGCCCTTTTAAAATAGTGACTTACCATATATTCATCAACAACACCCATTCCGCCATGCAATTGAATAGCACTTTCGCCTACAAATTTTATTGCTTTACCTATACGTGCTTTAGCAGCTGATACTGCTTTTCTTCTTTCATCTGAATTAGTCAAATCTGCTGTTACTGCCATGTAAAGAATCGACTTAGCCTGTTCATACTCAATCATCATATCCACTAGACGGTGCTGTATAACCTGGTTTTTAGCAATTGATTGTCCGAATTGTTTCCGGTTTTTACAATATTCAGTTGTGGAGTCTTTTAAAACTTGCAGAATACCAACTGCTTCAGAGCATGCAGCAATAGTGCTTATATCTACAATTTCCTCAATGGCATCGTAAGCCATATTAACTTTTCCTAAAACATTATCTTTTGAAACTTTTAGATTCTCAATGATAACTTCAGAGGCTCTGTATTCATCAATTGTTGGATAATTTTGCAGTGTAAGTCCCTCAGACTTTGTATCAACAATAAATAATGTAATTCCAGACTCAGATCTTTGCTCTCCTTCAGTTCTTGCAGAAATAATAAGGTGTGAAGCCATACCTGCTCCAAATACCACCGACTTAAAACCATTTAATACATAGTCATCTCCGTTAAGTACAGCTGACGTTTTTACATCATTTAAATCAAATCTACTTTGTGGTTCAGCATATGCAAACGCACATCTTATCTTGCCTGAGATTATCTCTGGTATAATCAAATTCTTTTGTTCCTCAGATCCAAGTTTTGATATCAACCCACCAGCTAATATTACAGTTGGTAAATATGGTTCAACAACAAGTCCTTTTCCAAACTGTTCCATTACAATCATTAAATCAGTAGATTTGCCACCAAGCCCTCCATAAGCTTCATCAAATGGAACGCCTAGAAGACCAAGTTCAGCAAATTGTTTCCAATTTTCTTCTTTCCATCCCTCTTCTGATTTGACTATATTGCAACGAGTGTCCCAATCATAATTATCTCTTACAAAAGAAGTAACCATGTTGTCGAGCAAGGTTTGTTCCTCGGTATAATCAAAATTCATAAAAAAGCGTTATAAGTTATGACACTAAATATGTCAAAAGGTACTAGAGACCTAAGACCATTTTAGCTATGATATTTCTTTGAATTTCGTTAGATCCTCCATAAATGGATGCCTTACGAAAGTTAAAATATGTTCCTGATAGATTGGTAGCATAGTCTGGACCGACATATTCATTACTCAAAGTCGTACCAAGGTGAGGGTTTGCATAATATCCAACGGCTTCCATAGCCAACTCAGTAACAGCTTGCTGAATATCTGTTCCTTTAATCTTCAAAAGAGATGACTCTGGCCCAGGACCTTTACCAGCAGAGTCCTTTGCAAGCGTTCTCAATTCAGTATATTCAAGTGCTGATAACTCTAATTCTGCAGCTGCTATTTTTGCTTTAAATGCTGGGTCTTGTATTAAAGGTTCGCCGTATGACATTTCAGAACTAGCAATCTGTTTTATTCTTTCTATTGCTTTCTTTGATCTTGCAACACCAGCAATACCTGACCTTTCATGAGCTAATAAAAATTTTGCATAAGTCCAACCCATATTTTCTTGGCCAATTAAATTTTCTACTGGAACTTTGACATTATCAAACCAAGTTTCATTCACCTCATGAGATCCATCCATAAGCTTGATAGGCCTAACAGTTACGCCAGGAGTTTTCATATCAATCAAAAGAAATGAAATACCTTGTTGAGGTTTTTCTGCATCAGGATTGGTTCTTACCAAACAAAAAATCCAATCTGCATACTGTGCCATTGTAGTCCAAGTTTTTTGTCCATTAACGATATAATGGTCACCTTCCTTCACGGCACTAGTTTTTAGTGAAGCAAGATCCGAACCTGAGCCAGGCTCTGAGTAACCCTGGCACCAAAAAACTTCACCACTCAAAATTCCAGGTAAGTGTTGCGCTTTTTGCTCCTCATTTCCGAATGTATAAATTACTGGACCAACCATATTTATTCCAAATGGCATGATATATTGACATTCAGCTTTTGCGCATTCTTGCTCGAAAATATATTTTTGTGTAGGAGTAAATTCTGCGCCCCCATACTGTTTAGGCCAACTTGGTGCTGACCAACCATTGTGCTTTCCTAAAATCTTATGCCAAGCTGTAAGATCTTCTCTCGAGAGTTCTTTACCTAGTTTTCTTTTTGAATTGATTGAGTCTCTAAGTTCTTGTGGGTAATTTGTTTTGATAAAATCCCTTATTTCACTTTGAAACTTTAAATCTTCGTTTGAAAACGCGGTGTCCATAGAATCTCCTAAAATTGTATTTATAATTATATAATGTTAAAAAAAAAGCTTTTCAATATTCTTTTAGGCCTGTTTTGCGCTAAATTTTAGATGCTTATCAGCCATTAAATATAATATACAAGCGGCCATACCATAGAGAATGCTTGATAAAAATGTATTTTGCAAAAATGGTAGAGCCATTATGTAGCAAGTGATTAGTCCATTCAAATCAGAAGCATACATTCCTGATCCATACCAAACAGCAAAATTTGATATTAAATAAAAAGATATTACACCTGCGCTAATTCCTAAAAATGAAGTAGTTAGATTTAACTTTGAATGAAAAAAAGTACCAATCAATATACACACGCAAATAGCAAAATAAATTATTGGCATACCAGCATGAAAACCTAAATATAAATCACTGACTAACATTGCTAGAATTGGAATACAATATGCCAATACTTTTTTATCAAACACGGCACCTGCGAAAAAGGCCATTCCTAATATTGGTGTGAAATTAGGAGGATGAGGCAGGACTCTGCTTAATGCCAATACAAATACTATTGAAATACCAAAAATAATTTTTTTATTGATTTGCATTTAATAATTTATATCTCCTCTATATCAAAAAGTATATCCAAAATTAAAGAATAAATTTCGATCTGGTAATGGATATACATTGGATAATCCGTAATGTGCTTCATTATGAAATGTACTTGAAACCGCATAATCGTAAGCCGCTTCATCAAATAAATTGTTTACGCCAAAATTAAGAGTGTAGTTTTTATCAACAAAACTGAAGTAAGAATTTACAATATAGTAATCTGGTATCTGCGGCTCGATATTTTCTTCATCATTTGAAACATATTTTTTATCTAAATAATTCAATTCTAAATCAAGAGTTAAATTGTTTCTCACTTCAGTTTCATAAGCTAAACTAAATTGTATTGGTGAAATAAGTGGTACAGATTTACCTCTTAAATGTAATGTATCAACACCGCCTAAGAGATTTTGCCATGTATTAGGTGAAAATGCTTCCCCATAAGTACTTATTCCCGGCGTAAGTGTTCCAGCAGTAAACTCTGCAACAGTATAACTAAAAGATCCCCTTAACTTATTAGATTGATCAAGACTATATCCAAAATCAAAATCAAAGCCCTTACGCTCAATCGGATCTACATTTGTATTTATACCATTTCTATATTGTATTTCATTTGTTGTATCGATCGAATAATAACTAACATCTAAATTAACTTTATCTCTGAAATATCTGACTCCAATATCGTAACCCTCAGACACCTGAGGTTTTAGATCAAAGGTTGTCTTTGGGCTTGAAGAGGCAACTCTTTCATCAATATTAGGAATTCGAAAAGACTCGGCATAACTTGCATACAAAGAAAGACCTCTATCTAATTTTTTTTCAAAACCAACATTGAATGCCTGATTGCTCGTTGTGTCGTTATGAGTTGTCATATCATAAATTACTGGATAAATTCCAAACATACCGTAGTCAATGTCAGCAAAACCAGGAGCTGTTTTATCGATGTCATCACGAGCTTCAAAAATACTTTTTTCATCTCTATACCCTAATGAAATTGTAAGGTCACTTTCATTTACATACGTGGTATTTTGAAAATATAATGATCTGACCTTAAGATCGGCAAAAATTTGATGTCCCATTGCCTCATCTTCTTTTCTATGTTTGGTTGAATCATAGAAAGAATGTGCGAAGTCATACCCTATGCTTAAGATATTGGATTGAGTTTCATTAACTTGTCTTGTCTCGTATCTGGAATTAAAATTATTTCCATCGATTGTTGTGACTGTATATCTATCACCGTTATCTGGAGTAGTCGCTGTATTTGCGTTTGCTCCAAAAAAAGATTTATCTGTTTTATCTCTGTAGCCAGCGTTAATAAAAATCTTATTCATATCATTTAAAGGAACAACAACACTGGCATTAATCGAGTCCATTTCAGTATTAGCATAATCTACTCGTCGCTCTGTATTACATGTGTCTCCATTTTCTAATGTGCTTCCACCTATGTTTCTTGCTGTCTTGCTGTCCTCGTAGCGGTTACAAATATGGTAGTTATAAACTTCACCGCCTTTAATTCTTCCACCTGGGAGATCTTTTTCATTTTCCATCGACATCACGTCTATATTTAAAGTTATATCTTTAATTTTATGGTTCATATTTAATAAAATATTACTTTCATCAAAATCCGCCGCATCTCGGTAGTTACTGTTTGAAGTTTGAGATCCAAAAAGACCAACAGAACTCTGATCGTTTATTTTAGTAAACAATGATATATCCGCACTTTTATTGCCATATGAACCAATTGAGGTTTTAAGAGAATTAATAATATCCTTATTGTTTGTAACGATGTTAATTGCACCTCCAACTGCACCTGAACCATACAATGTCGCAGCTGATCCTCCTCTTATTATCTCTATTCTTTCAATGCTCTCTGTAGGTATGTGAGAATTTATGGTCGACATATCAACGTCATTGAGGCGTCTACCATTAATTAGAATCAGAGTATTTGATTTCGCTGTTTCTCCAAAACCCCGCATATCTAATGTGGTGTATACTCCGTCATATCCAGCTGCCGTAGTTCTCGTAGAAATACCTGAATAGCTATCTATTATTTTTGGCAAGGATTTGTTTTGATATAATTTGAGTTCTTCTTTTGAAATTATAGTGATATTTGATCCAGCTAAGCCGGATGAAAGTCGAGTGTACTCTTCACTACTAGGGTTAATAAGAATTTCCGGCTCTTCAGCGCTTATATTAGTAATAAAAGTTACAAATATAATTATTGAGAATAAAAGTCTTTTGGTCATCTTAGTCATCTCTGCCTCCAGTTTGAAGTCACCGCAAACAAATTGTCCAAATGATTAACCCGATCACCTGTGGATGACTAAGTTTTGTTGGTAGGTCTCCTGACTTCTCCATCACTACTTAAGCACACCTTCCCGATTGATCAGTGGTATCTGTACTTAAATTCCAGAGTTACAGTTGCGGGTACAGTTAAGACTTTAAACCTTATTCCCTGTTATTCACTTTACGTGAACCAACATTAAAACTATTGTATATTTGAAATTACAAAGCAAGAAAAAAATGGAAATTTTTGAAAATCAAAAACCTCTTTCTTTTGATTTTAACGAAAGTTTAGAAAAGGCTCAAATATCTCCAAACGGGTTCAGAGAGTACGATGCGCGTTGGCTTTATCCAGAAGAAATAAACAAAAAAGGATTAGAAGTATTTGGTTACAGCCTTGGAAAATATATAAGTAATTTTAAAGGCCAAGGCTCATCGATCGTTATTGGTCAAGATTATAGATCATACAGCGCTGAGGTAAAATACCATCTTACAAAAGGGTTGTTGACAAGTGGTCTCAAAGTAATCGATGTTGGTTTAGCTTTATCGCCAATGGTATACTTTGCCCAACATCACTTAGATACCGATAGTCTTGCTATGGTAACTGCAAGCCATAATGAAAATGGTTGGACTGGGATAAAATGTGGAATAGAAAAATCACTTACATTTGGTCCTGATGATATAAAAAAAATAAAAACTATTACTGAAAATAGTCATGATTTTATTGCGTCAAATAACGGCGGTTACGAGTTTAAAGAAGGTATTCGTGATGCATATCTAAAATATATCAAGGGCACACAATCAGTAAAAAGAAATTTAAAAATTGTTTTAGCTTGTGGTAATGGAACAGCAGGTGCATTTGCCCCTGATTTGTTAAGAAGCCTTGGATGTGAAGTAATTGAATTGCATTGCAATCTAGATTTTAAATTTCCTAATTATAATCCTAATCCAGAAGATCTGACAATGCTTAATGATCTTGCAAAAAGCGTAAAAGATAATAATGCAGATGTAGGATTTGCTTTTGATGGTGACGGCGATCGTCTTGGGGTTGTGGATAATGAAGGTAATGAAATATTTTCTGACAAAATAGGATTAATGCTTTCAGAGTATTTATCTGAGAAATATTCAAGATCAAAATTTGTTATCGATGTAAAATCGACTGGTTTATTTTTTAATAATGTGATTTTGAAAAAAAATAATTGCACTGTTGATATGTGGAAGACTGGTCACTCACATATGAAAAGGCGGGTTAAAGAAATAAATGCTTTATGTGGTTTTGAAAAAAGTGGACATTTTTTCATAGGTAAACCTCTAGGACTGGGCTTTGACGATGGTTTGAAATCAGCTTCTATGATGATTGAATATTTAGATCACCATAAAAATAAGAGTCTGTCGAAGTTATATTCAAATTTGAATACTTCCTATCAATCTCCAACTATGGCGCCTTTCTGCAAGGATGAAGAAAAATATGATGTCGTAGACGAAATAACAAATAAAATAATTCAAGACCAAAAAAATAAAACAAAAGTTGCTGATTGTGAAATAGTTGAAACAAATACAGTAAATGGAATTAGATTTAGTTTATCGAATGGTTCATGGGGATTAATCAGAGCGTCATCAAATAAGCCATCTTTAGTTATAGTTATCGAAAGCCTTGTTTCAAACCAAGAAGTTGAAGTGATTTTCAAATACATTAACACACTTTTAAATGAAACTGGTAAAGTTGGAGAATACGACCAAAATCTATGATGTCAATGATACCCATTCAATAAAGAAGCGAATGGACATAAATAAAATAAATAAACCAAAAATAAAACTTAATTTACCTTTGGAGAGATAATGGGCAAATCTTACTCCTAAAGGGGCGCCTATAATTGTCATGGGCGTTATTAAAATTAAACCTACTAAACTTACATATCCATAAGTTAGTGGTAGCGATACATTATTTTGAATTCCCGCTATAATGAAACCAATTGTACCAGGAACAGCAATTATTGTTCCAATACCTGCAGCAGTTCCAATGGCACGGTGTATATCGAAGTTATAAAGTTTTAAGATGGGTATGCTTATCGAACCACCACCAACACCTATTATTACAGATAAAAAACCAATTGTTGATCCATAACCATGACCTTTTAAATTGTTTGGAAATTTATCAGCAAATCTCCATTCATCTTTCCAAAAGAAAAATTGAAGAGCAACAAAAAATAAAATTATAGAATAAATTAGTATTAGGCTGCTACCTTCCAGAAATGATACTGCTATCGAACCAAAAATCACTCCGATCAATAATGACAAAAAAATAAATTTTAAAAAATCTAAATTGACTGAACCTCTTCTATGATGGTTTATGGCTGATATAATTGAAATTGGAACAATATTTGCGAGGGAAGTTCCAACAGCCAAGTGCATCCTTATACTTTCATCAACCTCTGCCAGTGTGTAGATGTAGTAGAGAGCAGGTACAACGACTACACCTCCCCCAATTCCAAAAAGTCCAGCAATAAATCCTGCAAAAATACCAGTACTAACCAATAACATTACAGAAAATAGCAAGTCGCCAGAGGCAACATTGCTAAATATCGTTGTAAACACTTAGAGCTTAGTTTTTGCCAGAAGGAAGTTCGTTAAATGGAACTTTTTTATCCGCTCTTTCATCTTGTGGTAACCCAAGAACTCTCTCAGCAATAATATTACGAAGAACTTCATCTGTGCCACCAGCAATTCTCATTGCTGCAGAGAAAAAATACCCATTTTGAAATAAGTTCTTTAATACAGGGTTTTGATCGTGATGTACCATTCCTGAAGAATCCATCAGTTCGAGCGCATAAGCTGACACATCTTGCATCTTTGACGCTGTAACAAGTTTGCTTATTGATAGCTCTGGACCTGGAGTCTGCCCTTTTGATAAAGCAGTAATACTTCTAAATTTTGTATATTGCAAACCACGAGATTGAACATACCAGTCAGCCATTTTCTGCCTAACTTCACTATTTTTGATTGCAAGGCCGTCTTCAACTTCTAATTCTTTAGTCGCTTCAAATATTTGATCAAAATCAAGTCCAGGAGGGTCACCAACTGCAAGTCTTTCATTCATAAGTGTAGTAAGCGCAACTTTCCAGCCTTCACCTTCTCCACCTAGTCTTTGACTGTCAGGGATTCTTACATCATTAAAAAAGACTTCGTTAAAGTTTGAAGTACCTGATATTTGCTTGATTGGTCTTACTTCTATTCCAGGTGTTTTCATATCTAAATAAAAATAAGTAAGGCCTTTATGCTTTAAAGCAGATGGATCAGATCTTGCAACTATCATTCCATAATCAGCAAAATGTGCCCCGGATGTCCAAACCTTTTGCCCATTTAGAACCCACTCATCGCCGTCCTTTTCTGCTTTCATTTTTATTCCAGCTAAATCCGATCCTGCTGATGGCTCTGAAAACAGTTGGCACCATATTTCTTCACCTGTAATCATTTTAGGTAAGTATCTTTTTTTATCTTCATCTTTACCCCACACCATCATTGTCGGGCCAAGCATGCCAATTCCAATTTCAAAATAACCAGAAGGAACCAAATAATCATGTTCCTCTTGAGAATAGATAACTTGCTGTATAGGCGATCCACCATATCCACCAAACTCTTTAGGCCATAAAATAGCAGCAAACCCTGCTTCAGCTTTTTTCTTTTGCCATACTTTAGCTCGCTCTAAAGCCTCCTGAGCTGCTTCTTTACCGCCCTTTACTGTTTCAGGAGCTCCTGCAACAGCAATTTGAGGGCTTTTATCATTAGGCTTATCAGAAATTATTGATCTTTTTTCTGCATTTGCCTCAAGAAAGTCTCTCGCTTCTTTTCTAAATGCAGCTTCCTGCTGTGAATCATTAAAGTCCATAACTAAACTATATTCCTTTTCTCAAGATTTGAAATTAAATTTTCTTTCCATTGTCTTGTACTGCCTATATTTAAAGAAAGTAGTTTTGATCTACGATAAAACAAGTGGCAATCATAATCCCAGGTAAAACCCACTCCTCCATGGATTTGAATATTCTCTTTTGCAGCATAATTGAAGGCATCAGAGGCGCTCACTCTTGCGCCAGCTGCCGCTACTGGCAATTCATTGGAGTCGGTACTTAAAGCCCATGCACCATAGTAGGCATTAGATCTAGCTAATTCGATCTTAACATACATATCTGCCATTTTATGCTTTAAAGCCTGAAATGAACCAATTTGTCTTCCAAAAGCAAATCTTTCCATTGAATACTTTTTTGCTTCATCCAGAGAAACCTGTGCTCCTCCAACTTGCTCAAATGAGTATAAAACAGCCGCCCTGTTAAGTATATTTTCTGTCATGTCCCATGCCATTCCTTGCTCACCAAGTATTTCGGCTTCTATATTTTCAAAATTAATACTGCATGCAGGTCGGGTAGGATCAATAGTTTCAAGGCTTTTCTTGCTAACTCCATTTTGATTTAAATCGACTATATATAATGAAAGTGAATTTCTATTTCCCTTATCATCGCTATTGGCGGCGATTATTAGATAATCAGCTGACTCTCCATCACTTACAGGTGATTTGTAGCCATTAATTTTTCCAGACGAAAACTTCGTTTTTACATTTGATGGTTTTGGAGTTCCATTTGTTTCTGATAGTGCAAATGTGCCTATTTTTTCACCTGATGCAATAGAAGGTAAGAATCTTTTCTTTTGATCTTCAGAACCATAGTTTTTTATAAACTCTGCAAATAAATATATTGATGACGAAAATGGTGTAGGTGCTAAAGATCTTCCCAATTCTTCTGCAATAACGCATAGTTCCAACATACCGAGACCAAGTCCGCCATATTCCTCTGGAATTGCAGTTCCAGTCCAACCCATTTCAGATATTTGTGACCATAGTTCTTTATGGTAATGCAGTTGATCGTCATCAAGAACTGTTCTTACTGATTTGCGATCACACTTATCGAATAAAAATTTTCTTGCTTGATCACGGAGAAGTTTTTGATCGTCTGAGAAATCAAAATTCATGACGGCAACTATTCTTTTATATCGTTTTCTTCTTGAACTGCTGTTTCAGTTTCAGGAACTGTGTCGATACTTTCTGAAACCTCTTCTGCTTCAATGGTGTTTACTTCAGTTTCCTCAACTTCAGATACATTCATGGGCTCACTTGGTGATGTTGGCTCTTCTGTTACCTCTGAACTTTCTACATCATTGATTATATCTATTTCAGAATTTTCTTGTTCAATTTTTTCAAGTTCATCATCGCTTGAAACTATATCATCAGAGGATGGTTGTGGTTGGATAACTTCTTCAATTGGCTTTGCTCTAGACTCTACTCTTGGTGAACGAGCAGTAAATTTTCTCGTAGCCGATTTTTCCATTTCTGACTTTGATAGACCACCTTGATACATTTGTCTGAAAGTATCATTATCAACTTCTTCAAGCTCTTCTTCTTCTTCATAATCAGGTATTTGTCTAAGCTTAGAGACAATACTTTCCTTTAACTCTTCAGCAGTTATTTTTGACTCTCCGATTTCTCGAAGGGCAATAACAGGTTTTTTGTCATTTTCAGGGTCAACAGCTGGGGTGGCCCCTCTACCTAATTGAACAGCTCTTTCTTTAGCTAGTATGACTAAATCGTATTGGTTATTCACCAACTTTATACAATCTTCAACAGTAATTCGTGCCATAAGAATATTTGGAATTGATGTTGCTTTTTATTGAAATATATAAATAAATCAAGCTGAAAGTTTAATTTATTAAGCAAATGGCCCAATTTAAAGAAAACACTGAATATATCGGTAGTCCGTGTATAAAAATTTGTAAGTATAAAAAAGACTTCATGAATGGGAATGTTTGCATTGGTTGTTTTAGGGAACAGTTTGAAATAACTAATTGGGTAAAAATGAGTAACTCTGAGAAGCAGTTGGTAATAGAAGATACTAAAGAAAGAAAAAAAGAATTTTTAAAAAATCATGTTTGATATTACTTGGACGTGTAAACATACTTGGCAGAAAGCAAGCTACAATACTATGTGGTGTTTGATAGGCTGCAGTATTGGTGACTTTGGAACAATTTATTACTTTCAAATCATTGATCACTCTTTATCTATATATGTGGTGATGTTGCTGGCAATACTAAATGGTTTGATTACGAGCATTATATTAGAAACTATAATTCTAATGAGAACATTTATTTTTGCTGAAGCAATTAGTATTGCATTTAAAATGAGTTTCATCAGCATGGTCAGCATGGAAATAGCTATGAATGCCACAGACTTAATATTTGCTGGTGGAGTTCTTACTATTACAATAATTCCTTTTATGCTGATTGCGGGTTTTATTACCCCGCTTCCATATAATTATTATAGACTCAAAAAATATAACGAGTCATGTCATTAAAATAATGATTAAAGAAAATGTCAAAGTTGACACTGGTAATATCGTAACGTACAGAAGATCAAAAAAAACAAATGATATACTGTATTTTTCTCATGCTAATGGTTTCTGTGGGCAGGCGTATACAGATCTCTTAAATAAAATTGATGATTCATATGAAGTTATTACATATGATATGCGTGGTCATGGCGAAACCGATTTAATTGCGGACTCTAATAAACTAAAATCATGGTATACTTTCAGAGATGATTTAGAGCAATTAGTTGAAAAACATAAAGAGCCAGTGACTTTGTCGGGGCATTCAATGGGAGGTACTGCAAGCTTGCTGCTAGCTCTCTCAAAACCTAAATTAGTAAAGAAACTTATACTCATAGATCCAGTCATACTGCCACTGCGTTATATCATTTCATACAAACTTTTGCAGATTGTTAATCTTGCTCATTTAGCAAGTCCTCTTTCAAAGAATGCTTTGATAAGACGTAATTTGTGGAATAGCGAAGCTGAAGCTTATGAATATTTTTCCAGTAAGCCTCTTTTTAAAAACATCAGTGAAAAGATAATCACAGACTATGTACAATATGGACTTAAAAAAAATGAACAAAATAAATATGTATTAAAATGTGACCCACGCTGGGAGTCAGCTTGCTTTAAGCTAACCTCACATGAGGTTTGGTTTGATTTAAAGAAAATTAATATTCCAATTAAGATTATACTCACGCCAAACAGTGTTGTCTGTAATGAGACAAGTCAAAATAGAATAAAAAAATTAAATCCTCAAACTAAAATTTGTTTTATTTATGAGACATCGCATATGCTTCCACTTGAAAAAACTGAGGTTGTTGCGAGTGAAATTAATAATTTTCTCGCCTAACTAAATCTGTTCTTAACAAAACAAATAAGGTATGTTTAGCAAATGGAAAACTTTGCAAATTTAGTATCATCCGTATGGAACCAAGGGGTTTTTGGTATTGATCTTAATAATATTTTAGTAGCAATAGTAATACTCTTTATATTTGTAATTTTAAGGTCAATTTTTTCAAAAATTGTGATCGGTAGATTAAAAGTTGTTATAAAAAAATCTAAGACTAAGATAGATGATGCGATGCTTGAGGCCTTTGATGGCCCACTTAGATTTTTTCCTGTAGTGATCGGTGTTTACATTAGCACTCAGTATTTAAACCTAAATACAACCCTTGAACTGTTTGCTGCAAATTTAAATCGTTCACTCATAACAATTCAAATTTTTTGGTTTTTATATAAATTTATTGATCCGATTTCCTCATTTGTTCACAAATTAGGCGAGTTGCTAACAAATGATCTTATAGATTGGGGAGTGAGAATTTTAAAATTCTTCATTTTTGTAATTGGGGCAGCTGCTGTTTTAGAAATATGGGGGATCAAGGTTGGACCAATTCTGGCTGGACTGGGACTTCTCAGTGTGGCTGTAGCTTTGGGTGCTCAGGATTTGTTTAAAAATCTAATTTCAGGAATCTTAATTTTGTTAGAAAAACGATTTCAAAATGGAGATTGGATTAAAGTTGAAAACATTGTTGAAGGTGTAGTAGAAAAAATAGGTTTTCGATCTACATTAGTCAGGAGATTTGATTCCTCGCCTGTTATGGTTCCAAATTTTAATTTTGCAGAAAATGCTGTCACAAATTTTAGCAATATGAAAAGTAGGCGTATTTATTGGAATATTGGCCTAGAATATAGAACATCACGTGACCAGTTAAGAAAAATTAGAGACGAGATAGATGGCTACATCACAACCGATGGTAATTTTGTTAAATCTTCCGAACAGCCATTATTCGTAAGAATTGAAAAGTTTTCAGATAGCTCAATTGATTTGTTAATTTACTGTTTTGCGACAACTACAAATTGGGGTGAGTGGTTAGAGATTAAAGAAAAATTAGCTTTAGAGATAAAAGAAATTGTTGAAAAAAATGGCGCTGGTTTCGCGTTCCCTTCTCAATCAATTTATATTGAAAAAAATTAAAAAGACTCGCCTTCAAAAAGCTTTTGGGCATTCAATTTATCATTTTGAAAATATAGTTTTTTAGCTTTTTCTGATGCAGTTTCTTTTTTATTGATTACTTCAAATAAATAATCTAAGTGAACGGTTTCATCATCCCCGTATAAATTTTTCTTAGATCTTTTATTAAGACCCTCAAAAGAAATATTTAGAAGTTTCTCTGCTAATTCCCAACCAGTTTTATTTTTATATGTAGAATTGAGTCCATTTGATAGAACATCACTCCTAAATTTAATTAAATCGTCATATTCAAATTCACTAATCAATTTGAAAGATTCTTCTAATGAGTCTTCTTGATATAAAATGCCCGACCAAAAAGCTGGTAAAGCGCAGAGTGTATCGTAGCTTCCTGCATCAGCACCTCTCATTTCAATAAAAGTTTTTAACCTCACCTCAGTAAAGATGGTCGAGATATGATTTATCCAATCTTCAATTAAAATGTCATCAGGCGCAAATTGATTATTTTTGCCTTCTAACAGGTCTTGGAATGTATATTTAGTACAATTATGATAATTATTATTTCTGATAATTGCGTATACGGGAACTTGTAAGGCATAATCAACGTATTCCTCAAAGCTCAAAGTTTTTTCAGTCAAAAACTTGGGAATGCCAGTTCTCTCTGGATCAGTTTTTGTCCAAACATAGCCTCTATAAGTTTCATAGCCCGAAAGCTTTGAATTTTTAAATGGGGAGTTTGAAAATAAACCTGTCACTATTGGCTGAATGAATGCCGATACATTAATTTTTCTTTGCATATCACTTTCAGAAATATAGTCGAAATTTGCTTGAACTGTTGCTGACTGATACATCATTTCTAGACCTAATCCAGAAAGCGATTTCATATAAGGAGTCATAATCTCTGAATATCTTTTCTTTGGAACCATTGGCACGTCTTTTAGCTCTCCAATTGGAAAAAAACCCAGTCCTAAAAAGCCAATATTATATTTTTCTTCTAATTTTTTTGTAAATGCGAGGTGATTATTTATTTCCTTACAAGTTTCGTGGATCGTTTTAAGAGGTGCTCCAGATAATTCAAATTGGCCGCCAGGTTCAAGTGTTATACTTGCCCTATCTTTATTGAGTGCAATAATATTTTTATTCTCTTTTACTGGTGTCCAACCATCCTTTATAAAGTCGTCAAAAATTGACTTAATACTTATATCGCCGCTATAGGGCACTAAACTGAGATTACTTTTGTGATAAATAAATTTCTCGTGTTCGGTACCTATTTTAATTTCAGAGGTATTCTTAATACCCTTTTCAAAATATTTTATTAGATCACTTTTGTTAAGCATTATAAATTTTGTCCATAATAATTGAAGTAGCGGTAATTGCAGCAGTTTCTGATTTTAAAATATTTGGCCCAAGTGTAACACCAATAGATTTTTTCTTTGATTTTAAACTTTCATACTCTTTAGATGAAAAATCTCCTTCAGGTCCTATGATTATACCAATTGCATCATTTTTGGTCAGTTTACTATTCTTTATTTTTTCTTCGTTATTATCTAACGAGCAATATAAATAACCCGTTAAAGAGTTATGATTAATCATTGTGGTAAATGATATAGGTTTATTAATTTCCGGTATCTTATTTCGATTAGACTGCTCACACGCTTCAACAGCAATAAGTCTCAGTCTTTCAAAATTGATATTCTTCATATTAGTTCTTTCCATAATTACTGGTTGAAAAATTGAAATTCCGATTTCTGAGCACTTTTGTATCATAAATTCTAGAGGTGTACGTTTTATAGGAGAAAAAAATAGAGTTATATTATGATCTTCACGTTCGATTTTTTTTCGATCAATTATTTCTAATTCACATATATTTTTTGTAATATTAATAACTTTAGTTAAACAAAGTAGCTCACGATTAAAAACTGAAACATAGTCACTTTTTTTTGTTCTCAAAACACTCTTTAAATAGTGTATCTGGTTAGCATCAAGAATAATTTGATCGTTTGAATTTATTTTTTTATCTACAAAAATTCTGTTTTTAATTTTTTTCATATATATATTGGTTATAACATTATTTATTTTATAAAGATAAGTTGAAAAAATATTCACAATTATTGCGTCTAGAGCAACCCGTTGGTTTTTTTCTGCTAATGTTGCCGTGTTTTTGGGGCGTGCTAGCTGCCTCAAATTCCTACCAACACCTATGGAGCAATATTTACTTATTTCTTATTTTTGCAATTGGATCGATTGTCATGAGATCAGCTGGATGTATCATAAATGATTTTTTTGATAAAGATCTAGACAAACATGTATCAAGAACATCTCAAAGACCACTCGCTAGTGGTGCAATTTCTTCTTTTGAAGCCTTCATAATTTTTTCAATACTTAATTTGATTGGTCTGACTATATTATTATCTCTAAATCCGCTTGCCATAATTATTGGTTTAATTTCTTTTGTGTTATTTATTTTTTATCCTTTAATGAAAAGAATAACTTATTGGCCTCAACTTTTTTTAGGTATAACTTTTAATATTGGCTGTTTGATAGGATATGCTGCAATTGAAAATCAATTAAATTTTCAAATTATAATTTTATATCTCGCTGGTATTTTTTGGACTTTAGGCTATGACACAATATATGCTCACCAGGATCGTGAGGATGACTTAAATATT
>CACGAG010000004.1 GCA_902571005.1 uncultured Pelagibacteraceae bacterium
CAAAGGGTTTATAGGAAGTAATTTTATTCACTTTATCTCTAAAAAAAAAGAGCAAAAAATTATTAATATAGATAAAGAAACATATGCTGCTGATGATTATAATTTGAAAGAATTAAAATCAATAAATTTAATTAATAAAAAATTTGATATTAATGACTTCAAAAAAGTAACATCAGTTTTTAAAAAGTATAAACCAAATTATATATATAACTTTGCAGCTGAGTCTCATGTAGATAGAAGTATTAAGAGCTCCTCTTCATTTGTAAAAACAAATATTCAGGGTACTCATAATTTACTCAGAATAAGCTTAGATTATTTAAGAAGTGGAAATAATTTTAAATTCATACATATTTCAACTGATGAAGTCTTTGGTTCTTTAAATAATAAAATGAAGTCAACTAGTGAAAAAAATCCTTATCGACCTAACAGTCCTTACGCTGCAAGTAAAGCCGCTGCTGATCATTTAGTTAGATCGTTCTATAAAACTTATAACTTACCAGCAATCATTACTTATTCTTCAAATAATTATGGTCCTAGACAAAATAAGGAAAAATTAATACCGATGATCATAAATAATGTTATTAAAAATAAAGAAATTCCGATTTATGGAGATGGAAAAAATATTAGAGATTGGATTTATGTTGATGATAATTGTAGAGCGATAGAGTTAGTTGCAAGAAAAGGTAAAGTTGGAAACACTTATAATATTGGCGGTAATAATGAAATCTCAAATTTAAATTTAGCAATAAAAATTTGTGATATCCTAGATAATCTTCTTAATAAAAAAATAAAATCTAGACAATTAATTAAATTTGTTGAGGATAGAAAAGGTCATGATTTCAGATATTCGTTAGATATTGGAAAAATAAAAAAAGAACTTAAATGGACTCCGCGATACAATTTAGATCATGGATTAAAGAAAGCCTGTGATTGGTATCTTAGAAAAAATAATGTATACTAAATATTATATATAAGAAATAAATATGAAAGGCATCATCCTTGCTGGGGGTAAAGGCAGTAGATTATATCCTGTTACCAAGGGAATAAATAAGCATCTCATAAGCGTTTATGATAAGCCCCTCATTTATTACCCACTCACTGTACTTATTGCAGCAAACATCAAAGAAATTGCAATAATATCCTCACCAGATCATATTGACTCATTCAAAGCATTGCTAGGAGATGGGACTCAATTTGGGTTAAAGTTCAACTACTTTATACAAGATGAACCTAACGGAATTCCTGAATGTTTTATCATAGCGGAGCAAATGATCAAGAATGAAAATGTAATGCTTATCTTAGGTGATAACATTTTTTCTGGTGGAAGCGAAATTAATGATGCCGTTTCATCTTTTACGACTGGAGCTCACATATTTGCATATAAAGTCAATAATCCAAATGAATACGGAGTAGTGAGATTTAATGAAAAATTTAATATGATAAAAAAATTTATTTAAAAACCAAATACAACCATTCCTGAATATGCAGTTCCAGGTGTTTACCTTTATGATAAGAATGTGTTAAATTATGTTAAACAGCTAAAAAAATCTGATAGAGGTGAATACGAAATATCAGATTTAAATAATTTATATTTAGATAAAAATAATATATCTTTTTCTATTCTTAAAAGAGGATACGTCTGGTTAGACTCTGGAAATCCTTCATCTCTTACAGATGCGGCAAATTATATTTATGCAGTTGAAAAAAGACAGGGTGTCAAAATCGGATGTCCTGAAGAAGCTGCTTATAACCGAAAATTAATAACTAAAGAACAACTAGAGCTAATTGTAAGAGAAATGCCAAATTCTGATTATAGAGATTATTTAATGAAAGTTTTCGATGAAGATTAAATTTAACATACCTCATATTACTGGTAACGAACAAAAATATCTCAAGAATGTATTAAATAGAAAGACGTTTTCTGGAGAAGGATATTACTCAAGAAAGTGTCAAGACTACTTAGAAAATATTTATAAAAATTCTAAATGTTTATTAACTAATAGTTGTACTGATGCATTAGAGTTTTGTTCTATACTTTTAGACTTAAAAAAAGGCGATGAGGTGATATTGCCAGCATTTACGTTCGTTTCGACTGCTAACCCAATAATACTCAGAGGAGCCAAGCCTGTATTTGCTGATGTAGATTACCATAGTATGAACTTATCAATTGATGATGTAAAAAAGAAAATAACCAAAAAAACAAAGGCAATATTTACTGTAAACTATGGTGGTTCTTCTTGTAATCTCTTTGAATTAAGTAATTTATGCAAAGCAAAAAAAATATATTTAGTAGAAGACTCAGCTCAAGGAATAGGAGCAAAGTATAAAAATAAATATCTAGGTACATACGGGGACCTCGCAACAATAAGCTTTCATGAGACTAAGAATATACATTGTGGAGAAGGGGGATGTCTTATAATAAATCAGTCAAAATTTATAAAAAGGGCAAACTTAATCCATGAAAAAGGGACTAACAGAAAAGATTTTAAAGATGGAATGGTGAATAAGTATGGATGGAGGGATGTTGGTTCATCATATGTTGTAAGTGAGTTACAGTCGGCATTCTTGTATGCACAACTTTTTGATATTAGAAAAGTTACTAATTACAGAAAAGATTTATGGAATGAATATAACCAAAACATTAATAACAATTTATTTGACAAACAAGATATAAAAAAAAATGATACTAATGGTCATTTATATTTTCTACTATGCAAAGGGGATAGGAAGAAATTTATAAATTATATGTCAAAGCACAATGTTCAAGTTTCTGCACACTATGAGTCACTTAATAAAAGTAAATTTTTTTCTTCCATTTACAAATATAAGAAATGTGAAAATTCTGAAATTGCAGAAAATAAACTTGTAAGATTACCAATATGGTTTGGTATGACAGAAAAGCAAATAACACATATTGTAAATCTTATCAATAACTATGGTTAGTAACTGGCAAATAAAAAAAAATTTTTATATAAAATCATTAATAATTTTTTTTACATTAATAAGTTTTTTCTTTTTAGAAAATTCAAATTTTTATAATGCTAAAAATGCTAAAGACCAAACTACTAATTTAATTAAAGCAATTTCGACGCATGATAATAATATTTCAAATTTTTTTTACAGAGGTGAGTTGGTAGGAGATTATCGTCGCTTTATAAAAACTATAAATAATAATAGTTATAATAAAATATATATTAGAGAAAAGCTAAACGAACATGGCTTATGTGAAATAAATAAATGTAAGTTTAATATTTATTTTAAAAATGATGAAAAAATAGAAAATGAATTATCAAAAGAAATAATATTTCTTTCTTCCTCTGAAAATTTCATTGTAGATCAATCAGTTCGTGCGTTTTGGTTAGTGATGATTTTTGTAAAAGATCATTGGAATGTATCCGTTTTGATGGAGGAAACTAGTGAATAATATATTAAAACAGAATTATAAGATTTTTTTGTTTTATATTTTTTTTATATTTTCGTTGTATACAGTCGGGTCAGTTTATTTTGAATATCTATATAATCTTTCTGGTTTAGAATTTTATCAGGAGAGATTTAGATTTATCTTATCGGTTGCGTGTAACAATACAAACGACTATCCAGGTGGTGCAATTGTAAAGAAATTTTTCAATCTAGAAATTGAAACAATTAGTTGTGATGAAATTAATTGGGACCTTCATACAATTTCCAATATAACTGCATTTGAATTATCTCACTTAGGATTAATATATTCTATTGGTTATATTTTTAAACTATCAGGATCTAACGATTGGTCATTGCTATATATACTTAGTGGAATTCTGTTTGTTATGTATGGTTTATCAGTTTTTCTGATTTTTAAGAGATTTTTAAGAGGAAATATATTTCCATTAATTTTTACTGTTTGTGTCATTTTATTTTCATCTTTTATAGATCAATCAATAGATTTCAGAGATAGCATGAAAACTGGCTTTATAACGACTAGCTTACTCCTTTGCATATATATAAATGATAGTTTTTCTACCTCATCGAAAAGAATCTATGTATACATCGCTTTATTAGGACTTATTATAAGCATTGGAGCAAATTTTAGAATAGATGTTATTTTAACCGTTGCTGTTTTCATATTTATTTTGTTAATTCAATTTTTTTATAAAATAAGACTTAGCAAACTGTTAATTTCGTTACTAATATTTTTTATTAGCTTCATGCCACTATCTTACCCATTACTTAAACAAGATAGTTCAAATTCATGGCACATATTTACACTAGGGATGTCTGATGATCAAAATCACAGACTTGATCTCCAACAAAGACAAATAATACCTTTTCATACAGATTATTCTGTTATCGTCTTAAATCAATTTTATGATATGAGTAAAAATGAAGCACTTCATCTTGAAAGGCATGAAAGATTAAAAGACTATTTTGAAAACAAGGGCTATCTATCAGGACAAAGGTTTGATAGAAACTACATATATCACCCGTTATGGCACATAGATACTGCAAATTATACACAACTATCGAAAGAGGTATTTACAAAAATATCTTTTCAAAATTTACCTTTTATTCTTAAAAGATATAAAAATGCGGTATTTAATAATATTGAAAGATCTTACTCGCCGAAGATTAATAAAATTTTTAGATCAAGTGAAATGTTAACTAATACACTCTTATCTATACAAAAAACAATATTATCTTATAGTAAAATATTATTTTTAGTTTTTATATTTGGTTTCTTTTGTGCTTTTTTAAATTTTAGAGAATTATACCCACTTTATTTTTCTTTTTTCTATTTTTCATTCTTTCAATCGTTCTTATATCAAGAACGTCATATATACTATTTAGAACCTATCGGGCTTTTGCTGATATTACTTTCTTTTGTAAATATATATCGATTTTTGACAATTAAAATAATGGCGAAACCTACATGCTAATCAAATTTTTTGTTTTTTTACAAATTTTCTTCTTTTTTTTGAATAATTCTCATGCGATGTGTAATTTAGTTGAAAAAAATACATATATTGAAGACAGAATAATATCAGTATTTGATAATCAAATATGTGAATCCTGTATTGATAATTATGCTTACTACTATGTTATTAATATTGAAAACGAATTACCCCTTAATTCTATCAATATTATAGAACTTACATATGATTATACAAATATTGGCAATAACTTATTGTCTACAATAGAGATTCCAAAAATATCAGATTTAAAAACAATTTTCATACCCGTATGGCCAATACTTGGCTTTAGAGAGATATTAATTCCAGAAAGATTGATAGAGGAGTCAAAAATTTATATGGCCTCAATTAATAACTTTCACGATTTTCCAGCCCTATATTTTGAGAATGAAGACATTTCTTGTATCAAATGAGAGGTCTAGCTTGAACTATCTTGTAACTTCTACTAAAAAAATACTATTTTTTCAAGTAAATCAATCTAATGATTTCGAAACAAAGTATCAGAATTAATAATCAAAAGTTGTTGATAGAATATGAATAAAAATATCATGAAACCAAAAGTAATCGCATTAATTCCAGCTAGAGGAGGAAGCAAAAGCATCCCCAAAAAAAATTTATCAAAACTACATGGTAAGCCACTTCTATATTGGTCTATTGAAATAGCACTAGAAACAAAATTAATAGATGATGTTTACGTTTCAACTGATGATAAAGAAATAAAAAAAATTGCTAAGAAATTCGGAGCAAAAATTCATGATAGACGTAAAAGCTTATCGAATGACAAGTCATTAGTTGTTGATTTAATAAAAGATTTTTCTAAAAATTACTTAACTAATAAGTCTGATATTATCATATTGTTAGAGCCAACTTCACCATTTCGAACTAAAAAAGTTGTTAGAAATTGTATAATAAAGATGATTAAAAATAATCTTGATTCTATAGCAACATTTGAGGATGCTCATATAAATCCAAACCGAACATGGAAAATAAAAAATAATTTTCCAAAACCTTATATAAGAAAATCAATACCATGGTTGCCAAGGCAAAAATTAGAAAAAGCGTATCAACTTAATGGAGTTGTTTATGGAATGCGGGGTTTAAAAATTCGTAAAAATCAAGTTGGACTTTTATTTGGAAAAAAAAATTCATTGATTATTCCTAGAATAGGTGTTAACGATATCGACAATATAAATGATCTAAATTTTGCAAATGCCTTCACCAAAACAACAAAGTCAAAGCCGATTAGTTGATTTATTTGATTTACGCGAGCGAAATATTTTAATTATTGGTGGTGCAGGTTACCTAGGATTTCAGATTAGTTTAGCGCTGGCTGAGTGTGGAGCTAGAGTATTTATATGTAGTAGAGATTTTAAAAAATGCCAAGATGCTACTAAGGTCCTAAATAAACTTTATCCCAATAAACATTTGCCTTTTAAAGTAAACATCGCGTCAACAAAATCTATTGACTCACTTTTTAAAAAAATTTCCAAAATTACAAATAGCAAAATTCATTCTTTAGTCAATTGTGGATGGAGTGGAAAAAAGAATACTTTTGAGACGATAAATGAGCAGGATTGGGATCAAGATATAGAAATCAGCATAACAGGCGTATTTAAAACAGTTAAGAGTTTTGTACCGATGTTGGAGAATACGAAGGGAAATATTCTTAATGTCTCTTCCATGTATGGATTAGTTGCTCCTGATTATAGACTTTACGACTCATCTGACTTAGCAAATCCACCAAGCTATGGCGCGGCAAAAGCTGGAGTGATTCAATTAACTAAGTATTTAGCAAGTTTCCTAGCTCCAAAAGAAATAAGAGTGAATTGTATTAGTCCTGGTCCATTTCCTTTTGTCTCTACTCAAAAAAGCAATTCAAAATTCATTAATAAATTATCAAAAAAAACGATGTTAAATAGAATAGGGTATCCACATGAAATAAAAGGCATTTGTGCAGTTCTGTGCTCAGATGCTGGCAGTTACATCACCGGACAAAATTTTTCCATAGATGGAGGATGGACTTCTTGGTAATAAAAGCTGGAATAATTGGCTTTTCAGAGTCTAATGGCCACCCATATTCCTTTTCGTCAATAATAAATGGTTTTAGTGAAGAATATTATTTAAAATCAGAATGGAATGTAATTTTAGATTATTTAAAAAAACAGCCGGAATCTAATTTTGGTTTTAAAAATGTAAAAGTTACTCATGCCTTTACTCAAGACTTTAAAATAACACAAAGTATATGTAATTGTTCCTTCATAGAAAATGCATGCAAATCAATTGATGAATTATTTGATGCAGTTGATGCTATAATAATAGCCAGAGATGATTGGCAATCACACCTTGAACTAGCAAGGGATTTCCTTAAGAGAGGAATACCTGTTTTTATCGACAAACCACTTAGCCTATCTTTTGAAGAAATGAAGTTTTTTGAGAAATATATATATAATGCGAAACTTATGTCATGTTCAGGTTTTAGATTTTGTGAAGAGCTTGATAATATTAGAAATGATAAAAGTAAGATTGATGATATATTCTTTATTACAGGTAATATTTTAAATGATTTAGAAAAATATGGTATTCATTTAATAGACGCTTTATCCGGAATTAGTAATGAATTTCACAGTTTTTACTCTGTTGAGAGAACATTAACTAAGCATGATCAATATCATATAAAATATAAAAATGGGAAAGAATTTATGCTGAATTGTTTAGGTGATGTAAAAAAAATATTCAATCTTAAATTAATTGGTAATAAAAATATTATTGATTTAAACCTAAATAATAACTTTTCTGCTTTTAGAAGAACATTGAAAAATTTTTTCTATATGATTGAACATAATGTCTCACCAATAGACTACAGTGAAACATATAATATTATGAATCTCTTAAATTATGCATCTAAATTAGAGAAAGGGGAAAGAAAAAAGTTTTAATATTATGAATAAAAATAAATCTCTAAAAAATAAAGTTGCAATTATTACAGGATCTTCTGGATTATTAGGCCAACAATTTTGTAAAATCCTTTTAAAAAATGGAGTAATCGTAATTGGTATTGATAAAGTAATAAAAAATAAAATTAATCATGAAAATATATTCTATAAAAAAATCGATATAACAAATGAATTAGTTGTAAAAAAATTTGTATCAAGTGTTGTAAAAAAATTTGGTCATATTGACATTCTTGTAAATAATGCAGCAAGCAAATCATCAAAAACTAAAGAATTTTTTAGAGATTATGAGAGTTATAATTATTCGACTTGGAAAGAAATTATGTCTGTAAATTTAGATGCAGTTTTTTTGCTAACTAAATATGTTGGAAAAGATATGGTGAGAAAGAAGATAAATGGAAAAATCATACAAATTGCCTCAATATATGGTTTGATAGGACCTGATCAAAAATTATATGAGAATGGAAAATACAAAGGTATAAAAATGAGTTCTCCTGCGGTATACAGTGCTTCAAAAGCAGCAGTGATTGGGTTAACTAAATATCTCGCTACCTATTGGGGAAGTAAAGGTATAAGAGTCAACGCAATTACCCCGGGTGGTATTGATGGAGGGCAAAATAGTACTTTTAGAAAAAAATATTCTAAACGCGTTCCTCTTGGAAGAATGGCAGATAAAAACGAGATTGAAGGGGCGCTATTGTATCTTGTGTCTGATGACTCAAGTTATGTTACAGGGCAGAATATTATTATCGATGGTGGATTTTCGTCATGGTAAATTAATTATTAAATCTTTTGATTGTGATTAAAATTGTGAGAATTGGTATTCTTGGAGATGGAGTTTGGGCTCAAAATTTATTGCTTCAGATAGTTGAAGACGACTCGATTCAAATAGCTTTTCTATCAGCAAGATATAATAGACCTGATCAAAAACTCATATCTTTGGGTAAAAAAAATAAGATAAATATTATTAATATTAAAAATATTAACTCATCTGACTCTATCAAAATTTTAAAAAGCTTGAAATGTGATTTATTAGTTTCAATGTCCTATAATCAGATTATTGAGCCTAAAGTTTTAAAAATCTTTCAAAAAGGTGCAATCAATTGTCATGCCGGAAAACTACCTTTTTATAGAGGTAGGAGTATTTTAAATTGGGTATTAATTAATGATGAAAAAGAGTTTGGAATAACAGTTCATCAAATTGATAAAACAATTGATACAGGACCAATAATTCTTCAAAAAACTTTCTCAATTGATGATAATGACGATTATAAATCAATTTTAGAAAAATCATATTCTGAGGCCCCAAAAATTTTATTTGAAGCAATTAAGTTGATACAAAGTGATTTGTGTGAGATTAAAAATCAGAAAGAAATTCATAAAATTGGATCCTATTATTCAAAAAGAAAAGTAGGTGATGAAACTATAGATTGGGAAAAATCATCAAGACAAATATTTAATTTTATAAGAGCTTTAGTTTATCCTGGACCATATGCTCAATCTCAAATTAAAAAAAAAATTATAAAATTTATTAAATCAAAACAAGTTAAATTAGATTTAAATAATAAAGAATATATTAGTGGAGAAGTCATTGAAGGAAATGATGAATACTTTATTATTAGGACTTATGATAATGGAATTAAGATTACAGATTGGGAACCAAGAATCAAAATTAAAAAGGGGGATAGGTTTACTTGAAAATAAATATTATTGCTGAAGCTGGAGTTAACCATAATGGTAGAGTTGATAATGCTATAAAATTAGTTGATAAAGCAGCAATCGCTGGAGCAGACATTGTTAAATTTCAAACATTTAAAGCAGATATGCTTACTACAGATAAAGCACCAAAAGCCAATTATCAAATCAGAAACACAGGTAATAATAATTCTCAGAGTGAAATGCTTAAGTCATTAGAAATGAGTGATGAAATGCATGAAGCTATTATAGAAAGATGTAAATCAAAAAAGATTGAGTTTTTATCAACTGCTTTTGATCCTCAAAGTCTTAATTATTTATTAGAGTTGGGTATTAAGAGAATAAAGATCCCTTCAGGAGAAATTACAAATTTTTTTTTACTGGAAGAAGCTGCAAAAGCAAATCTTAACGTCATTCTCTCAACAGGTATGGCTCATATGAATGAAATTGAAGCAGCATTAAATATTTTATATAAATATGGAGCAAATAGAGAAAATATAACTATATTACAGTGTGTAACTGACTATCCCGCTAAAGCAATTGATTATAATTTAAAAACAATGAAAACATTTAAAGAATGTTTTGGGACAGATTATGGAATATCTGATCATACCTTAGGTATTAATGTTTCTTTAGCTTCGGCTGCTCTTGAAGCATCAATAATTGAGAAGCATTTTACGCTCAATAAAAAAATGAATGGACCGGATCATTCTGCCAGTTTAGACCCAGATGAATTGAAATTAATGTGCTCTTCAATACGTGAGATTTCAAATTCCCTAGGTGATGGGGTAAAAAGACCTACTAATGATGAAATAAATAATATTATAGCTGTAAGAAAATCGCTTGTAGCTTCACGGGAAATTTTACAAGGAGAAGTATTTAGTAAAGACAATGTTACCGCAAAAAGACCAGGTGATGGACTATCACCAATGAAATGGAATGAATTAGAAGGTAAAAAATCATCTAAAAGATATAAAAAAGATCAAAAGATAAATTAATCATGAAAAAGGTATGTGTTGTAACAGGAACAAGAGCAGAATTTGGTTTAATGCGATATCTTATAGAGGAAATAAAGTTATCAAAAGTATTAAAATTACAGTTGGTTGCTACTGGAACTCATTTATCCAAAAAATATGGTGAAACTTATAAAGAAATATTAGCCTCTGGATTTAAGATTGCCTCCAATGTAGATTCATTGCTTGATGATAACTCTCCTCGAGGGATTGCGAAATCTGTAGGCTTAGGTACTAAAAAATTTGCAGATGTTTTTCATAAATTAAAACCTGATGTAGTGATTGTTTTAGGTGATAGATTTGAAATATTGAGTGCAGTGGTGTCTGCAATGTTTCAAGGTATTCCAATTGCTCATATTCATGGTGGTGAGTCAACAGAGGGATTAATAGATGATCAAATTAGGAACTCAATTACAAAGATGTCCCATCTTCATTTTGTTGCCGCAAAAGAATATTATCAAAAAGTAAATCAAATGGGTGAGCAGAAAAAAAATATTTTCAATTTTGGAGGTTTAGGCGTTGATGTCATCAAAAGAACAAAGATTTTAACCAAGTCAGAGTTTTCATATAATTTTAAATATAATTTTGGTAAAAAAAATTATCTTATAACTTTTCACCCTGTTACTCTAGAAAAGGGAACTGCTAAAAAGCAAGCTCAAGAGCTTGTTAAATCATTAAATGAACAGTTAGAAGCTAATATTTTAATTACCTGCCCAAATGCTGATGCAGAAGGAAATCAAATTTATAAGATTTTTAAAAATTTTGCATATAAGAATAAAAAAGTTTTCTTATATAAATCTCTTGGTTACGTTGGGTATATAAGCGCTCTCAGACACTTTGATTGTATAATAGGAAATTCTTCTAGTGGTCTATTAGAAGCACCAACCTTTAAGAAACCTACAATTAATATTGGAAGCAGACAAGATGGAAGACTCAAAGCCAAAAGCGTAATTGATTGTAAGCCTGATTATATTTCAATTAACAAATCTATAGAGTATATTAATTCTAAAAAATTTAAAAAAAATCTTTCCAAAGTTAAAAATCCATACGGCAATGGAGGCGCAAGTAAGAAAATTGTAAAAATTTTAGAGAAAATAGATTTGTCAAATTTAAATAAAAAAAAGTTTTATGTTAAAGAATAAACCAAAGATAATAGTAGTTGGTTCTGTAATGTTTTCAGAATTCATAATTAAAAATTTTTTGTCTAAGAAGATTGAAATTGTTGGAATAATTGGTAGACGATCGAACAAACTTAACTCTGATCATGTCGATTTAAGAATGATATCGAATGAAATGCACATACCATTTCATAGTACAAATGATATAAACTCATCAAAAACAATCAATTGGGCCAAAAAATTAAAACCAGATTGGATATTATGTGTTGGATGGTCTCAATTATTTAAGGAAAGTATTTTAAAAATACCCAAATATAAAGTAATTGGATATCACCCAGCTTTACTTCCAGCAAATAGAGGGAGACATCCTTTAATTTGGGCTCTGTTTCTTGGATTGGATTTTACTGGCTCATCTTTTTTTGTAATGAATGAGAAAGCTGACTCGGGTAAGGTCATTTTACAAAAAAAAATAAGAATTAATAAGAATGATAACGCACTAATTCTATACAATAAGATGATTAAGACGGCCCTAAGTCAGGTAAACGGATTAATTAAAATATTTTTATCAGAAGGAAGAAACTTAACATACGTTAATAAAAACAATAAAATTGTAAAAACTAATTACTGGCGAAAAAGAGATATCCAAGATGGTATAATTGATTGGAGAATGTCAAGCATACAAATTGTTAGATTAATTAATGCTCTATATAAACCTTATGTTGGTGCCCAATTTAAATACAAAGGTAAAGATATTAAAGTCTGGAAAGCAAAAGTAATAAGAATAAATCAACAAAATATTGAGCCAGGAAAAATTATTAGTTATAAAAATTTAAAAAATATAGTAAAAAGTGGGGATATGGCTGTACAACTCACAATAATAGAACCAGCAATAAAATTAAAAATCGGATCATATTTAAAATGAAATCACTTGTAATAGCACCACATGCTGATGATGAGTTACTAGGTTGCGCTGGAACTATCCTAAGAAATACCAAACTAGGAAATGAAGTGGGAATTCATTTTGTTACCTCACTTACAAAAAAAGGTGGATGGACAACTCAACAAATCAAGAAAAGAGAAAAAGAAATCAAACTCGTAATTAAAGATTTAGGAGTAGAAGATAAGAATATATTTAAAAGCAATTTTGAAGCAACCGCGATAGATGAATTAAAATTAAATAAAATGATTATAAATTTTTCAAGTATTATCAAAAAATTTAAACCTGAAAATTTATTTTTACCCTTTTACGGAGATATTCATTCAGAGCATCGTAAAGTATTCGATGCTGCAATGAGTAGTTCAAAGTGGTTTAGGCAACCTTCAATTAAAAATATTTTAATGTATGAAACGGTTTCAGAAACTGAATTTAATCCTAAGCAATCAGAAACTTTTTCACCAAATTATTTTGTTGATATATCTGAATTTATTGATCAAAAAATTAGACTTATAAATATATATCAATCTGAAATTAAAAATTTTCCATTCCCTAGGAGTAACGAAAATATAATAGCTCTAAGTAAGTTTAGAGGAGCTCAGTCAGGCTTTAACGCTGCAGAGTCCTTTATGATCGTCAAGAGTAGGGTTTAGAACTCGTGACAATATCAATTGAAAAAATTCTATGTACCTCATCTAACTCTGATATCAACAGTGTTTTGAATGATCTGGAAAATTGTGAAATAAAAACAATAGGAGTATTAAATCAAAATTTGGTATTTATAGGCACAATCACAGACGGTGATATCAGAAGAGCATTACTGAAGAAGGATAAAAAACTTCTAACTGCCGAAGATATATGTAACAAAAATTTTTTTTATGTAAAAAATGACAATCAATCAAGTGAAGCAAAAAAAATTATACGTGACAATAATATTGATTGTATACCTATTATCAAAGAGGAATTAATTAATGATAATTTCTATATAAAAGCATTTGTAAGAAGAAATTTTAATGAGCTAAAATCCCTAGAGAAAAAATTTGTAGGGTATATTTTTGCTGGAGGTAGAGGTAGTAGGATGGGTGATCTTACTAAAGAAATTCCAAAACCATTACTTAAAATAAATAATAAACCTTTGATAGATCATGTGATTGAAGAATTTATACATTATGAAATTAGAGAAATATATGTATCTACTGGTTACTTGAGTGAGAAGATTGAGAATTATCTAATGCATTACAATAATCAAGAAGTTAGATTTCATATTTTAAAAGAAAATAATCCATTAGGCACAGCTGGTTCACTATCTCAAACAAGTAATTTAAATAAAATTTTGATTTGCAGAAATGCAGACGTAATATCACCTATAAATATAAGAAATATGATGATAAGCCATCTTAAAAATAAGTCAGACTTTACAATTGGTTCATTGGTTCATAACTATGATATTCCCTTTGGAGTAATTGAGCACAAAGGTAGTAATTTTGAAAAAATCATAGAAAAACCAACTAATTTTTGGCATATCTGTGCTGGTATAAATGTAATAAGTTCAGATATGTGCGCTTACATAAAACCAGGCGAATACATTGATATGCCTACTTTTATAAATAGGCTTTCAAGAAATAAAAAAAGAGTTAATTTATTCCCAATTTATGAAAATTGGAGAGATATTGGTACACAAGAAGCATTAAATTATATGAACCAATAAATGAAAATCATTAAGTGTTTAATATTAAATGGCCTATAGGTTTCACATCTAAAAAAGTATATTCTTCAATCAAAGATGTTGAGTTTATATCTTTATCAAATAAACTTTCAATTAATAAAGCGTTATTGCCTAAACCGATTCAATGGCATCTTAATTCCATTTTTCAATTTTATCTTATTCCTTATCTAAGGTTGATAAAGTTAAATAATAACGATAAGAATATTATAAAACAAAAATCATCAATTTGGTTTTCTGGTTATAGAGAAGTAAGAAATATTGTTTTTTTTGATTTTAAAAACTGGTGCTTTGATAATAATTATCGTTTAGATAAAAAATTTCTCTTTTCATTATTTAGATTAATTTTTTTGTTATTATTCTCTCTTACTTCATTTCTCAAAATTTTATTTGTTATTTTATATTCTAATATCTACTTAAGAAAGTTTGTAATAGATTTTGAAACTTATTCAAAATTGAATAATGAAAAATTTCTCATTATCAGAAGAGAATTACAATTTAAATTTGCTCAGGAAAAATTCTATGAAAAAACTTTAAATAACTCGATTTATATTATTTTTCCAAGTTTTCGACTCCATAAGGAAAATAAAAATAAGAATACATATATTATTTTACCAAAATTTGCTCATTTATTTAAAGCACTATTTTCACAAATTAAAAGTATTTATGTCAGTATGACCATCAATGATTATCTGAAAATAAGTAATAAAGTATCAATTAGTAATTTTTTATTTGAAGCTTCGTTTCATTATGAGAGCTTTCTTTATGATGAGTGGATCAATTCTTTATCTTCCAGATCATTTGGGAAAAAATTTTATTCATTTGAACAGGTAAGTTGGGCAGCCGAGATTGAAAAGAATTTGGTTGTTAATAAATGTGAGCTTAATCAAATACAGGTTGGAATACTGCCACCATTCCCATATCCAACATTAGGATGTACTTCAAATTTTATAGTAAGAAATAAAGATACTTTAAATGAATATTCTAAAATGTTTAATAATCGTAATTTTAAAAAACTTGATGTAGATTTAAATATTTTTGCCCGTTCAGATGCTGAGCCTACTCAGTTTTCACGTATAATTTTTGCTACTCAGCCATATCGAAAATTTCAAGAAAATAAAATATTATCTTTTTTAGATAATAAATTAAAAAATAATTTAATGGTTAAGCTACATCCTAGGGATAATTATTTGAATTATAGTAAATATAAATTAGTAGAGTCTTTTAAGAGTAATGATTTAGTAATTACAAGAACTTCTTCTTTGACTATAGAATTATTTCAAAAAGGTATTCCTTATGTTTGTATCATTGATGAAGAAGATGAGGAATTAAATTCTGGTGAGGTATCTAATTATGATGATTATATTGTTTTTAAATCCATTGAGTCAGCATATGAAGCCATAGAAGAAAATGATAAATTTTTAAAAAGTTTTTTTGCATGGAGAAAATCAAAAATTTTAGAGTACTATGACAAATAAGTTCGCATTAGTACTTAGAATATTCTCAATCTTTATACGGCTAGTTTTTACATTACTTGCTTTTTATTTAAATACAGAAATAGCAAGACAACTACTTTATGTAATAAGTTTTATATATTTATGGCAAATTATTGGGGGAATGGAAATCTATCTTAATGCCAATAAAAATATTGACGAACATCTTAAATTAATAAAATCAAGTTCTCTAATCATAATTCCTATTTTTGTATCGTTAGTATTTTTTAAATCTTTATCGATAATAATAATTATATATTTTATTTTTGATTTTCTTTTGATCGAATTTTCAAGAAAGCAAGCTGTAAATAATAATGTATATATTACTTCTGAAATAAATTTGTTTAGATCAATAATATTTTCATTATCAGTGATTTTTATTGTTTATTTGAGACTTGATCAAGTAATATTGATTAATGCTTTAGGATCATTAGCCTTATGTTTTTATTATCCAATAATTAGAAGAAATTTTTTACAGTTAGAAAACTTTAAAGAATGGATAAGCGCAGTTAAACTTGTTGGAAAAAAAAGTATTCCAGTTGCAATTATTAATAGATCAACAGATGTCGTTTTAAGAGAAGTAAATAGTAGTTACGATTTTCTAGGAACTGTTCTCGATCTTTTAATATCATACTGTGGAGTAGGAAATGTCATAATATTCTATTTATTAATTGCCCCATCTGCTGAAAAATATTTAAAAGGCATAGTTGTACCTGATAGTAAAAAATATTTTTTTTCTATTATAATTTATATAGTTGGAATAATTTCAGCATTCTGTGTAATAATATTTTATGAAAGTGAGATCTTAATTCAAGAAAATAGTTTTAAGCATGTTGTTCTTGTTTGTATGATTTTGCTCTTATCGTCTATTTTTCAAGTTATAAGTTGGTGTATTATTGGAAGCAAAGAAAACACACTTATCACTTCAATCCTCTATATTTCTTGTCTAAGCGCTATTGCAATTACATTATTTAAATATGAAAATTTACTTCAACTTTATATAATGCTTATTATAATAGTATTATCTATTATCATGGGTATGATTGTTCAGAGTAAAAAATTCAGAAAGAAATTCTAAATCTAATGAAGTTTGAAAAGTTTACTTTTTTCCCAGACATTGACCTTTACTTTGATAGAGATATGTATGATGCTAAATTACTTATTGATAATATTATTAATCACGATTTAGAATATTTAAAATTTGCATTATGCATTAATAATCCCATTAACAGAGATCAAACCGCTGTTGAAAAATGGATTGACAACAAAGATAATGCCAAACAACAAGATTTATACGATATCTTTGAAGAAAGGAGATTAAGTAGTGACCAAGCCTATGAATTCTTAGAATATGCAAAATCCACAGGATTGAAACTTATTGCATCAGTTTATGATGAAAAAGCTGTTGAGATTTGTTCAAATTACGTTGAAGCATTAAAAATATCATCATCTAATATCACGAATTTTTTTTTAATAGATAAAGTAATTCAAACTGGAAAATCCATTATTATTGATACTGGTAAATCTGATGTACTTGAAATTGAGGATACAATTAATTTTATTAATTCTTATGGTAAGACAAATCATATTCTTTTACAACACAGTCCAAATAGACCTCCAGCTTTATCAATAGATTGGGCACTTTCTGGATTAGCTTTGTTGAAGAAAAAGTTCAATTTACCCATTGGTCTTAGTGAGCATAGTAATGAATTTACTCAAACAGTGTGTGCTATTTCTTCGGGAGTAATTAATATAGAAAAAGGAATTATGTTAGATAAAATCCATCAACGGGGTGTCTCCGATTCAGCTCATGCTTTACCAATTTCAAGATTGAAAGAATATTTAGATATTATTAATGAAACAAGAGAGGCTTTTTTAAAAGAATGGCACGATTTGAAAGATGCTGACTTTGAAATGAGAAAATATTCAAGATCAGGATTATATGCTGCAAAAGATTTATCAAAAGGTGAAACTTATAGTATTGAAAATATCAATGTATTGGCGCCTGAAATAGGGATAAGTGGTGCAGAGTACTACAATGTAATTGGAAAAAAAGTTACTAGAGATATAAAAAAAGGTGAGCCGTTAAGAAATGAAAATATTGGGGATTAGTGATAGTCGAAGTCCAGGTGAGTTACTTATAAATACAAATTCTAGAGCTCTTTGCAGAAAATTTGAATTAAATTGGGATTCTGATAAGCGATATTTTGGTTATGAAGACCAATACTTATTCTATGAAGATGAAGATGCCTTCACAAAAATTTACGATATAAGATATAAAGATATAGTAACTAAATCTCATGAAGTTCATGCACATATTTCAAGTTTTGGTCTTGCACCCAAAATACATGAGATTCAAATTAATGATAAGTGCATCACTGTTAAACTTGAAAAAATTAATTATAATAATGATAGTTTTAATACAGAAAAATTGCTGAACAAAGTAATTGAACTACAAGAGATGCTTGAGTCTTTTTTTAAAACAAATATTAAATTAAAAACTGATCTTGATGATAATACAAAATTTCTTTTTAAATTAATTGAAGAAAACTTAATTATATACCATAAAAAATTGAATATACCCGAAACATTAATAAGAGAAATTAAATCTACAGGAAATATTCTCTTACAGAGCAATGGGATTAATCATGGAGATCTCCATTTTGGAAATATTTTAATCTCCGGTGATAATTTTTTTTTTACTGATTTTGAGTCTGTTTTTCATTTAGGAGTGAATAATATTATTGATTTTATTAATCTCTCAAGATTTATAGATAAAACGTCTGTATATAATTTTATAAGAAAACAAGATTTTAAAAAGAGTATACAAGTAGATTTTAAGATATATTTTAATTGGTTAGTCATAAAAAATTTATCTGTTTTAGATCATTTAAAGCAAGAAAAAAATATGGACATAAGTAATGAATTTAAAAAATTTAGAGAAATGCTTATCTATTAATCAAAATATCATCATCTTTCGTGACTATGGTTCAATTAATTGTGCAGAAGTTTTATTTAAAAAGATTAAAAATAAGAAAAAAAATATTCTCTTTACTCATAATATCTTAAGATTAAACGAAAAAAAAATAATAGAAAAAAAATTAAGTGGTTATATTATTAGAAATAATTTTTTGTTTTTTTATTATTTATTATTTAAGAAAAAAAACATTATAATTTTACAATCCTCAAATGTTATTAAATACGAAAAGTTCATAAAGTTTTTTTTTCAAAATTATTTTGTAATCCAAGATTACATTGGTGATTTTAAGTATGGTTCAAAACCTATTTATTTAACTTCATTTACTTATGATGAGAAACAGACAATTCAAAAAACTATAACATTACCTTATATGCGTCCTCAGGTAATTGACAAAAAAAAATATATTTTAGATGAAAAGAGCTTATTAATTTTGGGAGCGAGGAATTTAATCACAAAAAAAAATAATACTTTTTTGTCTAAGCTTTACAGTATGAATAAGTATATAAAGATTTTTTATAAACCTCATCCTTCAGAATTAATTGATATTGATAAGAATAATTATCTTAAAAGATTAGATTTTGAACTTTTTGAATTTGAGAATGTTAATAAGATTCCAAAATATATTATTTCTCCCTTTTCATCTCTTGGTTTTGATTTACCTGAACAAACAAATTTAGATAGTAATTCATTTATTATCTATCATGGTTTTGGAAACAGTTATGACAAAAAACATTTTGATGACCCTAATTGGCAATTGCATGTTTCAAATAAGTCTGTAAATTACTTTAAAAACGATTTTAATTTATTTTTACAAGAGATAAAAAATAATGTGTAATGTGATAGCATTCATTCCAGCTAGAAGAAATAGTAAAGGAATAAAGTATAAAAACAGGCAGTTAGTTGATAAAAAAACTATTGTTGAGCATGCATTAGATTTTTCGAAATCATTACCATTTGACGAAATTGTTCTTAGTACCGACGATGAGTACTTTATAGACGATAAGAAATTTAAAGATTTTATTAACCTCAGAGAGCCAGATTTAAGTGGAGATGATATAATTTTGACAGATGTTTTACTTGATTTGATTAGTAAAAATCAAAATTTCAAAAATAGCTTTATTATTTTATTAGAGCCAACTTGTCTATTTCGTAAAAAAGATGATTTAAATTTTTTTTTTAATGAAAATTTTTTTAAATCTAAATATAAATCTTTTGCTTCTTTTAAACGTGAAAAAATCGATTACTCAAAGGGTTGGACTTGTATTGAAGATGAAATGAGACCAATTTCAAATCCTTGGAAGAGAAGACAGGAAGCGCTGACTTACTATTGTTTAACAGGTCACTATTATGGTTTTTACGCTAATGAGTTAGTGAATATTTATCCTTCATTATTAGCTGATCCATGTAAGATGATTGACATAGAAAATGAAAGATGTATAGACATAAATTCTGTGTATGATTTAGAGTTAGTAAGAAAAAAATTTAATGAATGATAATCAAGAATCAATTTTTGGATTGCCACAAGAAGTAAAGATATGTTCCTCTTGCGTATATACGAATCAAAAACCAAATAGTTCAATTGAATTTAGATTTAAAAAAACAGATCTTAAAAGTGGTTTAAAATTTTATGGCAGCGAATGTTCAGCTTGTTCCTACAATAAACAAAAAGATGTAGAAATAGATTGGAAACTAAGAAAAAGGAACCTTCAAGAAATTTGTGATAAGTATAGATCTAGAAACGGATCATACGATTGTTTAGTGCCTGGTTCAGGAGGTAAAGATAGTTTCTTTGCTGCGAATATTTTAAAATTTGAATATAATATGAATCCGCTAACGGTAACATGGGCTCCTCATGAATATACAAGTTGGGGGTGGTTAAATTTTAAAACTTGGATAGATGGTGGATTTCCAAATTATTTATACCATCCAAATGGTGCTGTACATAGGCTATTAAGCAGAGTAGCTCTTGAAAATATTTTCCATCCTTTTCAGCCTTTCATGTTGGGACAATATTCTTTTCCATTAAGAATTTCAAAATTATTAGGAATACCACTAATATTTTATGGAGAAAATTCAGCTGAATATGGAAATAATATTAATGATAATGACTCTCCAACCAGAAAGTTATCAGACATTAGCTTTAGAAATATAGATGAAATATTCATTGCAGGCGAATCCGTATCTAAACTATGTGAAAAATTTAAGCTTAAACAATTAGATTTTGAAGATTATCTTCCTCTCAGATTTGATGATTATAAAGATACCGGAATCGAATGGCATTATCTAGGTTATTATATGCCGTGGCATCCTCATATGAATTATTATTACTCTATGAACAGTGGTTTTTTACCTTCTAGAGAACGTAATGCTGGTTCATACAGCAGGTATACAAGTTTAGATGATATGATGGATGATTTTAATTTTTTTTGTATGTATATAAAATATGGAATTGGTCGAGCAACTTTTGATGCCGCTCAAGAAATTAGGAGAGGGGATATAACTAGGGAAGAGGGTGCCGCCCTAGTAAAAAAATATGATGGAGAATTTCCACACAGATTCCAAAATAAAATTTTTGATTATTTATCGATCAATCAAATACCAAATTACGGAGATAATTGGTCAGAAAAGTTTGATAATCCTGGAATGGACATGAATAATTTTAAAACGCTTTGTGATAGATTTAGAAGCCCTCACCTTTGGGAAAAAGATTCAAATAACAAATGGAAGCTGAAATATGAATTCAAATAACAAAATAATTGCTTCAAAAGTGTACTCTAAAATCAAAAAAAAAAGACCTAAGATAGTTTTTGATAAAATTATATCTGATGGAAATAGAAAAACTATTAAAGACTGGCTAGATATCGGTTGTGCAACAGGAGATTTAATACATTTTGCTGCAAAAAAATTTGATAATACTAATTTTATAGGAATTGATATTTCTAAAACTAATATTGCCCTTGCTAAGAAGAGTTTTCCAGTCAATCAGTTTCCAAATATTGAATTTAGGCATAGAAGTTTGGAGAATTTTAAAACTAAAAAATATTTTGATTGTATCACTGCATGTGCTGTAATTGGATATTACGAAGATTTTAATAAATTTTTTAATCCATTAAAAAAATTATTAAAAAGTAAAGGCACAATATATATTCATGGCTTATTTAATCCTTACAACTTGTTTGTTAAAACAGAATATAAATACAAAAATAATACATACGGTGGTTTAAATCAATTTCCTTTAAAAGATACAATTAAACTTATCGAATCAAAAAATTTTACTGTTTCGAAGTACAAAATAAATATAACAAAAAAAATTTTACCTAATAAAGAGTTTCCGCACCGAAGTTTTTCCTCTAATCATAAAATCTATCCACTTATGAATGGTTGTTTGAATTTGTTGCCAGATACTTTATTGAAATGTAAAAATAATGCGTAAAATTTTGCGATTAGAGCTAAAAAATGGACATGTTGTAAAAGGAAGAATGCTAGAAGGAGTTCAAAAGAGATTTTCTTTTTCAAAATTTTGGATGAAGCCCGAAATTGATGATTACCACGAGCTCTTTCTTAATGATAGCGTTGCAACATTATATAACTGGAAAAATTATTTTTTATCAAATCCTTTGCTAGAATATACTGGAAAACCATTGTCAATTGGAGGCGGTATAAATAATTTAATAGATGCCTCTGAATTAAGAAAACACTCTGAAAAAATCGTTCTTAATACCATATGTTATAAAAATCCTGATTTTATAGATCAATTAGTGGAATTATATGGATCGCAATCTATTGTAGTTGCTGTCGATGTTTTGAAACAAGACGATGAATATTGGTGCTTGAAGGTAAATGGAAAGGATTTTACTGGAATAAAATTTACTGACCATATTAGAGAAATTAATAAACACGCTCATGGAGAAATTTTTGTTAATGATGTCTCATCTGATGGTATGTTAAATGGTATTAATTTAAAATTAGCAGAATATTTAATGAGGACTATTTCTTCACATCAAGTTGTCATTGGAGGAGGTTATAAAGATACTATTCAAGACAAAGAATTAGAGACAATAGGAGTTAGTGGAGTTGTTATTTCTAGAGCCTACTTAGATAATAGATGGGCTATTAATAAATAAATCTTTTAAGTATTAATAATATGATAAACATAAACATCATTAATGGAAATTTAGGGAATGTTAATAGTCTTAGTAGATTTTTAACATACTTACATTTAGATCACAATTTCGTTGATCCTAATTTTAATACTGATGAATTAAAAAATAGCATACTTATCATTCCAGGAAATGGAAACTGGAACTCCATTACAGAAATGTTAAGTAGTAGAAAAGAATTTATTGTTCGAGCTGTGGAGCATAATTTATTTTTGATTGGAATCTGTGCAGGTTTTCAATCTTTTTTTACAGATAGTGAAGAAGGAGTTAATAAAGGCCTTGAAGTTTATAAAGAGAATGTAAAAAAAATCAATTCTCAGCGATTACCTATTGTTGGCAATATAAAGTGTAGTGACGACCAGGAATACTACTTTTTAAATTCATTTGGTGTCTCTGATATAAACATCAAAAACTCAATTCAAAGTTCGTATAAAATAAATAATAAAAATTATTTAGCATATTTATTTCACTCAAATTTTTTTGGTTTCCAGTTTCATCCTGAAATAAGTGGCAAATCAGGTATTTCAATTTTTAAGAAAGCACTTGATATAATAAATCAAAAAAAATAAGCAAGTAGTCTTTATTGAATGACAAATTATCTAAAATTTATAATTTTTATATTTTTACTAGGTGTAGCTCTCGGACATCTGCGTATGTATGCGATTGACCTTGCTCAATTAAATATTCTTATTTTTATCATTATTTGTGTTATTTCATTTTTTTATGTGATTTTTCAAAATATTATTATTTTTTTTATTCCAGTAATTTTTTTGTTATTTTATCTTTTAATAGGGATTATAAACCTCTCGGATCCTTACTATATTATTTATGACTCAACTAGAATTTTTGGATGCATATGTATATATCTTGCTTCTTTCTATTTTTTTAAGAATCAAAGTCATCATACGTTATTAGGTGTTTTTTCCTTCACAAAAAAGTGGACAATTTATTTTTTTATTATTTTATTTTTTTCTTTTGCACTTCCATATTTTTTAGGAAAAAATATGAATTTAAGTATTCAGTTAGATCCATTACCTTTTATTATTTTAGCAATATTTGGAAATGGAAGTATGTTATTAGCAATAGTGTTTAGCCTTTTGACTTATAAAAGAATGTTTTTTGTGGGCACTATCACCGTTGCAACAGCTTTTTACTTAAGATTGAATAAAGCTATATTCAAAAATATTTTTATATTAATTTTTTTAATTTTAGCTCTCATTATTTTTGTTCCACAATTGCCAAAATATGTTGAAACATTGAGTACAATTAAACTTATGATGGATAACGACAATACCTATTTTGAAATTTTAAATGAATTATCTACTACAAGATTTCAGGAACTAATCGCGATTTTAAAACTTGCAGAAATACAACATTATTTCTTTGGTTTTGGTCTTGGGGGTGGAGTAGTTGAAAGATTTGGCACAGAGGGGAACGTAATTAAATCTCCATTTATTCATATTTCAATTGTTTCTTTATTTCTCAAAATTGGCTTAACTGGGGTTATAGTTCTTTTTTTTTCTATATTTTACCAATATTTGCATATTAAGAAAAGAGGCGGTTATACTTATGAATTTTTAATTATATTATTGTATGGATTCACTTGCAGCTTGTTTGCTTCTTATTTTTTAGTTTCACCTCTCTTTTGGCTTGCTTTGGGAGGAATTGCTGCAATAAAGAGAGATAAATAAAAAACTTTTATGTGTGGCATAGCAGGGTATATTTCAAAAGTTAACCATGAACGGTTCATTTTAAATAGTGGTTTAATTCAATCACATCGTGGTCCAGATGATAGTAAAAGTATTTTTAAAAATATAAATAATTATAGAATAGGTCTTGGCCACCAAAGGCTTTCGATTTTAGATTTAACAACTAGCGGGTCTCAGCCAATGACCTCTAAATCGGAAAATTACCATATAATTTTTAATGGTGAAATATACAATCATAATTCTTTGAAAAAAGAATTTTCTATTTTATCTCTTAGAGGAAGTTCAGATACTGAGCTAGCCTTAGAATTAATTGAAAAACTTGGAATTGAAAATGCATGTAAGAAATTTATTGGTATGTGGGCGATTGCCGTCATTGACATTAAAAACAATAAAGTTTTCTTTTCTCGTGATAGAATTGGTAAGAAGCCACTGTATTATTTTTTAGATAAAGATAGTATTTTCTTTTCTTCAGAAATTAAATCTTTAATTAACCTAAATCAAGTCAATAGAGAATTAAATTATAATTCTATTGAGGATTATCTTTCTAATTCAATTATATCAAGATCGGATCAAACTTTCTTTAAACACATTCAATCATTTCCAAAATCCCATATAGGTATGATAGATTTAAATTCCGATCATATTAATCTAAAATTAAGTAAATACTGGGATATATATGAAGATAAACACAAAAACTTTCACTCTAATAATCTGAATGATCTAATTAAAGACTCAGTAAACATAAGAATTGAAGCAGATGTTCCTGTTGGGATTGCATTGTCAGGAGGTCTAGACTCTTCAGTAATTGCATCATGCGTAAAAAATAATAAAAAAATAAAAAATGGAAATTTGAGTTTCTTTTCTTTTGTAAGTCCTGGACATTACTCAAATGAGGAAAAATATATCGATCAAGTCTCAAAGTACTTAAATATTCCTGTAAATAAGGTTTATGCTGAAAATGACGATGCTGATGCGATGATCAATAATATTATTTCTTGCAATTTGTATAATGATGCTCCAATTTTTTCATTTTCAAGTGTTTTCTTTAGGAACATGATGAAAAAAGCAAAAAATAATGGAGTTAAGGTCATGTTGACCGGACAGGGTGCCGATGAAGTATTTTGTGGATACAGAAAATATCCTTTCAAGTATACCATTAAACTATTTCAAGAATTAAAAATTTTTAAGTCATTATATTTTATTTTGCCTTTTCTATTGAATAATCTACTTCATCAAGGATTCAGTTATGCAGAAGCAAAAAGGTATCTTGGAGTTGATAATTCAAAAATATTATCCAAATTCTATAAAATTATTAAAACTAACAATAAATATAAAACTTACAAAAGAGATATAAGGAATCAACAAATCAGGGATATATTAGAAACAAGTGTACCTGCGTTATGTCACTATGAAGATAGAATGGGAATGGCTGAATCAATCGAAGTACGCTCTCCATTTTTAGATCATAGAATAATAGAGTATGGATTAAATATTTCTGAAGAAAATAAAATGCGTTTTGGGTGGTCAAAATATATTCTTAGAAAAACTTTCAAAAATGAACTCCCAAAATCTATTATTTGGAGAAAAGATAAAAAGGGATTTTCAAATCCAGAAGATTATTGGCTCAAAGAAAAACTTAAAAGTTTTGTACTTGATGTAGCATTATCTGATAATTCTCAAATTTATAAAAAAAATATTATTGATAAAAAAGAATATATTAACTTACTAAATAGATATTTCAGGAATGACCCACGCATTTGGTTTAGGGATGTTTTTTGTCCGTTCTCACTTGAATTATGGCTAAAAAATTACGAAGATAAATATGCTAGTATATAGAAAATTAAAATATTTTTATCTTTATTTTGATCTTTTTTTTAAACTTGGAATTAAAAACTGTATAAGAGTATTTTTTCACAAATTCAGAGTTAAATTCGATTTATATAAAAATAATTATAATACTAACTTTTCAGATAGTTTTTTTTTTATAGATGAAGATAAAAATAATAGTTATCACTTTATTATTAAACTTTTTGGGTGGAAGGAATTTAATTTAAGTAATCATACCAAATGGAATTATGATTACATAAATAATTACGAGTTTATATTTCAAAATTCCATTTGGACTCAAGCTCTTAAATCCTTCCCAGAGGATCAGGATATAAAATGCATATGGGAATTAAATCGATTTTATTGGCTGCCACAGTTAGCATTAGAACATAAGAATAACAATGTTGAAGCTGGAATACTTTTGGAGTGTTTGGTAAAAAATTGGGTAATAAATAATCCATTTTGCAAAGGAATTAACTGGACCTGCGGTCAAGAAATATCAATTCGACTATTAAACGTAATCTTAGCTCTTATCATTTTGGACAACACCAAAAAGTTATCAAAAAATATATTAGAGTTTCTATATATGCATCTTTTACGTATTCAGCAGACATTTTCTTACGGTTTAGGTCAAGATAATAATCATGGTGTAACTGAAGCGGCAGCACTTTATATAGGTGGTCAAATTTTAAAAAGTAATAATTATAATAAAACAGATATTAATAAGATAATAGAAAAAGGAAAATATTACCTTAATGAAAGATCTGGCGTCCTTATTTTAAATGATGGTAGCTCAAATCAATATTCTTCTAATTATCATAGAATAATTTTAGATGTATATAATTTTATAGAAATTATTATTCAAAAACTTGGATTCGAAAAATTAGATAGATATACTTATGATAATCTGTCATCAGCGTCAAAATGGCTTTTTTCTATAGTTGAAGAGTCAAATGGGAGAGTTCCGAATTTAGGTGCTAACGATAGTAGCTATCTTTTTAATCTTTTAAAATTTCCACATAATGATTTTAGGCCAACTTTGGAGCTGAGTTTCTATTTGTTCTTAAAATTAAGGCCTTATAATCAAATATATTATTTAAATAGAATATTAGATGTATACGATCTTAACGATAACAAAATTACTGAAATTAAGCATTATGAAAATTTTAATCAGAATAATGAAATAAAAAGTGATACTAATTTGCTAAAAATAAATCACAACAGTTTAAAATTATTTTTTAGATTGCCTAAGTTTAAATATCGACCTTGCCAATGTGATGTTTTGAATATTGATATCTGGAGTAATGGAGAAAACCTTATTTTAGATGATGGCAGCTACTCATATAACAGTAAAAGAAATTTTTACTTTTTAGGTTCAAATAAGTGTCACAACACTGTCGAATTTGATGGTCGTGATCAAATGAAAAAAGTAACCCCTTTTTTATATGGAAACTGGCTTCATGGAAATTACAAAGTAATTTGTTCTGATAAAAATAATTTTACAGTTTCAGCATCTTACGCGGATGCTGAAAACTGTATACATGAAAGAACAATTACAGTGTATAATGATGATAAAATATTAATAAGAGACGATTTAAAAAACTTTGCTAAATGTGCAGTTTTAAGGTGGCGTTTGCCTGATTATAATTGGAAAAGAAAAGATAATTTATTTTTTTCAGAATTTTTTGATATCGAAATCAACTCTTCATGCAGCGATTTTGGGATTAAAATTAAGGAGGGCTTTACTTCTATGAATTATCAGCTAGTAGAAAATATTAAAGTACTAGAGATCTCCCTTTCTAGAGAAACTGAAGTAAGTACTATTCTAACAATAAAAAAATAAATATATTGATACACAATATGAAAAATAATCCTCAATATTTGAATCGTTTAATTAATTTAATCAAGGATATTTATAAAGAAAAAAATATCCAACTACATAGGCCAATTTTAAACAAGAATGACCAGAAATTTTTGGTTGATTGTGTAAAGTCAAATTACGTATCATCAGTTGGTATGTATGTTAATGATTTTGAAAAAAAAATTTCAGATATTACTGGTGCAAAATATACCATTGCTACTGTAAATGGAACTTCAGCATTACATATAGCAATGATTACTTGTGGTATAGAGAGAAATAATGAAGTTCTTACTCAATCAGTAACATTTGTTGGAACATGCAATGCAATATCTTATATTAAAGCTCATCCAATATTCATTGATGTAGATAAAGATACCATGAGCATGAGCCCGCTATCATTAAAAAAATTTCTTAACAAAAATGCAAAAAAAATTAAGAATCTTACTTACAACAAAAAAACTGGTAGAGTTATTAGGGCATGTTTGCCTGTGCACACATTTGGTTTTCCAGCTAGAATCAGGGAAATAAAAAAAATATGTAAGGAATGGAATATTAAGTTAATCGAAGATGCAGCTGAGTCACTAGGAAGCTATATTGGGAAAAAACACACAGGTACATATGGAGATATCTCTGCAATAAGTTTTAATGGAAATAAGATTATAACTACTGGTGGTGGTGGGATGGTTTTAACTAATAACCGAAATTACGCTGAAAGAGCAAGGCATTTATCCACTACTGCAAGGATTAAACAGGGATATGAATATATTCATGATGAGATAGGTTATAATTACAGACTTCCAAATATTAATGCGGCTTTAGGATGTTCACAAGTATCTATGCTTGATGAATTTTTAGAAGCCAAATTACTTATACATGAGATATATGCTAGGTTTATGGAGTTAAACAACATAAGTTTCTTAAGTGAGAGAAAAGGTACAAAAAGTAATAATTGGTTATTTGCGATGATTGCAAGTAATGAAGATGAAAAAAAAATGGTCTTAGACACAACTAATAAAAAATCAATTATGACTCGACCCTTATGGAAATTAATGCATAAGCTCCCAATGTATAAAAATGCAATTAAAGCACAATTGCCAAATTCTATATGGTTAGAAGATCGAGTGATTAATTTACCTTCAAGTGTTCCAATAAATTATAATAAGAAAATATTAGAGAGTATCAAAAATGAAATTACTTAACTTACTTAGAAGAAATGAAGGTATTTTTAAAAGTGATATCGAAGCAAACAAAAAAATATTAGAAGACTCTGTAAGTGGATCAAATTTTTTAGTTTTGGGTGGTGCGGGATCTATTGGACAAGCAGTTACAAAAGAAATTTTCAAAAGAAAGCCAAAAATACTTCATGTTATTGATATAAGTGAGAATAACCTCGTTGAACTTGTACGTGACCTAAGAAGTTCCCTGGGATACATTGAGGGCGAATTTAAGACTTTTTGCTTCGACATTGGATCTAAATATTTCATAAAGTTTATTGAGCAGCAATCAGTAAATTACGATTATGTATTAAATTTGTCTGCATTAAAGCATGTGAGGAGTGAGAAAGATCCTTTCACGTTAATTAGAATGATCGAAACTAATATTACAAATACTTTACAAACAATTAAATGTTTTGAGAAAACGATCTTAAAAAAGTATTTTATTGTTTCAACTGATAAAGCTGCCAATCCAATCAATATGATGGGCGCAAGTAAAAAAATTATGGAGCTTTTTTTAATGAATAAAAGCAATAAAATAAACATTTCAACAGCAAGGTTCGCAAATGTCGCTTTTTCAGACGGTTCATTGCTTCATGGTCTTAATATGAGGCTTATGAAGAATCAAGCAATTGCAGCTCCCAAGGACATAAAGAGATACTTTATATCCCCACAAGAATCAGGCGAATTATGTTTGCTCTCTTGTATCTTAGGTAAAAATAGAGAAATATTTTTTCCTAAACCAATCCAAGACCTGAAACCTGTTTTATTTACTGATATTGTTGAGAGCTTTCTAAGTGAATATGGATATGAATTATTTCATTGTCAAAGTGAACAAGAGGCTAGGCAAAGGGCTAACGATTTAATATCCCAAAAAAAATGGCCATGTTACTTTCACGATAGTGATACAACTGGTGAAAAATCTATTGAAGAGTTTTATACAGAAGATGAGACATTAAATTTTGAAAGATTTATAAATATTGGAATAATATTAAATACTGAAGGTTGCGGTAATAATAAGAAAAAGTATTTTTTAAACGAAATTAATAAAATCAAAAATAAAGACAAATGGTCAAAAAGAGAAATAATTTCTTTATTTAAAGAAATGCTTCCAGATTTTAATCATCAAGAAAAAGAAAAGTTCTTAGACGAAAGAATGTAGAGTAAAAAAAATTCAAAAACTTAAAAAAATGTGCCCTATTATTTAATGAAAAAGAAAAAAAATATATTGGTAGTTTTTGGGACAAGGCCCGAGGCTATAAAATTGGCCCCGTTATGTCATTTACTTAAAAAAGAAAAAAAAAATTTTAGATGCAAAATTTGTGTCACAGGACAACATACTGAAATGTTAGAACAAGCTCTTAAGGTTTTTTCTCTAAAATCAGATTTTAATCTCAAAGTTATGAAAAAAAATCAAGATCTGTCATCTTTAACATCACTCATAATTTTAAAAATTAGAAAAATTATACATAAAAATAATTATGATCTTGTTATCATCCATGGTGATACAACTACATCATTTGCCACAGCTCTTTCATGTTTTTATGAAAATATTCCTATTGCTCATGTAGAAGCAGGACTTAGGACATATGATTTAAGTGCCCCATTTCCTGAAGAACTTAATCGACAACTTAACAGTAAATTATCTAAATTTCATTTTTCTCCTACGAAAGAAAATTCACAAAATCTTATTAATGAAGGTGTAAATAGGAAAAATATTTATATTACTGGAAATACAGTTATTGACGCTCTTCTACTTATAAAAAAAAGAATAGATTCTAATAAGAGAAAAAAGTTAGAAGTAACTAAGTCAATTAATTCTTATATCAATAATGATTGGCAAAATAAAAAATTTATACTTGTAACAGGACATAGGAGAGAAAATTTTGGTGTCGGGTTTAGAAATATTTGTGAGGCTATATTAAAAATTTCATTGAAATATCCTAATATTAATATCATTTATCCAGTTCACTTGAACCCAAAAGTAAAAAAGCCAGTAAAAAAATATTTAGGATCAAAAAAAAATATATATTTAATTAAGCCATTAAATTATGAAGTTTTTATATATTTATTAAGTAAATGTCTTTTTGTTTTAACTGACTCAGGCGGTATACAGGAGGAAGCACCGAGCTTTAGCAAACCAGTTTTGGTAATGAGAGATAAAACAGAGAGGAAAGAAGGAATAAAAAGTGGTATAATCAAACTTATTGGTTCAAAAAAAGAAACTATTTTTAAAAATATGGATATTCTTTTATCAGAGTCGAAATTTATTAATAAAATGAAATCAAAGAAAAATCCTTATGGAAATGGTAAAGCCTCTAAAAAAATATTAAATATTTTAAAGAGAAATCTATGAATAAAAAAAATAATGTTTGTGTAATAGGTTTAGGATACATAGGTATTCCTACTTCAATATTACTAGCATCTAATGGCTATAGAGTAAAAGGATACGATATTGATAAAAAAATAATTAAATTAATTAATAATAAAAAACTAAAATTATCTGAACCCGGATTAACTAGTAGATTAAATGATGTGTTGAATAAAAAAAAATTTATTGCAACACAAAAAATCGAAGAGTCAGATATTTATTTAATATGTGTTCCAACTCCTTTTTTTGGAAAAGGAAAAATTAAAAAACCAGATTTAAATGCGATTAATGACGTATTTAAAAAGCTTACGGAAATTTTAAAAGATGGCGATACAGTTATAATCGAATCAACTTGTCCAGTAGGTACTACAAAGAAGATGATTGAATTTCTTAAAAGTTGTAATATCGATGTGAGTAAAATTAATTTTGCTTATTGTCCTGAAAGAGTATTACCTGGTAAAATTCTTCATGAATTAAAATTTAATGACAGAATTATAGGTGCAAATGATAAAAAAACATCGACTATCGTAAGTAGGTTTTATAAGTCATTTGTGAAAGGAAAATTATATTCAACTAATTTAGAGACTGCTGAAATGAGTAAATTAGTTGAGAATTCATTTAGAGATGTAAATATTGCTTTTGCAAATGAAATTTCGCTTTTGTGTGAATCTCAAAATATTGACTATAAAAAAGTCATTAAACTATCAAATAAACATCCAAGAGTTTCAATTCTTGAACCAGGTATAGGCGTGGGTGGTCATTGTATACCTGTTGATCCATGGTTCATTATCTCTAAAAATTTAAAATTTTCTCAGCTTTTGCAATCTGCCAGATCAGTAAACTCATACAAAACCAAATGGATTAGTAAGAAAATTACAAATCAAGTATCGATTTATAAAACAAAGTATAAAAAGAACCCAATTGTTTCATTATTTGGACTTACTTATAAAGCAAATGTAAGTGACTTAAGAGAGTCTCCCTCTTTGGATATTTTCAATCATTTGAAGAAAGAAAAAATAGATAAAATAAGATTAGTTGAGCCAAATGTAGAAAAATATGAAAAAAATAAAATCTATAATTTTAAAATAGCATTTAAAAATTCTGATATATTATGTTTCTTAGTTAATCATAAAGAATTTAGCTTTTTAGATAAAAGCATACTTCGTGAGGAACAGCAGCTATTAGATTTTTGTGGTGTTTTTTCCTCTGAATAGATTATTATCTTTCATGAAAATACTAATTCTATCTTTTTATTATCCACCTGATTTAGGAGCAGGCTCTTTTAGAGCGCAATCAATTGTTGAAACTTTATCTGCAGTTAAAAAAAACAAAAAATTTGAAATTCAGGTTCTTACAACTCAACCAAATCGATATGCAAGCTATAAACCGAAATTAGGAAAATATCAAAAGACAAAAGACAATAGTATTTTCAGAATGAATATTCCAAAGCACTCAAGTGGAATGTTTGACCAAGCTATTTCTTTTTTTTACTATGCATTGCAGGTAAACAAATTTTGTAAAAAAAATGAATTTGATTTAATTTTTGCCACATCATCAAGACTTATGACAGGATTTTTGGGAGCATACTTATCAAGAGTGCATAAAAAAAAACTATATTTAGATATTAGAGATATTTTCACTGATTCTACTACAAATATACCATCAAAAAAATATATTCAAATTTTCAATCCAATTTTTAGAATAATTGAAAGTTTTACATTTAACGAAGCGAGTAGAATTTCAGTAGTATCACAGAGATTTATAAAGAAAATAAAGATCATTGCTCCTAAATCTAAAATAAAGGTTTTCACAAATGGAATCGATGAAGATTTTTTGAGAGTGAAAACTTATAATTTACCAAAGAACTTAAAAAAAAGTAGATTTGAAATTTTATATGCTGGAAATATTGGAATAGGACAAGGTCTTCACACAATACTTCCCAAAATTTCAAAAAAATTTAGAACTAAAATTAAAATTACTGTGGTGGGAGATGGAAGTGCAAAAAAAATGTTAATTAAAAGGATAAAAGATGAGAATATTAAAAATATTAAAATTTTAAATCCTGTTAATAGGCAAAAACTGATTGAATATTATAAAAATGCTAATGCATTATTTATTCATTTAAGTGATTACGATGCTCACTTAAGAGTCTTGCCTTCAAAATTGTTTGAGTACGGAGCTACAGGAAAACCCATCATTGCCGGTGTTAAAGGATATGCAAAGGAATTTTTAAAAAAAGAATTGGTTGGAGCATTTACTTTTAACCCGGGAAATATTATTGAATTTGAAAAAATATTGAAGGAACAAATAAAGAAACCAAAGACCTACAATAGAAAATCATTCTGTAAAAAGTTTTCTAGAAAGATAATAATAAATGAGCTCTGCAATGACATTAATAAATTTGCAAAAGCAGAAGATGATCAAGTATGACTAAGAATATATTAAATTTTAATCAATTGATGTCATATCTTTTATTGTTAGTTCCTCTCGCACTTCTTACGGGACCTGCTTTACCAGATATATTAATTAGTCTCATTGCTCTAATTTTTTTAATTAAATCTATTAAGATGAAAATATCAGAATATTACTTTACTATATTTTTTTATTTTATTTTAACACTAAATATTTACTTGCTGATTAATTCAATTTTTTCAGAAAATATTTTATTTTCTTTTAGAACAAGTGCTGTTTATTTTAGATTTGGTATTTTTGCTATTGCTACATGGTATTTACTAAATCAATTACCAAATTTAAAAAAACAATTTACTTACTCTTTACTTATTGCTTTTGTGTTGGCTCTTCTAAACGGTTATTATCAATATTTTTTTCAAGAAACTATTTTTGGCGATGCGCTGCCTAAAACTGCTTTAGCTAACCGATTGACATTGATATTTTCGGATGAAACTATTTTAGGTAACTATTTAGCAAGGATGTTGCCACTTTTATTAGGTTTAATAATACTCAATTTCAAAAAAAACTATATTTATTATATTGTAATTGTAAGTTTATTAATCTTAACAGATATTTTAGTGTATATAAGCACTGAAAGAACTGCGCTTGGATTAGTATTTATTTCGACCATCTTTGTACTGTTAATGTTAAAAAATTTAAAGTTGCTAAGATTATTTTCTATAGTCATTTCAGTTATAGGAATTATTATTATTTCATACATTTCAACCGACATCAAAACCCGTAATTACGATTTTACATTAAAGCAATTAGGATTAACCCAGAATAGTGAAAAATTAATACTTTTATCACCACAGCACGAAGCATTGTTTTTAAACTCTATTAATTATTTTAAAGAAAGGCCAATTATTGGAAATGGTGTTAATTCATATAGACACATATGTGATTGGGAAAAACATATAGAGACTAATCTTGGATGTAGTACGCATCCCCATAATATATATTTTCAAGCGATTGCAGAAATAGGCATTGTAGGAATATTGTTTCTGCTAATACCTGTTTCATATCTTACTCTTTTGGTATTAAGACACATTAAATCGATTGTATTCGGTAAAAGTAGATACCTAACTGATTTTCAAGTTTGCCTAATTGCCTGTTTTATAGTTTCCTTGTGGCCTATTCTTCCCACCTTAAATTTATTTAATAATTGGAATAATATAATTTATTATTTACCTATTGGGTTTTATCTACATACTATAACGTTTGAATTTAATCAAAAGCTGAAGCAAAATGAAGAAAATTGAAAAGCTATGGATTATTAAAGAGTCAACTGTTCATGCAAGAGGTCTCTTTGCAAGACAAAACATTGTCAAAGGCACAAAGATTATTGAATATGTGGGAAAAAAAGTTAAGAAAGTTGAAGGAGACTTAAGATCTGAAAGAAGAATTAAAAAATATTTAAATTCAAAAGAAACTGGTTCTGTGTATATTTTTGAACTTAATTCAAGGTATGATATCGATGGATCGCCAATTTACAACAAAGCAAGGTATATAAACCACTCTTGTAAGCCTAATTGTGAGATAGAGATTAAAAATAATAGAATCTGGGTTATTTCCAAAAAAATGATCAAAAAAGATGAAGAACTAAGTTATGATTATGGCTATGAATTTGATAAAGATGATTATAAAGATCATCCATGTAAGTGTGGATCTAAAAACTGTATAGGTTTTATAATATCTAGCGATGATAGACAAAAATTTAAAAGATTTAGAAAAATCAACAATGACTAGTAATTCTGAACTTAATGAAATATTTTCGATAATTCTTTCTAGTAAAAATAAGATATTATTGATCACATTAATCCTCTTATTATTTTGGTTGCTAGGAATTTTTTTTCTGAAAGAGTCATATAAAGCATCTATAGAGGTCAGTTTTATTTCACTAGATAAAAAGAGTGAATATGACGGATTAAATGCATCGTTTATCAGGCAAACTAATTATTTTTTTGGAATAGATTTAAATGAAAGGCCTATCTTTAACTTAGCTCCAGATCCTTTCGAGGATTATGAAATTAATGAGGAGTTTCTTTTAAACGTGTTTTTTGACGAAATGCTTAATAAAAATACTGTTATCGATATTTTGGCAAATTCAAGCTTGATCTCAAATCAAAAAAACTCAAATGATCTAAACTATTTGTCCGCGGTTTATATGAGAGATAATTTTAATGTGCAATTACCCAAAATATCTAAAAACTATCAAGAAGGTGTAAACAAGGTCCGCAGATATGAAGAAAATGCAGAAGTATATATTATTGGATATGACAAGATTGAGCTAAGAAATATTTTAAGTAGTCTTTTTGAACAAGTAAATTCTCAGGTTTTTGAATCTCTTAATAAATCTTTTGATAGATATATTAATAATCAAAATAATAATAGATTATTAAAGTTGAGTGATATAGATCTACAAATTAAACATCTAAAAGCAATTTATTTTGATGAAATAAATGCAAGAATTAATCACTTAAGTGAACAATTATTAATTGCGGAATCAATAGGTCAGACTTCAAATATATTTAATATTATCGAAAATGATGTATTAAGTTCTGAAGGAAAAAATCTTGATTATTTGAGAGGTTATAATGTTTTAGAGAAAGAGCTTGAAACTCTTAGAGAACGTACCGATCATGAAAAGTTTATACCTGAATTAATTGAATTAAATAGCTTGCATCGTGCAGTAAAAAGTGACCAATTTATTGATAGAATTAAAGAAGCATATGCCCAATCTCCTTTAAAAGATATCAATAAGTTTGCAGCAGTTAATTATAACCTAGACAAGATAAAATATGAAAAAGTTGGTATAACAAAACTATTATTCACAGCAATGATGATAATTTTAATTTTATTACTTAATTTCATACTAATATTTACTAAATATTTTTTACGTAAGATTTAAATTTTTAATCTTCTGTATCAGTTTACTTTTATCAATTTGCATTTGTCTATCATTCGATCTTTTTTTTTGTATTTCAGATCTCTCGTGAAAACAGCTGGGGCATGTTATTCCCTTTTTATATTGTTTAGACTTTGTATCTTTAATTGTTATTGGTCTTCTGCAACCATAACACTGTAAATACTTTCCTTTTATAAGTTTTGTATTTATTGAAACTCTATTATCAAATACAAAACATTCACCATTCCATTGTGATTTAATTTTTTTATTTCGAGAATGAGATAAATAATTAATTATACCCCCTTTTAATTGGTATACTTTTTTATATCCTTTATGATTTAAGTAGCCTGCAGCTTTTTCACATCTAATTCCACCCGTGCAGTACATAGCTATAATATCATTTTGGCCAATATTCATTTTTTCAAACTTATATGGGAATTCCCTGAAACTCTTTGTGTTTGGATTAATTGCACTTCTAAAATTTCCAATATCTATCTCATAGGTGTTTCTAAGGTCTATTAATCTTATTTCTTTTTGTTTGATAAAACTATCCCATTTACTGGGGCTAATGAATTTTTCTGGCTTTTGTGAGACATTTATAACTCCTTTGCCCAAAGAAACAATTTCCCTCTTTAATCTAATCTTCATTCTATTGAATGGTAAAAAGCCAACTGAATTGATTTTTAACTCCATTTTTTTTATACAAAGCAATTTCTTTATAAATTTAATTATATCTAATAAATCATCTTTACTGCCAGATATAGAACCATTTACTCCCTCATTAGCAATTAAAATTGTTCCCCTAACAACTTTATTGGAAATAAATTGTTCAAGTTTTAACTTTATAGTCTTTTTATTTTTTATATTTTTAAAACGGTAAAAACTATAAACATACAAATCACTCATTTTTCATTTCCTAAATTGTAGGTTTTAAATTTTAGGTATTCAGTCATTTTAGCTCTATCTTTTATATTTTCTAACTCGCTATATTTTATAACTTTACCAATATTTATATATACATCTTTGCCTATCATTTTTTTTGTTTCGTGAATATATGATGAGTATTTTAATGTTTGATTTTTTAATTTAGATGCAAATAAGTGGTATAGAAGTCCATTCTTGCCATCAAAGTAAACTGGCAAAACGTCAGCTTTCGTTTGTTTAATAATTTTTGCTGTGAACTGTTTCCACTCATCATCTTTAGCTGCAGACTTTAAATTTTTTGCTACGGACACACTACCTGATGGAAAAATAATCAATAGCCCACCTTTTAATAGATGTTTTTTTGCATTTCTTGTGGTTTCAATATTATTTTTGACAGTGATTTTTGAATTTTCTTTGAAGTCTATTGGTAAAACATATTTATTTAGTTCTGGCGCGAACCCTAAAGTTTCATGTGTCAAAATTTTAAAATCTGCTCTTATTTCTGAGGCTAACGAACACATTATTATTCCATCAATAATACCGAATGGATGGTTTGCAATCATTATTAGCTTTCCATTTTTTGGAATAAAAGTATTTACCTTAGATTTGTTAATCACGTCAATCTTCATTGATTTTAAAATTCCTGTCCAAAAAAAACGTGGCTCTATTTTTTCTTTTGAAAACTCACTATATATTTTTTGTAGTTTTCTTTTACCTGTTAGTTGCTCTATAGTTTTAATAAGAAGTCTTTGTGCGAAATTATGCTCTGATCTAGAAGCGTACGATATATCAATTTTACTCACAATTAATACTCTACTGGAATTGGGTCTAAGCTTCTCCAAAAATACCATGTGGCAACTGATCTATATGGTTTCCACTTTTCAGACATCTTTAAAGCAGCTTCTTTTTTAATTGGATAATTCAAATTATAACATTTACATATGCCCCTCAATAAACCAATATCATCTACGGGAAATATATCCGGTCTACAAAGATTAAAAATCAAATACATTTCTGCAGTCCATCTACCAATTCCTTTTATCACAACTAATTCATTAATTATGTCTTCATCATTATATTTTTTCCATTTATCTGGATTTATTTTATTTTGTATGAATGCTGAAGATAGAGATTTTAGATATTTTATTTTTTGCCTTGAAAGTCCACATGATTTAAGACTCATAAAATGCATTTTTGAAATATAGTTAGGTTCAATTCTCTTTACTTTAGTTTCAAGTTTATCCCATACAGCTTGAGCAGCTTTGACAGAAATTTGCTGCCCAACAATAGACCTAGCTAACGTATAAAAAGGATCAGATTTAGAAAAAAGAAAATCTTTAGGATAATTACTAATAATTTTCCCTAACTTCTTATCTTTGCTTATTAGAGCTTTTTTTGCTTTTTCCCAAAAAAATGGTTTTTTCATATTTATGCAACGAATTTAATATTGACATATATAATGTAAATTGTTTTATTTGCCATTCTAAATAATAAATGGAGATAAAATTATGGCTGACGTTGCTAGTTTATTGGCTGAGTTTCAAAAAGGTATCGAAGGAAAAGACACTGGTCTTGGGGCAACAGTTAAATTTGACTTTGAGGGGGCTGGTTGCATTTTTCTTGATGGCAAATCTAACCCTAATACCGTTTCTGATGAGGATAAAGATGCTGATTGCACATTATCTATGTCACTTGAAACATTTGAACAAATGAGATCAGGTGAGGTTGATGGAACCTCAGCATTCATGCAAGGCAAATTGAAAGTATCTGGGGATATGTCAATTGCAATGAAATTACAATCTGTAATGGATGCACTTGCTTAAATCTTAAATTATTAAAATTAACCCATCTTTGATACTTTCTTAGATGGGTTTTTTTTATTTAAGATCGTCGTGCATTTATTAAAAATCTTATTATTTGAGCAAGCAATTATTTTTCCGCCGTCTAATATCTTTTTGTTATCCCAAGTTTTTAATATACCACCCGCATTAATTATTATTGGTTCCAAAGCTCTTATATCCCATGGATTTAGTCCACTTTCCACCACTATATCCACATGCCCATCTGCTAATAAACAGTAACTGTAGCAATCACCTCCAAGTCTAGTTAATTTAACTCTTTTACTTAGTCTCTCAAATGATGATTGATCATTTTTATCTGCAAATAAATATGGCGAAGTTGTATTTAATATTGAGTCAGATATTTCCGTATCGTTCCTAACCTTTAAATTAGTTTTTTTACCGTTAATAATCTTATATGATTTTTTTTCATGTCCAATGTATCTCTCATCTAACGCAGGAATATCTGCAAGACCCAAAATAATATTACCATTTTTTGATAGCGAAATTAATGTACCCCAAAGCGGCATACCTTGTATAAACGACTTTGTTCCATCAATTGGATCAATACACCATTCATAAGCACTATTTTTAGAATGAGTTTCTTCCTCTCCGATAATTGAATGGTCAGGATAATGTTCTAAAATTAAACAATTTAATTTTTTCTGAATTTTAATATCTGCTTCTGTAACTGGATCAAAACCACTCCTTTTTTTGTTTTTTATTTTAATTTTTTTTTTAAAATATTTAAGGGAAACGAGACGCGCCTCATCAGCCAAGAAATTTGAGAAATCTAGAAATTGTTTTATATTTTTTTTCATATTGCATCTAAATATTATGTGTTGAATGAGATATTATCCTTTTGTATCATATAAGTATGATTAAAAAAAATATCCTTTTATTTATTTTTGTTTTTTTGCCATCAATTTCATTAGCAGATAATGAAATTAATAACATTTTTATTGGTGAAAGAGAGCCAATAATTAAGCCAATCTCTGAGTATGATCCTGAAATAAACTCTTATCCAGACCCGTTTCATGATGATCAAATAATTTTAACTATAGATAAAAATAATTATATTAAATTTAGCGATAATATTCTCACTCCAGGTCAAATAGAAATGTTTGAGACATATCCTGAAACTTTTAAAATGCAGGTATACCCCTCAAGAAGAAGTTGTGCTGTGCCTCCTGAAGTTTTGAAATTAACAAATGAAAATGCAAAACTTACTGATGAAGGTGAGGGAGTTGAGGGGGTTGTAGGAAGTATTCCTTTTCCAAACCCAAGTGAAGCACTTCACCATGTATGGAATCATATTTTAAGATATCGAGGTGTAAATATATATGGCTCATCTCCTTTTTTTATAGTAAATCCGGATAATTCTAGAACATTTGGTGCTGGCGAAGCTATTGCAATTAACTATTGGAATCCTTTTGTTGAAAACGATAAAGGCTTGCAAGGTATGTTAATGTCAAAAGTAACTCATCCACCAAGACTTGCAGATGCTTCATTGCTTGTAATTGAGTCTTTAAATGCTTTTAAAACTCCTCGTCGAGCTTGGGTATATAACCCTGGAACAAGAAGAGTAAGAAGAGCGCCTGATATTGCGTATGATTATAAGCCTTCTGCAAATCAAGGTTTAACAACTACAGATCAGTTCGATGGTTTCAATGGTGCAAAAGATAGATACAATTGGTCATTTGTGGGTACCTCAAAAAAATTGATGCCGTACAATGCATATGAATTTCACGAGACAAATGTAGAAGAAATATTAACTCCATATCATGTAAATCAAGAGTTTTTACGATATGAATTAGTTAATGTTAATATTGTTCAAGCAGATCTCAAATCAGACAAGAGACACATTATTCCTCATAGAACTATGTATTTTGATTTAGATAGCCATAATATGCTTGTAGAAGAAACTTATGATGATGAAAATGAAATAATGGCGTATAGAGAGTTTCCAATAATAAATTTTTATGATCAACCAATGTGTTTATCAATTCATAGCGCCACGTATGACTTTGCTACAAAACGTTATCAATTAACTAATGTCAGATCAAAGGATATACCTAAAATTCAATGGAGGCTTAGTGAACCTCATGATGAAAAAATGTTTACACCTGAAGGGTTAAAAAGATTTGCCAGATAGCAATTAAAAAATTATATATCCTTGATATATAATAGGATTTTTGGGCACGTAGCTCAGTGGTAGAGCATCACGTTGACATCGTGGGGGTTGTTGGTTCGATCCCAACCGTGCCCACCATAAATCTGAATTATATGTTGTTTTTTATTACTTAATTAGATAAAAGATCGCAGTATTATGAAAAAGCCAAATAAAATCAGAGAAGCAAGGCTCAATAAGATGAGATCTAGAAAAAATAACATTCGTAAAGAAAAAGTTAGACTTAAAAAAATTGAAGAAGCAAATGCACCACAAACGGAGCCTCAGCAATGAAAGTTAGAAGCTCACTAAAAAACCTTAAGACAAGAGACCGTAATAATAAGCTTATAAAAAGAAAAGGTCGTCTATACGTTATTAATAAAAGAAACCCACGAATGAAAGCTCGTCAAGGCTAATAATATTTGTCGTCTAAAAAAAATAAAAGAATTCTTTTTATTGCAGATCATGCATCAAATTATATACCAAGTTCGTTAAAAAATTTAGGCCTTAAAGACAACCAATTAAATTCACATATTGCGTATGATGTAGGTGTAAAAGAATTATGCATTAATTTGTCTAATCTTCTTAACTCTAATTATATTATAGGCGAATACTCAAGACTTGTTATTGATTTAAATAGAGATATTTCAGATCCAACATTAATTCCAGAAATAGTTGATAGAAAAATAATAAAGAAAAATTTGAGTCTAACTAATTATGATAAGAAAAAAAGAATTTCAGAGATCTACAATAAATATCATAACAAAATTAAAACAGCTATAAAACATAATAATATAATGGCATTAATTTCTCTTCATTCATTTAATCCTATATTCAAAAAGCAAAAACGAAATATTCATTATGGCATTCTATCAAATCAAGATAGAAGACTGAGTAATTATATAATTACAGAAATGAAAAGAAGGAAATTAAAAGTCGGTGACAATGAGCCGTATGAGGGAAATTTAATTGGTGATACGATGTATAAACACGGTCTTAAAAATAATTTACATCATACTTTAATTGAGGTCAGAAACGATTTACTTTCTTCCTCAACTAAGATACACAGAGTATCAGTACTATTAAAGCAAGTAATTAATAATTCAATTAATAGGATTTAAAGACAATATGAGTAATGTAACTCCAAAGTGGTTTGAAAAAGCAATAGCTAATAAGCCTGAGGTACTGTCTGTGAAAATAAAAGGGACAAAAATTTCCTATAATGCCTGGGGCGACAAATCAAAACCGGGCTTAATTTTTATTCATGGTGGCATGGCACATGCAGAGTGGTGGAGTTTTATTGCTCCCTACTTTGCAAAAACACATAGAGTTATAGCCATGAATCTAGGTGGGATGGGTGATAGTGAATGGAAGAAAAAATATTCAGTTGAGTCTTGGGGCGCAGAAATAGTTGGTGTATGTAAAAAAGAAAAATTAAAAAAACCTATTTTTATAGGACATAGCCTAGGTGGCATGTGCGGTGTATATGCTGCTTCTTTAATGAAAAAAAAATTGTATGGTTTAGTCATTGTAGACACAGCTATAATGCCTCCTACTGATAATCCACCTAAATTCGATTTAAAAGTCAGAGCTAACAACGTTTATAAAAAAATGTCAGATATTATTGAACGTTTTAGATTAGTTCCATCTCAGAGTGACGCTCTTAAATATGCGATGAATTTTATAGCAGAAAAATCTATTAAAAAAGTCAGAGGTGGATGGACATGGAAATTTGACCCAAGTTATATGAATATCTTTACAAGCGAAAATTTTGCCGAAAGGCAAGCAGTTTTGAGAAAAACACTAAAGAGTCTTAAATGTAGAGTTGCAGTATTTAGGGGTGAGAAATCATCTATCTTTCCAGGATTTAGTGCAAAATATATGAATGAATTGATGGATAAGAAATCACCGATAATTAACATACCAGAAGCTCATCACCATATTATGGTAGATCAACCTTTAGCGCTCGTTTCAGCTTTAAGATCATTAATTATTGATTGGGATCATTCAAAACCATCTAAAGCACTGTAAACTATATATAATTCAATCATCACTAATCTAATATTAACTAAAAAAAACACTGTTAAATTCGATATTTAGAAATATATTAACTGCTTATCATGGATATATCAGAGCAGAAAAAAACATATAGTTTCTTCGGCAAGCTCATTTTATGGGGGTCTGTTGGTATTGTTGTTGTATTGGTTTTGATGGCAATTTTTTTAATCTAAATTTTAAATTTATGCGCGCTTATATTTTAAAAGAAAGTGAGTCAGAATTACGCGTATCGGCTTCTCCTGATAGCGTAAAAAAGATGGTTGAGTTAGGAATTTCTGTGAATATACAAACTTCTGCGGGTCAAAATTCAAATTTTTCTGACGAAAGTTATAAAGCAAACGGGGCCGAGATCTTTAATAATACTTCCGAAATTTCAAACGCTGATATCATAATAAAAGTTAACAAACCAACTGATGATGAAATTTCAGCAATGAAAGAAGGCTCTTTATTCATAGGTTCTCTGGATCCTTATAATAGTAGGGAGACGCTAAATAAATTAAGGGATAAGGGTGTAACATCGTTTGCAATGGAATTAATGCCAAGAATAACAAGAGCTCAATCTATGGATATACTCTCTTCACAATCTAACTTAGCTGGATACAAGGCTGTGATAGACGCTACCTACTTATTTAACAAAGCAATGCCAATGATGATGACGGCTGCTGGTACAATCGCACCAGCAAAAGTTATGGTATTTGGTGCTGGTGTTGCCGGTTTACAAGCTATTGCTACTGCGAAGAGACTTGGAGCAATCGTTTCCGCAACTGACGTAAGAATGGCAGCAAAAGAACAAGTCGAGAGTCTAGGTGGTAAATTTGTTATGGTTGATGATGATGAGATTCAGGATGCAGAAACATCCGGGGGTTATGCAAAAGAAATGAGTGATGAATTTAAAGCTAAGCAGGCAAAGCTTATTTCAGATACCTTAGCAGCTCAAGATATTGCAATATGTACAGCACTTATTCCTGGAAAGAAAGCTCCAATACTTATTTCAGAGGAACAGGTTAGATCAATGAAACCTGGATCAATAATAATTGATCTTGCAGCTGAAAGTGGTGGGAATTGCGAGTGCTCTGTAGCTGGTGAGACTAAGGAGGTTGGAGGTGTGCACGTAGTTGGTTCAAAAGATATAACTTCAACAATTTCTGAAGATGCTTCAGCGCTATTTTCAAAAAATATACTTAATTTTTTAACATTATTAATCGACAGCGAATCCAAGTCTATAAGTATTGATTGGGATGATGAGATTATTCAAGGAATACTTGTAACAAAAAATAATGAAATCGTACATAAGGAGCTTAGCTAATGGAAGCAATTGATCCAAATATATTTAGACTAACCATTTTTGTGTTATCAATTTTTGTGGGTTACTATGTAGTTTGGAGTGTGACACCTGCCTTACATACTCCTTTAATGGCTGTTACTAATGCGATTTCGTCAGTAATAATTGTTGGTGGTTTATTTGCTCTTGTCTCAAGCACTGATCAGACATTTCTGGGAATTTTATCCAAAAGTTTTGGATTTATAGCGGTTTTGCTAGCTGCGGTAAATATATTTGGTGGATTCTTAGTAACACAAAGAATGTTAGCAATGTATAAAAAGAAACCGAAAAATCAGGATAAAAAATAATGCACAATCTTGTAGCAGTTGCTTACGTTATATCAGGAATATTCTTTATCATTGCTTTAAGAGGCCTATCTTCACCAGAAAGTTCTCGAAGAGGGAATATTTTTGGCATGCTTGGTATGCTAATTGCTGTGCTCGCCACATTATTCTCTGTTGATTTTTTTAAATCCAATATTCAAACTGTAGGATTAGTACTAATTGCAATAGTTATTGGTGGATTAATTGGTTCAGTGATCGCTAGGAAAATTGCAATGACTGCGATGCCGCAACTCGTTGCTGCTTTTCACAGCCTAGTAGGACTTGCGGCAGTATTCGTTGCTTTAGCCGCTTTTTACGCACCCGAGGCTTTTAACATTGGGACTTTTGGAAAAATTAAAACTTTAAGTTTAGTAGAAATGTCTCTTGGTGCTGTGATTGGTGCTATTACTTTTTCTGGCTCAGTAATTGCATTCGGTAAATTGCAAGGCATTATGTCAGGCTCACCAATTGTATTTAAGGGTCAACATCTTGTAAATTTGTTAATTGGTTTGATCATAATCGCAGGTATTGTTTATTTTTGTTTTAATCAGGATCAAAATGTTTATTTAGCAATTATCGCGCTCTCATTTCTGATTGGATTTTTAATTATTATTCCTATTGGTGGGGCTGATATGCCTGTTGTTGTATCAATGTTAAACTCTTATTCTGGATGGGCTGCAGCTGGAATTGGTTTTACTCTTGGAAACACTGCACTGATTATCACTGGTGCATTAGTTGGATCATCTGGAGCAATTTTATCTTATATAATGTGCGCAGCTATGAACAGATCATTCATCAGTGTTATTCTAGGTGGATTTGGAGCAGAGGACGCTGCGGTGTCTAAAGATGTAGAGCAAAGACCTGTCAAAGAAGGTAGCGCTGATGATGCTGCATTTATTATGAAGAATGCAGGTTCAGTTATTATTGTTCCTGGATATGGAATGGCGGTAGCGCAAGCTCAGCATGCACTTAAAGAAATGACAGATGCACTAAAATCAAACGGTGTAAAGGTTACATTTGCAATTCATCCTGTTGCGGGAAGAATGCCAGGACACATGAATGTATTGTTAGCTGAAGCAAATGTTCCTTATGATGAGGTTTTTGAGCTTGAGGATATTAATTCTGAATTTTCCCAAGCTGATGTTGCTTTTGTTATTGGAGCGAATGATGTAACGAATCCTATAGCAAAAACAGATCCTGCATCACCAATTTATGGAATGCCTATTCTTGATGTAGAAAAAGCCAACACAGTTCTGTTTGTTAAAAGAGGAAGAGGTCTCGGCTATGCAGGTATTGATAATGAATTATTCTATCGTGACAATACTATGATGCTATTTTCGGATGCAAAAAAAATGGTTGAAGGTATTGTTAAAGCTTTATAAAGATTTAGCTATAAATCTTTCTTCTAGCCATTTTACGTGAGCGACGAATGTTTTCAGCCTTCTCTCTTAATTTTTTTTGACTAGGTTTTTCAAAGTAAGTTCTCATCTTCATTTCTTTAAAAATGCCTTCTCTTTGCATCTTTTTTTTGAGAATACGAAGGGCTCCCTCCACATTATTATCTTTTACACTTACTTCGACTATTGTTCTGCCCTCCTTAAGAGCAAGTTAAAATTTGAGGGTTTTTAGCACTTGGATACACGCTTGTCCACATAAAAGAAAAAGATTTAATCTACATTACAAAATTAATATGGCCCATTTTACGGCCTTGTTTAATTGCTTTTTTACCATAGTCGTATGCCTTCTTCTTTTTATAAACCTTATAACTTTTCAATTTACTTATTTGTTTGGTTCTTTTGATCTCATTGCCAATAAGATTTCTCATAAGACCTTTTTTAATAATTTTTGGGGTTTTAATTTTATCTTTTGTGATTGCTTTAATATGCAACTCGAATTGACTCATATTCGCATTATCAAGTGTTATATGGCCTGAATTGTGAACTCTCGGTGCAATTTCGTTCACATAGATATTATTTTCATCATCTAAAAAGAATTCTATTGTGAGTAAACCAATATAATTAAGCTTATTTAAAATCTTTTTTGATATTCTTATTAGCTGTTTATTTATTTTTTCATCTATTTGTGATGGAGATATTGTTTCAAACAAAATATGGTTTTTGTGAATATTCTCAAATGGTGGATAAAAACATATATTTTTTTTTATGTTTCTTGAGCAAATGACAGATAGTTCTCTATCAAACTTTACTACCTTCTCAATTACGCACGATTGATAATTAAGCTTTTTCCATTTATTTTTTAAATCAGAAAAATTTTTTACTTTGTATTGACCTTTTCCGTCATAACCAAATCTGCAGGTTTTTAATATAACTGGAAAATCTATTTTATCTTTAAACTTATTTAAATTTGTTTTCTTATTAATAAAAAAAAGTCCAGCATGTTTAATTTTATTCTTTGAAAAAAATAATTTTTCTTTTTTTCTATCTTGGCTTATTTCTAAAGCCGAAATCGGTGGGTATATTTTTATTTGTTTATTGATTTGTTTTAATGTTTTTATAGCAACATTTTCAAATTCATAAGTTAGCAAATCAACATTTTTTCTAAATTCATTTAACTTTTTATGATCATTAAAAGAACCATAAATAATTTTATTAGCATATTTTTTTGCAGGGGCATCATCTGTATCAGAATAGATATGTGTAATAAGACCAATTTTTTGACAAGCTTGAGCTAAAAACATGCCTAGTTGACCCCCACCGATTATGCCTACAGTGGAAACTTCAGCTTTCATTATTTAGGTATATTTTTTACAGACTTAGTTTGTTTTGATCTCCATGAAGCGTATTTCTTTTTCAGTTTTGTGTTATTGCTGCTTAAAATTGATACTGCAAGTAATGCTGCATTTTTTGCTCCAGCTTCTCCAACAGCAAGTGTTCCAACTGGAACGCCTGCTGGCATTTGAGCGATCGATAGCAAACTATCTAAGCCTTTTAGTTTTTTTGACTCAATTGGAACACCTAGTACAGGAATATTTGAAATAGAGGCTGTCATTCCAGGTAAATGAGCTGCTCCACCAGCGCCTGCAATTATTATTTCTATCCCTCTTTGTTCTGCTCTTTCAGCATATTCAAACATTCTTTTAGGTGTTCTATGGGCAGAAATAATTTTTACTTCGTGTTTTATATTAAATAATTTTAAAATTTTTGAAGCATGCTTCATTGTGGGCCAATCAGATTGGCTGCCCATAATGATGCTTACCAGTGAAGGATTTTTCATTTTAATATTTATTATCCATCGACAGCAGAAGTTTCTGACTCATTTATGTCTGAAACTTTTTCATCTGCTTCTTGCAGTCTCAATCTCTCTTCTTTTTCTTTTTTCTTTTGAGCTCTTTTCATTGATCTTTCAGCTTTAGCTAAAGCCTCATCTAATTCAACTTGCCTACAAATTCCAAGTCCAATTGGATCTTGTGGACGGATATTTGCCATGTTCCAATGAGTTCTTTTCCTAATAGCATCAATTGTATTTTTTGTACTGCCAACTAGTCTTGCAACCTGTGAATCCTTTAGTTCGGGGTGATTTCTTATCAACCAATAAACTGCGTCTGGCCTATCCTGTCTTTTTGAAAGAGGAGTATATTTTTTTTTCTTTTTTGATTGCTCAGTCTTTTCAGAGATTTCATTTTCAATAATCTTCAGTGACTCATCTTCATTATCCGCACATCTATCGATTTCATCTTTTGTTAATTGACCACTGGTTATAGGATTTAATCCCTTAATTCCTACACCGACTTCACCATCTGCTATACCTTTAATTTCTAATTCATGCATCCCACAGAAATCACCTATCTGCCTGAATGACAAAGAGGTATTATCAACAAGCCATATTGCAGTGGCTTTTGGCATTAATGGTAATTTTGCTGTTTTCATAATAATTATAGAGTGCCTCTTATAAGTTAATTTTAGAGTTTTTGAAAGGATATCCTAAAATTTAAGCAGCAATTTGCCAATATTCTTATTATTTTCCATGTATTGATGTGCTTTTTGAACATTCTCATAATCAAATTTTCGGTCAATATGCAATTTAATATTGCCATTTTCAATTAATGGCCAAATATGTTTCTTAAGATTATTGGCAATGAGTTTCTTTTCATCATTACTTCTTATTCTTAACGTTGAGCCAGAAACTGTTAATCGTTTCAACATAATTGGCAGTAAGTTTACTTCTACCTTAGATCCCTTTAGGTATGCGATATTTAGAAGCCTTCCAAGTCTATTTAGGACATTAATATTTTTTTGAAAATAATCCCCACCTACTATGTCTAGTATTACATCAACTCCTTTATATTCATTTTTAATTATGCTTTCAAAATCCTCAAGATTGTAATTAATTACTCTTTCTAAACCCAAATCATTCAAATATTTATATTTTTCGTCTGATCCAACGGTTGCTATACATTGAATTTGCATGGCTAATGCAATAGAAATAGCAGTCAAACCTATACCACTAGCACCACCATGAATTAATAATGTCTCACCTTGTTTTAGCTTTGCTTGATCAAATAGATTTGTCCAAACTGTAAAAAATGTTTCGGGAATTGTACAAGCGTCAATAATTGAAATGCCTTTAGGTATAGGAAGAATTGTTGATGTATGACATTTTACAAATTCTGCGTACCCTCCACCAGGGACAAGTGCACAGACTTTTGTGTTGAGCAAATTTTTATTTACATCTTCACCGACATCAACAATTTCCCCTGAAACTTCTAAGCCCAAAATTTCTGATGCACCAGGCGGCGGTGGGTAACCACCAGATCGTTGAAGAATGTCTGGTCGATTTATACCTGCTGCGTGAACTTGAATCAAAACTTCATGTTTTTCTATTTGAGGTATCTCAACATCATTCGATACTCTTAAAACCTCTGGTCCTCCAAATTCTTTGTGTAATATTGCTTTCATTTTAATCTTAGGAGCCACCATTTAAAGTGACTCCTAATTCTTTTTAGTTAATTTTTGAATTAATTTCAATTTTTCTAGATTTTTGATGTTCCGGTATTTCTCTTTCAAGAAAAATGTGAAGTAACCCATTTTCGTAATTTGCATCAGTAACTTTTATGGTATCAGCTAATCTAAATTTTCTTTCAAAATTTCTACCTGCTATACCTCTGTGCAAAAATTCGATTTCCTTATTAGAGTCATTAGTTGATCCCTTAATAACCAGCTCATTTTCCTGTACAGATATATCTAAATCTGATTTTGAAAAACCAGCTACAGCTACTGTTATAGTGTAATTATTGCCTGATTTAACAATATTATATGGTGGATAAGCTCCACTGGACTCATTTAAATTAAAAACCGAGTCAAAAATATTATCAAATGCATCGAAACCAACACTAGAGCGTAGTAATGGTGATAAGTCAAATGTAGTCATAATTTAATCCTCCTTAAGCGATTAAAAATTTGCTTACTCTTTAAGAGCTAAGCCTTGTTTGCTGACGCAGAATGCCATCAGCACATTATATGTTGTGACTAATGATAAATTTTCAATACTAGAAATTTGAATTATGTCTTGAGGTTACTAAACCTTTTTTTGAAACGACTAACTTGGCCTTTATCCTGAATTTTTTGCTGCCCACCAGTCCAAGCTGGGTGGGAAAGAGGATCGATATCTAGAGACATTGTGTCACCTTCTTTTCCCCATGTAGACATAGTCTCAAATTTTGTGCCGTCTGTCATCACGACTGTAATTTTATGGTAATCAGGATGTTTATCTTTTTTCATATATGATCTATTTTTTGTGAGTAGATATCCTATATAATATTATTGATCAACAGTTAATTGTTAAATTTTATGAATATAATTTCAATAATGATGAGACGGCTTAATATTCATAGTTTCTCTCAATTTATCGTAATCATGATTATTTTTGCTATTACAGGGTCATTGTCGCTTTATATCACTGTCGAATTATTTCAAATTATTGGTCTTCAGGAAGAGAACTTAAATCCAATAATTTTTTGGCCACTTAGAATAATATTGCTTTTTGTAATTTATCAAATATTACTGCTACTTGTTGCACTGCCATTTGGACAATTTCAATATTTTTGGTCATTTGAAAAAAAATTTTTAAGTAGATTTGGACTTAAATTATAATTCAATTATTTTTTTAAGCTTTTCATGTATTCTAAAATTAGATGCTAATATTCTTCCACTTTTTAGGTAGTCCTCTTTTCCATCAAAATCAGTTACTTTTCCTCCGGCCTCTTTTACAATTAATGAGCCAGCTGCAATATCAACCAATTTTAAATTTTTTTCCCAATATCCATCAAATTTTCCTGCAGCCACATAAGCTAAGTCGAGTGATGCAGCGCCAAATCTTCTAATGCCGCATACTTTTTCCATAACTTGCTTTAACCCAGGAACATATTCTTCATGACCTTTCATACCTTTATGAGGAATGCCTGTACCAATCATACAGTCTTCAAGGTTTTCTTTTGAGGACACTCTGAGCCTCAGATTATTACAGTAGGCGCCCCTTCCTTTCACTGCCCAAAAGAATTCATCAGTAAGCGGTTGATATACACCTCCAACTATTACCTCGTCATTCTTTTCAAGCGCAATTGATATAGCAAAGTGTGGAATGCTAAAAACAAAATTGCTTGTGCCATCAAGGGGATCAATAATCCATCTAATATTTTCATCAGAATTTTTTATAACACCTGTTTCTTCGGCAATTATATTTATTTTAGGATATGAATAAGTTAGTTCTTTTATCAACATTTTTTCAGCTTTTGTGTCTGCTAATGATACAAAATCAGAGACACCTTTAAGAGACACTTGAAGTTTTTCAACTTCTCCAAAATCCCGAATAAGGCTTTTACTAGTTTTTCTACAAGCAAAAAAAATCGCATTGATATAAGGGTCTGAGTAGCTCATTAGTCAACTCTTTTTGAATATGATAGGTCCTCAGTGTTAATTTCTATCTTTTCACCCTGTTCTATAAAAGGTGGAACCATTACTCTAATACCATTTTCAAGAATGGCAGGTTTGTTCGATGAAGCGGCTGTTTGTCCTTTAACAACAGCCTCTGTTTCATTGACAATAAAAGATAAGGTTTTAGGAAGTTGAATTCCTATTGGCTTTTCATTATACATTTCTAAGATGACCTCATCATTTTCACTCATTAAAACTAGCTTTTCTCCAACTATTTCCTCATCAATTTCAATTTGTTCATATGAAGTACTGTTCATAAAGAAAAGTTTTTTATCTTGCTTGTACAGATACTGATATTTTTCTTCATCCACTCTAACCCTCTCTACTTCTTCTGATGCTCTGAAACGTTCATTTAATTTCGTACTAGTTTTAATATTTTTCATTTCAACTTGATTAAACGCACCACCTTTACCAGGTTTTACAGACTGTGATTTATTCACAACCCACAATTCTCCCTTGTGTTCAACTATCATTCCTGGTTTAACAGCGTTTCCATTAATTTTCATTTTTTCTTAACCTTCGAGAGATTTATCCCACTGACCTTGTGCAGCCTTCATATTCATTACAGCTCTATGGCTAAAAGCTTTTTGAGCCGCTTCAAGATTGTCATCTTCGCCAGCCCAAGTTTTGAGAGCCGCTTGTTGCAAAGCCCTCCCATAAGAAAAACTTAGCTTCCATTTGAAGCCACCTATTTTATTCATTGCATCGAGATGAGCTGTTGCATCTAGGTCTGACTGACCACCAGATAAAAAAACAATTCCAGGTAATTCATCTGGAACAGATGATTTGAGACATTGAAGTGTTTTTTCTGCAACTTCTTCAATGGGGGCTTGGTAGTTATTTTCTGTTCCTGATACAACCATATTTGGTTTAAGTAGAGTTCCTTTAATATTGACATTTTTTTTATCAAGCATTTCAAATAATACTAATAGTGTTTGATTAGTAACCTCATGACACCTTTCCACAGAGTGGGACCCATCCATAATAACCTCAGGCTCAACAATCGGTACCATATTGTTTTGTTGAGCAATGAGCGCATATTCAGCTAATGCATTCATATTTTCGTTTATACAATTGTTTGATGGTATTTCATCACTTACATTTATAACGGCTCTCCATTTTGTAAATTTCGCTCCAAGCTTCTCGTACTCTTGACAGCGTTCATGAAGTCCGTCTAATCCTGTAGTAATGTTTTCATCACTACCACCCTCAAACTCTTTTACTCCTTGATCAACTTTAATTCCCGGTAGTGAGCCGTGATCAAGTATAACATTTCTTAAATAGTCTCCATCACTTGACTTTTGTCTTAGAGTTTCATCAAAAAGTATCACTCCGCCAATTGCCTCTGCCATGACCGGAGATCTAAATAACATTTCTCTATACTTTCTTCTATTATCTTCGGTAGAATCAACATTAATTGATTTGAATCGTTTCTCAATGGTTCCTGAACTTTCATCGGCTGCCAGAATTCCTTTGCCATCACTGACAATGTAATTTGCTATTTCTTCTAAAGTCTTTGGTATCATTTTCTTCTCCTTATTTATATAGCTCCTAAGGCAACTAAACCTGGCAATTTCTTACCTTCTATTAGCTCAAGTAGAGCTCCTCCGCCAGTAGAAACATAAGAAAATTTATCTTTAACGGCCGCCATATCCAGTGCGGAAATTGTATCACCACCTCCAGCAAAAGATCGAAGACTATTTTTATCAGTAATTTCAGCAATGAATTTAGCGATCTCGAATGTGCCTTTATGAAATGGTTTAGTTTCAAAGACACCCACTGGTCCATTCCAAAATACTGTTTCACAATTTGAAATTTCATTCTTAATCAACTCAATAGTTTGTTTCCCAATATCTAAAATCATTTGATTATCTTTTACAGCATTAACTGCACATTCGTTTATTTCTGTAGTTTCAGATACTTTCTCAGCTGTAACGACATCTAAAGGTAAAATTAGTTTACAGTTTTGCTCATTTGCAAAATTAATAATTTCTTTTACGAGGTGATCTACATCATTTTCAATCAATGAATTTTTTACATCATTTCCTAAATATTTAAGAAAATTATTAGCCATCCCACCAGCAATGACAATTGAGTCCATTTTTTGCAGGAGATTTTTTATAACTGTAATTTTTGTAGAGATTTTTGAGCCACCAATGATAGTTAATGCAGGAGTTTTAGGGTTATTAACTACATCATTCAAGTTTAATATTTCTTCATGTAATAATTCTCCACAATAAGATGGTATGAAGTTTGTGATTGCTTCAATTGAAGCGTGAGCTCTATGAGAGCATGCAAAAGCATCATTAATATAAACGTCTGCTAATTTTGATAGCTCGGATGCAAAAATTTTATCATTTTGCTCTTCGCCTTCATGAAAACGGCAATTTTCAAGAAGAACAATTGAATCCTGGCTTAATGAATTTATTTTTTTTTCAATCTCATCACCTATACAATTTGAAAGAAATATTATTTTTTTTTGCAATACGTTTTCTAATGAGCCGATTATTTGATTTAGTGAAAGCTCATCATTTCTTTTTCCTTTTGGTCTTCCTAGATGAGACAGAATTACAACTTTATTATTCTTATTAAGAAGGTTTTGTATTGGATTTTTAATTCTCGTAATCCGATCGCTAGTTGTAGAGGCCTCTTTATTGAGCGGAATATTTAGGTCAAAGCGAATAAGTACGGTTTTATTTTTCTGATCAAATGTTTTTAGAGCTTTAACATTTAACATTCTATCTAGATCTTTTCATCGCAACTGCAGTATCACACATTCGATTTGAAAAGCCCCATTCATTATCATACCAACTTAAAACTCTTCCAAACTTTCCATCAATTACTTGTGTTTGAGTTAAATCAAAATTTGACGAGGCAGGATTATGATTAAAATCAGATGAAACCAATGGTTTAGAATTTACATCTAGGACTCCATTTAGCTTATTTGATTTTGCTGCAGCTGACATAGCTTTATTAATACTATCGACTGTCATTCTTTTTTTAGAAACAAATTTAAAGTCGATTAATGAAACATTAGGTGTTGGTACTCTAATTGCAGTTCCATCTAACTTACCAGAAAGTTCAGGCATAACGAGTCCTACCGCTTTTGCAGCTCCTGTAGATGTAGGTATCATTGACAATGACGCAGCTCGAGCTCTTCTTAAGTCTGAGTGAAATGTATCCAGAACGCTTTGGTCACCAGTAAAGGCATGTATAGTTGTCATATAGCCATGCACAATTTTGAATTTATCGTGTAAAACTTTTGCAACAGGAGCTAAACAATTTGTCGTGCAAGACGCATTAGATACAACTAGGTCTTCTTTTGTTATCTCATCTTCATTCACCCCATATACAATGGTTTTATCAGCATTTGTACATGGCGCTGAGACTAAAACCTTTTTTGCGCCGGCCTTAATATGCATTGCCGCCTTATCTTTTGAAGTAAATAATCCAGTGCATTCAAGAGCGACGTCAATTTTCATTCTTTTCCAAGGAAGTTTTTGAGGATCTCTCTGATTCAATACTGTAATATTTTTTCTGCCAACGATCATTTTATTGCGTTTGAACGATACTTTTTCATTAAGAGGGCCGTGAACAGTATCATTTGCAAGTAAAAATGCGTTTGTTTCTATTGGGGCTAAATCGTTTATAGCCACGACATTAATATCTTTTCTTTTACTCTCAATGATTGATCTTAAAACCAACCTTCCAATTCTTCCAAATCCACTTATTGCAACATTTACAGCCATATTTAGTATCTCCTATATTTTCTTACTTATTAATTTGAATATTTTTTTTGCCGTGATCCCATAAAAATCGTAGAGCTTTTGATAAGGAGCACTTGCTCCAAAATCTTTCATACCGATGTTTATTGTATTTTCAGGGCACACTTGGTTCCACCCAAAATTAGTTCCCGCCTCAATCGAGACATTAATTTCAGAGTTTCCTCTAATTATTTTTTGATACTTTTTACTTTGGATTTTAAACTGTTCCATGCACGGTACTGAAACGACTCTTACTAACTTTTTCTTTTTTTCAAGAATAGTCATTAGTTGCAGTGCAATTTCGACTTCAGAGCCAGACGCGAAAATAGAAATATTAGGTTTTTTTGAATTACTTTTTAATTCGTAAGCTCCTTGAGCACTAATATTTTTTGCATGATACTTTTTTCTTATCATTGGAAGTTTTTGCCTTGTAAGCGCAATTACACTTGGTCCCTTTGAATTTGAAAGCGCTAATTCCCATGCTTCCGCAGTTTCAATTAAATCAGCAGGTCTAAAGACTTTTACATTTGGCGTTGCTCTTAATGATGCAAGCTGTTCAATTGGTTGATGCGTTGGGCCATCTTCACCAAGACCGATTGAGTCATGTGTTAATATATATATAGCTCTTTGTTTCATTAAAGCTGCAAGACGAAGAGATGGTTTACAATAATCTAAAAAAATTAAAAAGGTTCCACCAAATGGAATAATTCCTTTATGGAGTGACAACCCATTCATGATGGAAGCCATACCGTGCTCTCGTATTCCATAGTAAATATAATTGCCATTGTAATTTGTAGAATTAATAACTTCCATTTTACTGCCTTTGGTATTGTTAGAGCCTGTTAAGTCTGCTGAGCCTCCAACCAATTCAGGTAGTGATGATGAAATTGTATTTATTACCATTTCTGATGCTTGTCGTGTGGCAACATCGAGTGGTTTCTTAATATATTTCTTCTTAAACTGATTAAAGTTTTGAATTAATTTTAATGGAAGCTTTCCCTCGATTCTTCTTATGTAATGAGCCTTTTTGCTTTTTGGAAGTTTCTCATAATTCAATTTCCAAGACTTATATGCATCTATTGATTTTTTACTAAGATCTTTCCACTCCTCAAGTATATTTTTTGGAACTGTAAATGGTTTGTGTGGCCAATTCAGTTTAGTTCTAGTAAGTTTTACTTCATCCTCACCAAGTGGTGAACCATGAACTGATGATTTTCCTTGTTTGTTTGGAGATCCAAAACCAATTTTAGTTTTACAAGAAATTAATGTTGGTTTCTTAGATTTTTGAGCTTTTTTAATTGACTGTATTATTTCTATAGGTTTGTGACCATTTATTTTAATTGTATTCCATCCATAGGCTTTAAATCTTTCAGCTGTATTTTCTGAGTTTGCCAGTTTAACAGGACCATCTATTGAAATCCCATTATCGTCAAAAAAAACAATTAATTTATTTAGTTTTAGATGTCCTGCAAAAGATGCGACTTCATGAGAAATCCCCTCCATTAAATCACCATCACTTGCAATAACGTAAGTGAAATGATTTACAATTTTTTCGCCAAATTGACTTCTTAGTATTTCTTCTGCTAACGCCATTCCAACTGCATTGCCGATACCTTGTCCAAGTGGGCCAGTCGTCGTTTCTATTCCTTTAGCGTGACCATACTCTGGATGACCTGCACATTTACTACCAAGCTGTCTAAATTTCTTGATTTCTTGAATAGTCATATCTTTATGACCGGTTAAATAGAGTAGTGAGTATAAAAGCATTGATCCATGACCAGCAGATAGTACGAACCTATCTCTATCATGCCACCTTGGAACATTAGGATTGTATTTTAAAAACTTCGTAAAAAGAACAGTTGCTACATCTGCCATACCCATAGGTAAACCTGGGTGACCACTTTTTGCTTTTTCAACCGCATCGATCGAAAGAAACCTTATTGCGTTAGCTAAATCATCATGAGTAACTGCAGACTGATCTTTTTTGTTAGGCATATTATCAATAAATTGGATTTTGAGCTTAATATAAGCAATTATCTATAAAGAGTCTTAAATTTTAGCAAATTATTAACAAAAAAATAATCTGTCTATTTGCAATATTATAAGTTGACTGAGAACAAAAAAGACAGTTAAACTCGATTAAAGTTTCAAGGGGTTTTAATGTCGGGTTATCAAGATTCAAAAGTTAAATTTAATGGTGCAATTGATAAACTTAGTGAGGAAATCGACAAATTAACAAAAAAAGCTCAAAGAGCTACAGAGTTGGAAGCGCAAAATCAAAAATTACAAGAAAATAACTCTCATCTAGAAAATGAAATTAAGATTCTTAAGTCAGATTTTATGGAACTTAAAAATATTGCAGGCAATATTTCTTCTCAACTCGATGAAAACATTTATACCATAAAAGATATATTAGATTCTTAAGCAATGCCTGAAATAATTGTAAATATTAATGATCAAGATTATGCAATTGTCTGCGATCCGGGTGAAGAAAACCATCTTAAACATTTAAGCTCAAAAATTGACTATAAAGTGAGAGAATTAACTAAGAGATTTGGAAAAATTGGAGAAACTAGATTAATGGTAATGGCTTCACTGTTAATAGCAGATGAAATACATGAGCTAAATAAAAAACTTGAAACAAATATTGAAAAAATAAATTCTCTTGAAGCAAACATTAGTTCAAAAGATAAAGAATTGACTGACCAGAAAAAAGAGAGTCAGGAATATCTAGACATTAGCAACGATAGATTAACAGATTTATTATCACGCTTGTCTCTTGTAAACTAATTTAAAAAATTAGATTTCATTTTATACATGATGAAAGTTGTGCAGCTGAGAGAAAAAGAAGCATTAAGAAAGTTTTTAATCAATCGACGCTCAAAACTTGGTCCATCAATTAATTTTCAGAGTAATATACTTAATAACATTAAGCCCGTCATAGAAGAAATAGAAAATGAATATATTGGAACTTATATAAGTTTCAGAGATGAATTAGATACAAAAAAATTAAACCAATATTTACTTGAAAGAGAACTTAATTTAGCTTTACCAGCCATAGATTTTCAGACTAAAGAAATTAATTTCTTCATGTATCATAAAAACACTGAACTAATAGAAAATAAATTTTCTATCCTAGAACCTAAGAATAGAGATAAAGTTATCTTTCCAAAAATTATTTTAATACCGTTATTAGGTTATTCCAAAAGTGGCTATAGGTTGGGGTACGGGGGTGGATATTATGATAAGTATTTATCAAAGAACGGTATTGGTGATGTAAAAAAAATAGGAATAGCATTTTCATTTCAAGAAGTAGAAGAAATTCCTGTCGAAGATCATGATGAAAGACTTGATTGGATTTTAACTGAAAAACATTTATATAAAGTTCAATGAGAATTTTATTTTTAGGCGATGTAATGGGTCGATCTGGAAGACATGCTTTGAGAGATCATTTACCAGATGCTATTAAAAATAATAATATAGATTTTGTTATTGCTAATGGGGAAAATTCTGCTGGTGGCTTTGGTATTACAGAGCCAATATGCAACGAATTATATTCTTATGGAGTTAATGTAATCACAACTGGAAATCATTTGTGGGATCAAAAAGAGATAAATAGTTATATCGATAAAGATGATAAACTTTTAAAGCCTTATAATTTTGCTGAAGGCTCCCCAGGTTTAGGTGTAAATACTTATACGCATGAGAATGGACAAAAAATTGCGGTAATAAATTTAATGGGTAATCTATTTATGAGATCGTGTGATAATGCATTTTTTAAAATTGAAGAAGTTCTTAAAAATTTAAAAACTGAAGATCTATCATTTATATTTGTCGATTTTCATGCTGAAGCTACAAGTGAAAAAATGGCAATGGGACACCATCTTGACGGAAGAGTAACAGCAGTAGTTGGAACTCATACTCACGTTCCAACAGCAGATGCTACAATTATGGAACATGGAACGGCTTTTCAAACTGACGCTGGAATGTGTGGCGACTATGATTCAGTTATTGGCACAAAAAAAAAGGAGTTTGTAAGAAAATTTGCTACGCAAGACACTGAGCGAAAAAGGGTACCTCCGGCTGATGGCGAAGGAACATTATGTGGGGTTATTATAGAATCAAATACTGAAAACTACTTAGCAAAAAGCATTCGTTCAATCCGTGTTGGAGGAAAAATCGGTAATTAAATGGCAGGCCACTCTAAGTTTAAAAACATTATGTACCGCAAAGGTGCACAAGATAAAAAGAGAGCTAGTTTATTTTCTAAACTTTCAAAGGAAATTACGGTAGCAGCTAAGTTAGGTGCGCCTGATCCTGATCAAAATGCGAGATTAAGATCGGCTATACAATTAGCAAAAGCCTCAAGTTTCCCAAAGGAAAATATTGATAGAGCCATAAAAAAATCTTTGGATAAAGATACTGTTAACTATGATCAAATGAGGTACGAAGGATTTGGTCCAAACGGAACGTCGATAATTGTCGAGGCACTTACAGATAATCGAAATAGAACAGCCTCAAATGTAAGATCTGCATTTCAAAAATTTGGAGGTTCAATGGGCGAAACAGGTTCAGTCTCCCATGCATTTAATCATTATGGTTTTGTACGTTACAACAAAGACGTGACAAGTGAAGAAGATTTTTTCAACTTTTCAATTGAGGGTGGAGCTGAAGATTGTTTTATCGAAGAAGATACTTATGAAGCAGTATCCACGCCGGAAAATCTGTCAAATTTATATAATTATTTAGATAAAAAATTTGGTGAACCTGTATCATCAGGTTTCCAATGGAAACCTGTTACGTATGTAGCAATTAAGGGAGATAAACTTAAATCCCTTATTAACTTGCTAAATGAACTTGATAATGACGAGGATGTTCAACAAGTCTTTTCAAATTTTGAGGCATCAGACGAAGAATTAGCAAAGTTTGCTTAATTTATTCACTTTCAAAAAAAATTATATGAATTAATCTTAAATTATTAAGTAATTCTGATTCGCTTTATGCCAGGTAGTTCTCCAAAAAGAAAAGGTGATGGATACGAGAGAGAGCTTGCGAAGTACTTTAATGAAAAGATTTTTAATGGAGAAGATAAAGTTCAACGTATGCCTTTGTCAGGTGGTGGTGCTATCAAATCTTCTGGAGGTAGCGATTTAAAAAATACTCCTCATATATACGTCGAAGCTAAAAGAACTGAAAAGTTCAAAATTCATGAGTCAATGAGACAAGTATGCGAAAATATTGAAACATCTAAATCAGACTCAATGCCGGTTGTTATAACGAGAAGAAATCGAGAGGCAACAGGGGACTCACTTTGTGTTTTGAAACTTGACGACTTCATAGAACTTTATCGAATATTAATTAATAGTAAAAAAGGACTTTAGGATTTGCCCTAATTAAGACAATATTTAATAATAATTGAAAATTATGGAAAACGAAGATTTAGTAAGTGTTAGCCAAGTAAACGATGAGTTTACATTAATTTCACTTTTTTTTAGAGCGGATATTGTCGTAAAGCTGGTAATTCTAATTCTGTTTGCTTCTTCTATTTTCTCATGGACTATAATAATTCATAAAATTCGTTTATTTCGTTCTTTAAAAGAAATCAGTAAGCAGTTTGAGGAAGAATTTTGGTCGGGAAGATCAATAAAAGAAATCACGAGTAGCACGAGAGAATTACCAGAAAGTCCAATTAAGTATGTTTTCAATGAAGCTGTTGATGAGATTGAAAAGTCTAATCAGGAAACTACAAAAAAAATAGATAGTTTAGTTGATAGATTAAATCGTGTTATGGAGGCAGCAATAGATTTTCAAAATGAGAAGCTATCCGAATACTTTAGTTATTTGGCAACAATAGGAGCTACGACTCCATTTATTGGATTATTTGGAACGGTCTGGGGTATAATGAATTCTTTTCAATCTATTGCTATTTCAAGAAATACCTCCCTTGCAGTAGTTGCTCCTGGAATAGCTGAAGCATTATTTGCAACAGCTCTAGGTTTATTAGCAGCAATACCAGCTGTTATAGCCTACAATATATTTACTAGTCAGGTGAATGATGAAAATGCAAGAATGTATCGATTTAAAGAACATTTTAATGTCATTTTCTCAAGAGGCTTGAGTACGAAATAGAAATTTTTAAATTGTGACACGTAACACTCGATCAAAACCATTCAGTGAAATTAACGTAACACCATTTGTTGATGTAATGTTGGTTTTATTAATCATTTTTATGGTAACCGCTCCTTTGTTAACAGTAGGAGTTCAGGTTGATTTACCTGAAACAAATGCTGATACTTTACAATCAGACAATGAACCACTTGAGGTAACAATTGATGCGAGCGGTAATATATTTATTCAAGAGACCGAAATAGGAATTTCCGAACTAGTTCCAAAAATGAAAGCAATAACAGAAAATAGGCTTGATACAAAAATTTATGTTAGAGGAGACGAAGCAATTGATTATGGACAGATAATGATGGTTTTAGGTGAGCTATCTGGTTCTGGTTTTACTAAAGTTGCTTTGATTACTAAGCCATTAAGTAAATAATTAAAGCTATTTATATATGAGAGTTTCTGTTTTAGGGTCAATATTTCTACACGTTTTTATACTTTTATTCACGGTCTTATCTTTGCCATTATTTAATAATAATGATTTGGAAATGCCACCGGTCATACAAGTTGAATTAATAGAAATTGCAGAAAAAACAAATGTCCCAGAAATTAGTAAAAAAATCGAAGAACAGAAAGAACCAATTGAAAAAAAGAAGGAAGAAACAAAATTAAACCAGCCAATTAGTAAACCTAAAGATGAGAAATCCAACGAAAAAGTAAAAGATCCGAGCGATGAAGAAAAAATTGAAAAGACAAAATTAGAAGAAAAAATGATACAAAACATGCCTGTACGAAAACCTGAAGTAAAGAAAAAAGACAAATTTGATCCTCTTAAATTAGCTGAGTTAATCGATAAACAAAAAGATACAAAAATGGATAATCCAGAAGAAATTATAGAAAAAGATTATGAAGCGTTAGACTCAACACCCAGTCTCGACAAACGACTTACTTTATCAGAGGAGGATGCTATTAGAGCTCAATTCATGCAATGCTGGAGCATTCCTCTTGGAATTCCATATGATGATACAATGATTGTTAAAATTAAGATTTATTTAAATACAGATGGTTCCTTGCTTAAACCCCCAGAGGTTGTTCAGCACGAAAGGATGAATAAGCCTAGCGAAAAATATTTTAGAACTCTTGCTGAAAGTGCCCTTAGAGCTGTAAGACGTTGTGATCCTATAAAAGTTCCAGATGTTGAAAGATATGACAATTGGAAAAATTTACAGTTGAATTTTGATCCTAGAGAGATACTAAGAGGATAATTTATTATGAAAAAAATACTTTTATATATCGTAATAGCTCTTCATTTTTCATCTATTTCATTTGCTATCATTGAAATTGATATTACTGAAGGTAATAGAGAACCTCTACCAATTGCCATTACTGAATTTTTTCATGACACCGATAGTATTTTGGAGGATCAAAATATACCATCAAACATCCGTAAGGTTATAGCTGATGATTTAGAGAGAAGTGGATTATTTTTATCTGTAGATGAAAATGCATTTATTCAAAAAAATAGAGCTATGCATTTAAATCCACGTTTTGCTGATTGGAGATTGATAAAGGCTCAGGGCCTACTAACAGGAGAACTATCAATTGAAAATGAAAGGCTTCGAGTAGAGTTCAGACTTTGGGATACACTAGCAGAAAAGGAAATCGAGGGGCTTGTCTTAATTACGACAATTGAAAATTGGAGGAGAATTAGTCACATGATTGCAGATAAGATTTATGAGCGCCTAACTGGTGAGCAGGGCTACTTCGATACCAGAATAGTTTATGTCGCTGAAGAAGGACCAAAAAATAAACGTATTAAGAAACTTGCGATAATGGACCAGGACGGAGCAAATCATAAATTTTTGACTACAGGTAAAGAACTTGTTTTGACACCAAGATTTAATCCAGTAAGACAAGAGATTACTTATTTGTCTTATTTTAAAAATCTTCCGCGAGTATATTTATTAAACATCCAAACAGGTATTCAAGAAGTGGTAGGAGACTTTCCTGGTATGACATTCGCACCACGTTTTTCTCCAGATGGAAATAAGATCATCATGAGTTTAGCTAGAGAAGGTAATTCTGACATATATGTAATGGATTTAGTTTCCAGAGTAGTTGAAAGGCTAACAGACAGCCCCGCAATTGATACATCACCAAGCTATTCTCCAGATGGAAAAAGAATTACATTCAACTCTGATAGAGGAGGATCGCAACAAATTTATGTAATGGATAGTAATGGCAGAAACCAAAAAAGAATTTCTAAAGGAACAGGCAATTATGCTACACCTGTATGGTCACCAAGAGGTGATCTTATTGCTTTTACAAAAAATTTTCAGGGACAATATTTTATTGGAGTTATGAGAACTGATGGAACTGGGGAGAGACTTTTAACTGAAAATTGGTATCAAGAGGCTCCTTCTTGGTCTTCTAATGGAAGAGTTTTGATATTTTATAGAGAAACTAAGTCTAATGACGCAGGTCAGGGCCATTCCTCGGCAATCTGGTCAATTGATCTTACAGGATTTAATGAGAGAAAGCTTGAAACTCCAGTTGATGCGTCAGACCCATCATGGTCGAAATTGATACAATAGTCAATTTTTCGACTAAAATAGGACCATTTTAATCAATTCGCAGCTATTTTATTATAGACTTGCGTAACTTAAATTAATAAAGTACTAGGACTTGGGCGATCAAATATTACGGGAGTTTATAATGTTATTAACATTTAAAAATTTAAATAGATTTTTAGTTTTATCTTTTGCAGCAATCATTCTAGCTGCATGTACTACAACACCGCAAGATACTGCATCTACATCATCATCATCAAGTTCAGCTTCTAAAGTCGAAGTCGTAGACGGAGTTTATGTTGGTACTGATACAGTAGAAATGCTTGCTGTTGATGTGCCGGACAGAGTGTTCTTTGCATATGATAGTTATTCACTAACAAGCGCAGCTCAGGCAACTTTAGCTAAACAAGCAAAATGGTTAAAGGCAAATGGATCAGTAACTATTGCTATTGAAGGTCATGCTGACGAAAGGGGTACAAGAGAGTATAACTTAGCCCTAGGTGATAGAAGAGCAAATGCAGCTAAAGATTATTTAATGACGCAGGGCATAAGTGCTAGTCGAGTCACTACTATTAGTTTTGGTAAGGAAAGACCAGTTAACAGTGCATCTAATAATAAAGCATGGGCTCAAAATAGACGTTCTGTAACAGTAAGAACCAACTAATTTATTAGACGCCTTTTTTTAGACAAAAAGATAAGCTTAATCTTTTAATTAAGGTTAGGTTTGATTAATTTAATGCTCAAAAGAATTCAATTTATTTTCTTTTTTATCCTTATCTCTTTAGTGCAGATTGTTCATGTTCAATCTGAAGAACTAGATGTAGATCAGTTGTTGCAAAAATTAGACTCAATTGAAAGCAGAATAAAGGTTCTTGAAAAGGCAACATTTAGCAAAACGACCTCTGGCGTTGGCAATAATGTTAGTCTTGATGATTACCAATCAATTATTACAAAACAATCTATTCAGATAGCTGAATTACAAAATGAAGTCCAATCACTGACAGCAAAAATCGAAGAAATGATATTTACAATGCAATCTACAGTAAATAATTTTAATACATTTAGAGAAGATACTGAGTTTAGGTTTATCGATATAAATTCTAAAACTGAAAGTATAGAAAAAAACCAATTATCTATGGCATTACCCAATAATGAAACACAAACTAATAACTTAGTAGGTAACACGAGTGGGGAAGTAACTTTAGAACCTCAGTCACTTGGAACAATAAATGTGTCTTCAGAAGAGGAGTTGTCTGCTTCTCCATTTGAAATCAAAAAAGTTGATGAAGAAGAAGAGCAAGAAATTATAGATACCATTTCTCAGGATAATATTGTCGCTTTTGAAGAACAAGAAATTGTACTAGCGGTGCTGCCTGAAGGAGATGAAAAAGGTCAATATGAATACGCAATGGGTCTTCTCAAGCAAGGTGACTACGAACTTGCTGAAAAAGCATTTCAAGAATTTATGACTGTTGGAAATGATTCCAGTCTTTTAAGCAACGCAAACTTCTGGTTAGCAGAAACTTATTATGTTAGAGAAAATTATAAAGACGCAGCTAAAAATTATTTAAGCCTATACCAAGTTTATCCAGACTCAAAGAAAGCCGCAGATGCACTTTTAAAACTCGGAATATCTTTAGTAAATATGGACCAAAAAGAACAAGGGTGTGTAACTTTTATACAATTAAAGGACACCTATCCAAACGCGAATACTGCTGTATTAGACAGGGGTAAATTAGAAATCGAAAAAAATGGCTGTGAAATTAGTTAAGCCAATTAATCATAAAAAAGTCGTAAAAATAACTAATCAAGATTTCGAAGCAAAGATGAGAGAACTTCGAGTTAATTCAGATATTGCCGTAGCAGTTTCTGGTGGTCCAGATAGTTTAGCGCTCATGCATTTGTCTAATAGATATGCATTAAATAATAATATTAATTTAACTGTATTAAGTATTGATCATGGAATTAGAGCAGAGTCATCAAAAGAAATTATATGGTTAAAAAAAGTCGCAAAAAAGAATAAAATTAACTTCTACTCAACTAAATTAAAAAAAAAGATCAACAGCTCTAATACCCTTTCCAAGGCAAGGACACTTCGATATGAGGCCTTATCAAAATATTGTAACAAGAAAAAAATTAAATTCTTATTAACAGCTCATCATCTTGATGACGAAATAGAAAATTTTTTAATGAGATTAATAAGGGGCAGTGGTGTAAAAGGACTTTCATCATTAAAAGTAAAATCTAGATATAAGAATACAAAGTTAATTTTAGTTAGGCCATTACTCGAGTACTCAAAAAAATCTCTTGTTGCGTATTTATCTGAGCAAAAGCAAGTTTATATAAACGACAGAACGAATTATAATAATAAGTATGATAGGTCTCGTATTCGAAAGTTATCTCAACAATTAATACATGAAGGTCTCAGTAAAGTTAGGTTTAAAAACGTCTTAAAGAATTTAAAAAGTGCAGATACCGCAATTAATACTGCAGTTAGCAATTACTTAGATGAACAAGTAAAACTCAATCAAAAGAAAATTATTAGTTTTAAGTCTCAGGAATTTATAAACTTACCCGAAGAAATTCAACATAGAGTACTTGTAAAACTTTGCAGATTTGCTGGAAAAAGCAATAAAGTGCCTAGATCGCGATCAGTACAAGAATTGATAAATTCAATTGTGAAAGAAAAAAGCTTTAAGCGTACATTAAATAGTTGCACATTTGTTGGGCAGAAGGGAGTGGTAAATATTCATTCTGAGAACAACATATCTAAACCTAATAAGACTAAAAATTTGGCCATTTCTAAAAATTGGACAAAATTTATAGAGCATTACTAGACTAAGCTATTGAATATAATGTTAAATTTTATTGATATATTTTCTTGTATGCTGAAAAATAGTAATTATCTAATAATATCAATATCTTTATTATGATGAATTTGCGAAATATAGTTCTTTGGCTCTTTATTGCTTTAATCGTTTTTGGACTGTTTAATTTATTTAGTAACACTAGTGGTGACAGAAATACTGTTGATTTAACGTACTCACAATTTTTAGATGAAGTTGAAGCAGGCTCAATTAAAGATGTAATTATTCGAGGTAATAATATCAACGGAGCTTTTGAAGATGGTAGATCTTTTAAAACTTATGCCGCTAATGACCCAACACTCGTTGATAGACTTAATGATAGAGGTGTAAACATATCAGCTGCACCACTAGACGACGGTTATCCGTCACTTCTTGGAGTTTTAATTTCCTGGTTCCCAATGCTCTTACTTATTGGTGTATGGATTTTTTTCATGCGTCAGATGCAGGGTGGAAGAGGAGGAGCAATGGGGTTTGGAAGATCCAAGGCCAAATTACTAACTGAAAATAAAAATAAAGTTACTTTTAATGATGTAGCTGGAATAGATGAAGCAAAAGAAGAGCTTGTTGAAATTGTTGAGTTTTTAAAGGATCCAAGAAAATTTCAAAAACTTGGTGGTAGGATTCCAAAAGGTGCTTTACTAATTGGCCCTCCAGGAACAGGAAAGACATTGCTTGCTAGAGCTGTAGCAGGGGAGGCCGGTGTACCTTTTTTTACAATCTCGGGTTCTGATTTTGTTGAAATGTTTGTTGGTGTTGGGGCGTCTCGAGTTAGGGATATGTTCGAGCAAGGAAGAAGAAATGCGCCATGCATAATTTTCATTGATGAAATTGATGCTGTTGGAAGAAGCCGTGGAGCAGGCCTTGGTGGTGGTAATGATGAGAGAGAACAGACACTTAATCAGATTTTAGTTGAGATGGACGGATTTGACACTCAGGAAGGTATTATTTTGGTTGCCGCGACTAACAGACCAGATGTACTTGATCCTGCCCTATTAAGACCAGGTCGTTTTGACAGACAGGTTGTTGTTCCTAATCCAGATATCTTAGGCAGAGAAGCAATTCTGAAAGTTCATATTAAAAAAATCTCTGTCGCGCCTGATGTAGATATTAGAACAATAGCAAGAGGAACACCTGGTTTTTCTGGTGCTGATCTAGCTAACATTGTAAATGAAGCAGCATTGTTGGCAGCAAGAAAAAACAAGAAAATTGTTACTATGGTAGATTTTGAGGAAGCAAAAGATAAGGTAATGATGGGGTCTGAAAGAAGATCTCTTGTTATGAGTCAAGAAGAAAAAGAACTTACCGCTTACCATGAAGGAGGTCACGCTGTTGTTGCATTAAATCAATCTGCATCAGATCCAATACATAAAGCTACAATAATACCAAGAGGTAGAGCCCTTGGAATGGTGATGAGGCTGCCCGAAAGAGACCAATTATCTTTACCTAGGGAAAAAATGTTAGCAGATATCACAGTTGCTATGGGCGGTAGAGTTGCTGAAGAAATAATCTTTGGTGACAAAAAAGTTACTTCTGGTGCTTCATCAGACATCGAAATGGCAACTAAGATGGCTAGAAATATGGTTACTAAATTTGGAATGAGCGAAAAATTAGGACCATTACAATATGGTGAAAATGAGGAAGAAGTATTTTTAGGAAGATCAGTACAAAGACATCAAAATGTGTCTGAGGAAACAGCTAAACTTATAGATTCAGAGATCAGGCAAATTGTTGATAGCTGTTATGATTTAGCAAAGAAAATTTTAAATGAAAAAATAGACGATTTGCATGCTCTTGCAAAAGGTTTAATTGAATACGAAACTTTAAATGGAGATGAAATAACTACATTATTAAAAGAGGGTAAGATCGACAGATCCAATCCTGAAGAAGAGATTAATAATGCCGGACCGTCTGTACCTAAAAGTGGTAAATCAGCTCCCGTTGGTCCTAGTTTCAGGCCTAAACCTCAAACAAGTTAACTAATTACAGTGTCCCTTGTGCGTAATTCGAATCGATATTACGTGCGACCAATATTTAGTAAAATAAAAACAAAAGATTCACTTTTTCTTGGGTCCTCCAAATTATTCTTTAATGAAATTGAATTAATAACAAGAGGCAAAACCAAGACTCGATCAAAGTTTCTAAAAATTAATGAAATAAAATATTTGGAACCTGATATTCAGAGAGACATAAACAAAAGAATTTCAAATATTACAAAGAAAAGAAAAAAATTAGGAAAGTTTAACTTTGAAAGATCACTTGTGATGGGTATTCTTAATGTAACGCCTGATAGCTTTTTTGACGGCGGAAAATATTTATTACACGATAATGCAATTGAGCAGTTTAAAAAACTAATTAAAGAAGGCGCAGATATCATTGATATTGGCGGAGAGTCAACAAGGCCTGGATCAAAAGAAATTACAGTTAATGAGGAAATTAGCCGAATTATTCCAATAATTTCTCAAATCAGAAAAAAATATAAGAAAGAATTTATCTCGGTAGATACAAGAAAATCTCAAGTTATGAAAGAAGCATGTAAATTTAATATAAATCTAATAAATGATGTTTCAGGACTGAGATTTGATAAAAACTCAAAAAAATTTTTAAACTCGAATAAAATTCCTTTTGTTTTAATGCATTCAATTTCAACTCCTGAAAAGATGCAAAAAAATATAAAGTACAAAGATGTACTTCTTGATATTTATGATTTCTTTGAGAAGCAAATCAGTCTATGCGAGAAAAATGGCATATCTAAAAGCCGAATTATAATAGACCCTGGAATTGGTTTTGGTAAAACTTTGCAACAAAATTTGAAACTAATTTCAAACATCGCATTATTTCATTCTTTGGGCCTTCCTGTGTTATTGGGAAGTTCTCGAAAAAGTTTTATTGGCAAGATTGAAAAAAATGAATTATACGAAGATCGATTAGGCGGTTCAATAGCAACGGTTATGCATGGACTAGCTGAAGGAGTTCAAATATTTAGGGTGCACGATGTTTATGCAACAAAACAATCAATTAAGGTTTATTCTAAAATAAAATGAAAAAGTTTTTTGGAACAGATGGAGTAAGAGCAAGTTCAAATAGTCAAAAACTTAATGGCCTGACACTTATAAAGCTCGGAATGGCACTAGGTAAACATTTTACTGTTGGAGAACATCGTCACAAAGTTGTTATTGGTAAAGATACAAGACTATCAGGTTATATGATTGAACAAGCATTAACCTCTGGATTATTATCTATGGGAATGGATGTCTTTCTTTTTGGGCCCATACCTACACCTGCAGTTGCAATGTTGACAAAATCTATGCGAGCAGACTTAGGAATAATGATAACTGCTTCACACAACCAATATCAAGATAATGGTATTAAAATATTTGATAAAAATGGAAATAAATTATCAGACAAAACTGAAATTGAAATAGAGCATCTTATGGAGTCTGAATTGGAAAATTCATTAGCGGGTCCAGAAAAAATAGGCAGAGCAAAAAGACTCGAAGATGCAAATGGTAGATATATAGAATTCCTAAAAGGTACTTTTCCTAAATCACAACGGCTTGATGGTCTTAAAATTGTAATAGATTGTGCAAATGGAGCATCTTATATTTCTGCACCTTTAATTTTATGGGAGCTTGGTGCAGAAGTTATTCAAATAGCTACTCAACCAAATGGAACTAATATAAATTTCGAATGTGGGTCTACTAATACCAATAAACTTGCTAAAAAAGTATTAGAGGAGAAGGCTGATATTGGTATTGCCTTAGATGGCGATGGCGATCGATTGGCTGTTATTGATGAAAAAGGACATTTAGTCAATGGCGACCAGATACTGGCATTACTAGCTATTGAAATGTCAAAAGATAAAAAATTAAAAAATAATAATGTAGTTGGTACTTCAATGGCAAACATGGGCTTAGAAACTTTATTAAAGAAACATAACATTGGGTTAATCAGGGCAAAAGTTGGTGATCGATATGTAAAGGAAAAAATGATTTCAGAAGATTTAAATTTAGGCGGTGAACAATCTGGACATATAATTTTACGTGATTTTACTTCATCAGGAGATGGAATAGTAGTTGCTCTTCAAGTTCTATCTATCTTAAATAGAAAAAAAGGAAAAGCCAGTGACTGCCTTCATTTATTCAGTCCTCTACCACAAAACCTGATTAATTTCCGCGTAAAAGAAAGAAATATTTTAGATCACGAGGATACGAAATTATTTATCAAATCTTGTGAAGAAAAAGTTTCAGAAGACGGAAGAATCGTAGTTAGAATGTCTGGTACTGAACCTCTTTTAAGGGTTATGATTGAAAGTGGAAATCAGCATACAATTGATGAATTAACTGAAAGCGTAACAAAATATTTTTCATAAAATAAAGGCATTAAATGACAGGTGTTGTAATTGTTGGATCCCAATGGGGAGACGAGGGGAAGGGAAAGATTGTCGATTGGTTATCAAGCCAGGCCGATATTGTAATAAGATTTCAAGGAGGTCATAATGCCGGTCATACTCTCGTAATAAATAATGAAACATTCAAATTAAATATTCTACCCTCTGGAATTTTAAGAAAAGGCAAAATTTCGATAATTGGAAATGGCGTGGTTTTGGATCTAGCTGCCTTTCAAAAAGAAGTAGCTGGGTTAAAAGAAAGAGGAGTAGATATAACTCCTTCAAATTTATACATATCGGACAGAGCGACAATAATTTTACCCCTTCATCAATCACTCGATGAATTAAGAGAAAATAACAACTTAATAAAAATTGGTACAACAAAACGAGGAATAGGACCTGCTTACGAAGATAAAGTTGGAAGAAGAGCAATAAGATTATGTGATTTATTTGATAAGGAAAAATTAAAAAAGAAAATTGAAATTTTACTCAATCATCATAATGCGATAATGAGAGGTTTTGGATTGAATGAATACAATTTAGAAGAAGTAGTCAGTGAAATATATGAATTAGGGGAATATGCCAAACCTTTTGCAAAAACAATAAATGACATAACTAACGTAATAAACAGCGGCAAAGAAAAAATTTTATTTGAGGGAGCTCAAGGATTTCTTTTAGATATTGACCATGGAACCTATCCTTTTGTAACATCATCAAATGTTCACGCTAGTTATGCATCTATTGGCAGTGGATTGAATCCAAAAGTTATTAATCATATCCTTGCAATTACAAAAGCATATACGACGAGAGTTGGGAATGGTCCTTTTCCCACAGAGCAAGACAATGAAATAGGCAATAAACTTGGAGAAATTGGTCATGAATTTGGAACAGTGACAAATAGAAAGAGAAGATGTGGTTGGTTTGACTCAGTTTTAGTTCGTCAAGCTTTAATTCAATCGGGAGCAACAGGTATTGCTCTTACTAAAATCGATGTATTAGATCAATTTGATGAAATTAAAATGTGTGTAGGATATAATTTAAATGGAAAAGAAATAGATTACTACCCAAGCTCTGAACAAGATCAAGAGACTATAGAGCCAATCTATGAGACCTTTCAAGGATGGATGAGTACAACAACTGGCATAAACAGCTTCGATGAATTGCCAGAAAATGCAAAAAAGTATGTCAATCGTATTAGTGAGCTCACAAAAACTAAGATAGATTTAATTTCCACTAGCCCTAGACGTGAGGACACAATACTAATAAACAAATTATTTAATTAAGCCTGAATTAATTTAGTATCTCTTGCGAGACTTAACATTTCTGTTTGAAGCTTCTGAAATGCTCTTTCTTCTATTTGTCGAATTCGTTCTCTACTGATGTTGTACTCATTGCTAAGTTCTTCTAGAGTTTTAGGAGTTTCAGATAATTTCCTATCTTGTATAATATGTTTTTCCCTATCATTTAATACATTAATTGCTTTATTGAGAAGAGCTTTTCTTTTTGAAACTTCTTCTTTCTCAGCTATTTTGACTTCATGATCCGCATCTTCGTCAACTAGCCATTCTTGCCATTCTTCTTCACCGTCTGCACTAACCACTGCATTAAGAGAATAATCATTTCCAGAAATTCTTCCTTCCATTTCCGAAACTTCTTTTTCAGAAACATTTAATTGATTGGCAATTTCTGTAACTTGATGAGGTTTAAGTGAACCTTCACTATAGTCACTTAGTCTATTTTTAAGTTTCTTAAGATTAAAAAATAGTTTTTTTTGAGCTGCGGTGGTTCCAATCTTTACTAAACTCCATGATTTAAGTACATACTCCTGAATAGCAGCTCTAATCCACCACATAGCATAAGTCGCTAATCTGAAACCTTTATCTGGGTCATACTTTTTAACTGCTTGCATCAGACCTATATTTCCTTCAGATATAAGTTCTGTAACAGGAAGTCCGTATCCTCGATAACCCATCGCTATTCGGGCAACGAGTCTGAGATGGCTTGTAACAAGTGCATGAGCTGCACTCGTATCCCCTTCATCTCTCCACTTCTTAGCAAGATTGATTTCTTGCTTTTCTGTAAGCATAGGAAACTTCTTGATCTGCTGAAGATAATGACCGAGGCTACCTTCATTGGACAATGCTGGTAAATTATAGTTTTTGCTCATATCCAAAATATGGTTACTTTTTTCTAGAAATCAATGTTCAGCTTTTAATTGAATTTACCAATTTGCTCAAGTAATCCGGCATAACAGACTGAAAATGAAGCATTTTTTCTTTTTTAGGATGAAGAAACCCAAGAGATTGCGCATGCAGAGCCTGTCCTGGCAACATTTTAATCGATTGAACCGTGCTTTCTGAAAGTGATTTTAGTTTACTTTGAGGCGATCGCCCATAAGTACGGTCTCCTATGAGTGGATTTCCCTTTTCTGTTAGATGCACTCTTATTTGATGAGTTCTTCCGGTTTCTAAGCGACATTCTAATACTGTGGCAACAATTTGATTTTTTTTGTTCTTTAAATTTTCAAGTGTCTTGTAATGAGTGATAGCAACCTTACCTCTACTCACAGAACTCATCATTTTTGTTCTATTCCTATTACTTCTAGATAAGAGTGACTTAATTTTTCCATTTGCTGGTGAGATTTTGTTCCAGCATACAGCAATATAAACTCTTTCGATAGAGTGAGCAGCAAATTGGTCAGATAAATGTTTATGAGTAAAATCATTTTTAGCTATTACAACCAGTCCGCTCGTGTCTTTATCAATTCGATGAACTATTCCTGGCCTTTGAGCATCACCTACAAATTTTAATTCATCTCCACAATGATTGATCAAAGCATTAACAATTGTACCTGTCTTATTTCCAGCGCCGGGGTGCATTACAATACCTGCAGGTTTATTGATAACTATCAAATCCTTATCTTCATAAACAATATTTAATTTTATGTTTTCACCAATTATTGGTGTCTCATTTGCTAATTTTATATTCACTGAAATATGATCGCCTAATGAGATCTTATAATCAGGATCTACAATATTATTATTTACTGTAATATTGGAGGACTTTATTAATTGAATTATTTTAGACCTACTAAATTCTTTCAAATTTAAAGCAATATATTTGTCTATACGTTGGCCTACTTGCTTCTTATGGTTGACTTTGTATTGATAGAACATTATGAGATAACGATGTACCAAAAAATTATGCTATTTATAGTTATATTTCTCGGAATTGTAATTTTAATTGGTACCACGATTGTTATTACTACTATTATTGAGCGATCATACAAGATTGATTTTTTTACTTCCACTGATAATTCTGAGAAGGATATAAATATTGAAAAAAAATGTGATCTTGTGGGTGAAAAAACTAAAGTTATTTCTCTAAGTGAGGATAAATTAGCTATTATTTGTGAGGGTCGTATTGAGGTAATGAATTTATCTAATAATCAAGTAGAAAAAGTAGTTAACTACTAGCTTGCTCTATAAAAACTGGTCTCTACATCAGGTAAAGTTTCTTTTTTAAGGATGAGATCAGATGCCTTTTCAGCGATCATTACAGTTGTTGCATTGAGATTTCCTGTAATGATATTTGGCATTATTGAAGCATCTACAACTCTTAAATTTTCAATCCCATAAACTTTGAGCTCTTCATCGACAACAGATAACTCATCTTTTCCCATCTTGCATGTACAAGAAGGATGATAAGCAGTATCACCTTTATTTTTAATGAATTCATTTAAATCACCCTCAGAGCTTGAATTTATTCCAGGGTTAATTTCTTTTCCTCGATATTTATCAAAAGCTTTTTGATGAAAAATTTCCCTTGCAATTTTAATACCATCTCTCATTTCTTTTAAATCATGCTCTGTCTGCATATAATTAAACTGTATAGCGGGTGAAGCTGAGGGATTGTTTGACTTTAATTTGACATGTCCTCTACTTGTTGGCCTCATTGGTCCTACATGCGCTTGAAAAGAATGAGAGCTTGGAGATTGTCTTCCATGATCCAATACAAGCGATGGAAAGAAGTGATACTGAATATTAGGATAATCAACCATATCATTACTTCTCACGAAGCCGCCTGTCTCTAAGTTTGAATATGCTGCCACTCCAGATTTAAAAATAAACCACTCTATCCCTATGAATGCCATTCTTATTGGATTATATGATGTGTAAAGTGTAACGGGCTTTGTACACTCATATTGTAAATAAGTTTCAAGATGATCCTGTAAATTTTCACCTACACCTCTTAGGTCATATTGAACAGAAATATCTAATTTTTTTAGTTCTTCAGCATTTCCTATACCTGAAAGCATTAGAAGTTGAGGTGAATTTATTGCTCCAGCTGATAATATCACTTCATTTTCAGCATGTATTTTTTTTCTCTCTCTTCCTGTAGTACATTCAACCCCAACGGCTTTATTATTTTCAATGATAACTTTGTTTACTATTGTGTTTGTAATGACGGTAAGATTTCTTCTGTTAATAACTGGATGCAAGTAAGTTACACTCGTACTTTGTCTTCTGCCTCCATAAATAGTGGTGTCCATTAGACCAAATCCCTCTTGCTTATATCCATTCATGTCATTATTTATCTCATAGCCGGCTTGTTCTGCCGCTTCTAGGTAGACTTTACTCAATTCATTGCCTTCCGAAGATCGAGATAGTTTTAAAGGACCGCTTTTATTCCTATAAGTTTCATCTAATCCTTCAATTGACTCTGATTTTTTAAAATACGGAAGAACATTATTATAATTCCATGACTTAAGATCTTTTTGAGCCCAGTTTTCAAAATCCATTGGATTTCCTCTTACATGAACCATACCGTTGTGTGATGAACTTCCTCCCAACATCTTTCCTCTTGGGCAAAACATTTTTCTATTGTTCATGAACGGTTCAGGCTCAGTTTCGTATAAATAATTATATTTTGGGTCATGCATTGTGTATAATAAAGCTGCTGGCATTGAGGTTTTCCATGTTTTATCCGATGGACCTGACTCTATTAACAATACATTTATCTCTGGATCAGCTGAAAGTCTATTTGCCAGAACACAACCCGCACTTCCGGCACCAATAATAATATAATTATAAGAATTAAATTGCATAACTAATTTTACCAAAGTTTGTAATTATAGTACAACATAAGCTTATGTTAAAAAATTTAAACCCCAATTATGCAATTGTACTTTCAACATTATTGTGGGGTACGTGGTGGTATCCATTAAGGCTACTTAATGAATATGCGTATAATAATGCAATTCCGCTCACTTTAAGTTTCACTATTGCTGGGTTATTTTTATTATTTTTTTCATACAAAAATATATCAAAATTAACTAATCGAAATTTAATTCTTACAATAGTCGCAGCTTCAGCAGGAGCGGCTGCAATGTGTCTTTATAATGAAGGTTTAATTAGAGGTAATGTTGCAAGAGTCTTAATCTTTTTTTATTTAACAGCTGTATGGAGCACTTTAATTGAAATTATTTTTCTAAGAGCGGCCTTAAACATTTATAGGTTTTTTTCAATTTCTTCAGGTTTTATAGGTCTGTTTATTATAACTGGGTTGGATCAAGGAAATTTTATGCCTAGCACACTTGCAGATCTGTTTGGAATTCTCTCAGGATTTCTCTGGTCAATCTGTGCAACACTCATAAGAATAAATGAGGAACTTGATGTAAATTTCGGTACTTCAGTTTTTATTTTAATTGGGGGTCTTTTTGTTGTTATTGCAACATTCTTACCAGATGGGCAAATACTTTCAGGATTTAACTATGATATTTTAAAGAATACTATTTTGATAATTTTAATATTCGCATTTATCTGGTTATTGCCAGGTTACTGGCTTGTCACCTATGGTCAGGATCAAGTTGATCCAGGACGCGCGGGGATCCTATTAATGTTCGAAGTTGTTATTGGCGTTATATCTGCCTATCTGCTTGCAAATGAAATAATCTCGATTAGAGAGTTTATTGGTGCAATATTCGTAATGAGCGCACCATTAATCGAGATCTATTCAGTAAAAAAATAATTAAATCAGACATTTATCTAATTAATTATGTAACATAATTTAATTTTTTTTTATGTGGAAGCACTTACATATATATGTTTCAATTATAATGAAAGATATAAATTAGGAGATTAAAATGAATAAATTTTTTAAAAAATCTGCAATTGGAATATTTTTAGCAGGTTTTGCAGTTATTTTTGCAGTTAGTTGCGACAGGAATCAGGAAGTAGCTGATTGTGGCACAATTACTGTCGCAGAAATGAATTGGGCATCAGCTGAAATGTTTGCTCATGTAGATAAAATAGTATTAGAAAATGGGTATGGTTGTAATGTTGAACTTGTACCCGGCGATACTATGCCAACAGCAACGTCAATGATGGAAAAAGGTGAGCCGGATGTAGCTCCTGAACTCTGGATTAATTCAGTTCGTATAGCTCTAGATAATGCAGTAGGTGAGGGTCGTTTGCATTATGCAGCTGAGGTACTGTCTGACACTGGTGAAGAAGGATGGTGGATTCCTCAGTACATGGCTGATGCAAATCCTGATATCCAAACGGTTTATGACGTTATAGAGCGCCCTGAACTTTTCCCTCATCCGGAAGGTGGAGATGGAGCAATTTATACATGTCCATCAGGCTGGAACTGTCAAATTAGTACCGGAAATCTCTTTAAAGCGTATGATATGGAAGCAAAAGGATGGAGACTAGTTGATCCTGGATCAGGTGGTGCATTAGCTGGTGCTATCGGTGAAGCATATAATAAAGAAGAGGGATGGCTAGGATACTATTGGGCTCCTACAGCAGTTCTTGGCAAATATCCACTTAAGAAACTAAGCTTTGGTGTTGAACACAGTAAAGAAGAGTGGGACACTTGTACTTCTCAAGACGGATGTGCAGATCCAAAACCTAACGCATGGGTTGTTTCTGAAGTATACACTGTTGTAACTGATAACTTTAAAAATAGTTCTGATCTTGGAATGGAATACATTTCAAAGAGAGCACTTCCAAACAGCACTGTTAATGCTTTATTAGCTTGGAAAGATGACAATCAAGCATCTGGCGAAGACACAGCTATACATTTTCTGAAAAACTATACAGAATGGCACAGCTGGGTTGACGGTAATGCGAAAGCTAAAATTGAAGCAGCGTTATAATTAAAAAAATAATATTGCGGACTATAGAAATATAGTCCGCATATCTATATGAACTTTACCGAATTTTTTATTTCATTTCCTGAAATGAGTAAGGAGAGTCTTCGCCTATTTAAGAAGTCTCTTGATGGCGCTTACCGAAACTTTTCACGTGAATATGGCGATACAATTGAAGCGGTTTTTGATCCAGTGCTTTATTTCTTAGTATGGTTTGAAAAAATACTACAAAATTCTCCATGGCCTGTCGTAATAATCGTTTTCTTATTATTGATTTATTATGGAAGTAGAAGCATCGCTCTAACTATTTCATCTTTAATTGCTTTTTTATTAATTGGATATTTTGGAATGTGGGATGATACGATGTCCACAGTCAGTATTATTGGTGTTTGCACACTAATGTCTATCGGCCTAGGTATACCAATTGGCATATTAATGTCAGGATCTGATAGGGCGAGAGCCGCAATTACTCCAATTTTAGATATTATGCAAACGATGCCAAGTTTTGTGTATCTCATTCCAGTTGTTATGTTATTGGGTATTGGTAAAATTCCTGGTTTACTTGCAGTTATAATCTATGCAATCCCGCCAATAATTCGACTTACTGATCTTGGTATTAGAGAAGTTAATAAAGAAGTTTTAGAAGCCGCAGATGCATTTGGTGCAAATAGAACTCAAAAATTATTTAGAGTACAGCTTCCATTAGCTTTACCAACAATTTTCGCTGGTATTAATCAAACAATAATGATGGCACTCGCAATGGTAGTTATTGCTTCAATGATTGGGGTTAAGGGATTGGGGCAACCAGTCTTAAAAGCCATCACCAATCAATATTTTACAATGGGCCTTCTCAATGGTTTGGCTATTGTAGCTTTGGCGATCATATTTGACAGGGTTTCTCAGTCATTTGGCAAAAGAATGCAGCAATATAGGGCTGGCGCAAATGAGTGAGATAAAGATTAAGATAGAAAATTTGTATAAAATCTTTGGATCAAGACCAAGAGAGTACACAGACATAGTTAGAGATGGTGTTGATAAAGACGAGTTATTATCAAAATATAATCATGTTCTTGGGTTGGATAATATTTCTCTAGATATCAAGGAGCATTCAATACAAGTTGTAATGGGATTATCAGGGTCAGGAAAATCTACTTTGATAAGACACATTAATAGATTGATTGAGCCAACCGAGGGAACGGTCACAGTTGATGGAGAGGATATTACTAAACTTAATAAAATGGATCTTCTAGAGTTTAGAAGAAATAAAACAGGGATGGTTTTTCAACGCTTTGCACTATTTCCTCATCAAAATATATTAGACAATGTCCAGTTTGGATTGAGCATAAAAAATCTAGATAAGTCAGATTCTATAGAAAGAGCAATGTACTGGATCGAAAAAGTTGGTTTAACCGGTTTTGAAAATAAATTCCCAAATCAATTGTCAGGAGGAATGCAGCAAAGAGTAGGTTTAGCTAGGGCGTTAGCTACTGATCCAGATATATTGCTAATGGACGAAGCCTTTAGTGCGCTTGATCCATTAATAAGAACTGATATGCAGGACCAATTACTGGACTTACAAAAGAATTTAAATAAAACAATTATGTTCATAACTCATGACCTCGATGAGGCACTAAAATTAGGCGACCGAATAGCTATACTCAATGGCGGAAAACTTGTTCAAGATGGAAATGCAGAGGAAATTCTTTTAAAACCCGCTGATCAATATGTGGCCAATTTTGTTAAGGATGTTAATCGTATAAAGGTTTTAAAAATCAAGACAATTCTTGACCAAGGAGGTGAACGAGCAAATTCTAATCCAACTGTAAACGTAAATGATAGTATTGAAAATTGCTTGCCGGCAATACTTGAAAGTCAATCCGGTCTTAACGTAATTGATGAGAAAAACAATTTTGTTGGCTCAGTATCAAAAAACAAAATTATAGATATTTTGCAAAAATCTAAGGATTAATTCTACTAAATTTTTTTATTGCCTTAAATTTTTACCGGTTTGGTCATAACAAGCATTATCAACAATTGAGGCATTATAAAACTCTCCATTTATTTCAACTTGCAAAAGTTCTTTGGATTTTAATAAATCATTGTTCAAGTATGCAAAAGCAATACTTTTTTGCACATAGTGGCCGAAGCCTCCAGATGTTACATATCCGATACATACTTCATTCTGCATAACAGCTTCATTGCTAGTCACATCTATGTTGTCAGTTTCAATTACCAAGGAAAATAATCTGTGATTGCTATCATCTTTAACTGCAGCGTCTTTACCAATAAAATCTTTATCCCAATTTATAAATGCAGAAAGGCCAGTTTCTTTTGGAGTATAGTCAGGTCTAAAATCTAGTGTCCATGCGCCCCAATTTTTTTCTAGTCTCATAGACATCAAAGCTCTTCCGCCAAAAGGTTTAATGTTGAATTCTTCTCCTGCATCCTCAATAGCCTCATACAGCTTGATTTGATAGTGTGGAGCTACATATATTTCATATCCCAATTCTCCAGTAAATGACAACCGGTTGACTAATGCAGGAACACCAGCAACAAACATTTGTCTAGAATCTCTAAATTTAAATGACTCATTAGAAACATCTTCTCTTACCAATAATTGCAGTAAATTTCTAGACTTTGGGCCAGAAATAGCAAGGCCGTGATAATCATCAGATCTGTTTTTATAAATGACCTCATATTGATCTAGATGTTGTTCAAACCATCGTCGATGCATTTCCTGAGCGGCACCAGATCCATAAACCATAAAATGATTTTCACTAATACACGAAACTGTAAGGTCCCCATATAATTTACCTTTTTTAGATAGCATTGGACTTAGTGCTATGCGTCCAACTTTAGGTATTCTACCTGCCAAAATATAATCCAAAAATTTTCTTGAGTCTTTTCCCTTAAATTCATGTTTAGAAAAATTAGCAATCTCTGTTACTCCAACGTTTTCTCTTACATTTTTTACTTCATTTGAAACATAGTTATGGGATCGAGAGCGCTTGATAGTTGGTTCTTCGTAAGCATCATCAGGATTATCAGCAAACCATAGAACATTTTCGAGTCCAAAGCTGTCACCCATAACTGCTCCCATGTTAACGAAGCGATCATATAAAGCTGTAGTTTTTTGTTTCCTTCCTTTTGGCAAAGTCTCATTTGGAAATGTCATAATAAATCTTCGTTCATAATTTTCAGATGATTTAATTGTTCCATAATGTGGAGATGCATAATCACCAAACCGTGCGACATCCATCGCCCAAACATCTATGGAAGGTTCACCATCAATAATCCATTCTGCAATACATTTGCCAACACCTCCTCCTTGACAGAACCCGGCCATAACACCGACTGCTACCCAATAATTTCTCATACCTGGAACTGGTCCAATGAGAGGATTTCCATCAGGACCAAATGTAAAAGGGCCGTTAATAATATTTTTAATTCCTGCTTTTTCCAAAGCTGGCATTCTCTCAAAACCAATGACTAATCGATCTTGAATATTTTCTAATTTTGGTTCCAACAGTTCATGTCCAAAATCTAATGGGGTTCCCTGAACTTTCCAAGGAGTAGACTTATGTTCATATGTGCCAAGCAACATGCCTTGTCCTTCTTGTCTAAAATAGATATTACCATCAAAATCAGTTCCAACTGGTAGCCTTGTTCCCTTAGGCATCGCTGCTATTTCTGGAATTGTATCAGTGATTAAATAATGATGCTCCATTGGCTGTACAGGCAAATTTAATCCAGCAAGTTTACTGACCTCTCTCGCCCAAAGTCCTGCAGCATTAATTACAATTTCTGTATGAATATTGCCCTTATCAGTAAACACATCCCAGGTTCCATCTTCTCTTTGCTTAGTGTCTTTAACCTCAGTATTTGTGTAATAGTTAGCGCCATGAACTTTTGCAGATTTTGCAAATGCATATGTGACACCTGATGGATCTACTTCTCCATCGATCGGATCCCACAAAGCTGAAATATATTTATTGGGATCGATAAGAGGATTTTTTTTTGCAACCTCCTCTAATGAGATAAACTCTTGATCAAGACCCATATATCTGGCTTTTGTTCTTTCTCTTTTAAGATAATCAGACCAAACTTCATTAGAGGCTAAATAAAACCCTCCACTTGGTTTAAAGCCAACTGAATGACCTGAAGTCTCTTCAATTTCCTTGTACAAGTTTATTGTATATGCCATCAGTCTGGATATGTTTGGATCTGAAGAAATGACATGAACGTTTCCTGCGGCATGCCATGAGGATCCTGCTGTTAATTCTTTTCGCTCAAGGAGAACGCAGTCCTTCACCCCAAACTTTGCTAAATGGAAAAGAATAGAGCAACCTACAACTCCCCCGCCAATAACAACAACTTTAGCATGAGTTTGCATTCTTAAGGTGTGAATTCTTTATTTACCTGCTTAAGAGTTTCGTCTGTTCCATGGTGAAAATGTTTTCTCATGTCCGGCATATATTTCATCGAAATTGGTTTTTTACCAACTGCAACTGACATTTCTCTCACGTGATGTGCTTCGGCGCCACAACAAATTCCAATAAAGTTGATATTTTTTTCCATACAGTCTGCAGCAAATTTAGCCATTTCAAAACGATTACAAAAAAGATTATCCAAGGCTACAGGAAATGCATTATTTCCAGGAATACAATCACATCCATCATCAGAAATATTTAAAAAACCAGGTTCCTTTTCTGTTGTTCGATAAGGCACTGGCAATCCAGCAACATGGCAAGATACTTTATCTCTTACTTTTTCTAGAAGTTTCATAGTCATATCTGGCCCTCTATAACAGTTTAAACCAACGACATTTGCGCCCAAGTCTTCCATCATTTTACATGCATCTTCAGGTGTATGTCCTTCTCTTGTCTTATCTCCCCTGGGTATCGCAAAATTTGTAACTGCAATCATGCCTTCATCTTTGATTGCTTTTAGAGCAATTTTCATTTCCTCAGTCCAATTAATTGTCTCAGCGACAATAAAATCAACTCCCGCTTCCTTTGCCCACGCCACTTGTTCCTCATACATTTTCTGACATTGAATAAGAGATTGTTTATCATTTGGATCATAAATATTTGTATTTGCTACATCTCCACAAACCATAAGATCTAAATCTTTATATTCATTAGCTGCATCTTTTGCAATTTGAAGAGCATTTTTCTGTAAAGACTCTAATAAATGTTCTTTCCCAATTATTCTTAATTTTTCTCTATGGCCATAATAAGTGAAAGCTTGGACAACATCAGATCCTGCTCTTATAAATTCTCTATGTAATTGAGTAACAACTTCTGGGTGCTCTAAAACAACTTCAGGAACAAATCCTCCTGCGGATAAGTAACCTCTTCGTTCCATGGCGAATAAATAACCTTCAGCACAAATGATTGGTCCCTCATTTAATCTCGTTATCAGATCTTTTTTCATGAATGCACTCCTAATTTATTCAAACAATAAATAAAAAATTATACCTAATTTAATATTCTGTCGAATTAAAAAAATGACAAGGCTATTCTTTTTTGGAATGAATAAGCATTTCTAATTTGAAAACAAACGCTCATCAAGCGGATAAGTAGAAATCGTTTCGTAACCATTATTTGTTACGACACCCTGATCCTCAAGCTTAACCATGTGGTCCCCATTAACTTCACCCACCAAAGCCTCGACACAAAGAGTCAGTCCTGGTTCCAGAACAGCGTCAAAGGCATTTTTAACCAAACGGTCTGGGTAGGCGATCAATGGCCATTCGTCACACATCCCGACACCATGCATAGGTGATGAATACTTGAGCGCCTGATACTTGTCCTGCAACACGTGCAAAGAATGAGTTAAGTCTTCCATGTGAAGGCCGGGCTTGAGAAGCCTTGTGTTATAGCGAATGTGTTCTACTGCCTCTGCATAACTCTCGCGCATATTAGCTGGCGCTAAACTATCTCCAATCCACCAGGTACGACTGAGATCTGCACAAATCCCATAGGGGCCGATCAAATCAGTATCAAAAGCAAGAATTTCGTTCTCAGATATGATCCTTGGTCCACATTCTTGAAACCATGGGTTGGTGCGTGGCCCTGAAGTAAGCAGTCTTGTCTCAATCCACTCGCCACCTCTTTTAATATTTTCTGCATGGAGTACCGCCCAAACATCATCCTCTGTCACACCACCTTTTGGAATTTCTGCGCGTGCAAACTCCTCCATAACTGCCATCGAGCGTTCACAAGAATAAATAGAACAGCGCATTGCTCGTAATTCGTGCTCGGTTTTGATAGCTCGTGCACGTTCTGTCACTTCCTCACCGTCACAGTACTCAAGCCCTGCTCGACGGACCGCATCTAAACCTGCAGGCTGAATTTTGTCTATACCGACTTGTGTACAACCTGGAGCGTGAGTGGCAATTAAGTCTAGTACCTCAGCTGCGAAAGCGTCAGCTGCTGGCCCAATCCGGTCACCACGGGCGAAGTAAAACATGTCCGCACCTGAGCGGCTCTCCCGAACAAGTGGATTGTATTGGGCGAGGAATGGTGCGTTTTTATAATCCCAGAGTACCATATACCCATCAGCACAAAGCAAGCACGCCCGGAACGGATTGTGGGTGTTCCACAACTGCATATTTGTCGTGTCAGTTGCATAACGAATATTAAGGGGATCAAACATCAATAAGCCCCCATAACCCCTGGCTACAATTGCATCAGTCAAGCGTTTGTGTCTGGCTTTGCGCATCTCAGTCAGATCTGGCAATATAAGCCCTGCATCTTGCCATTCAGCATAGGCTAATGCAGTTGGGCCAATTTCGATACGATCGCCATCATTGATTGTTCCATCGCCCAGATGCACCCCCTGGCTTGGGTCTATCTTATGATTATCGCTGTAGTAATTATTTATATTTGGTAATATTTTACGATTTATCTTCATTTTATTAATTAAGGATTAATTCTATTCAAATAATTTAATCTACCTACGATCTCATCCCTATCAATATAATATCCTTGGAGGTGTCTATTACCTGAATTGGCATCGTATTCTTTTCTGCCATGCAAGACTCTTCTGTTATTAAAGCTAAAAATATCTCCAGCTTCTAATCTGAAATTGATTTCAAACATAGGGTCATGTAGCAATGAAAGAAGTTTACGATATGCTTCATAGAAGCTATCCATAACTTCAGGACTGCAATCCATTATTCCCATATAAGCAACGCTGAACCGTATATCATTAAAATCATTGTTGTGATCTAGAGTAAATATGGGTTTATGCATTACTCTAATTGTGTTTGCGGTGTAATCTCTATTTACAAATTTTACAGGTGTATCAAGAAGAATCTTGAAATATTCAGTAAAATTTTCTTTCATATAGCTTGCAACTTTAAATCCATCTAACGCAACTGATTCACCACCGGTTGCATCGTTTATTAAACAATGAAGGAACTGGTAGCCAGGAGCAATTTCATAATATGGTAAGTCGATGTGATTTCTTAGAGCTGCAGCTGTATATGCTGAATTATTTGGATTAGGAATGTCGATTACTTCAAATGGTGTTTTAAAAAAAGTTTCTCTATGATGACTTATATTAGATAGAACATCAAAACCTGACTCTTTTTCAGTGGGTGCATTTTTTACAATTGAAATGCCCTTATAGTGAAGTTGTTCTAACCATTTTTTTATTCCTTCATCTCCACTAATAATTTCTTGATAATCTATTTGAATATCTTCAAAATTTGATTGCATACTATTATCCCACAAAAAATAAGGTGAACTATATTTTTTCTTACTTTTCATCGTGTAACAGTTATGTCGAAGCCATTCGACGTCATAGTGACTTATATGGCCTCCTTCACTCCACTCAATCTCCAACTGCCCTTTATCATTTATTGTAAACGCTTTTGGGTAAATATTTTCTGAAACATTTAGCAAGTTAAAGGTTCTCTCCCTTGCAGTAGGGTGAACTTCTGATGGACAATTATCCCTTAACCATAAAAAATTAAATTTACTCTGCTCACCATCACTCCAATCAATTAGAATCGATTTACCATTCTTTTTTAATGATGATATTGATGGATTCTCATTCATATCTTATTTAAATGTATTATATTTTCTGTCCCAATTCGGAAACTTACCTTTTTGATTCTTATTTAAAGTTTTCATAATTTCAATCAAAAACAAATCTCTTTGTTTTTCTAATTCTTTAATATTGAATTTTCCTGCTTGTTTTTTTGTTCCTGAAACCATTGCTTTTTTAAGTTTGTTGGTTAATTCAGGTGCTTTCAATTTTGTCCAAGGGAGTTTTAGTGCAGGACCAAATTGTTCCAGCATGTGTTTCATGCCAGTTTCTCCACCAGCTAAATGGAACGTTAAACAAATCCCCATAAAAGCCCATCTCAATCCAGGACCATAAACAATTGCATCATCAACTTCATCCGTTGATGCTACCCCGTCATTTATAATATGCAAGGCTTCACGCCATAACGCTTCTTGTAGTCTGTCTGAAATATATCCTTCTATTTCTTTTTGAACAATAAGTGGTCGCATTCCAATATGTTCATATAATTTTTTTAATTTTTTAACACTTATATGACTAGTTTTCTTGCCAGCTACAATCTCTACTAGAGGTAATAAGTATACAGGATTAAATGGATGACCTATTAAAACTCTCTCAGGAAACTTACAAGCCGATTGAATTTTTGATGGTAATAAGCCTGACGAACTAGATGCGATTATAACTCTCTTATCAACTAAATTATCAATTTGTTTGAGTATATTTTTTTTAATCTTTTCGTTTTCTGGTGCATTCTCTTGAACAAAAGTTGTATCCTTCAATGCACTAGGTAATTTTGAATAGACCTTAAGATTTCTTAATGAGGCATTTCTATTCAAACCGATTTTCTTTAAGCTTTTAAAAGCAGTTCGAACATTTATTTTTAGCTGCTCACGTGAAACACTATTAGGGTCATATGCTTTTACAGTATAACCTTTAGCTAGAAATCTTGCAGCCCAGCCTGCGCCAATTACTCCAGTACCCACAATAGTGATGACTTTATTTTGTTTCAAACTTTAAGCCCAAGTTTTTTTCTGGCTTCATCTGGCCCCATCACATTTGCACCAAGATTATTAATTATTGTCGTCGCTTTTTCAACAAGTTGACCGTTTGAAGCGTATACACCTTTTTCAAGATATAGGTTGTCTTCAAGACCAACTCTAACATTGCCTCCCAAAAGAACCGCTTGAGCAACCATCGGCATTTGATGAACCCCAATTCCAAAAGCTGCCCAGTTACTGCCCGATGGTAGCATGTCTACCATGTTTTTCATTGAACTGGTATTAGCCGGTGCCCCATAGGGAATGCCAAGACAAATTTGAAATAGAGGAGGGCTGTCAAGCAACCCCTCATCGTACATTTGATTTGCAAACCACATATGCCCTGTATCAAAAACTTCTAACTCCGGTTTTACGCCTAATTCTTGTATTCTTTTTGCACCAATTCTTAATTGTTCAGGAGTACTAACATAAATCATGTTGCCATCACCAAAATTAAGAGTTCCACAATCAAGGGAACATATATCTGGTAATATTTCTTCAACGTGACTTAGTCGTTCAATCGCATTAACAAAATCAGTATTAGGTCCGAACTTTAATAGATCATCCTCAGGTCCAATTTCTATATCACCGCCCATACCACTGGTAAGATTTATTATGACATTTGTGCCACTATCTTTTATGCGGCTCACAACCTCTTTATAAAGCTCATCGTCTCTTGATCCCTTTCCTGTATTTAAATCTCTGACATGGATATGCGCTATAGCAGCTCCAGCTGACGCTGCTTCAATTGCTGCATTAGCAATTTGCTCTGGCGTCACCGGTATGTTTGGATGTTTGTTGACTGTATCTCCTGATCCAGTAACAGCACATGAAATAATGACGTCTCTGTTCATATTTCCTTTACTAGTGAAAAAAAATTAATTTACAATTACCATACTATAGTATGTAATCTTCATCTGAAATGCAAAATCTACAAAAATTTTATATTGATGGTCAATGGGTAGCGCCACAATCTAGTAAAAAAATGCCTGTCGTAAATCCAGCCACAGAGGAAGTTATCGGTGAAGTCATATTAGGTAATGAAGAAGATGTAAATATCGCAGTAAAAGCCGCTAAAAATGCATTTATGAGTTTTTCAAAAACTTCTAAAGAAGAGAGAATGAATATTTTGAAAAATATACGAAAAATTTCAGAAGAAAGATTTGATGACTTAGCTGATGCTATGACAATGGAGATGGGTGCACCAAGAAAAATGTCACGTGAAGCCCAAGCTGATGCAGCTATAGGTCATTTGGATGGTTTTATTAGTGCATTAGAAAAACATGAAGAAAAAATTGAGTTATCCAATACAGATATTTTATTAAAAGAACCAATTGGAGTATGTGGTCTAATCACTCCATGGAATTGGCCAATAAACCAAATCACATTAAAAGTTTTGCCAGTCATTGCAACCGGATGTACTTGTATTTTAAAACCATCAGAACATACGCCATTATCAGCAATGGTTTATGCCGAAATACTAGATAAAGCTGGTGTCCCTGCAGGTGTTTTCAATTTAGTTCATGGTGATGGCGAGGGTGTGGGCATAGCCATGTCAAGACATCCAGATATTGAGATGATGTCGTTTACCGGCTCTAAAAGAGGCGGAAAGTCGGTTACAATAGAGTCTGCTGAAACTGTCAAAAAAGTTACACTTGAGCTTGGAGGCAAGTCACCAAATTTAGTTTTTGCAGATTGTGATCTTGAGGAAAAAGTAACCGCATCTGTAAATGAATGTATGTTTAACACCGGACAATCATGTGACGCTCCTACCAGATTACTGGTTGAAAAAAAATGCTACGATGAAGTCGTTACAATTGCAAAAAAGGCGGCTGAAGAAATAAAAGTTGGAGACCCACAAGAGGATGGAGATCATCTAGGACCTTTATTTGATAAAATCCAGTTTGATAGAGTCCAAAACATGATTCAGGTAGGAATAGATGAAGGTGCCGAGCTGCTTGTTGGTGGACTGGGTAAACCTGAGGGGTTAGAAAAAGGTTGGTTTACTAAACCAACTATATTCATAAATGTTAATAACAGCATGCGAGTAGCTCAAGAAGAGATTTTTGGCCCCGTACTTGTAATAATTCCATTTGAAGATGAAAAAGAAGCTATTGAAATAGCTAATGACACACCTTACGGACTTGCCGCATATGTACAAACAGGCGACACCGAAAGGGCAGAAAGAGTTTCAAGACAACTTAGAGCTGGCGGTGTACATGTAAACGGAGGCGGTTATAACTATGGCTCTCCTTTTGGGGGTTATAAAGAGTCTGGAAACGGCCGCGAAGGCGGTGATATGGGGCTTGAAGATTATCTTGAAACAAAAGCATTACATATTGCTTAAAATTTAATTCAAAGCAGTAAAATTTATGGAAAAATTACTGTGGCAAGCCTCCGAAAAAAGACGAAAACAATCGAACTTAGTCAAATACCATTCTTATCTCAAAAAAAGTTACTCAATAAATTTTGATTATGAATATGACTCCTTATTCAACTGGAGTATAGCAAAGCCTAATTTATTCTGGACGAGTCTTTTGAGTTATTTAGATATAAGCTATAGTGGCAATGAAAACCCTGCTATTAGTGAAAGTGAAAATATTTATGACAAGAAATTTTTTCCAAACTTAAAGCTTAGCTATAGTGAAAATATCATTAATAATTTAAATTCTATTCCTATACTCTATGTAAATGAAATTGGATTTAAAAAATATTACAGCAAAGAAGAAGTTATTCATAAAGTAAATTTAGTCGCAAAATATTTGAGATCTATCGGTGTTAAAAAAGGTGATAGAGTTGTAGGCATTGTAACTAATAATGCGGAAACATTGATTTCATTTCTTGCAGTAAATTCAATTGGTGCGGTATGGTCTTCTTGTTCACCAGATTTTGGTGAACAGGCTATATTAGATAGGTTTAGTCAAATAGAGCCCAAAATTTTATTTTATTCCAGCAACTATATGTATGGAGGAAAGAAATTTAAAATTTTAGAAAAAATAAAAAATGTTGAGAGTAAGCTTAATACATTGGAAGTATCCATATGCATTGATTATTCTCAAAAAGACAAAAGTTTCATCGATGAAAAATTAAATTTTTTTGAAGAAAACAATAGAGAATTGAGTGAGCTCTCTTTTGAAAGATGTCAGTTTAATGACCCAATGTATATATTGTATTCCAGCGGTACAACTGGAAAACCAAAATGTATTGTACATAATACAGGAGGTCCATTAATCCAACATTTGAAAGAACAACAACTTAACTGTGAAATTTGTGAAAACGATAAGCTTTTCTATTTTACTACTTGTGGATGGATGATGTGGAATTGGCTTATTTCTGGTCTTGCTTCTAAGGCAACAGTTGTTCTTTATGAGGGGTCTCCTTTTTTTCCACATCAGGACTCACTTTTTAAAGTGGCGGAAGAAGAGGAAATTACTTGCTTTGGCACAAGTGCAAAGTTTATTGATGCGCTAAGAAATAGCCAAATTCAAATTTCAAATAAGTATAAACTATCAAAATTAAAAACAATTTTAAGCACTGGATCACCACTAGTTAGTGAGAGTTTTAATTATGTTTATAGCAATATTAAGCAAGACGTACATTTAGCCTCGATTAGTGGCGGTACTGACATTGTTTCATGTTTTGTTGGAGGAGATCCAACTGGCGCAGTATTTTCAGGAGAAATTCAATGTGAATGTTTAGGAGTTGATGTAGATATATTTAATGAAGATGGGGTTAGTACTCAGCAAAAAGGAGAACTAGTCTGCAAATCAGCAATTCCTTCAATGCCAATTGGGTTCTGGGAAGATGTTAATAAAGAAAAATATATAAAATCATATTTTTCAAAATTTCCCAATATTTGGACACAAGGTGACTATGCAATCAAAACAGCAAATAAGGGTTTTATAATCTTTGGGCGCTCCGACTCAACTCTCAATCCTGGAGGTATTAGAATTGGTACTGCAGAAATATATAGGTCTGTTGAAAAACTAGAAGATATCAATGAATCGATTGTGGTTGGGCAAGAATGGAATGATGATGTCAGAATTATTTTATTTATTACCCTTAAAGCCAAAAGTCATCTAAATGATAAATTAGTTGCTAATATCAAGGAAAATATTAAAAACTCAACCTCCATCAGACATGTGCCCGCAAAGATTATTCAAGTTACTGATATTCCAAGAACTCGGAGCGGTAAGATAGCTGAGTTGACTGTAAGAGATATTATAAACGGTAGAAAAGTTAAAAATATGGAGGCTCTTGCAAATCCAGAATGTCTTGCAGAGTATGAAAATATTGAAGAATTAGACTATTAATCATATATTTTCAAATATGAAGCTAGATTTTGACTCAAAAGAATTAAGAGTATTTGATAAAGAGGAAATTTTTAAAATACATCCCTTGTGGATACGGGAACGATCAATTGAAAAAGGGGAAGTTGATCAAAATTCTTTCCAAAGATTATATGATCCTGAAAAGATTAAACCTGATTTGCAAATAAAGAATGCTCAGCTGCTAGCAGATAACAAAATGATTGTAGAATTTTCTGATAACCATAGTGCAACTTATTGTTTAGATAAGTTAATAACAGAAATTACAAGATCAAATGTCCTACCGCCAAAGATTTATTGGAATAAAAATGATGCTAAGTTAAAAAAATTTAGTTTTGCCTATGGAGCAAATGAAAGTCAGCAATTGTTTGAAATTTTAAAATTTTATCATCAGTATGGCTACGTTGTAGTCGAAGATTTGCCAGCTAAGGATGGAGAAGTTATAAAATTTGCTGAAAAAATTGGGTTTATTCGAGAAACTAATTTTGGAAAGCTATTTAATGTGAGGTCACAAAAACAACCTAATGACCTAGCTTATACATCCATCGAATTAGAATCGCATACTGATAATCCCTACAGAAAACCAGTACCATCAATTCAATTTTTATTTTGTATTGAAAACAGTTGCAAAGGAGGAGATTCCACAGTTGTTGATGGTTTCAAAGTTGCAGAGGATCTAAAAAAAGAAAATCCACAAGCTTTTAATATCCTAGTAAATACTCTAATAAATTATAAATTTGAAGATAATGATGCTATTTTAGAAAAAACTGGAAAAATTATAAAATTAAGCGCTAGAGGAGAACTCAAACAAATAAAATATAGTAATAGATTAGACTTTGTATTTTACGATGAGCCAAAGGTTTTGGAAGAATTTTATGCTGCTAAAAGAGTTATGCATCAAATGATCAATTCAGATAAATATATATTACAATTTCATTTAGAGCCTGGTAACTTATTAATTATGAATAATTACAGAACTTTGCATGGAAGAAGAAGCTACAATACATCTGAAGGAAGTCGGTGGCTTCAAGGGCTATATATTGACCATGACTCTGCTGAAAGTAAATATAAACTACTCTCTAAGGAAGTAGAATGAAGACAGTCAAGTTTACCGAAATGAAAAAAGGGTCAAAAGAAGATTATGAACTTTTGGCTGAATATGAAAAAAACTATGTAAATGAACTTCCTGATCGAATTTTGGAGTCATTAAAAAACTTAGATAATTCAGTTGATGGGTACCAAGTATCAAGACTAGAGCATTCTTTGCAATCAGCAACCAGGGCTGAAAAAGATGGGGCAGATGAAGAAATGATTGTTGCTACATTGTTGCATGATATAGGAGACAGTCTTGCTCCTTACAATCACAGTCAGCTCATAGCCGCTGTTTTAAGGCCGTATGTTTCTGAAAAGGTTCATTGGATTATGTTGCATCATGGCCTTTTTCAAGAATATTATTATGCTCATCATTTAGGCAAGGATAGAAATTCGAGAGATAAATTTAAAGACCACCCATACTATCAAGATGCGATTGATTTTTGTGAAAAGTGGGATCAAAAATCTTTTGATCCTAATTATGAATCCTTCCCGTTAGATCATTTTGAACCAATGGTGAGAAGATTATTTTCTAAAGAGCCAAATTTTTAAGCTATCTTTTTTACAATTACATTTCCAACTGAATAGCCAGCTCCAAATGAACATATAATTGCTAAATCATTTTTATTTAATGATTTATTGTATTTATGAAAGGCAATAATTGAACCAGCTGAACTTGTATTTGCATATTCATCCAAAACTACAGGTGCTAATTCTTTTGGGGCATCTTTTCCCAATACATACTTTGAAATTAAAACATTCATATTCTCGTTGGCTTGATGAAGATACATGCCTTTGAGATCATTGGCCGATAGTTTATTTTCTTCTAAATGAGATTTAATCAAGTTAGAAACTTCTGGAACAACTTCCTTAAATACTTTTCGTCCATTTTGATGAAATAATTTGTCTGACTGACCAACGCCATTAGGCGATGAATTATTTAAAAAGCCATAATTATTTCTTATATTGTTTGAAAACTTAGTTAATAATCTAGTACCAATAATTTCATAGGAGTTTTCTTTAATATTTTCTTCATTAAGACGTTCTAAAATAACTGCAGTCGCAACGTCTCCAAAAATAAAATGACAGTCTCGATCTCTGAAATTTAAATGTCCGGTACAAATTTCAGGATTAATCATGATAGCAGACTTTATACTTCCAGACTTTACCATGTCGAAGATAGTTTGAATTCCAAAAGTTGCTGATGAACACGCAACATTCATATCAAAAGCAAAACCTTTGATACCCAAAGCATTTTGTATTTCAATTGCAATTGCTGGATAGGCACGCTCAAGATTTGAACAAGCTACAATTACTGCATCAATATCATCTACATCTATATTTGAGTTTTTAATCGCATCTTTAGCTGCAATGACCCCCATTTCAGCTAAATTAGATAATTCTTCTTCTGACCTTTCTCTCAATTTAGGCCTCATAAAAGAAGTATCTAGAATTCCTGTTTTATTTTGTACATATCTTGATTTAACGCCTGATGCTTTTTCTATGAATTCAGCGCTGGATTTTTCCAAAGGTTGGGTTTTTCCATTTTTAATATCTTCTGAATTTATTTCATTAAATTCATCAACATATTTATTGAATGATTGTACCAATTCCTCATTAGAGATTTTTTCCTTAGGAGTGTAAAGGCCGGTCCCAGAAATTTGAACTTTATACATATTGGAAACTATAAAATTTAAGTAGGCGCTTTGACTAATTAACTTTTTTTTCTAATTATTACAAAAAAAGAAAACTGACCCTAAAAAAGGGCCAGCTTCTAATATTTATATTCCTGGAATATAAGGAACGCCATCACCTTTAATGGTTTCATTTATGCTTTGTAATGTAGTACAAGCTGAAATCATAAAACTGAAAGCTAAAACTGTAAGAGTAGTACGCATGCTTTTTCTCCTATTTATTTAAGGATACTATATTTAATTAAGTACTAATTACAATTATTATGTTTAGAATCATGAAATTCTATGTGTATATCATTGGCACAACCAATCCTAAGCCCAGAACATATGTTGGTTGGACCAATAATATTGATAAAAGAATAAGTGCTCATAACGCCTCAAAAGGTGCAAAATACACTAGAGGTAGCAAATGGAAACTTTTGTATAAAGAGATTTTTGAGTGTAAATCAGATGCAATGAAAAGGGAAATTGTTTTAAAAAAAGATCGTAAACTCAGAACGCAACTTAGAAAAAAATTAGTTTAAAGTTCCATATTCACTTCTTCCTTTTTTTCTTAGTCCGTAAGGACCAGCAATATAAATTGTAATTGGCTTAATGCCCGGCTCTAAGTCAACCCGGTGCAAATTATCAGCACTTCTGAAGCCTATATAAAATTTTCCACGCCATTTTCTTTCTTGTTTGATGTTTGTCTCCCAGTAACCACCACTTAAAATAATTGTAATATATGGAAAGGGATGATTGTGTAGCCCAATTCCATGGTCATTATCTAAAATATGATGAATAAGTATATTGAAAGGAAACCATTTTGGTCTTTTTCTAAATAGCAAATAATACCTGGCGGTCCATGGTTTTGCTAAATGATATTCTGGGTGTGAAGGGCCTCTGTCCATCACAACTTTTTTTCGTCCTAATTTCTCTAGTATCTTAAGAAAAAGCATGGTACGTGAAATATAATATAGATGCGTCCGTAGCTCAACTGGATAGAGCATCAGACTTCGGATCTGAGGGTTGAGGGTTCGAATCCTTCCGGGCGCACCAGAAAAATTATGAAGATATATAAACCATTTGGACCAACAATAGGCAAAACAAAGCTCTCATCGAGAACAGTTACAAACTTAAACAAGTTTTCCGATCAAGTGTCAAAAAATAAGTCCTTATCTAAAAAGTATGATTATGATCATAGGCTCATAGGAAGTATGAAACAGCAGTTTAAAATACCAAATAAAATTTTAAAAGCTGGAATAGAAAAACAGATAATTAATTCAATAAAAGATTATTATAAGCAAACATTAAATATAAAAGTTAAGAAAATTAAAATTGAAAGAGCTTGGATAGTAAGTCAGTATGCTGGGGATTTTAATCCACCTCATTTACACAGAGGCAACATCAGCGGTGTGGGTTATTTAAAAATTCCCTCGTCTATACGATTAAATAAAGAAAAAGATTTAGCAGGTTTAATATCATTTTTTGATGGTCGTGTTTCTATGCCCAGGAACAGCCCTCCGCTAGTTAAGCACCGTGAAACATTTAAGCCTAAGGTAGGAGATTTGTATATTTTCCCTTCTTTTTTAATGCATGATGTCCACCCTTTTAGAGGAGATGGTGAGAGACGGTGTTTTTCTTTTAATGCATTCGTAGACGCTTAATTAATGTTTCTTATTAAAATTTTTAAATTCTTTATTAATTAATTTTTTAGACAAAGAACCTTCGCGTATAATGTTTATTTGATTATTTTTAGTTTCAACTAAAGTTGACTCTTTAAAGCTCATTTTACCTTTTTTTTTGATTGCATAAGCAACATCTTTTGATTTTATTATTCCTAATTGATTTAAAGATTTTATATTTATTTCTCCATGAATATTAGCGCTTGTAGTTGCAAGTGGCTTTTGAACGTACTCGAGAATTTTTATAACATCTTTATTTTTTGGAATGCGTATACCTACCTTAGACAATCTTTTATCCCCATTGTAAAACTTTTTTCCTTTCTTTTTTAATATCAAAGTAAGTGGTCCAGGCCAATATTTTGATGCCAAATATTCTTCAAAGGGTGAAAATATTGCAAGCTTTTTAGCTTCAGCAATTGAATGAGTAAACAGAATAAGAGGAAATCTTTTGGGTCTTTTTTTAATCTTAAATATATTTTCAACGCCTTGAAAACTCTTTGCATCGGCTGCAATACCATAAACGGTATCTGTTGGGATTACTATAGTTTTTCCTATGAGTAGACTTCTAGTTATAATTTTAATATTATTTGAATTTAGATTTATTATTTTAGATTTCATTAAATGACTCAAACACAAATATATTTCGATGATAGTTTTAAAGATCATGTATCTTCTCTCGATTATCCAGAGAGAACTGATCGAGTAAAAAATATCATCGATTTAATAAATAATGAAGAATTTAAAAATATATCAATAATTAAACCGAATAAGGTAGATTACTCTCATATTTATGAAGCACATGATAAAAGATTTGTAGATGAAACTCTTGATCGTTTTCCAAAAGATGAACAGATAGTTTTTCTGGATCAAGAAACACCTGTTTCTCGTGGTTCTTTTGAGGCAACATTAAAAGCTGCAGGCGCTGGCATAGACGCAGCAGATAACGTTATAAATAAAAAATGTATGAATGCGTTCTGTATTGTAAGGCCGCCAGGCCATCATGCATGTTATGACCGTTCAATGGGTTTTTGTGTATTTAATAATGTAGCTATATCTGCAAAGTACTTGATTAATCGGTATGGTTTAGAAAATATTGCCATTATTGACTTTGATGTTCATCATGGAAACGGAACGCAAGATATATTCTATGAAAATTCTAAGGTGCATTACTATTCAACTCATCAATATCCATTGTATCCTGGAACAGGCGATACAAATGAAATGGGAGTAGGCAATATTGTTAATGTGCCTCTTCAAGCGGGAACAAATTCATCTCAATATCAATCGGCATTTGATGAGATGATTATAAAAAAATTACATGATCAAAAACCAGATTTTTTAATTTTATCAGCGGGTTTCGATGCTCACAAAAAAGACCCATTGGCATCGTTAGAACTTTTAGAAAATGATTTTAAATTGATTACACAAAAGTTGATGAGTATTGCAGATAAATATTGTGATAATCGAATTATTTCTATGCTTGAAGGTGGATATGATATACAAGCTTTAGAAAATTCAATGATTACCCATATAAGAGAGTTACAAAATAATGACTAAAATACCTGATGACATAAAAAAACTTTCTTTTGAAAAAGCTATGGAAGAACTATCTGAGATTGTAGAAAATTTAGAGAGTGGAAACATTGATCTTGAAAAGTCTATTGAGTATTATACGCGTGGATCGCAATTAAGAGCCCATTGCCAACAAAAATTAGACGATGCAGTTTTAAAACTTGAGGAAATCAAAGTGCTGCCAGATGGTAAAATATCTAAAAAAAAGTAAATGAAACATCAAATCATAAATAACGATTTGAAAAAATTTACCATTAAATTCAATAAATTTTTAAAAAAAAAACTTAGTAAAGATAAAAATCTATTAAATCAAGCTATCCTGTATTCAATTAATACAGGAGGTAAAAGATTTAGACCATATTTAGTATATATTTTTGGTAAAGAATTGAATTTATCAAATAGTGTTATTTTTAATTTAGCTTCAGCAATTGAGATGTTACATAATTATTCTCTTGTGCATGATGATTTACCATCTATGGACAACGATCAATTTAGAAGAGGAAAAAAAACAACACACTATAAATTCAATGAATATACTGCAATTCTCGCGGGATGTGCTTTATTGACAAAAGCATATCAAATTTTATCTAGTAGTTCTTTTAAAATATCAGATAAGAAAAAAACAAAGTTGATTGAAGTAATGAGCAAAGTTTCAGGTGAAAAAGGACTTCTTTTAGGGCAATACTATGATTTGAGTTTAAAATCACCTACTGTAAGTGGGAGATTAGAATTAAACAAATTAAAAACTGCAAAATTAATGTCTTATTGCTGTCAAGCAGTTGCAATTTGTGCAAATAAAAATAAGAGTATCGAAGAAAGTATGAAAAAAATTGGAGAGTACATCGGAGAAATTTTTCAAATCAATGATGACATTGCAGATTTTCCAAGAATGTCAAAGGTAAATACTGAGATTTTACTAAATTACAAAAAAAAACTAGCTGAAAAGACGTTAAAGAATTTGAAGAAAATTAAATTAAAGAAAAAAAAGACTTTGTTGATTATTGATTTTTTAGTTGATCTAAAAGTTTAGCCACATTGCGCTCTATTGCGCAATATATGATCTGCTAAAACACACGCCATCATAGCCTCAGCAATTGGGACAGCTCTCAAACCTACACATGGATCGTGACGACCTTTTGTTGAAATCGATGTATTTTGAAATTTATTGTTAATTGTTTTTTTTGCCTTCAAAATTGACGACGTTGGTTTAATCGTTATTGATAAATTTAAATCCTGACCACTTGATATACCACCTAAGATTCCGCCAGAGTTATTAGAAGAAAAGATAATTTTTTTATTTTTATTAGCTCTTATTTCATCGGAGTTTTCATCACCTGATAATTCAACAGCCTCATTGCCAGCTCCTATTTCAACACCTTTAACAGCGTTGATGCTCATCATTGCACCTGCAAGGTCAGCATCTAATTTACCATATACTGGTTCTCCAAGTCCGGCGGGAACATTTTTAGCATTTACTAATAATTTGGCACCCAATGATGATCCTTTTTTTCTAGTTTCATCTAGGTACTCTTCCCAAACTTTAACTATTTTTTTATCAGGACAGAAAAAAGAATTTTTCTTTACGTCATTCCAATTGAAATTTCTTTGATTAATTGTGAGCTTTCCAACCTGTGTAACTGCACCTTGAATTAAAATATCTTTTTTTAATATATGTCCAATTACTTTTCTTGCGACAGCGCCAGCAGCTACTCTACTCGCAGTTTCTCTTGCTGAAGAACGACCTCCACCTCTATAATCCCTTATTCCATATTTCAAAAAATATGTTAGGTCAGCATGTCCAGGTCTAAATTTATTTTTTATATCGCTGTAGTCTTTTGATTTCTGATCTTTGTTCCAAATTAACAGCATTATCGGAGTTCCAGTTGTTTTTCCCTCAAATACACCAGATAAAATTGAAACTTTATCATCTTCTCTTCTTTGTGTAACAAATCTATTTTTTCCTGGCTTTCTCATATCTAAATATTTCTGAATATCCTTGTCCTTAAGTGGTATTAGAGGAGGGCAACCATCAATTATACATCCAATAGCTTCCCCATGAGATTCCCCCCATGTTGTAAATCGAAAATTTTTTCCAAAAGTATTAAATGACATATTTATTTTTTATTTGTCTCTGATTATTAAATGATCCACCAAATCATCAAGATACACTTTATATTTATTTCCTTCAAATTTATTAATCTTAGTTTTGGCTTTTTCTGCATATTTTCCAACAAATTCGATTGAACTTTTATAAGTATTTGTTTTCTTCATCAGATCCAGAATTAGTGCCAGATCTTTTTTACTTCTTTTTCTCTTAAAAAATAGCTTGGCTATAATTTTTTTTGACATTTTATCAGATTTTTTGAAACAATGAATGACTGGATATGTTACTTTACCCTCAAAAAAATCTTTCCCAACACTTTTACCCATTTTGCTCGAGTCACCAAAATAATCTAATACGTCATCAGATAACTGATAGGCCATGCCAAAATTAAATCCAAAATCATTAAATATTTTTTGAGTTCTTTTATCTTGGTCAGTAATGATGGTTGGTAAAAAACAAGATATCCTAAAAAGCTCAGCAGTTTTAGCATCTATGATAGATAAATACTTTTTTTCTGTTAAGTTAACATTTTGATTATTGCCTACGTCTTGTATTTGTCCTCTTGCTAAAATGAGTGATGTTTGGGATAATATCTCTAGTAATTTTAATGATTTATTTTTTACCATTAGCTTAAAAGCTCTACTTAACAGGTAATCTCCAACTAAAACACTTACTTTATTTCCCCATATTTGATTTGCGCTTAATTTTCCTCTTCTGATCTTTCCTGTATCAATTACATCATCATGCAACAAAGTGGCGTTATGAATAAACTCAATGCAGACAGCAAGTGTTACATCCGCGTTACCTTTATAATTTAGCATTTTTGATACAATTAATGTAAGAAGGGGCCTTATTTTTTTTCCCTTAGCTTTAATGAGATGGCCTGCTGTTAAAGTAATTAATTTTTCTTCATCCTTGATGTTCTTACTGATTTCTCTTTCAACTCTCTTCAGAGAGCTTTTAAGTAAATTCGATAATGATTTTACTGGTGTATTCACTTATTAATTATGATTTTGTTTTATATTTAGATGTACTTATAATATAGTCTCATATAATTAAAAGTTATTGATTTCAGGCAAAAATTAAAAATGAGCTTTATATCCTCTAAAACAAGAATAAATATAGTTGGCTTGCGAGGTGTTATTGGAGATCTCGGTAGATTTCAAAAGGGACTGACACTTGAGAATTGTGCCTCTATTCTAGATAAAGCTTTTAGCTTTAAAAAGCCATCTGTAGTAGTCATTAAGATCAACTCTCCAGGTGGTTCACCGGTTCAATCCGAGCTTATACACAACCGTATAAGAAATTTATCGAAGAAAAACAATGTGAAAGTGATTACAATCGCGGAGGATGTTGCTGCCTCAGGAGGTTATATGCTGATGTGTGCAGGAGATATTTTAATCGCCAATAAAAGTTCAATAGTCGGATCAATAGGAGTAATCAGTGCCTCTTTTGGATTCAAAAAATTAATAGATAAACTAGGCATTAAAAGGCGAGTTTTTACAAAAGGAGATAGAAAATCGTTTCTAGATCCATTTGAAGAAGTCTCTAAAAAAGACATAGATAAGCTGATCAAAGTTCAGGATAGCATATTTGAAAATTTCAAAGATTTAGTCTCAAAAAATAGAAAAAAGAAAATAGACCCAAAAAAAGTTTTTAATGGGGAGTTTTGGACAGGCGAACAAGCAAAAAAACTTGGTTTAGTAGACTCGAATGAAGAACTAAACTCATACATTGAAAAACATTACGGAAAAAAATTAAAGATTAGGAACATAGAAGAAAAAAAATCATTCATTAAAAATATTTTAAATAATCAGATTTCAAATAACGATATTGTTGACCGGCTTACAGAAGCTCTAAGGGAAAATTCATTCTGGAGTCGATATGGCCTCTAAAAACATGGAAGACCTCGTTTCATTATGTAAAAGACGGGGGTTTATTTTTCAATCAAGTGAAATTTATGGTGGCTTGCAAGGAATATATGATTATGGTCCACTCGGAGTAGAATTAAAAAACAACCTTAAATCCTCTTGGTGGAAATCAATGATCTATGATCGAGATGACGTTGAAGGACTTGATGCATCTATTTTAACAAGTAGACACGTATTAAAATATTCAGGCCATGAAGATACTTTCTCTGATCCTTTAGTCGACTGTAGAAATTGCAAAAATAGATTTAGATCTGACCAGGCCACGGATGGAAAATGTCCAGCATGTGGGTCTAGCGATCTAACTGAACCTCGACCATTTAATCTTATGTTTAAAACCACAGTTGGTCCTGTAGATGATGGCAGTAATTATGCTTACCTAAGACCTGAAACCGCACAGCAAATTTTTACAAATTTTAAAAATATATTGGACTCAACAAGTAAGACTATTCCTTTTGGAATCGCGCAGATAGGTAAAGCATTTAGAAATGAAGTCACTCCAGGCAAATTTATATTCAGAGTTAGAGAGTTTGAACAAATGGAATTAGAATTTTTCGTTGAACCAGGTAAAGATGATGAGTGGCATAAATATTGGGTAGACAAGAGGTATTCATGGTGGATTGATCAAGGCATATCTGAAAAAAGATTAAAAAAGCTAGATGTTGAAGATGCTGACCTATCTCACTATTCAAAAGCTACTGTAGATCTTATGTACGAATTTCCACATGGACTTGAAGAGTTAGAAGGTATAGCAAACAGAACTGATTTTGATCTTGGCTCTCACACTAAAAATCAAAATGACTTTAAAATATCCGCAGATGTAATGAAAAACAACCAATCAACAACGAAATTGAGTATTCAAAATTTAGAAAGTAAAGAATGGTACATCCCTTATGTTATAGAACCCTCCGCTGGTGTTGATCGAGGTGTATTTGCTCTGCTCAATGAAGCTTACAAGGAGGAGGATTTAGAAAACGGAAATAAAAGAATTGTGTTAAGTTTGAAACCTCATTTGTCTCCAATTAAAGCGGCCGTAATTCCTCTTAAAAGAAATAATGAGGATTTAGTCAATAAAGCAAGCAAGATTAAGAATGATCTTCAAGCACTAGGTATGGGAAGGGTCATTTTAGAAAACTCAGGAAATATTGGAAAAGGTTATAGACGTCATGATGAGATTGGCACACCTATTTGTATAACAGTTGATTTTGAAACAATCGAAAATGATACAGTGACTATAAGAGATAGAGATACTATGTCACAAAAAAGAGTTTCATCTCAAGATTTAAAACACGAATATAAAAAAGTTTTTAATTAATTATATATTTCTTCTCGGAAATTCTATTTTGCCAAATGGCCAAGAATTTTCTAACCATTTTTTAAATGTTTTGCCTAATTCATCCTCTAAGCCGCTATCAAGCAAATCTTGTCTTATCCAATAGTATGCTTGTACCTCATACTCAGGGTTATCGGAGGGATAAATATAGCAACAACCAATTACATCTTTCCCTTCTTTTGTTGATAGAACTGTGTAAGCGAAAGAATGTCTAAGAGAAAATTCCACTTCATGCCATCCTAGATCGGCACGATTTTCATCTAATGTCATTTCTTTTGGCCATTCACTATCGTCCATTAGTTTATATAGATGGTCTACACTTTTCATTACTGCCTCATAGTCTTTGTCGACATATTTTATTGTAAGTGGTCTTAAGATAAAATTTTTGGTTACTAATTCTGTAGGAACTTTAAAGCTATCTTTAACTATTGGACGGCTGTACATTTAAATTTCAAGTCCAAAATCAACGTTTTCAATGCTATGAGTAAGTTGTCCGATTGAAATTCTATCAACTTTTGTTTTCGCATAGGACTTAATATTTTTTAAATTAATATTTCCAGATGCCTCACAAAGAAACTTTTTTTTAACTATTTTTAAGCACTGAGAAATTTGTTTCTCAGACATATTATCGAGAAGTACAATATCTATTTTCTGATTTAAAATTTTTTTTAATTGTTTAATTGTGTCAATTTCTACTGTAATTTTCTTTTTTAATTTTGATCTACTAATTTTTTTTATATTCTCAACCAGTCCTTCTTTATTTCCAAGATGGTTATCTTTTATGAAATAAAAATCCGATAAAGAAGCCCTGTTTACATGCGCGCCACCAATTGTAAGAGCATATTTTTGTACTTGTCTCATCCCGGCAATTGTTTTTCTCGTTGAATAAATTTTAACTCCATAAGGTGCTGCAATATCAACAAATTTTCTTGTTTTTGTAGCAATACCAGACATGAACCCTAAAAAGTTTAAAGCTGTTCTCTCTGCAATTAATATACTTTGTGCATCACCATTTACGTCAATAATTTTATTTCCTTTAACTACTTTACTTCCATCTTTCTTTAGAACTTTTATTTTAATTTTACTATTGAGCGCTTTAAATGTCTGAACAGCAAACTCAGTTCCACAGACAATTGCATTCTCTTTTGCGACTATAGAAGCTTTAAGCTTTGTTTTTTTGGAAATTAAAATTTTTGAGGTTATATCGCCATATTTACCAAAATCTTCTTTCAAAGCAATTTTGATTTTTTTCTTTATATCTTTTTTAGCTAACAAGTTTTTCATCAACTTCTGATATAGTAGAATCCAAGATAGTTTTGATATAACCATCTATTTCTGAATATTTAATATCAAAATGCTTAATAAAATCTTCATCAGTATCTTGGTAATCAGATCTTAAATGACAACCTCGACTTTCTCTTCTTAAATAAGCGCCTATGATAATAAATTTGCTAACCAAAATCATATCATTAAGTTTAGCTGAAAGGCCTTTTGACTCTCTCTCAATTTTTAGTACATCATTTAGACCCCTAATAATAGAATCCTTATTTCTAACAATTCCTAAATTTCTCATCATTGAAGACCTTAATTGCCATATATATTTTTTTGCTCTTATTTTATTTTTAGTTTTCTCTTTAAAAATTTTAATAAATTTAGAACTAATATGAATATCCTTTTTAATATTCTTTTTATTTATTTCATTTGCAACAATCTTAGCAAATACAAGAGACTCTAATAGTGAATTTGATGCAAGGCGATTTGCTCCATGAATACCAGTTGCAGCGACCTCTCCGCAGCACCAGAGCCCTTCAACAGAAGTCTGTCCTTTCAGATCAGTTTTTACTCCACCTATATGATAATGAGCGACAGGAATTATTGGCAGTAGGTCTCTTTCAGGATCTAAGTCTGCATTTTCACAATAGGACGAAACTTGAGGAAAACGAGCATTAAAATTATTACCCATATGTCTACAATCTAAAAATACTGAATTTCCTTTTTCAATTTGTTTGAATATATTTTGAGCAATAAGATCTCGTGGTGCCAACTCATTATCAGGATGAATACCAAACATAAACCTTTCTTCATCTTGATTTACAAGGTAAGCCCCTTCACCTCTAATCGCCTCAGTAGCCAAAGGAGTAGGGTCTAGGCCAAAATCAAGACCTGTTGGGTGAAATTGTACGAACTCCATGTCAGTAAGTGTCGCACCAGCATGAGATGCCAACGCCACGCCCTCTCCATAAGAACTTCTTGGGTTGGTCGTATTTGCAAAAATACCTCCTAAACCACCTGTCGCTAAAACTACATGTGAACTTTGGATAATTACATTACTGTCAGGAACATTATCGTCAGTAAATCTTCCAATTACTCCATAAATAGTATTTTTTTCAGTCATAATTCGATCAATTGAAACATTTTCTAAAACTGTTATGTGATCACTTTTTTTTACTTTTTCAATTAAGCCGCGCATAATTTCAAGACCAGAACTATCACCTTTTGACCTTATGATTCTATTAAAGCTATGGGCACCTTCTAGTCCTAGGTTAAATGAACCATCTTCATTTTTATCAAAATTAACTCCGTATCCCTCTAAATCATCAATGATGCCTTTTGCATTATTTATAACTTCTTTAATCGCATCGATATTCGCCAAGCCTTTTGCTGTAGTCAAAGTATCATTAATATGACTTTCATTACTGTCATCCTTTGAAACTGCCGCGGCAATCCCTCCTTGTGCCCAACTACTGGAAGTATTTATTCCAAGTGAACTCTTAGTAATTACGCATACTTTTCTTGGCGCTAAATTGAGTGCAACAGTTAATCCCGCTACACCACCACCCACTATTACAACATCAGGGCTATAAATAGAATCAGACATTAGCTGCTTCTGCCAATTTCAAGCATACGATCAATTGAAAGACGAGCTTTATCAATAATTGCCTTATCAACTTGAATTTGATACTGGTTAAATCGTATTGCATCATAAATTTTTTTTAGAGAAATTCTTTTCATATGAGGACATAGATTACAAGGTCTGATAAATTCGACATTAGGATTTTCTATGGCAACATTGTCACTCATCGAGCATTCCGTAACCATAATTACCTTTCCAGGTTGATTGTCTTTTACATAATTACTCATTCCAGCCGTTGAGCCAGCGAAGTCACTTACCGCAATTACTTCAGGAGAACATTCAGGGTGAGCTAATACAACAATATCTTTGTGTTGTTTTTTATATGCCATTATTTCATCGGCAGTAAATCTCTCATGAACCTCACATCGCCCTTTCCAAGAAATAATTTTCACATCTGTTTGGGCTGCAATATTTTTTGCAAGGTATTCATCAGGTAGAAATATAACTTTATCAACACCTAAAGATTCTACTACATGTTTTGCATTACCTGATGTACAACACACGTCAGTTTCTGCTTTTACATCAGCTGATGTGTTTACATATGTAACAACTGGTACGCCAGGATATTTTTGCTTTAATAATCTTATATCCTCTGCAGTTATAGATTCAGACAAAGAACATCCTGCGCGAGTATCTGGAATTAAAACATTTTTGTTTGGGCTAAGTATCTTTGCTGTTTCAGCCATAAAATGAACACCACATACAATTATTGTATCTGCATCAGAGTCTCTTGCCTCATAAGCCAACTTTAATGAGTCACCAACAATGTCAGATACACAGTGGAAGATTTCAGGTGTCTGATAATTGTGAGTTAATATAGCAATATTTTTTTCTTTTTTTAGCTTATTTATTTCATGAATAAGCGGAGCATGAAATGGCCACTCAACCTCAGGTATAATTTTCTCTACACCTTTATATAGATGAGCTGTTGCATCTTTTACTTCAGAATTAAAATCTGATGGATATTGCAAATTATCATTCAACATTATTATTTTTTAATATAGTTTAATATTACAATTATAGTTAAATGTATATATTTCAACATATCAACAATTATAAAAAAAAAAGGATAAAAGCTGCCGTCGTGCTGGAATTGGTAGACAGGCTGGTTTGAGGGATCAGTGAACATGGTTCGTGAGAGTTCGAGTCTCTCCGACGGCACCAAAAAGTCAATCTAATGGTTAATATTTTATGAAAATTCTATTTATTGGCCCTACAAGAATAGGTGACACAATACTATCTACTTCAATATTAAACTTTTATATTAAAAAGTTTGATAAATGCAGCATTTCAGTTGTAACAAGTTCATTTGCAAAAGATTTATATAAATTTATGCCTCACCTTCATGAAATAATTGTAGTTGATAAAAAAAGATTTGGCCTTCATTGGTATAATATAATTAAATTTTCAATTTTTAAGAAATGGGATTTAGTAATTGATTTAAGATCATCAGCAACCTCTTATTTTTTGAATACAAAAAAAAGAATGATATTTAGAGGAAACGAACTATCACATAAAGTTATGCAATTTAGTAAATTTATAGACACTAAGGAAGCTCTTATTCCAGAAATATGGTATAGCCAAGAAGATGAAGATATAAGTTATAAAAAAATAAAATATGATGATCATTTAATTGCTGTTGCGCCATATTCTAATTGGCCAAAGAAGGATTGGTCATTGAAAAAATATAAAAATCTTTTTCAAAATGAATTTTTTAAAAACCACACATTAATACTAACAGGCGTTTCAAGGGATATTGTTAATAAAAGGGAAATAGAGGAATTTATCAAGACGTCAGAATTAGAAATAATTAATTTATTTGATTGGGGAAATTTGAGAAATATGGTTCCCATATTTAAGAAATGCCGTTTTTTTATTGGAAGCGACAGTGGTCTGATGCATCTTGCGGCATCTTCAGGATGTAAGACATTTGCTCTTTTTGGACCTACGAATGATTTGGTATATGGACCATGGGGAAATCACAAAGTAATTAAATCAGATAAAGATCAAGATTATGGTCTTGAAAATTTACCTGTTGAAAAGGTACTAAATAGCATAAAAGAATACATAAGATGATTGACCTCATAATAAAAAATGGAAAAATAATAACTCATAATGAGGAAAAAATAGCTGATATTGCCGTAAAAAATGGAAAAATATTCAAAATTGGAAATCTAGTTAATTTAAAGTCAAAAAAAACCATTGATGCAAAGGGTCTGCATATTTTACCTGGTGCTTTTGATACACAAGTTCATTTTAGAGAACCGGGTAATACAAAAAAAGAAAATCTCAAAACAGGAAGCTTAGCCGCTGTTGCAGGAGGGATCACCTCAGTTTTTGATATGCCTAATAACAAGCCGAGCATTACAACAAGAAAGCTTTTTATGAAGAAATTGCAAACTGCAAAAAAGAGAATGCATTGTAACTACGCTTTTTATTTTGGAGCTGAGAAAGATAACATTAAAGAAATTAAAAAAGTTGAAAAAGTAAAAGGTTGTTGTGGTGTAAAAGTTTTTGTTGGCTCTTCAACTGGAACATTACTCGTTTCAAACCATAATGATATTGAAAAAATAATGAGAGCAACGAAGAAAATGATTTCATTCCATTCTGAAAATGAAGATATGCTTATTACTAGAAAAAAATATGCTAAAAAAGGAAAGCCATTGAGCCATCAAGTGTGGAGAAATGTAGATACAGCCTTAAGTTCTACTAGAAAGCTGATCAGATCAGCTAATAGAAGTAAGAAAAAAATACATGTACTTCATATAACAACGGCAGAAGAAATAAAGTTGCTTCTAAAAAATAGAAAATATGTCTCATTTGAAGTAACCCCTCAACATTTAATATTGGCATCTCCTGATTGTTATAAAAAACTGGGTACCTACGCTCAGATGAATCCACCTATCAGAGGAACTAGACACAGAAATGTTCTTAGAAAAACATTACAAAAAGGCCAAATTGATATTATTGGATCAGATCACGCTCCTCATTTAAAATCTGAGAAAAATAAAATTTATCCAAATAGCCCATCAGGAATGCCTGGTGTTCAAACGCTACTTCCAATTCTTTTAAATGAGGTTACAAAAAAGACGATTTCTCTCAATGATGTAGTAAAGCTAACAAGCTTTAATCCTAAAAAAATCTTTAAGATTAAAAATAAGGGGTTAATTAAAATTGGTTATGACGCAGATCTTACAATTGTTGATATGAATAAAACTAAAAAAGTTTTGAATAAAGATATGAAAACAAAGTGTGGATGGACACCTTTCAATGGCATGAAACTTACAGGTTGGCCTGTTGGAACAATAATAAATGGTAAAGCAGTATTTTGGAAAAACAAAATCAATAAGTCAGTATTTGGAAATCCAATAAGTTTTAATTAGCTACGAGCAATAAAAGAAGAATTTTTAAAATCACGCTTACCATAACGCAAAATTTTTCGATCTAACGTTTTTATTCTGCCACCCGCAAATCTTAATATTGCATCTCCAGCGGCCGTATCCCATTCCATGGTAGTTCCAAACCGAGGGTAAACATTTGCTAAGCCATGTGCGATGTAACATAATTTTATTGAACTTCCTGAGCGAATTATTTTATTAGCATTAAATCTTTTAAAAATCCTTTTTTTTGCTTTTTCTGCTTCGCTCTTAGCGAGTGAATGAGATCTACTTAGAATGACTATATTTTTATTTCTTTTTTTAACTTTGATTTTTTTTATATTATTAATCTGTCCCTTTTTATTTAATTTTGAAAAATAAGATTTTTTATCTTTTGTGAAATAGAGCTTATTCTTAGTTGGTAAATAGATAATACCAAAAACTGGTTTTTTATTTTCAATTAGACCAATATTTACAGTAAATTCACCGTTACCTTTTAAAAATTCTTTTGTACCATCTAACGGGTCTACTAACCAAAATCTGTGAGCAGCTTTACCTTTTTTAATTTGCTCTTCAGAAACAATTGAAATATCAGGAAAATGTCTTTTTAAACCCCTACAAATTATATCATTTGCCTTGATATCTGCATTTGTAACAGGTGTATTATCGGACTTGTATTTTTTGGTTACCTTTTTTTTATAGATTTTAATGATTTCAACACCGGCAAGATGAACAATCCTAATTAATTCATCAAGTTTTTCAGTTGTTATGTGCATATCAGGAGTAAAGCTTGTAAAATAGACAATAAGACAAATATATTATACATACCAGAGCAAAATTATTAAATCGTATGGAAAACAATGTAAATAGCATAAAGGGAAATAATCCTATTGTAGTAGCTATGTCAGGCGGTGTTGACTCTTCAGTAGCTGCTGCGCTCATGAATAAGGATTATGAAGATGTAATAGGTGTTACTCTGAGACTATATGATGAAAAAAAAGTAGCAAACTCTAAAACATGTTGTTCGGGTGCGGATATAATGGATGCAAAAAAAATAGCTAACACCATAACTATACCACATTACGTTTTTGACTATGAGGAAATTTTTAGAAAAAATGTTATTGAGCCTTTTATTAACGAATATAAATCAGGGAGAACCCCCATACCTTGCATAAATTGTAATGAAAAAGTAAAGTTTCTTGATTTACTTTCTTTTGCAAAAGAAATTAATGCGAAATCATTAGTGACAGGGCATTATATAAAAAAAGCAAAGATTGATAATGAATGGCGATTGTATGTTCCACAAGATAAAGAACGAGATCAGTCCTATTTTCTTTTTACGATGAAAAAAGAGGATCTAGATCTCATCGAATTCCCTCTGGGTGATTACAAAAAAGATGAGATCAGGGATTTAGCTTTAAAACTAAACTTACACGTGTTCGATAAAAGTGATAGTCAGGATATTTGTTTTATACCTGATGGTGATTATAAAAAATTTATTAATAAGAGCATTAAATTCAATGAGGGTGAAGTTGTAGATTTAGACGGAAATGTACTTAATAAACATGAAGGTATTCAAAACTTCACAATAGGACAAAGAAGAGGTTTAGGAGTTTCACAGGATGAGCCACTTTATGTAAAAAAAATTGATAAAGATAAAAACAGAATCATTGTGGCAAATAAGGATAATATTAGTTCCTCAATTATATATGTTGAAAATATAAACTTAATTACAAACAAATTACCCGAGAATCTATATGTAAGAGTTAGATCGACTGGAAAATTATTAGATGCAAAAATAGAAATCAATAAAAAGAATGGCGCAAAAATTTCTTTAGCAACTCCTGAAACAGCTATATCACCAGGTCAGGCCTGCGTTTTTTATTGTAAAGATGAAATAGGTATACGACTTTTGGGAGGCGGTTGGATCCATTCGACAAATTAGTAATATTGTATATTATGTCTCATCTTTGGCGGGGTAGCTCAGTTGGTTAGAGCGGAGGAATCATAATCCTTAGGTCGGGGGTTCAAATCCCTCTCCCGCTACCAAACAATAATGTGGGATATTAGTTTGTTCTTAAAATTAAATATTTTTAAAATTCTTTTCATTAATACCTTATTCTTCATTAATGTTAATTTGTTATTTGCGGGTGAGTTAGCAATTATTAATTCTGAAAATGATAGATTTTTACTAGATAGTAAAATTTACGAAAGAGCAAGAAAAGAGGGCATTGAAATCCATGATAGTAATGAGAGCTTGTCATATGATTATTCTAATTCACCAATAAATATAGAGGAAATAATAAATAATAATTTTGATATTAATAAGAGTGACTATCCTTTTTTATTAGAAAAAAGTATTGTAGAAATAAATAACAATCCCAACTTTTCTATAAAAAAGCAAATTCAAGATGAATTAATTAATAGAGTCATCGATAATAAAGAGCTTTTCAAGTATATGATTGGTTATCATAACATATTCACTTTGAAAGAATTTGAATTTGTAAGAAAAATTGAAAAGCAAATACATTATTTAGAAATTACAGGTCGATTTGGTCAGGTAATTTCTGGTATTTGTAAGTTTCAAGACTCTAATTCTGACATAGTAATGGTTCTAATTACAGGTAGAGGAACTACAGCAAAAGCAATAATGGGCATGTCAGATAATATTGATTATTCAAATAATTTTGGAAAACATAGCTTCGAAAAGTTAAAAATAAATGTTTGTGCTATTGATATGTTCCCGCACGGAGATTTTCCATTACATCCTTATGGCTTATCAGGAAGAGGTGTATCCATTCTAGCGATTGAAGATTTTTTGCATTTCATAAAACAAAACTATGAAAACCAAACGAAAAAGTTAATTTTAGGTGGTATATCTAATGGTGGTCATATTGCCGAATATACAAGCGTTATATCCGAGGATGTTGATGCAGTTATTTCAGCTAGTTCAGCATCAAGATCGGATTACTCATATTCACCTTATTCAAAGCTTAGTCTTGATGGAGAAAAATACAGAAATTCTGACAAATCTTATGCAATGTTTGACTCCCTTTTTAGATCTGGCAGGATTTACAGACTTATTTCACCCAAGCCTCTTATCATATCAATTGGTACTCACGACGGACATATAAGACAGAGTGATTCTGATTTTCCAGACAAAATAGACCAACTTAAAATCGCAAAAGAAGCTTATGGTAACAGTGAATGTTTGAAAATAAACTTATTTCGTGGAGGCCATGCATTCAACCCAAATCCAGACATAAAAAATATTCAATTAATTATTCAAAACTGCTTATAATTTAAATTTCTCTTAAGAATCGGCTCTTTTTATTATCATAATCCTTAGGTCGGAGGTTCAAATCCCTCTCCCGCTACCATAAAATTTCTTAAATTGACTTATTTAGATGCATCAAGGTATTCAATAATTTTTTTATCCCATGCATAGTTTTCATTAGCTCTTAACTTTCCATTTGCTCCCATACTTTCTCTTAGCTTTTTATTTTCAAGTAAGTATAAGATTTTTTCTGTGATCATTTTTTGATTACCAGGCTCACATATTATTCCTGTCTCATTATCTAAAATTGCGTCGCTTACTCCACCGCTATTACTTCCAATTGATGCAACACCATGAAATGAAGCATCAATGTAAGCCATACCAAATCCTTCAACTGATTCTCCCACAGTTGTAGGTGTCATAACAAATAAATCGGATTGTTTTAGAATTAATGATTTTTCTGGTTCAGTTATCCATCCAAGAAACTTCACATTTTTCTCTAAATTCTTTTTTTTAGATATTTGTTTTATAGTTTCTAAATATGGACCTTTTCCTGCTATCAAATATAATACATTTGGAAATTTTTCCTTAATCACAGGTAATGCATTTAAAATAAATATATGACCTTTTCTCTTTTCAACTCTTGCAAGAGTTGTTATCACAGGTGAGTTTTTACCAATAATATTGGCTACATTTTTTTTATCTTCCTCAGTAATAAAATCATCATAAACGTCTATACCTGGATGAATGATTTTTATGAGGTTTGTGTCTATTTTGAGAGAGGCTTGCATTAAATCCTTCGTGTAAGAAGAATTTGCCAAGATCTTATAGACATTTTTGTAAGAATTAATAATTCTATTTTTTTTAAATCTTAATAAATCAAGCATTATAGTCCAATACTGTTTTGGAATTTCAGTCCCATGAGCAAGTACCAAAATTTTTTCCCTATATTTTTTCAAATATTCAATGCTTTTCCATGAGTCTGCATATATTGCTTTTACGTTTCTACTATTGCATATTTTTTCTACGTACCTTGCTTTAGCCAATCTTCTGAGAGGTTTCCATCCTTTAAATCTTTTAATTTTATATTTTTGTTTACGATCAGTTTCGTGAGTTTTGCCATCAGCTAAAACGAGAACTTCAATGCCACGATTTGCCATAGCTTCTGCCATTCCAGTCATTAAAGATTCAATACCTCCAATTTTTGGAGCAAAGCATTGAGTTGTGATAATGATCACTTAAACTTCTTTATTCTTTCCATTTTATTGAACATCCAATGCTTGGTATCTGATCCTTTGGACCTAAACCCGTTTCTGAAACTTTTATCATTGCTTCTAAAAGTTCTTTCTTCGCATTTGGAATTATCTCCATCTTAGATTCTTCAAGTCTACCTCTATACTGAAGTTCATTATCTGCATTAAACCCAAAAAAATCTGGAGTGCACACAGCATTATATTTACGTCCGACATTTTGTGTCTTGTCATACACGTATGGAAATACAAAATTATTTTTCTCAGAAAATAACTTCATGTTATCAAATGAATCTTCTTCTCCATATTTTGGATCATTTACATCATTAGACATTATTGCAATCACACCAATACCTTTTTCTTTGAGTATGGTTATATCTTCAACAATTCGATGTATTACTGATTTCACATACGGACAATGGTTGCATATGAACATCACGAGCGTTCCATTTGGACCTTTAATATCTTGAAATGAATAGTATTTATTATCAATGCCAATGAGATTAAATTCTGGAGCCTTCCATCCAAAATCACAAATAGGTGTTTCTAATGCAACCATAATTTTCTTTCTATTGTTTAAATATCCAATTATCTTTACTATATTTCTTACTTAACTAAATAACAAGATATGATCTATTCACTCGGAGATAAAAAAATAAATCAAGATAATGTAGACTTCTGGGTCGCACCAAGTGCCTCTGTGATAGGAAATATTACATTGAAAAAAAATGCAAGTGTATGGTTTGGAGCTGTTTTAAGGGGTGACAATGACCCAATAATTGTCGGTGAAAATTCTAATATTCAAGATAATTCTGTTTGTCATACGGATGATGGAATGCCATTAATGATAGGGGACAATGTCACAGTAGGTCATAAAGTTATCTTACATAGTTGTTCAGTGGGCAATAATTCTCTCATAGGAATGGGCTCAACAGTTTTAAATAAGGCAAAAATAGGTAATAATTGTTTGGTTGGCGCTAATACTCTAATAACTGAGGGAAAAGAATTTCCTGACAATAGCCTTATAGTGGGATCCCCTGGAACTGTTAAAAGAGAATTGACAGATATGGAAAAAAAGATAATTGAATTTAGTGCTTTTCACTATGTTGAAAATATGAAAAAATTTAGGCATAATTTAAAAGAAGAAAATATTGAATGAATAATTTTGACTACATAATTGCTGGAGCAGGTTCAGCTGGTTGCGTTTTAGCGAATAGACTCTCAAAAGATCCTGATACAAAGGTTCTTTTAATTGAAGCAGGCGGAACTACATGGCATCCATTTGTTAAAATGCCAGCAGGCGTACTAGAGCTAATTTCGGGTGAAGGTGCTGGTAAATTTTATAATTATGGCTATTGGACAGAGGGTCAACCACATTTAAACAATAGAAAACTTTTCTTCCCTCGAGGTAAGGGCTTGGGTGGCTCAAGTAATATTAATGGAATGCTCTACGTGAGAGGTCATTCACGTGATTATGATATATGGAGACAGCTTGGCAATGAAGGATGGTCTTATGAGGAAGTGTTGCCTTATTTTAAAAGAGCTGAAAAAAATGAAAACGGGTCATCGGAATTTCATGGAAGTGATGGGGAGTTAAGTGTTCAAAACCCAGTGTTTACAAATAACCCTCTGCATCGATGTTTTTTAAATGCTGGTAAAGAGGCAGGCTATAAATACATTGAAGACATCAATCAATACGATAATGAGGGTTTTGGACCATGTCCTCAGACGATTTCAAATGGGTATAGAGCAAGTACGAGTTTTTCATTTTTAAATCCTATTAAAGACAGAAATAATTTAACGATTGCAACTAACTCTACAACCAATAAATTATTATTTGAAGGCACAAAATGCGTTGGGCTTGAGTATTTAAAAGGAAAAGAAGTTACAAAAGCATATGCAGAAAGAGAAGTAATTGTATGTGGAGGTGCTATTAACTCACCACAGATATTACAACTATCAGGAATAGGTAAAGGGGATTACATAAAAAAATGGGGATTAAAAGTTGTTGCTGATCTTCCAGGAGTAGGTGAAAACTTACAAGACCATTTAGATGTATTGTCTCATTATGAGTGTACGCAGCCTGTAACAGAAGCGAAATATACAGCAGGCGGACTTGCAATGTTTAGAATGGCGGCGATCTTGGCTCAGTGGATGATAACAAAAAAAGGCCCTGGAAATGATATAGGCTTGTCTGGTGTATCATTTTTAAAAACAGATGACACTCTTGACCTTCCAGACATACAAATGCATTTTGTTGGTTCACTATTAAAAGATCATGGAAAAACAAGACCTGACTCTCATGCGTTCAGTAATCATGTTTGTCAGCTCAGACCTGAGAGTAGAGGCTATATTGCACTAAAATCATTGGATCCTACAGTGCCTCCAATTATACAACCAAATTATTTCGCAACTCAAAAAGATCGAGATACTCTTATTAAAGGTGTGAAAATGTCACGAGAAATAGTGAACCAGTCTGCTTTTGATGAATACCGAGGTAAAGAAATAACACCAGGTATTCATGTTCAAACAGACGAGGAAATAGAGGAATTTATTAGAAACGCTGCTGAAACGATTTATCATCCAGTTGGCACTTGTAAAATGGGAAGTGATGAATTTGCAGTTGTAGATGATAAATTAAGAGTAAGAGGTATCGAAAATTTAAGAGTAGTTGATGCGTCGATAATGCCAACTCTAATTGGTGGAAACACCAACGCACCTACAATTATGATAGCTGACAAAATTTCAGATCATATTCTTGGCAATGAATTCCTTCCATCTCAGCATGTTAGTTACAAAGATAAAAACGCTGCATAATTTTGAACAAATTATTATTTTCAATTCTTGGGGTAGCCGTAGTTTTTGTCACTGCACTGATAATAGTCAATCAATATAATACTAAAAGTTTTGCACAAACTAGTTTTTTAGAAATAGAAAAAAAATACTCTTACAAGATAGAACGAGACCGGTTCGGAGTGCCGCATGTATACGGAGATACTGATAAAGATGCAGCATTCGGATTTGCTTATGCACAAGCAGAGGATGATTTAAAACATGTCGAGATGATGATTAAAATGTCTCGTGGTGAGCTTTCAAGTTTAAATTTTAATTCGAAAACAATCGCAGCTATTTATTCACTCATTACTGGTGATGGAGATATAATGGAAAACCTAGATGCAATTGAAGGAGTAGAATTAGATTTTTTATTTAAATTTTTTAATGTTCAGGACACTGTAAATAAAAAAATCTCAGAAATTCCAGAGGAAACAATTAATTATATAAAAGGTTATGCAGATGGACTTAATTATTATGCTGCAAAAAATCCGAACTTAGTTGATCAATCTTTATATCCAGCTACTGCATACGATTTGGTTGCTGGGATGACATTTCGGATGCCGTTATTTTATGGTATCGATCATTCAATTGCTGAACTCATCAATTTAATGGATGATCAAGAAGAGAAAGTTGCAATGAACATGAACGCTCTATCCGATAATCCAGTAGTCGCAAGCATAAATACTTACTTTAAACCATCAGGTTCAAACGCATTTGCTGTTTCCAAAAGCAGATCACAAGACAATGAGACAATGCTTGTCATTAATTCACACCAGCCATTAACGGGTCCAGTTGCTTGGTATGAAATTCATATAAAAAGTGGAGAGGGCTTAAATATCATGGGTGGTACTTTTCCAGGGTCGCCATTTGTGCATGTTGGCTTTAATGAAAATCTCGGGTGGGGAGCTACAGTTAATCAGCCAGATTTATCCGATATTTACGAATTAAAACTTAACCCAGAGAATAATGATCAGTACGAACTAGATGGTGCATGGGTTAATTTCACCGAAACGGATCAAGAATTTAAAGTTAAACTGTTTGGCCCTTTCAGTATTACATATCCTATACAAATGTATCATTCAGCTCATGGGCCTGTTCTAAAAGATGACAATAAAGCCTATGCCCTTCGGTTTGTAGGAATGAATGATGTCAACCACTCGACTGCATGGCTCAAAATGAATAAATCAAAAAATATTGATGAATGGCTTGATGCCCTAAGAATGGAACAGCTAGCTAGTTTAAATTTAGTTTACGCCGATAAAGAAGATAATATTTTTTTTGTTCATAATGTTAAATCGCCAGTAAGAGACCCAAACTATAATTGGATGCAAGTGGTACCCGGAAATAAGAGTGATTTAATTTGGAACAATTTTCATCCTTTTGAAAGCGTGCCTCAGATCTTAAACCCAAGCTCTGGATATATATTTAGTACTAATCAAAATCCTTTTTTTGTTACAGCTAAGGAAGATAACTTATCTTTATCTAACTTTAATCCAACTATGGGTTTTCAAACACGAACAACGAATAGGGCATATAGAGCTTACGAACTTCTTGATCCTGATAAATCAATATCATTTGGTGAACTTGATAAATACAAACACGATAATAAGTTTTCTTACAATTCAAGACAATACAAGTTTATGAAAGAAATTTTCAATCATGAATTTTCAGAAAATAAATTAAAAAATGCTCAAGAATTTTTGAGAGATTGGGATCTTGGAACTGACTCTGATAATTTACATGCTGCTTTTGGAGTTTGTATCTTATCTCCTGAATGGTTGGCAGAAATAACAAGAAAGCCACGCCCAGATCCAATCGACATCTTCATTAATTGTGTTGATGAGTTTGAGAAAAACTTTGGGACATTAAGTGTAAAATGGAGTGATGTTAATTTCTTGGAGAGAGGATCAAATTTAGTGCACATTCAAGGAGGGCCCGATGTTTTAAGGGCAATTTACGCCCCGCGAAGCAATGATGGTATACTCAAAGCTGTTGCTGGAGATGGCCTTTATATCTATGTAAAATGGGATGAAAATAAAAAACAGGTATCAAAAAGCATTCACCAATTTGGAAGCGCTACAATGAACATGGGTTCTCCGCACTATGATGATCAAATTAATTTATTTGCAAGTGAAAAGCTTAAAGATACATTCTTTAATTGAGCTTGTAGAAAAAAAATAATTATATAAAATTTTCTCATGTTATTACACGAGTATTTAGAAAATGGAGCAGATAAAAATCCTAATTTCCCCTTTTCTGAATTTGAAGGAAATTCGCTTTCTTATCAAGAAGCAAATTTATTAAGCAATCAATTGGCCAACAAACTTGTTTATGAGGGTTTAGAAGTTGGAGATAGATTTGCATTTCTTGCAAAAAATTGTACTGAAATGGCAATTATGTATTACGCAGCATCAAAAGTTGGTGCTGTACCTGTTCCACTGAATTATCGTTTAGCGGACCAAGAGTGGGCATACATAATAAATGACTCTGAAGCCAAACTCATAATAGTCAAAGGTAATGAATATTCGGATAGAATAAATCAGATTTCATCAGAGTTAAAAAATATAAAAAAATATATTTCTATATCGCTTGATAATAGCATCGAAAAATTTCAGGATTTTTATGATTGGCTTTCAGATAGTTCGAATGAAAAACCAACTTTAAAAATCGATGAAAATGATGACGTATATCAAATGTACACAAGTGGTACTACAGGCCATCCAAAAGGCGCAGTTCTTTTACAAAGAAATGTTTCTGCTAACATAAGACAGTATTTAAATAGTTTAACTTTACCAAGGCCTTCGAGAACTCTTTTGGTGGCACCAATGTATCATGCTGCAGCAATGATTAATATGTGTGGATGCATTGCAATAGGTGGAACAATAGTTATTCAAGAGGATTTTATTCCGCAAGATGTAGTAGACTGTCTAGCAAATGAAAAAATTACGCATACAGTACTGGTCCCTGCAATGATTCAAGCTTGCTTAGTATCAGTGCCAAATGTTGCGAGTAACGAATATAATGATTTAGATCAGATACATTATGGAGCCTCGCCAATCGCTCCAGAAACTCTCAAAAAGGCAATGGATGTTTTTAAGTGTAAATTTGGACAAGGTTTTGGAATGACAGAGACCGTCGCTGTTATTTGTCTAATGACTCCAGAAGAACATATTCGTGCGCTTAATGAAAAACCTGAACTATTAAAATCATGCGGCAGACCTGCAATCGATACACAAGTTGAAATAAGAGATGAAAATGATAACCCTCTTCCCATTGGAGAAATAGGTCAGATCTGCGCTAAGGGACCTCAAATTATGAAAGGTTATTGGAATAAAAAAGAGGAAAGTGAGAAAGCGCTTAAAGGTGGGTGGATGCATACAGGTGATGCTGGTCGAATGGACGAAGAAGGATTTGTATTTATACAAGATAGAATAAAAGACATGATTGTGTCTGGAGGTGAGAACATTTACTCAACCGAAGTTGAAGCAGCTTTATTTGCACACCCTGATGTCGTTGATGCCGCGGTTATTGGTGTTCCAGACGAAAAATATGGTGAGGTAGTTAAAGCTTGTATCGTGAAAAAGGAAGGCTCAAATGTAACTGAGGATGATTTGATAAGCTTCTGTAAAGACAGAATTGCAAGCTATAAAAAACCCCAATCAGTAGATTTTATCGATGAAGTTCCAAGAAATGCTAGTGGAAAAGTTTTGAAAAAAGTATTGAGAGAACCGTATTGGAAGGATCAAGAAAGACAAGTAAGCTAAGCCGTCGCCGTACCTCCAACAGTAAGATTTTCTATCAACATCGTAGGCTGACCTACTCCAACTGGAACACTTTGACCGTCTTTCCCGCACGTCCCTATACCTGTATCCATTTTTGAGTCATTGCCAACCATCTTAACTCTTTTTAAAACATCAGGACCGTTACCAATTAGCGTTGCACCTTTTACAGGGTTTGTAACCTTACCATTTTCTATTTTGTAAGCTTCAGTACAAGTGAATACAAACTTACCACTCGTTATATCAACCTGGCCACCTCCGAAATCCACAGCGTATAGGCCATTCCTAACTGATTTTAGAATTTCTTCGGGATGGCGATTACCAGATAACATATATGTATTTGTCATACGAGGCATGGGTAAGTGAGCATAACTTTCTCTTCTGCCATTCCCTGTAGGATTAACACCCATCAGTTTTGAGTTTAATCTGTCCTGCATGTATCCAGTTAAAATTCCATTTTCAATTAACGTTGTACAGTTAGTTGGTGTACCCTCATCATCAACGCTTAGAGATCCTCGACGAGAGTCAATCGTGCCATCGTCAACAACTGTCACTGATTCGTCAGCAATTTTTTCTCCCATAAGGTTAGAGAATGCAGAAGTTTTTTTTCTATTAAAATCACCCTCAAGCCCATGTCCTATTGCTTCATGTAACAATACACCCGGGTAACCTGGTCCAAGAACTACATCCATTTCACCTGCAGGAGTGTCAACAGAAGTAAGATTTATTTCAGCCTGATTGATTGCTTCATCTACCTGATTTTGCCAATGTGAGGAATTTAAGAAAGTTGAGTAATCTACTCTACCGCCTGAACCTCTGCTACCATTTTCCTGACGTCCATCCTTTTCAAGAACGATTGATACATAAAGTCTTACAAGAGGGCGAAGATCCTCAATCATAATTCCACCAGGCCTGTAAATTCTCACAGCCTGCCATTCACCGTTTAGTGATGCTGAAACTTGCTTAACATTTGGATTTTTTGACCTAGCATATTCATCAATTTTTTTCAGAGTTTCAACTTTTTCTGAGAATTCAGTTTCATTAATTGGATTTATCTCATTGTAAAGTTTTCTGTTGGTTTTTGAAAAATTAGCGTTGAAATTTGCATTATGGTCTTTTGTGATAAAATTTACTGTTTCACTGGCTTTTTTTAGAGCGTTCTCATCAATATCGGATGAATGAGCGTAGCCCGAACTTTCGCCAGCTATAGCTCTTAATCCAAAACCCTTTGATGTATCAAATGAAGCACTCTTTAACCTTTGATCATCGTATACAAAGCTCTCACTTTCACAGAATTCCATGAAAAGTTCACCATCGTCTGCTTTGTGCAAAGCATCTGATACAATTTTATCAACTTTTGAGTTATCTAAATTGCTTCTGTTGAAAAAGAGGCTGTCATTGGACTGATTCTCTATTTTTTTGTTAATCATCTCGAATTGTTCTGAATAAAAAATATCGTTATAAAATATATTAAAAAAACCCTAAAAACTAGCAAAAATTGCGTCAAACTGTCGCGAAATAATGAGTAGTTTAATGCAAATTAAGCAGTATATATTACGTAATAGCTCAAAACATTAAATCAATAATTTCTCTATGAAAAATATTATTAAAATATTATTTTTTCTTCTAATACCGTCTTTTTCTCTAGCAAACGAAGGCATTTCTGAAAATTGGCAGCTAAGCTTTCAACAGCCTGCAACTGATCTAATGTCAGACATTATATCATTTCATAGTTATATTTTAATGCCTATCATTACGGGCATATCACTTTTAGTACTTGGTCTTCTGCTATATATCATGTTTAGATTTAATAGCAGCCGTAATCATGTTGCTTCCACGACAACACATAACACAACAATTGAAATATTGTGGACTGTAATTCCAGTAATATTGTTAATTATTATTGCTATTCCATCTTTCAGATTACTTTACGTTTCTGAAACAATACCAAAAGCAGATATAACAATTAAGGCTATCGGCAATCAATGGTATTGGACTTACGAGTACCCTGATTTCGATGATATCTCTTTTGATGCTAACATGCTTGCTGATCATGAGCTATCAGATCCAAAGTTAAGATTGTTAGAGACTGATACTCAAATTGTTGTACCAGTAGATAAAGTGGTCAAACTTCAGTTAACTTCAGCAGATGTACTGCACGCTTGGACAATTCCAGCATTTGGTGTCAAGATGGATGCTGTACCGGGAAGATTAAATGAAACATGGTTTAAGGCTAATACAGAAGGAATTTATTATGGCCAATGCTCAGAACTTTGTGGTCCAAAACATGCATTTATGCCCATTAATGTAAAAGTTGTTTCAAATAAAGAATTTGAAGAGTGGATCGAATTTGCTAAATCTGAGTATGCATCTTCAGAGATTAATTACAGTGACGATACATTTGAAATGGCTAAAAAATAAAATATTTTATTTAGAGGAGAAATATATAAATGGCAGATATTACAGCAGACCAGGTAGACAGTCACGATCATCACCCAACTGGCTGGAGAAGATACCTATACTCAACAAATCATAAAGATATTGGAACTCTCTATTTAATATTTGCCGTCATAGCAGGTTTAGTAGGAACTGGAATGTCTGTTCTGATGAGAATGGAGCTAATGTATCCTGGAGATGGGATATTGGGAGGTGACCATAATTTATATAATGTTTTAGTAACAAGTCACGGTTTACTCATGATTTTCTTTATGGTTATGCCAGCTATGATTGGTGGTTTTGGAAACTGGATTGTGCCGCTTATGATTGGCGCTCCAGATATGGCTTTCCCACGAATGAATAATATCTCTTTTTGGTTATTGCCAGCATCATTAATATTACTTATCGCATCATTATTTGTTGAGGGAACATCAGGTGGTGCAGGCGTTGGAGGAGGATGGACCATATATCCACCATTGTCTGCTAACTTAGGTTCGCCAGGCCCTGCAGTGGATTTAGCAATCTTCTCATTACACCTTGCTGGAGCATCATCAATTCTTGGTGCAATTAACTTTATAACGACAATTTTTAATATGAGGGCTCCTGGAATGACTCTTCATAAAATGCCTTTATTTGTGTGGTCAATTCTTGTGACAGCTGTCCTTTTACTACTTTCATTACCAGTATTGGCTGGTGCAATCACAATGCTTCTTACAGATAGAAATTTTGGGACAACTTTCTTTAGTGCAGCTGAAGGTGGAGACCCAGTACTTTTTCAACACCTATTTTGGTTCTTTGGTCACCCTGAGGTTTATATTTTAATTTTGCCAGGCTTTGGAATTGTGAGTCACGTTGTAGCAACATTTTCGAAGAAGCCAGTCTTTGGCTATCTTGGAATGGCTTATGCAATGGTATCTATTGGTTTCCTGGGTTTTATCGTTTGGGCTCACCACATGTACACTGTTGGCATGGACGCAGATGTAAAAGCTTATTATGTTTTTGCCACGATGGTAATTGCTGTGCCTACCGGAATTAAAGTCTTCTCATGGATTGCTACTATGTGGGGTGGTTCGGTAGATCTTAAAACACCAATGTTATGGGCTATAGGCTTTATTTTTCTATTCACTGTAGGTGGTGTGACAGGTGTTGTTCTTGCAAATGCAGGAATTGATCATTCGCTGCACGACACTTACTATGTCGTTGCACATTTTCATTACGTTCTTTCTATGGGAGCTGTTTTTGCAATATTTGCTGGTTTCTATTATTGGTTCGGTAAAATGTTTGGCAGAAACTACTCAGAGTTTTTGGGCAAGCTGCATTTTTGGTTAACTTTTATTGGAGTGAATATAATATTCTTCCCACAACACTTCTTAGGTTTAGCGGGAATGCCAAGACGTTATGTTGACTACCCTGATGCTTACGCTGGATGGAATTATATTTCCTCAATTGGCTCATTCATATCAGTCCTTGGTTTGGCAGTATTCTTTATAATGTTAGTACACGCTCTCATGAAAGTTAGAGATTGTGCTGACAACCCATGGGGTGAGGGAGCCACAACACTTGAGTGGACATTGCCTTCTCCTCCACCATTCCACCAGTTTGAGGAGCTACCAAAAGTTAAGTAGAAATTACAATGGCAAATATTACCTCAGTTTCTAACAAACAGGAATTTGGGCTAGGTTCTATTGCGACAAAACTAGTTCTATACATTTCCTTGCTTAAACCAAGGGTCATGTCACTTTCTATATTTACAAGCTTTGTAGGAATGATAATCGCACCTGGAAGTTTAAGTTTTACTACAGCTTTGCTTGCAATTCTTGCTATCTCAATTGGTTCTGGCGCTTCAGGAGCACTAAACATGTGGTATGAGAGAGATACTGACAAATTAATGAATAGGACAAAAGATCGAGCGTTGCCAACAAACCAAATAAGCGCTAATGGGGCACTCATCTACGGCATAACACTCTCAATAATTGCTGTATCAATGCTTTACTTGGTTTCAAATTTAGCAGCTGCAGGATTACTTTTAATGACAATTTGCTTTTATATATTCGTTTACACAATATGGCTTAAAAAGAGGACACCTCAAAATATTGTGATAGGAGGTGCAGCGGGAGCCTTTCCTCCGATGATCGGTTGGGCAGTTGTGACAGGAGGAGTCTCAACTGAGATTTGCCTTCTTTTCATGTTAATTTTTCTATGGACGCCTCCTCATTTCTGGGCTCTTGCACTTTATAAATCTGATGATTACAAAAGGGCTGGAATTCCAATGATGCCACTGATTGTTGGTGAGCGTAAAACGATAAATTTAATTATCGCATACTCAATTACCTTATTGCCACTTACTTTAATTATGAGTTCATACTATTCTTTGTTCTTTGGAGTTTCGTCAACAGCTCTAAGTATTTTTTTCATTTATTTGGCATTTGATCTCAAAAGATCGTGGATGAAAGATGGCTTACTTGAGCGAAAAGCTCAAATGCTATTTTATTTTTCAATTATTTATCTGTTTAATATTTTCTCAATTCTATTAATCGATAATTTACTATGGAATATTTACTGATGGATAAAAAAATAAAAAAAAGAAATATAATAACTGCCCTCGTACTAGTTTTCTTTGTGGCTTTATTTTTCTCTTACACTGTTTATAAGTTGGGAACTATTTAAATGAATTTTATCAAGTCAAACAACAGCATCACTGCGATTGGATTAATAGGAATAGTTATCACTATGATCGCTTTAGCTTATGCGTCAGTGCCTCTATACAACTATTTTTGTAAAGTTACAGGATTTGGAGGCACTCCAAATGTGTATTCTTCTGAAAGCATTTATTCTATCGATAAAACTATCAATGTTAGATTAGACTCCAACGTTGGCTCTACCCTCGACTGGGAATTCTATCCTGAGCAAAGAATTCATCAATTAAAGATAGGTGAAAATAAACTGATTAATTATGTGATAGAGAATAATACAGACCAAACTCTAAGCGGTACAGCTGTTTATAATGTATCACCAACTGAGGCAGGAAAGTACTTTAACAAAATTGAATGCTTTTGTTTTCAAGAAACGGAGCTCATGGCTAATGAAACTAAAATTATGCCAGTTTCATTTTTTATAGATCCTGAAATTGAAAATGATAAATACATTTCTGATTTATCAGAAGTTACTTTGTCCTATACCTTTTATGAAAACAGTGATACATAATTAGATATGAGCTCAGAAAATACAAAAAGAACACATGAATACCATTTAGTTGATCCAAGTCCTTGGCCCCTTCTTGCGTCTATTGGAGCTTTAATCGCATGCGTTGGTGCGGTTGTTTATTTTAGGACCGATGACATGTGGACAATGATAATTGGTTTAGCAATTGTTATCTATGTCTCATACATGTGGTTTAGAGATGTGATTATAGAGGGCGAACATCAAGGTCATCACACTCCAGTTGTTCAAATTGGCCTTAGATACGGCATGACTTTATTTATTGCATCAGAAGTTATGTTCTTTGTTGCTTGGTTTTGGGCATATTTCAACGCAAGCTTATTCCCTACAGAACAAATAGGAGCTATATGGCCTCCACCAGATATTCATCTTATGGATCCATGGCATATACCTCTAATCAATACGTTAATCTTACTTTTATCAGGAACAACAGTTACCTGGGCTCATCATGCATTGCTAGAAGGCAATAGAAAAGAGCTAATACAGGGACTATGGTGCACGGTAGGACTTGGTGTAGTGTTCACTGGTTTTCAGGTTTATGAATACATGCATGCTGATTTTTCATTTTCTGGGCACATCTATGGAGCAACTTTTTATATGGCAACGGGCTTTCATGGTTTTCATGTTCTAATTGGAACAATATTCTTAATTGTTTGCCTTGGAAGATCGATTGCTGGCCATTTTAAATCTGACCATCATTTTGGGTTTGAGGCTGCTGCTTGGTATTGGCATTTTGTTGATGTTGTTTGGCTATTTTTATTTGCAGCAATTTATGTTTGGGGCTCATATTAATAAATACTTTAATTGATTAAAAAT